>NZ_VTZU01000039.1 GCF_008370685.1 Aquimarina sp. RZ0
TATTTTTTCTTTATGCAAGGCAAAAAAATCAAGCATAGCTATAGCTACGGTTTATTTTTTAAACGAAGTAGAAAGGAAAAAGAAACGATGAATATGCGAAATTTTTAGTTATAAATCGTATTACTCATTAATAATGATTCCTCTATGTTTTAAAACTAATAAATAATTTAAATTGAAACCTTCCCTTATTTTTACATAATAAAACATTGATAATCAATTTTTTAAAATAATGTATAATTATTTTTATGAGTTTTTTAAAACTCATTGATTATTAAAATATAAAAAAAAAGAAAAAAAGAGGTAACAAATTAACGGCTTAAGACATAAACTTATAAGTAAGAGCAAATCCTAGAGGGTAGGCAAATCAAATTGGATATGCAATTACGAAGAGAAATCAAGAGCCGTGGTGTTTTTAGGGTATGGAATGCCACGGTTTGATTTCACAATTATCCCTGATATTTGCAATCTGAAAAAAGCTAGAGAATGCACAAAAGTCAATTATAGAAAATTAAGGGAAAGATGTGTCTAATGAATAATTATTCAGACATATTCTCTTCCATCTCTATAAGTTTTGCAATGCTTTTTAATATGCGTTGATGTTTTTTAACAAAAGGATTGGTCTTATCCCATACATATCCAGCAAGTACTGCGCATATTTGCTCTTTTATTTCTTCATTAGGCTTATCGTGAAAAATAATTTTCTGAAGATTTCCTGTATACCATTCCTTTACATAAGTAGAAAACACATCAACACCTTGTTTCATGTAATCTACAAATTCTGATTGCCAATCAACGTCTTCCTCATCAAGCTGTTTTATTGTTAATTTAGCCGCTAATAAACCAGTTTCTGTGGCAAAAGAAACTCCAGAAGAGAAAACAGGATCCAAAAATTCTGCACTATTTCCAGTAAGTACAAAACCATCTCCAAATAATCTGGTAACATTTTTGGAAATATTCTCTACTTTATATGGCTCAAATAAATATGGAATATCTTCAAATTGATCATAATAGTGTACCGAAGTTTTTATCATTTGTTGTAATACTTCAGTTTTAGTACCTTTATATTTATTGATCCATTCCATTGGTCCCACAAACCCAATACTTGTATTACCGTTGGAGAAAGGTATATACCAAAACCATACTTCTCTTTCAATAATTTCGAATGTAATCGATGTTCCTTCAATTCCTTCGGGTCTTTTTATGTCTTTTACTTGTGTAAAAATTGAACCATGCTCGGCAATTTTTGGAGGAGCTTCGAGACCTAATTGTTTCGCGATAACTCTTCCAAAACCACTAGAATCTATAATAAACTTAGCTTTTATATTACTTTCAGTACCATCTTTATGCTTTACCGTAGTCAATGAATTAGCACCTTGAAACTTTACACTAGTGACTTCAGTTTCAAAATCTACACTTACGCCTTGTCTAATTACTTCATCAATTAAAGTTTTATCAAAATGATCTCTGGGGACCTGCCAGGTCCAATTCCAACCCTCACTGTATTTTTTGCTGAAATCAAAACATCCTATAACCCCATTACGTATAAATCTGGCACCAAGTTTTTTTTCATACCCCTGTTGCATCAGGCATTCTAATAATCCGGCTTCATCAAAGTTATCCATGCATCTTGGAATAAGACTTTCTCCTACCTGAAAACGCGGGAATTTTGTTTTCTCCACAACTTTAACATTAATTCCATGTTTGTTAAGATATGCAGCACTAACACTCCCAGAAGGACCAGCTCCAATGACTAATACGTCTACATTTTCTTTTTTCATATTTTTAAAGGTACTATAAATACATTACATTTGCCATCGTAAAAATAGAGACTTAAAGTCTAATTTTTATGAATAATTGGAAAAAACTTACGAATTCGCGAATGCTAATACTAAAGGATAGGTTAGAAATTAAAGATTTTATTAACATTATTTTTAACAGTGAAGAATTGTTTATAGATGAGTTCATTACAGACAGAGTAGTAAGGAGTTATGAGTTTTTAGAAGAATTCTCTGAAAATAAAGTGATCTATGGTGTGAATACTGGTTTTGGTCCTATGGCACAGTATAAGATAGATGATAAGGATCGCATAGAGTTACAATTTAACCTCATAAGAAGCCATTCGTCAGGTGTAGGCAAACCCATTGAACCTGCATATGTAAAAGCATTGATGCTGGCACGTCTTAATACATTATCATTGGGTAAATCCGGAGTTCATATTTCTGTTATTAATGGACTAAAAAATTTGATCAATAATGATATTACTCCACTTATTTTTGAACATGGTGGTGTTGGGGCTAGTGGTGATTTGGTTCAATTAGCTCATTTAGCTTTGGTATTAATAGGAGAAGGAGAAGTTTTCTATAAAGGAGAGAGAAGAAATACAGCAGATGTATTTGAAGAATTAGACCTACAACCGATACAGATTAAAATCAGAGAAGGTTTAGCATTAATGAATGGAACATCAGCAATGACAGGTATAGGAATTGTTAATGTTATTAATGCTCAAAAACTATTAGATTGGTCAATATGCTGTTCTTCGGCAATAAATGAAATTGTAGAAGCGTATGATGATCATCTCTCAGAAGAATTAAATAATAGTAAACTTCATCACGGTCAGCAAGAGATTGCCAGAAAAATGAGAAATCATTTGTCAGATAGTAAACTTACCAGAGATCGTAATGAGCATTTATATTCTGGTCAGAATGGAGATACTTATTTTAAGGAAAAAGTACAGGAATATTACTCTTTGCGATGTGTTCCTCAAGTATTAGGTCCTGTTTGTGACACAATCAAGCAAGTAGGTAAAATATTAATTGAAGAATTAAATTCTGCCAATGATAATCCCATTATCGATGTAGAGACAAAGCATGTATATCACGGAGGTAATTTTCATGGAGATTATGTTTCTCTGGAAATGGATAAGCTTAAATTAGTAATTACTAAGTTATCAATGTTGGCAGAGCGTCAGTTAAACTACTTATTAAACTCTAAGCTCAATGATATTTTGCCGCCCTTTGCTAATCTTGGTAAATTAGGTTTTAATTTTGGTATGCAGGGAATACAGTTTACAGCGGTTTCTACCACTGCAGAAAATCAAATGTTATCAAACTCTATGTATGTTCATAGTATCCCAAATAATAATGACAATCAGGATATTGTAAGTATGGGAACCAATGCAGCTAATATGACTAAAATGGTAATAGAAAATACCTTTGAGGTACTTGCTATAGAACTAATGACTATTGTACAGGCATTAGAGTTTCTTGATTTTGAAGATAAATTATCAAGTAGAACACAAACTTTAGTAAATGACATCAAAAAGATTGTTCCTCCTTTTACCAAAGATTATGTAACCTATCCATTTGTTCAAAAAGTTAAAGATTTTTTGAAAAATAATGATGCTTATCAAAATGATATTTCAAATTAAGTTGTAATTTATAGTTATTTAGATGAGATCAGGTGTTAACCTATCTTTAAACATTTGAACTAATAAGAAATAAACTTAAACTATGAATATTATGAAAAAAGCACTTTTAATTACACTAACATTTGTAGTTGCTTTACAGATTGTTTCTTCTCAAGAGTTGGCATTGGCAAGAGAAGACGGCAAGTTTGGATATATTAACAAAGAAGCAACTTTTGTTATTCAACCACAGTATAAAAAGGCACATAGTTTTTCAGATGGAGTAGCTCTTGTTTTGGAGGGAAAAAAATGGGGATTTATTCTTCCGGATGGAAGTTGGCTTTTAGAACCTCAGTTCGACAAAGCTAAAAACTTTGATAGTGGTGTGGCAATGGTGATAAAAAATAAGAAATGGATCTATATAGATAAAAAAGGGAAAGAATTAGAATATTCTAAAGAAGAAAAAAAATACCCTTTTGTAGATGGAGTGGCATTTATTAAATCAGATAAAAAGGTAGGTTTACTAAATACAAAAGGAGAAGTAATTGTAGTACCAAAATATAAAGTTATTAAGGGTTTCCGGAATGGTTATGCTCGTTTTGCTACCCAAAATGATATGTGGGGTATTATTGATAATAAAGGAACAATTGTTGTTAAACCAGAATATACAGGAATTGGTAATTATGTTAATGGAGTGGTAAGAGTACGAAAAGGAGAAGAAACCTTCGGGATTGCTTCGCCAAATTCTTTTAATTTAGTTGATGGTGCCCTAAAAATATGGGATTTTAAGGTAGGAGGAAAATATACAATTGCAAGAAAAGGTGAAAAAATAGGTTTTATAAATAAAGAAGGTACCTGGGTTATTGAGCCTCAGTTTGTAAAAGCAAAAGCATTTAAAAATGGATATGCAGGCGTATATAATGGTGAAAAATGGGGATTTATTGACACAAATGGTAAGGTTGTTATAGCGTATCAGTTTGATGATGTAGATTTCTTTGCAGAAAATGGATTAGCACCTGTAAAAAATGAAGAATGGGGATTTGTGAATACAAAAGGAGAAATAGTGATAGAAACCAAATATGGTATTACGGCAGGTGGTTTTGGTTTTTTATCTGGTAAAGTTGCTGAGAAAGGATTTATAAATGGCTTAGCACGTGTTAAAAATAACAAAAAATGGGGATTTATAAAAGCTAATGGAGAACTACTTGGGGATAAATGGTTCGAAAATCTGGAGCTTTTTGTAAAGATTAAATAATCATTTTTTTCGAAAATGAACAACATTAGACGATTGTTAAAATTGTTCGTAATCTTTTAATATTGTTAAATAAAACTTAATTTGGAATAGTTGTTGCTTTTAATTAGAGTATGTTTAAAAAGAATACAATTTGAAAATCAATAGTTTGAGGTTCTGAGGATACTTCAAATCATGAGAATATCGAGATATTTTAATTATTTGAAGTAAGCTCACGGTTATTAAAATATTTGTTTTCAGGAAGTAAGGTTTTTAAACAAGCTCTTAAACCGTAATTGTTTTTTAAAAACTAAATTGATACATGAAATACGCCCTTGTTACTGGTGGATCCAGAGGAATAGGAAGAGCAATAGCTATAAAATTAGCTAAAGAATTAGAATATCCTGTTTTGATAAATTATCAATCTAATGATGTTGCTGCCAATGAAACAAAAAAGATAATTGAAGATCTTGGAGGTAGTTGCACATTATTAAAATTTGATGTAGCAAATATCGAGTCTACTCATAAAACATTAGATACATGGATTTCTGATAATCCTGATGCTATTATTGAAGTTGTCGTTAATAATGCAGGGATCACCAGAGATGGATTGTTTATGTGGATGAAACCAGAAGATTGGCATAATGTTTTGAATATAAGCCTACACGGTTTTTATAATGTAACCAATTACTTAATTCAGAAAATGTTGACCAATCGATATGGTCGTATTATTAATGTGGTTTCAGTTTCAGGAGTAAAAGGAACTCCGGGACAAGTAAATTACTCTGCCGCCAAAGGAGCGATGGTGGCAGCGACCAAGGCATTAGCACAAGAAGTAGCAAAACGAAAAATCACTGTAAATGCAGTAGCACCTGGATTTATAAATACAGATATGACAGCAGAGATGAATGAAAAAGAACTAAAACGTTTGATTCCTGTAAATCGTTTTGGCGAGGCAGAAGAAGTTGCTGATTTAGTATCCTTTTTAGCTTCAAAAAAAGCATCATATATTACAGGAGAAGTGATTAATATTAATGGAGGAATTTATTCGTAGTAGTATATGCGTAGAGTAGTGATCACAGGGATGGGAATATACTCCTGTATTGGAACTAATATACAGGAAGTTAAAGAGTCATTATATAAAGGTAAATCAGGAATAATTTATGAACCATCTCGTAAAGAATTTGGTTATAGATCCGCACTTACAGGGACTGTACCCAAGCCTAATTTAAAAAGTGAGCTTAGCAGGAGACAGCGTGTTAGTTTTGGCTCAGAATCAGAATATGCCTACATAGCAACAAAACAAGCTTTTGATCAGGCAGGTATAGATCAGGATTTTTTGGATCAGGAAGAAATAGGCATTTTATTTGGTAATGATAGTACTGCACAGTCAGTAATGGAAGCAATAGATAAAATAAGAGTTAAAAAGGACACTACTTTAGTCGGATCAGGAGGAGTTTTTAAATCTATGAACTCCACAGTAACTATGAATTTGTCAACAGTATTTAAATTGAAAGGAATTAATTTTACGATAAGTGCTGCCTGTGCAAGTGGATCTCACTCTGTAGGTATGGGATATTTATTGATTAAACAAGGCTTACAAGATTATATATTATGCGGAGGCGCTCAGGAAATCAATGATTACGCTTTTGGAAGTTTTGATGGCTTAGGAGTTTTTTCTGTGAATGAACAAGATCCTATAGGAGCTTCAAGACCATTTGACAGGAAAAGGGATGGTTTGGTTCCTAGCGGTGGTGGAGCAGCTTTGTTTATGGAGAGCTATGAAAGTGCCATAAAAAGAGGAGCAACCATCTTGGGAGAAGTAGTTGGGTATGGGTTTTCATCAAATGGAGATCACATTTCTACTCCTAATCAAGAAGGCCCTGCAAAAGCAATGAGACGAGCAGTAGAGCAGGCAAATATCAATACTGAAGATATTGACTATGTAAATGCTCACGCGACTTCTACGCCTATTGGAGATGCCAATGAGGCAAAAGCTATTGATCAGGTTTTTGGTAAATCAAAACCATTTGTGAGTTCTACAAAATCCATGACAGGACATGAATGTTGGATGGCAGGAGCCAGCGAAATAGTATATTCTCTAATTATGTTAAATAATTCTTTTATAGCACCTAATATTAACCTGGAAAACCCAGATGAAGATTCGGTCAAGTTAAATTTAGTAAAAGAAACCGTAGATAAAAAAATTGATGTATTTTTGTCGAATTCATTTGGATTTGGGGGCACAAATTCTGCAATCGTCATAAAAAAGATTTAGTAAACAAAAAAAATTACTTAAGGATGATGGAAACAAGTGTGATTATTGGAAAAGTCGATGAATTTTTAATTGAGGAATTCGAAGTAGAAGCAGAAGATATATCTGCAGATGCTAATTTAAAAGAAACATTGGATTTAGATAGCTTAGACTATGTAGATCTTGTGGTAGCTATCGAGGCTACTTTTGGAGTAAAATTGATAGGAGATGATTTTGTTGGCATAGAAACTTTTAGAGATTTCTATAAGTTAATAGAGCATAAGGTTAATAACACTCAAGCGGCATAATGACCCAATGGAGAGGAAAAGCTAAAGGAACGCCTTTAGGATATAAAATTTTCATTTTTTTTATTAGAAATTTAGGAATTAATGCAGCATATTTTGTTTTAATATTTGTGTCTGCATATTACCTTGTGTTTTCTTTCTCAACAACAAAAACTAGTTATTATTTTTATAGAAAAAGACTTAAACAACCTTTTTTTCGTACAATAATAAATGTCTATAAAAATTATTTTGTTTTCGGTCAAACACTGATAGACAGAACGGCTATATCTTTTGGTTTAAAGGATAAGTTTATTTTCACCTATGATGGCAAAGAGAAATTACAAAAAATTATAGATCAAAAAAATGGCGGGATTATTTTTAGTGCTCATATAGGGAGTTTTAATATTGCCCGCTACTTTTTTGATGAATTTGATATGGTTGGGACTGGTGTTAATTTGATGGTGACTGATCAGGAAAGTGAACAAATTAAGCAATATGTCGGTGCTGTATCTTCTGAAACTACTTTAAAATTTATTGTCATCAAAGAGGATATGTCTCACATATTTCAAATGAATGATGTTTTAACTAATGGAGAAGTCATTATTTTTGCAGCAGATAGATATGTAGAAGGTATTCAGTTTATAGAACATGAACTTTTTGATAAAGCTGTAAAATTCCCTTCAGGGCCGTATAAACTTGCTGCCAGGAAAAAAAAACCAATGCTGTTTATGTATATCATGAAAGGATCTGGAAAAAAATATCATCTATATGCTCGAGAACCACAATTTCAACACTCTTCTATTAAACCAAGCCATATTCTAGGTGAATATGTTAGAAATATGGAAATTATGGTTAGAAAATATCCCTTACAATGGTTTAATTATTATGACTATTGGGATGACTTAAAACCTAATTCATGAAAAATATACTTGTGCTGTATTACAGCCAAAGCGGTCAGTTAAAAGACATTTTGATAAACCTGATAAAACCATTTCAAGAAGATGAAAATTGTAATGTAATAGTACAAGACATAAAACCAGAAACTGAGTATCCTTTTCCATGGAATAAAAAAGATTTTTTACAGGTTTTTCCAGAATCTTATCTACAGATTCCACAACCTAATAGACCAATTCCTGAACAAATAAAAAATAATGAATATGATCTTATTATTCTAGGATATACCGTTTGGTATTTATCTCCTTCAATTCCGATTAATTCGTTCTTAAAAAGTAATGATGCTAAACAGCTATTAAAAGATACACCTGTAATTACAATCAATGCTTCGAGAAATATGTGGATTTTGACTCAGGAGAAAATAAAAAGGTTATTAATAGATAATAAAGCAAAATTAGTTGGTAATTTAGCTTTTGTTGATAAGCATTGGAATCATATTAGTGTTATCACTATTGTACATTGGATGATGAAAGGGAAAAAGACAAGGTATTTGGGGATTTTTCCTAAACCAGGAGTGTCTGAAGAGGATATCAAAAATGCAGGCACATTTGGAGACGTTATAAAAAAACATCTTTTTCAGAAAAGTTTTGAACAATTGCAAAAAGAGCTTGTCAGTAGAGGAGGAGTTATGATAAAACCTTTTTTAATCAGGTCTGATAAATCTGGAAATCATATCTTTAGTAAATGGGCAGCTCACATATACAAGGTAGGCTTAAAATCACCCGTAAATAGACAAAAATGGCTTAATTTTTTCAGGTATTATTTACTATTTGCAATTTGGGTTTTTGTGCCAATAGTTTTTATTATATTTTTGTTGACATATATACCATTTTATACACGTATTAAAAAGAATATCAGCTATTATCAATCAATAAAGTTAAGGTAGGTAACTATTGTTTATGAAGAACGTTTACATTACAAAAACAGGGCATTTCTTGCCAAATAAGCCAGTTTCTAATGATGAAATGGAAAAGAGATTGGGAATGGTTGATCATCAACCCTCTAGGGCAAGGAGGGTTGTTTTGAGAAATAATGGAATTAAAGAAAGATATTATGCTATTGATGATCGTGGAAATATAACACATAATAATGCGCAACTTACCAGAGAAGCTATCAAAAATTTGTGTGATACAGAGTTTACAGAGGAAAATATAGAATTACTTTCTTGTGGAACATCCTCTCCTGATAATTTATTACCATCTCACGCATCGATGGTTCATGGGTTATTGAATACCCAAAGTATAGAACTTCATTCTGCATCCGGAGTTTGTTGTTCTGGAATGAGTGCACTTAAATATGGTTTTTTATCAATAAAATCCGGGAGTACTAATAATGCAATATGTACAGGTTCTGAAAGACCCTCTACTTGGATGCAATCACAAAAATATGAAGAAGAAGTTCATAGTCTAAAAAAACTAGAAGAAATCCCTGTGATAGGGTTTCAGAAAGATTTTTTACGCTGGATGTTATCAGACGGTGCCGGAGCATTTCTCTTAGAAGATCAACCAAGAGGAGAAATATCACTAAGAATTGACTGGATGCAAGCGTATTCATATGCGCATGAGTTAGAAGCCTGTATGTATGCTGGTGGTGAAAAGCTTGAAGATGGCTCGTTAAAACCCTGGACGGATTATACACCAAAAGAATGGTTGGATGAATCTATTTTTTCACTAAAGCAGGATGTGAAACTATTAGATAAGCACGTTGTAGAAAAAGCTATTGTGAGTCTAAAAGATGCGGTTATTAAACATAAATTAGAGCTCGATGATGTAGCTTATTTTTTACCACATATATCTTCTTTTTATTTTGAAGATAAATTGAATGATGAAATGGTAAAACAGGAAGTTGCTATTCCTAAAGAAAAGTGGTTTACTAATTTAGAAAACGTAGGTAATATTGGATCTGCTTCTATCTATTTGATGATTGATGAGCTTAAAAATTCAGGAAGACTAAAAAAAGGAGAAAAGATATTAGCATTAGTTCCGGAAAGTGGTAGATTTTCATATTTTCATATATTACTTACAGTTTGTTAATGAGCAATCGACTAGAAGATACCATAAGCGATATTGATTTTATAAAAAAATTAATCCCTCAGAAAGATCCATTTGTAATGATCGATAAGTTATTATATTTTGATACAGATAAAGTTATTTCTGGTTTAACAATAACTTCTGAGAATATTTTAACATCTTCTGACAACTATTTTACTGAAGGAGGATTGGTAGAAAATATGGCCCAAAGTATAGCATTACATCGTGGCTATCGCGGGTATATAAATAGGGGAAAAGACGAAAAGCCTAAAACAGGGTTTATTGGATCTATAAAACATGCAACAATACATTCTCTGCCAAAAGTAGGAACAGAACTCTTAACCACCGTAGAAATTATTGCTGAGATAATGCTGGTTTCTTTGGTGAAAATTGAGGTAAGGGATGAAGAAGGAAAGCTGATCGCTTCTTCTGAGATGAAAACGATTATTGTAGACAGATAAAAAAATTACAGGTAATTCTTGAAAGCTTAATAATTTTAAAACAATTAGTATGAAAAAAGAGGAAGTACCACAGGATGAAAGTTGTTTTTCTCGTACAAATATGAGAGAGGTCGTATATGCAGTTGATAAAGAAGGAAAGTATGGAAAAGCTTTAAGTTCTGGTTGGGATGCAAAAACAATTGCCTTAAACGAATCATTGCAACTAATTGATGAACAGTTACAAGAGACGATCCAAAAAATTAAGCAAGATGAACTGAGCCCGATTGCCTATTACATGGAACGTCATAGAATGGATGTTACTGTACTTTCTGGATATGTAGGCTTTTGGCAGTGGAAAGTAAAAAGACACCTGAAATCAAAGGTCTTTAAAAAATTAAGTGAGAAAACTTTACATAAATACGCTGAAGCATTCGAAATAAGTGTATCCGAACTTAAAAATCTAAAATTTGAAGATTAACTTTGAACACAATCAGTCTGCTCATTGCGAAAATGGAGTAGTTTCTAATTTACTGAATTACAACGGGTTTAAAATCAGTGAGCCCATGGTTTTTGGGATTGCCTCTGGCGTGTTTTTTATTTATATTCCATTCGTGAAAATAAATTTTGCACCAATGTTTAGCTTTAGACCAGTTCCTGGGTTTATTTTCTCCAGAGTCAGTAAAAGATTAGGTTTTAAAATTAAAAGACATAAATTTAAATCTAAAGAGAAGGCACAGGAAAGTTTGGATATAGAATTAGGGAAAAAAAATCCGGTAGGATTACAAGTAGGTGTATATAATCTTACTTATTTTCCTGATGAATACCGTTTTCACTTTAATGCCCATAATCTGGTTGTATATGGCAAAGAAGGTAATAAATATCTAATTAGTGATCCTGTAATGCCCGAAGTAACAACATTAACTGCCAAAGAGTTAGAGAAAGTACGTTTTGCAAAAGGACCTTTTGCTCCAAATGGGCATATATACTATCCAAGTCAGTTACCAGATACTGTCGATTTAGAAAAAGCAATCATAAAAGGAATTAAGCAAGCATATCGTCATATGTTGGCACCAGTTCCTATTGTTGGATATAGAGGAATCAAATTTGTTGCAAAAAAGATTCGTAAATGGCCTGATAAGATTGGGGTCAAAAAAACAAATCATTATCTGGGGCAGTTAGTCCGTATGCAAGAAGAAATTGGTACCGGAGGTGGAGGTTTCCGCTTTATATTTGCAGCCTTTTTACAAGAAGCTTCAGAAATATTAAAAAACCCTAAACTTGCAGAATTATCCGTAGAAATGACAGCTATAGGAGATCAATGGAGAGATTTTGCTATTGATGCTTCGAGACTATATAAAAACAGAAGTAGAGAAACTGATGCATATAATAAAATTGCCGATAAGCTAGATGCTATTGCAATGGCAGAAAGAGCAGTCTTTTTAAAACTAAAAAAAGCAATTAAGTAATAATTCGCTTATGAGCGCTTCTATTATACAAATAAATAAACTATCTAAGCGATATAAGGGAGCAGCTTTTTATGCTCTTGATACAATCGATCTGAGTATTGATAAAGGAGCTATCTATGGATTATTGGGTCCTAACGGAGCAGGTAAGACTACGCTGATATCTATTCTCTGTGGATTAATTAAATCTAGTCATGGCGAAATATTAATAGATACTAAAAATTTTAAAACAGATTCTATAGAGATTCAAAAGTTGATAGGAGTGGTTCCACAGGAATATGCATTATATCCTAAATTGACAGCAAAAGAAAATTTGTTTTATTTTGGCAGTATGTTTGGGATCAATACATCCCAATTAAAATCTTTGGTAGTATCTCATCTGGATCAATTAGGACTATTGCCATTTGCTGATAAAAAGATTAAGACATTTTCTGGTGGGATGAAAAGACGTGTCAACCTAATAGCAGGAATACTTCATAATCCGGAAATACTGTTTTTGGATGAACCGACAGTTGGGGTTGATGTTCAATCAAAACAGGCTATTCTCAATAAACTCATAGAGCTTAATGCATCAGGAACAACAATTATTTATACATCTCACCACCTTAAGGAAGCTCAGGATTTATGCACAAGAGTTGCTATTATTGATTCAGGCAAAATTATAGCAAAAGATACTCCCGATAATTTAATTTCAAAGGTTCCAAACGCACGTAATCTAGAAGATGTTTTTATAGAACTAACGGGTAGAGAATTAAGAGATTATGTATAAATTTATAGCATCTGTAAAAAAAGAATCTTTATTACTATTAAGAGATCCCGGAGGTCTGGTGATCCTTTTTTTGATGCCTGTTATCTTAGTAATTACAATTACATTGATACAAGATGCTACTTTTAAATCTGTTTCCAGCAATTCTATCAATATACTATTAGTAGACAATGATCAGGGAAAGCTATCTGCAGAGATTCAGAAGAATTTTGATGCAATAGAATTTCTTACACCAGTTTCTGAAATTGATAATATAAAAATTACTGAAGAAAAAGCTAGCTCGTTAGTAGCTTCTGGAGCGTATCAATTGGCGGTAGTAATACCGGAGGGTTTGAGTCAGGAACTTTCAAAACAAATTGATAAAAATATAATCAAAATATTAGAGGAATTCGAAGGCAAAGAAGATTCTCTAAAAATAGAAGCTATAGCAGAAAAGGCAATCAGTAAAACAGTAAAAATCTATTTTGATCCAGTCACCCAGGAGACCTTTAGAAGTTCCGTAATATTTGCCGTGGACAAATTAGTAGCTAATATTGAAACAAAATCTATTTATGAAGCATTTGAGAAAGAATTAGGAGAATCAGAGAGTCTCAAATCGTTTAATAGAGCGCATTTTGTACAATATAAACAAATTAACCCTTCATTATCCGGAGAATCAGTTCTTCCTAATTCTGTACAACATAACATACCTGCCTGGACATTATTTGCCATTTTCTTTATGATTTTACCACTGTCACTAAATCTCGTACACGAAAAAGGGCAAGGTACATTTGTTCGCTTACAGACCATGCCTATCAATTATCTGTTTATAATAGGAGGAAAAGCTATTTTATTTTTATTCGTCAGTGTATTACAATTCACGATTATTTTACTTTTAGGCATTTTTTTATTCCCGAAGCTTGGATTACCTACCTTAAATCTTGGTACTAACCTTGGGTTATTATATCTGGTAGCCATTTCTTCAGGGATGGGCGCTATTGGATTAGGAATTTTACTAGGCACCGTATTTAATACCCATGAGCAAGCTGCACCTTTTGGTGCTGTTTTGATAGTGATGCTGGCAGCAATTGGTGGCGTATGGGTACCTGTATTTGTAATGCCGGATACAATGCAAGTACTTGCAAAAGTGTCTCCCATGAATTGGGGTTTAGAAGCTTTTTATGATTGTTTTTTAAGAAAAGGTAATTTAGGGGATATTCTTCCGGAAATAGGTTTGCTTATTGGTTTTTTTATTAGTACTATCGTAATCGCTATATTATATTATGAAAAGAAAAAAGCGATTTAAAGAAATCATCACAGATATTAAACATGTACATGAGGTAAGAGTCAGGTTTAATGACTGTGATCCATTGAGCATTGTTTGGCACGGAATTTATATAACGTATTTTGAAGAAGGGAGAGAGGCTTTTGGTAGAAATCACGGAATTTCATATCTCCATGTAAAAGAAAACAATTATGTAACACCTATAGTGAATTCTAATTGTGATCATAAATTACCACTTAAATATGGTGATGTAGCAACAGTAGAAACAATTTATGTAGACAGTCCGGCAGCCAAAATGATTTTTAGGTACAATGTATATAACCAAAATAAAGAACTTGTGTGTGTTGGTGAAACAACACAAGTATTTTTGGATATGGAAGGAAATATGTCTCTTAGTATTCCTGATTTTTTTTTGGACTGGAAACGTAGTGTGGGGTTATTATGAGAAAAGTTTATCTAGCTGATGATACTATTATTTCTCCATTGGGTTTTTCTACAGAAGAAAATCTGCAAAACCTTCGTAATAATAGTACAGGTATTAAGGAAGTATTAGATGATTCTATATGGCCATCAGTATTTTATGGAGCTTTGCTGGATAATGATTCGCTATCAGATGCTTGGGGTAGCTTCTCAAACGATTCCGATTATACAAAACTTGAAAAGATGATGTTGTTATCAGTGTCAAAGCTATTAAAACAAAATCCATCTTTAAATATCCATAAAAGTGGAATCATTATTTCTACTACAAAAGGTAACATAGATAAGTTACGAGAAAAAAATAACAATAAAGCATATTTAGGAAGTATTGCGGTAACAATCCAAGACTATTTCAAATTAGAAAAAACACCAACCATACTTTCTAATGCCTGTATATCTGGAGGTCTGGCGCTAGCAATAGGCAAGAGAATGATTCAATCAGCGCTTTTTGATGATATTATTGTCATTGGAGGAGACTTGCTTTCTGAGTTTACATTATCAGGTTTTTTTTCTTTTCAGGCAGTAAGTCCAAAACCTTGCAAACCTTTTTGTAAAAATAGAACGGGAATTAGTCTGGGAGAAGCAGCAGCAGCAGCCTGGTTAAGTTCTGATATAAAAAACAGTAAAAGAAGTGTCATCGAGATTACAGGAGATGCCACTGCTAATGATGCAAATCATATTTCTGGGCCATCTCGCACAGGAGAAGGTTTGTATAAAAGTATTAATAAGGCATTAAAAGAAGCAGCACTGAGTAGTAATCATATTGATTTTATCACAGCGCACGGCACGGCGACTCCTTTTAATGATGAAATGGAAGCAATCGCTTTTAATAGATCCGGGCTTAAAAATACGCCTATTAATAGTCTAAAAGGATATTATGGACATACTTTAGGAGCCTCTGCATTAATAGAGAGTATTATTGCAAGACATTGTCTGCTTAATAATGAATTATTTGCTTCGCTAGGTTTTGAAGAGTTAGGAGTTTCTCAACCAATTAATGTTATTACAACAAATAGTAATCAGACAATACATCGAGTTTTAAAAACTGCATCAGGTTTTGGTGGTTGTAATGTAGCGCTGATTATAGAAAAAACAGGATAATAAAGTGTCAGGAAAAGAATACTATATATCAAATTTTTGTACCATAAGAAATGGTTGTGTTTTTAAAAATGGAAAGCTTATATATAAAGATATAACATCAGAATCACTGAAGGATTTCTCTAAAAATATATATAAGTTTATGGAACTAAATTATTCAAAATTCCATAAAATGGATGAATTGTGTAAACTAGGTTTTTTAGCTTCAGAAGTAGTATTACAGAATGAAGAAAATGTAGATGAGGATACAGCTTTGGTTTTTTCGAATAGGGCGTCTAGTTTAGATACAGATAGAAAACATCAACATACAATAGAAGATAGAGAACAGTTTTTCCCATCACCCGCCATATTTGTATATACACTTCCTAATATTATAATGGGAGAGATTAGTATTAGAAACAACATGAAAAGTGAGAATGCATTTTTTGTTACAGAAACCTTTCAACCACATTTTATAAGCAATTATTCAGAAATTTTAATGAATACGGGAAAAGCAAGTAGTGTTATTTGTGGTTGGGTAGATTTGGATAGTAATAAATATGACGTATTTTTGGCGTTACTTTCGACAAAGGGGATCAGGAGACTAACAAAAGAAGAATTAAGTAAATTATATAATCAATAATTATGGCAGAATTAAGAGAGGAGCTAAAAGAAAAAATAATAGAACAATTAAGTCTTGAAGATATTGAAATAGGGGAAATAGGGGATGATGATCCACTTTTTGGAGATGGATTGGGATTAGATTCTATTGATGCTCTTGAACTCATAGTATTGTTAGAAAAAGATTATGGAATTAAATTAAAAGATCCCAAAGAGGGTAAAGCTATTTTTGAATCAGTTGGTGTAATGGCAGATTATATATCAAAACATCGTACCAAATAATATGAGTAAAGGCATTGCCATAACCGGTATGGGAATAATATCTTCTATAGGAGATACCGTAGAGGATAACTTTCATGCTTTAAGATCAACAGTTCATGGAATTTCGAGAATTGAATTTTTAGAAACGAAGCATAAAGATGCTATAATGGTAGGAGAAATCAAGAAAACTAATAAAGATTTAGAGAATACACTTGGTTTACCTGCGATCAATAGCTTTTCCAGAACTGCTATGATTGGTGCAATTGCTGCAAAAGAAGCATTAGATAATGCCAAAATTGATAGTATCGATAAGTATCGTACAGGTTTTGTTTCGGGAACAAGTGTTGGCGGAATGGATATGACTGAGCGTCATTATTTAAAATATCATGAAATAAAAGAAAACAGGCGATATATTGAAGCACAACATGCCGGTTTTACCACAGAATCTATTTCGAATTATTTAGGAATTCGTGGATATGTATCTACGATAAGTACCGCTTGTTCTTCTGCTGCTAATGCCATTATGCTAGGGGCGCGTATGATTAAGGCAGGTAAGATTGATAGGATTGTTGTTGGAGGTACTGATGCATTATCCAAATTTACTATAAATGGATTTGGTACATTAATGATATTATCAGACGAGGAGTGTACTCCTTTTGATGAGAACAGAAAAGGATTAAATCTGGGAGAAGCGGCTGCATATTTGGTGCTGGAAAGTGATGAAATTGTCACCAAAGAAAATAAAGAAGTATTAGGCAGGGTATCTGGATGGGCAAATGCAAATGATGCCTATCATCAAACAGCATCATCTTCTGATGGGGAAGGAGCATATTTAGCTATGAAAAAAGCTCTTGAAGTAGCAAATATTTCTTCAGAAGATATAGATTATATAAATGCTCACGGCACGGCGACACCTAATAATGACTTGTCTGAAGGTGTGGCAATGACCAGAATTTTTGGTGAAGATACGATACCCACTTTTAGCTCTACGAAGGCTTTTACCGGTCATACACTTGCAGCAGCAGGTTCTGTAGAAGCTGTATATTCTATATTATCACTTCGTGAACACTTGATCTTTCCAAATTTGAATTTTCAAACCCGGATGAAAGAATTTTCGCTGATCCCACAAACCGAGTTGATTTCTAAAGAGATGAAAACCATTCTTTCGAATTCTTTTGGATTTGGCGGTAATTGTTCTACTTTAATTTTTACCAGATAATGAGTGGTTGTTATATAAACGGTATTGCTACTATCACAGCACAACCAACTACCGATCCCAATAATTTTCTTGAAGATGTTATCGCTTTTGATGAAGTAATTTTTAGGGCTACAGATCCTGATTACAAGGCATATATCAAACCTTCTGCAATGAGACGAATGTCTAAGTCTGTAAAAATGGGAGTTACTACTTCTAAAATAGCGCTGGCTTCTTCTTGTATAGAAATGCCAGACGCCATCATTACCGGAACCGGAATGGGGTGCAAACAGGACTCAGAAAAGTTCTTGGAAAAAATACTCCATAATGATGAACAGTTTTTGACACCAACACTCTTTATTCAATCAACGCATAATACAGTAGGTGGGCAAATAGCATTAGGATTAGGATGTAAAGCTTATAATGTAACGTATGTACAAGGTGCTGTATCCTTTGAGACTTCTATAATTGATGCACATTTGATGCTATCAGAATCACCTGAAAAAAATATTTTGGTAGGAGGGATTGATGAAATTGCCAAAAACTCTACACTGCTACATACATTAGACGGACATATAAAAAATAAAAATATAAACGTGCTTGATTTGCTGGATTCTAACAGTAAAGGAACAGTATGTAGTGAAGGCGCTACTTTTGTAGTGTTGGGTTCTGAAAGAAAAGAAAATAGTTTAGCAAAAATTGTTGATATTGAGACCAAAAATGCTGCTACTCCAGATGAAATTAAAAAGGACATAGAAAAATTTATAGATAGACAAGGTTTGTCAATTAATGATATTGATGCAATTGTTTTAGGAAATAATGGAGATATCGATTTTGATCACTACTACAAAAATTTACAAAATTCGATATTTTCTGAGAAAGAGCAATTATGTTATAAACACGTGATAGGTGAATATCATACGGCTTCTGCAGTTGGGTTTTGGATAGCTAGTAAAATTTTTGAGACTAACAAGGTGCCTTCAGTATTAAAAGTAAATAATATTAGCGCGCAAAATCATAAAAACATACTTTTATATAATCAATATCGTGCTAAAAATCATAGTATCGCCTTATTGCAAAGATGCTAGTCAGAAAAGTAGTTAATAGTATATCCTTAGTAATCATTATTATAGTAATGGTTACCATTCTTTTTAACAAGCTACCTTGGTGGAGCTTAGCTGCTATTGTATTAATATGGATACTAATAACTGCATATGGAGTTGCTAATATAAGATCTGGATATTTTCTTAAAAGCCTAAGTTATAATCCTGATACAAAAAGACGACAAATTGCGATTACTTTTGATGATGGTCCTAGTCAGAATACATTAAAAATTTTAGATGTACTAAATAAATATAATGTAAAGGGAACTTTCTTCTGTATCGGAAAACAAGTAAAGTTATATCCTGATATTACTAGAGAAATTATTGCAAAAGGTCATATCATAGCCAATCATACATATAGTCATGATAAATTTATTGATATGTATACTACCAAAAGGTTTACAGAAGAAATTATAACGACAGATACTGTTATTAGAGAAGTTTCAGGAAAGATCCCCTTGCTCTTTAGACCTCCGTATGGGATAACAAACCCAAATATAGCACGAGCAGTTAAAAAGACAGGACATCACGTAATAGGTTGGAACAAGAGATCTTTTGATACTACAATTCCTTCAGAAAAAGTAATTCTTAATAGAGTTACTAAAAATCTAAAACCAGGCGATATTATCCTTCTTCACGATACAAAATTCATTACAATCGCAGTATTGGAACAATTGTTGCTATTTTTGCAAAAGAATAATTATACAACAGCTACTATAGATGAATTATTTTCAATACAAGCGTATGCTTAGACATTTGTGTGTTTTCTTTTTTTCTTTTGTTTTTATTTGTTATGCACAGGAAACAAAATTATCTCAATCAGAGATTGAGGAATTAAAAAGCAATGTGAGTGCTACCGCCCAAAAATCAAAGACAATTGTAAACTCTTTTACGCAATTAAAGCATATTGATTTCTTATCAAATGATATAGAGAGTAGTGGAGACTTATATTTTAAAGCCCCTAATATTATAAAATGGAGTTATACCAAACCATATGATTATAGTGTAATTTTTAAAGATAAAAAACTATATATTAACGATTCAGGAAAGAAAAGTGATGTAAATTTGGCTTCTAATAAAGTTTTTAAAAAACTAAATGATTTGATAGCCAAAAGTGTGAGCGGTGATATGTTGGATGAAAATCAGTTCTCAATGAATTTTTATAAAAATACACTTGGATATATTGCAAAGCTTTCGCCAAACGATCCTACTTTACAAAAAATGTTTAATCAAATTATATTAACCTTTGATATAGAGGTTTTTTTAGTTTCTCAGGTTAAACTTGTCGAATCCTCCGGAGATTATACCTTAATCAATTTTAAAAATAAATCAGTAAACCAACCTATTTCTGATGCGGTATTTGCTCATTAGTGTATTTTTAATCCTTTTTTCAAGCTGTAAGCTTGCAACAGTAAAAAACTATACTAGGAATGATGTGTCCAATGCCACTATCCATAATCCATATTTTTCTAATAAAAAGATAGATTACGTTTATAAAGCAGATATAAACGTTTACGGGAAGTTTTTAAGCGGAATTTTAATACTAAAAAAGATAGCAGACAATAAACACAGAATTGTTTTTACCTCTCAATTTGGCAATACATTTTTTGATATTGAGATAGAAAACAATAGACATACAGTTAATACTATTGTCCCCGAATTAAATAGAAAAATTATTCTAAATACACTACTCAAAGATTTTTCATTACTGATAAGAGAAAATTCAGAAGTGATAGAGAAGTATAGTAATGTATCGTATGAAGTTTTAAAAAGTCCTTTTAATGAATTTAGTAATTACTATTTTTACAAAATGCCGGAATTTATATTACACCGCGTTGTGCATGCTACAAAAAGAAAGGAAAAACTCAACATACGTTTTGAGGAAATCACAAAAGATCAGATAGCCAAAAAAATATTTATCGACCACTACACCATTAAATTAAATATAGAATTAAATTTACTAAAGAATTAATATGCTTATTGCAGATTTATATAAAGTTAATCATGATATTGTAAGGGATGGTGTGCAAACTACGTCTATTACATTAAATTCAGAAAATGAGGTGTTTAAAGGGCATTTTCCTGGAAATCCGATAACCCCAGGAGTTTGTATGCTACAAATAATTAAGGAGCTTACAGAAAAAAGAGTAGGACATTCTTTGTTTATGAAGAAAGCTTCTAATGTAAAGTTTATGGCTGTAATTAATCCTGAAAAAACTCCTGATATAATTATAACCAATGATTTTGAAGATTCTGAAGAAGAAATTAAAGTAAAAAATACCTTCAAATATGGTGATACCATTGCGCTAAAAGTTATAGTAACTTTTATCAAAACATAAAAAGAGACATATGAATTTTTTAATAGTAGTCTTTGGTTTATTCTTTACGATAATACATGGTATAGATGTCGATGAAGTAAGAGATGCATATAGATATGCAAATTCATCCAAAGAAAAGACAGAACAATTTTATCAGTTAACACAGAAAACAAATCATACCAAAGATAATGTAATGGCAGCTTATTATGGTTGTGCATTGACTTTGAAGGCTTCCATTTCTTCAAAAATGGGAGATAAAATTTCTTATTTCAAAAAAGGAAAAAAAATAATTGAAACTGCTGTCCAAGCTGATCCTGATAATATTGAAATACGAATGATTAGATTGAGTGTACAAATGAATGCTCCCAGAATTACAGGATATCGTGATGATATAGAAGAAGATAAAAATTTCATGCTGAAAAATATTAACGAGGTATCATCTTCCAAACTAAAGGAATTTATAAAAGGTTTTATGTCTCATTCAAAAATATTTTCAGAAAAGAGGTAGGGTATATATATAGTTATTTGTTTAATAAGGTTAGAACCATTAATCCCAAATGTAAAACCTTACTATGAAAAAAACAACCTTAAACATTATTTTCTTTTTATCGATCTTCTCAATAATAGCACAAGATTGGAAACAAGAGTCTTTTAAGCCAGAAGCGAACTATTTTGATATTATAGAAAACCAAAAAAATCAGCTATCAAATCTACGTTCCAGTACTAAAAGAGCTGATATAAAGAAAGTGAAACAATTTGAACGTTGGGCATATTACTGGAAAACAAGGATCAATGATGATGGAAGTTTTCCAAACCCAATGATAGCGTTCAACGAATGGAATACATATCAGCAAAAAAGCGATATAAAGAATAATAACGCTTCGGATTGGTCATTAATTGGGCCTAAGGTGATTCCAGATTCAGAAATAACATCGTATGCAGGAATGGGAAGGCTAAATGTTGTTACATTTAATCCTACCAATCCGAATGAAATCTGGGTTGGTGCAGCAGGTGGTGGAATCTGGCGCTCTGATGATGCTGGTGCAACCTGGATACCAAAAGGAGATCAAATACCTAATCTAACGGTTTCAGACATTGTTTTTCACCCTACAAATCCAGATATTATATACCTGGCTTCTGGAGATTTTGATGGGCGCTTCAATCCTTCGATTGGAGTTTTAAAGTCAACAGATCATGGAGAAAGCTGGCAAATTACAGGATTGAACTACGAGCAGAAAGACTTTCAATTAATCTCACACCTATTGATTGATCCTACTAATCCCAACACCATATTTGCAACATCTGTTGCAGGAATCTTTAAATCTATAGATGGCGGAGCTAATTGGGAATTAAAAAATGGTACGACAGTATTTAATGATATTGTGTATAAAGAAGGATCATCATCAGTATTGTTCGCAACATCAATAGATACCGAATTTTATATTTCTACTGATAATGGAGAAAATTGGACTTCTTCTTCTGTCGGATTATCGGCAGCAGGATTTGGGCGTCTTGATATTGCAACAACAACAAGTGATCCAGAATTTATTATAGGCATAAATGCTAATTCTGTATTTAAATCTATAGATGGAGGTATGTCCTGGTCAGTAATTACTAAACCTCCGACATTCGAAACCCAGAGAGGTTATAATCAAACAGTTATTATTGCTCCTGATAATAAAGACCTGATTCTTTTAGGAGGAGTTGATGGATGGAGGAGTATTGATGGTGGTGATAGCTGGGAAAAATATATGAATGGATACTGGCAGTCCGGAGATCCATTTTTTTATGTTCATTCTGATCACCACGATCTTGAGTTTTTACCCGGAAGTACTACAGAAGTTTTTTCTGCAAATGATGGTGGATTATTCAAAGGAGATATTACCAGTAATGATGCCTGGACAGATTTATCTTCTGGATTAGCTATTACACAATACTATAAACTGGCAGGTACTCCACAAAATGCTGATTTTATATTGGCAGGAGCCCAGGACAATGATGTTACTCACTACGATGGAACAACATGGGTAAATAGAAATTTTGTTAGTGATGGAGTAGAAGCTTTATGGAACTATAGCAATTCTGATATTGCCTGGAGTTGTAGCCAATTTGGCAAACTCGAAAGAACAACCGATGGTTGGGCAACACCAACAACACAACTAACTACTCCAAATGGAGCAGGCTTTGTATGGCCATTAGAAATAGATCCTATTGATCCAACTACTATTTATGGAGGTTTTAATAATATTTACAAATCCACAAACTCTGGTGATAGCTGGACAAATCTTAATTTTCCTGGAGGGACTCCGAATGTTATTACAATTGCACCATCAAATAATCAGGTGATCTATGTGGGTGACGGTAGCAAAGTTTATATGACAACAGACGGAGGTGTAAATTGGAACAATTTATCTTTACCCGTTCAGGGATTAATAAGGAGTATCGCGGTAAACTCAACAGTACCAGAGGAAGTATACATATGCTATGCCAGATATAATGCAGGGAATAAGGTTTTCAAATCTACCGATTCAGGAAGTAACTGGACTAACATTTCTGGTACCTTACCCAATCTTCCGGCAAATAAAATAGTGTATTTGACAGGAGGAGATGGGGATTTATTTTTAGGTACTGATATAGGAGTATTTCATAAAAATGATCTGGCAACGGACTGGGAGCTCTTTGGTGAAGGTCTACCAGCAGTAGTCGTAAATGATATCGAAATCCATTATGGTACAGAAAAACTGAGAGTTGCTACCTATGGTAGAGGTATTTGGGAAATAGATTTGCAATCAACTTCTGTATTAGAGGTAACTGAATTTTCTGAAAACGTATTAGAGATATATCCTAATCCTACCGAGGGAAAATTAACAATCCAATTAAAAGATATCGAAGGAGAATCCAATATTATGATTTATAATCTTATAGGAGGCGTGGTAGAGAACTTTACTACTACAGAATTATCAGTAACCAAAGATATGTCTGCATATAGTTCTGGAATATATATGATTCAAGTCAAGAATGGAAATAAACAAATAGTTAAAAAACTAGTCGTTAAGTAAATGATATTCTAAGAGTATGTTTAAAAAGAATACAAATTGAAAATCAATAGTTTGAGGTTCTGAGTACACTTCAAATAATGAGTATATCTAGATATTTACATTAATTTGAAGTAACCTCACGGTTCTTAAAATATTTGTTTTCAAGAAGTAAGGTTTTTAAAAAAGCTCTAAACATTTCATAAAAAAGGGAGCG
Organism: Aquimarina sp. RZ0; assembly: GCF_008370685.1. Lineage (GTDB taxonomy): Bacteria > Bacteroidota > Bacteroidia > Flavobacteriales > Flavobacteriaceae > Aquimarina. Next base: position 24,394 of record NZ_VTZU01000039.1, read on the forward strand.
TACTCACACCTCCCATAAAAAGAATAATAGCCGTTATTACATATAAGAAAATTAAAATCATATTTTCTTATATGTAATAACGATTTTTAGTTTATTGAAAACGAAAGGTTTTCAAACTTTCTTCTAAGCCACCGATCAAATCAGAAAATGAAATAGTTTAAACTTCTCAATCTATAAGGTAATATCATACAATAAAAGTTAAAATTTAATAAGATAGCAAGATTGTCTTATTTTTGCTTTGGAAAAAAAAAACTGTGACTAAACACATATTACACAATAATCTTTTTGAAACACGTAACTGTTGTGTTTTTATACCTACATTCAATAATCAGAAAACACTAGATGCCGTTATTACAGGAGTTCTGGACTATACAGATAGAATTATTATTGTTAATGATGGTGCTACCGATGCTACAGAAACAATCTTATCAAAATATCAAAATCGATTAGAGGTAATTACTTTTCCAAAAAATAAAGGAAAAGGAGTGGCACTAAGAGAAGGGTTTAAGCGTGCGAATCAATTAGGATATGATTATATGATTACTATTGATAGTGATGGACAGCATTTCCCTGAAGACCTCCCTGTATTTCTTAATGAATTAAAACAACAAGATACAGACCAACCTCTTTTACTCATTGGATCCAGGAATATGGATGATCCTTCGGTTCCTGGGAAAAGCAGTTTTGGAAATAAATTTTCGAATTTTTGGTATTATATAGAAACAGGAATTAAACTTGAGGATACACAATCTGGTTTTAGAATGTATCCCGTAAAAGAAGTCAATAAATTAAGATTATTCACTACCAAGTTTGAATTAGAAATTGAAGTTATTGTAAAACTGGCATGGCAGGGAATAGAAGTTCGTAATATACCGATTCAGGTATTGTATGATGAAACAGAGCGAGTTTCTCATTTTAGACCATTTCAGGATTTTACAAGAATCAGTATTTTAAATACCTGGTTAGTTACATTGACACTTTTATTCTACCTTCCTAAACGATTGATTGCAAGAGTAAAAAAAAAAGGGTTAAAAAAATATTGGAAAGAAAATGTATTAAAAATTAATGAATCTCCATTAAAAAAAACGCTGGCAATTATGTTGGGGCTTTTCATAGGAATTGCTCCATTATGGGGTTTTCAGACTATTTTGGTCTTATCATTGGCAACAATTCTTAAATTAAACAGAACGATTGCATTCTTGTTTTCTAATATCAGCATTCCTCCATTAATTCCTTTTATTATTTATATCAGTTATCAAATAGGAGCAATTCTTATGGGAAAAGAAATAGATGTATCTCTTAATATCGAGAATATAAAATCTAGTGCCGATGTTTTTAAAAGTTTTGGGCAATATATTATTGGCAGTATAACACTGGCAATAGTAGTAGCTTTGATATCAGGAGTCATTGCGTATTTGTATTTTAGTACTCGACAATCTAAAAATAATGCCGTAGATGCATAATTTCTTTCTTTTAATATATCAGTATATACGACAAAATAAGCAGTTTTCATGGTTGTTAATCATAGCAATTATAGGCTTGTTTGCTTTTCTTGCGAGCCGTATTGGTTTTGAAGAAGATATTACCAGATTGATTCCTAATAGTGAGTCTTCAGAAATTACACAAAAGGTATTAAAAACAGTTTCTTTCTCTGATAAAATTGTTATTAATATTAGTAATCAAGGAGAGGATCCTGATACTCTTACAGCGTATGCAGAAACTTATATTGATTCTGTAGAGACACATCTTTCTGAATTTGTGCAAAAAATACAGGGGAAAGTTGCAGATGATAATATAATGCAGTTATATGATTTTGTATACGATCATCTTCCGTTTTTTATGACAACTGATGATTATGAAAAAATAGCTCAGAAAATCAATACAGATTCGATTAGAAAAATTTTAGAGAATAACTATAAAACCCTTATATCTCCAGCCGGTTTAGTCACTAAAAAATATATAGTAAATGATCCATTGAGTCTTACACCTATAGGTTTACAAAAACTGGCACAACTTCAGCTAGGAGACAACTATGACCTGTACAATAGTTTTCTGATTACAAAAGACAGAAAAAATCTATTATTATTTTTGACCCCAACGTTGGCTACAAATGAAACTGCAAAAAATACCGTTTTTGTAGAAAAGCTAAAAAGAATTACAGCTTCTCTAAATACAAAGTATAAAGGACAAGCTGAAGCTAGTTTGTTTGGAGCAACATTATATGCTGTAGCGAATGCCAAACAAATTAAAAAAGACATACAACTTACAGTGAGCATTGCGATGAGTATATTGTTACTCATTTTAATTTTCTTTTATAGAAAACTAACAATTCCTTTGATCATTTTTACTCCCACTATATTCGGAGGGATTGTTGCCATTGCATTTTTGTATCTTCTAAAAGGTGAGATTTCTGCAATCTCTCTCGGAATTGGATCTGTTTTACTTGGGATTACTCTTGATTATTCTTTGCACATTCTCACGCATTTTAGAAATAACAATAATGTTACAGAATTATATAAAGATGTTGCAATGCCTATATTGATGAGCAGCCTAACGACTGCTATAGCTTTTTTATGCCTGGTTTTTGTAAAATCCGAGGCATTAAATGATCTTGGTATTTTTGCAGCAATCAGCGTCGTTGGAGCATCCATATTTGCGTTAATATTTATACCTCAGGTGTATCATTTCTCTGAAAAAAATGTCATAAAAAGAAAAACATATATAGATAGAGCTTCTCAAATCGATTTTCACAAAAGTAAACTCCTGATCTCAGGTATTACCATTGTATTTATAATTGCATTATTTCTGTTTCATAAAGTTGGATTTAGCACAGATTTAAATACCATGAATTATCAACCTATAGCGCTGATAGAAGCAGAAAATGACTTGGATAGAATAAATAATAACAAAGCAAAAACTATTTATTTAGTTTCGTACGGTGCATCTGTTAATGAAGCTCTAAATGCTAATAATAAACTGTATGAAATTCTGGAACAGAAGAAAAAAAATCAACAAATCATTAACTATAGCTCTATAGGAGGCGTCGTTTTATCTCAAGAAGTACAGCAAGAAAAAATAAAATTATGGAATGATTTCTGGACAACTAATCGTAAGGATTCTATTCAGACATTTTTAAAAAGAGAAGGAAGTATTATAGGTTTTAAACCAGAAACTTTTTCAAGATTTTATACTACATTAGATACTCAGGTTATTCCCATTGATTTTGCTGTATATAAAGAGATTAAAGAATTATATCTCGATGAATTTATTACAGACAAAGACAATTTTGCAACTGTTGTTTCTGCCATAAAGACACTCCATGAAGGAGCCGACATAATTAGTGCATCAGTAAGTAATACGGCTAATACCGTTATTATTGATAGAAAACAACTTAATGAAACATTATTAGGCAACCTGAAGAATGATTTTAATTCATTGATAGGATATTCCTTAATTGCTGTAGTAGTATTGTTATTAATCTTCTATCGTGATGCAATGCTCACGTTATTAACAGCCTTACCAATCGCAATTACATGGGTGATTACGCTGGGAGTTATGAAAATACTGGCGATTGATTTTAATATTTTTAATGTGATCATCTCTACATTCATTTTTGGTCTAGGGGTAGATTACAGTATATTTATTACCAATGGACTTATAAAAGAACATACCTATAAAATAAAGGAATTACCTACTTATAAAACCTCTATTATACTCTCCGTAATTACTACAATATTAGGCGTAGGGGTTTTAGTTTTTGCAAAACATCCGGCTTTACGTTCTATTTCTATAGTCTCTCTAATTGGGATTTTATCAGCTGTATTGGTCTCATTTACGATTCAGCCAATGTTATTTAGAACGCTTATCAGTGCTAGATCAGAAAAAGGCTTTTCGCCATTAAGAATACGACAGACATTATGGTCTATTTTTAGTTTTGGATATTTTAGTATAGGAGGGTTTATCATTTCTGTTTTGAGTAGCTTAATTATTCCTTGGTTTCCAGCTCGTAAAGAAAAGAAAATGAAGATTTTTCATACTGTTATATCTGGTTTAATGGGATCTGTTCTATATTCTAATCCGTATGTAAAAAAGCGGATTGTTAATACTGAAAATGAAGACTTTAAAAAACAATGTATCATTGTTGCTAATCATGCTTCTTTTTTAGATATCCTGTCCATAGGAATGTTACATCCTAAATTAATATATCTGGTTAAAGATTGGGTCTATAACAACCCTGTATTTGGCAAAGCGGCAAAATTGGCTGGTTTCTATCCCGTTTCTTCTGGTATCGAAGGTGGTGTAATGCATTTAAAAGAAAAAGTAGCTCAAGGATATTCATTAATAGCCTTTCCTGAAGGTTCAAGAACCAATACGGCAAAGATGAGTAGGTTTCATAAAGGAGCTTTCTATTTAGCTCAGGAATTAAACCTGGATATACTACCTGTAATAATTCACGGAAATGCTCATGTTTCTCCAAAAGGAGATTTTATTATTCACGATGGTACAATCCATGTAAAGATACTTCCCAGAATTATAGCTGTTAATGATATTTATGGAACTGAATATGTTCAAAGAACTAAAAAAATAAGCTCGTATTTTAAAGAGCAGTACAGTTTGATTCAGGAAGAAGTAGAAAATGTTGATTATTACAAAAAGGCTTTATTAAATAACTATCGATATAAAAGTTGTTTTACCGAAATCAAAAAAGATTTTACCATACATAAAAATAAATACTACAAGGCAGCTACCCATATACACAAAAAAAGTAGGGTACTGTACTATGGCGATACCTACGGACAATTTTTGATCTATCTGAGTTTTAAAAAACCTTACGCCAAATTGAAGGGTATTTTACAAGGAAAAGAGGAAGTGTTACTTGCTAGTAATTGTTATAGTTCGATCCGTAATAAAATTGATTTTGTCTCCATTGAGGATTTGACTTCGGAAAAATTTAATGTACTTTTGTTAGATACAACTACACCAATACAACCGCAACTTTTAGAAACATTGATAACCGAGGATATAAAATGTATCATAGTTTTCTCTGAGGAAAATGGATTTTCTGCAAATATAACAGCTATGTTTAGAGTAGCCGATCAAGAGTTTGGATTAACAATTTTGAATAGAATATCATAAATGCAAGATAAATTTGATGTTATAATCATAGGTAGTGGGTTAGGAGGCTTGGTTTCTGCAAATATTCTTGCCAAAGAAGGGAAAAAAGTATGTGTACTGGAAAAGAACAACCAATTTGGTGGAAACCTTCAAACTTTTGTAAGAGACAAGAGTATTTTTGATACTGGTATTCATTATATTGGTGGATTAGACAAAGGGCAAAACTTATATCAGTATTTTAAGTATTTGGGTATTATGGATGATCTCAGGATCAAAAGAATGGATGTCAATTCTTATGATGTGATTACTTTTGATGATGATGAGATAGAATACCCGCACGCACAGGGATATGATAATTTTATTAAGCAATTATCAAGGTATTTTCCAGAAGAAACAAAAGGAATTAAACAATATACAGATAAAGTAAAAGAAACCTGTTATAAATTTCCGCTATATAATCTAGAACCTGGTGATCACTATTATGGTGAAGATTTATTAACACTCAAAGCAAAGGATTTTATTGATAGTGTAGTAAAAGATCCTAAACTAAGAGCAGTACTTGCTGGTTCTAACTTGTTATATGCAGGAGATCCGGATAAAACCCCTTTTTATGTACATGCATTATCTATTAATTCATATATAGAAAGTGCATGGAGATGTATACAGGGAGGAAGCCAGATCGCTAAACTATTAGTAAGGAAATATAGACAATTAGGAGGGGAAATTTTTAAATATCAGCAGGTCAATACTTTTAATTTTAATGAAAATACACTTGTTTCGGTGTCTACAACAAAAGGTGACACATTTTTTGCAGACAATTTTATTTCTAATATAGATCCAAAACTAACACTAAATATTATTGGTAAAGAACGATTTAGGAATATATACTATAAAAGAATACAAGATACAGAAAGTATAATCTCTTCTTTTAGCCTTTACATTGTTTTTAAACCGGGTACATTTCCTTACGTAAACAAAAATTACTATCATACCAATACCATAGAAAAAGTATGGACAACGCAGCACTATGAAGAAAAAAACTGGCCAGAAGCTTATTTAATTTCTTTTAATGAAGACCTTAAAAACCCTGGATATGCCGAAAATCTTACTTCGATTGCCTATATGAGATTCGAAGAAACTCAACCTTGGGCTGATACCTTCAATACAGTAGCGATTAAAAATGATAGAGGAGAGGGGTATGAAGCTTTTAAAGAACGAAAAATTGAATCATATATTAAAGAAATAGAGAAAAAATTTCCTGAGATACGCTCTTGTATTAAATCTGTTCATACATCCACACCTTTGTCTTATAGAGATTATATAGGTTGTCACGAAGGATCAATGTATGGCTTTGTCAAGGATGCAGAAAATCCAATGAAATCATTTTTATCCCCTAGAACTAAAATTCCGAATCTGCTGTTCACTGGTCAAGGACTTAATATGCACGGCGTATTAGGCGTGACAATCAGTGCAGTAGTAACCTGTGGGGAATTGATCGGAAAAGAATACCTGTTACAGAAAATAAAAAGCCACCTTGATAAAAAAGAACAATTAGAATCCTAATGAGAAATATTTTGAGACATATATTTCTTTTATCACTGTTGCTGTTAATTTCTTCTTGCGGAGTTAAGAAATCATTAGCCGCACGGCCTAATATTTCCGGGATAAAAAATATTGATACGACTAGAATAAAACATACAGATACATATTACACCCTGAATGATAATATGCTGCGCAAGAATAAACAAGGATTATGGGAACTCTATATTGAGGGAGCGCCTTTGGAAAGAGGTATTGCGGCGGGTAGTTTAGCTAGAGAATTAATAAAAATTCAGGAAGATGCTTTTATAGGTAAGATTACTGAATTAATATCTTCAGAGCGATATCTCAAATTTTTAAGTAAAATTATAGCTTGGTACAATCGCAAATTACATCTTAATGTCCCCGAAGAATATAAAAAAGAAATTTATGGTGTTTCCAGGTATGCATCCAATGACTATAATGATTTTGCAGAACCATATGTGCGCATGCTATACGCCCACGGTGCTCATGATATAGGTCATGCCTTGCAGGATTTGATGCTCGTAGGATGTACTTCATTTGCCACTTGGGGAGAAAAAACAGCAGATGGACAGTTATTGATTGGACGAAATTTTGACTTTTATGCAGGGGATGAATTCTCCAAAGAAAAGCTTATCACCTTTATGAATCCATCAAAAGGCCATAAGTTTATGACTTATGGGTGGGCCGGTATGATGGGAGCATTGTCAGGTATGAATATAGAAGGATTAACAGTTACTATCAACGCAGGAAAATCCAAAATCCCACTAATTGCCAAAACACCAATTTCAATCCTTACCCGTGAAATCTTGCAGTATGCATCGACTATAGAAGAGGCTGTTGCCATAGCCAAAAAGCGAGAAGTATTTGTTTCAGAATCTATTATGATTGGTAGTGCCATAGATAAAAAAGCAGTATTAATTGAAGTGTCACCTGATAATTTTGGAGTCTACGAGATAGCAAACACTAGTCAGCTGGTTTGCGCAAATCATTTCCAGAGTGATTCATATTCAAAGGATAAGCGCAATCAAAAAGCCATAGTGGAAAGTCATTCATTATATAGATATCAGCGAATGACAGAATTGCTTTCTGCGCATGATAAATTGACACCCGAGAAGGCTGTTGCCATCCTAAGAAATAGAGATGGTATTGACGATAAATTAATTGGTTATGGTAATGAAAAAGCACTAAATCAGATGTTAGCACATCACGGAATTGTTTTTAAACCAGAAGAACGACTGGTTTGGGTATCAACAAATCCATATCAAATGGGGGCGTTTGTCGCTTATGATTTAAAAGAAGTTTTTAATAAGATGTCAACCCACAACCAGGAAGTCATACTCGCTTCAGAAATATTAAATATCTCTGAAGATCCCTTCATACATACAAAAACATATGATAATTATGAGAATTTCAGAATTTTAAACAGAAAAATACAAAGCTACACAGAAAAAAAGCAAAAAGTTTCAGAACAAGAGTTACTCCAATTTCAAAACCTGAATCCCAACTACTGGGCAACCTATTTTATACTCGGGAAATATTATTATACGCAGAAAGATTTTAGAAAAGCACTAGTTTTTTTTAAACAAGCAAAAAAACGAGAAGTAACTACAATACCTGATATAGAAAAGTTAAAAAAATATATCAGAAAATGTAAAAATAAAATTTAATTAGAAGTGCTTTTTAGTTAGATATCCTCAATCATGTTTTTGTAAGTTTTATTGAATATTCCGACTCATACTAATCAAACATTACACAAAAACTTATGAAAACTCTTATAACCAGACACATTTTGGTATTCTTCCTATTATTAGGAATTTTACAAAGTTGTAAAGATGATGATGATTCAGTAACTCCAACTCCTACAATTCCAGAAGTTATTACTATTTCGGAAATAGGATTATATCCAGAAGGAATAGATTTTAATACTATAAATAATCAGTTCGTAGTAGGGTCAATTACCAAAAGTGAAGTAGGATATATAGAAACAGAAACTGGTGCGTATACTACTTTTATAACAGATGAAAATTTAGCGAGCGTTACAGGTGTTTTTACGGATGAAATTCGTAATCATTTATTGGTGGCTTCTGGAGATTTGGGCTTTTCTACAAATAGTACAGCTAATGGTACTGTAGCATATTTGGGAATATATAATTTAGAAACAGGAGAACGTATCAGAGCAATTGATTTAACAGAAGTATTGCCTTCGGATACGGCAGTTTTTGCAAATGATATTGCCATAGATCCCGATGGTAATATATACGTTACAGACTCTTTTGCACCTGTGATCTATAAAGTAGATGGGAATTCTTTTGAAACGTCTATATTCGTTGATGGAGGTATCGACTTTACACCAGCGCCAATGGGGTTTGGTCTTAATGGAATAGTTTATATAGATGGAAACTTAGTAGTGTGCAAAACAGATGATGGAGCTTTATTCAGAATTCCGATTGCTGATCCTTCTGCTTATGAGAAGATTGATGCTCCTATATTTATTGGTGGTGACGGATTAGAATTAACAGCTGATGGAGATATTATTCTAGTAGAAAACTCTTTGGGTCAAAATCCTGGGACACAATTACTATCTTCTGATGACGGATGGGTTTCAGCTACATTAGATTCATCATTTGCTATTGATGCCGAGAAATTCCCTACAACAGCAGCATTAGCAAGCAATGGAGAAGTGTATGTTCTTAATGCATATTTGGGTAAAGTATTAAATGGAGATTTGACACAGGAGACATTTAGTATTTTACAAATAAAGTAACTTGTTCTGAGCTCTGGATATCATATAGAGATACGGTTTCTTGAAAAGTATTTTGACTTATTAAAATCACAAGAGGATTAGATTTTTAAGAACAATTCTAATTAATGTATACAAAATTTTAAGAGCAGATTTTTTGAAGATAATTTTCAAAAAATCTGCTCTTATGCATTATCTAAATAAAGTATTAATATTTTAATCCGAATATCATTTCTCTAGATAAGATTTTGTCTAAATGTGTATATTTGTATGCATCTAGGGGAATAAGCACCTATAACTAATAGATTATCAACAGGTTTATAGAGAAGTGATTTAGATTTAATTTAGAGAAAGATAACTTATAGAAAAAACTATTGCTATCATTGGACTACATATGAATATATGATTAATACTATAGAATTCATTACAAAAGAAGAAATATCAAGTCTTCAAAATAAAAAACTTCGTGATTTACTGATATATATAACTGAAAATTCTAACTATTATAAACGGTTATTTTCAGATCATGCTATTGATATTAAAAATATCAAAACGGTTCATGATCTATCTCAGTTACCTATTACCACCAAAGACGATTTACAAGAATATAATGATGATTTTCTATGTGTTCCTAAATCAGAGATTGTAGACTATGTCACCACTTCAGGAACTTTGGGAAAGCCTGTTACTTTTGCACTTACAGAAAAGGATTTAGAGCGTTTAGCGTACAATGAATCTGTTTCCTTTGAAACAGCAGGAGTTACAAAAAATGATGTTGTGCAACTGACCACTACACTGGACAGACGTTTTATGGCTGGCTTGGCTTATTTTCTGGGGGCAAGAAAATTAGGCGCAGCCATAGTGAGAGCTGGATCGGGAATACCCGAATTGCAGTGGGATTCTATAAAACGTTTTCAGTCTACATATTTAGTAGTAGTACCCTCCTTTTTACTAAAATTGATTTCATATGCCGAAACTCATGGAATTGACTACAAAAATTCTTCTATCAAAGCTGCTATTTGCATTGGCGAACCCTTAAGAGATCAGGAATTCAATCTAAACACATTGGGAAAAAAGATTAAAGAAAAATGGGATATTAACTTATACTCAACCTATGCATCTACAGAAATGAGTACAGCATTTACCGAATGCAAAGCACATCAAGGAGGGCATCATAGACCCGAACTTATTATTGCAGAGATACTTGATGAGGATGGGAATACTGTTAATGAAGGACAAATAGGAGAATTAACCATTACTACATTAGGTATAGAAGCCATGCCCTTGTTACGCTATACCACGGGAGATATGTTGCAATCACATACAGAAACCTGTAGTTGTGGCAGAACAACGATGCGTTTAAGTCCAGTATTGGGGCGAAAAAAACATATGATCAAATATAAAGGAACAACGCTATATCCACAAAGTGTGATCGAAGTGTTAACAAGTTTTGAGGATCTTGATATCTATGTGATAGAAGTTGTGATTGGAGAACTAGGAACAGATAGGTTATTGATTCATGTTTCTGATGAATTAAGTAGCTTACAACAAAAGGAATTAAAAGAGCATTTGAGAGCAAATCTACGTGTGGTACCCGACTTAATATTGAATACCAAAGCAGCGCTAAAAGCAAAAAAGTTTCCTGAAATGAGTCGTAAACCTATCTCATTTATAGATTCCAGAGGTAATATTATGAATAGTAAGATTTTAAAATAATATGAATTGTTGTAATTTGTATAAAACGTTTCTTTTTAATGTGAAAAACGTCTTAATATCTTTTAAAAACAGTTAAAATAACAGTGTAGGATTTTATTAACTTTTCTTAATTGCGAAAAACAAAGTAATAACACTAAAAAATTATTAAATTATCATTAATGTTTTGTTTTTTTAGAATTTATATCGGGAATTGTTTTAAGGTTTTTTTTAGTTTTAAGTGCTGTTAGAAATTATTAACAGTTTTTTAATATTAACCACTAAATTTCTATATAAAATTAATGAGAATACTTCACACAAGTTTCGAATGTTATCCCTTAGCAAAAGTTGGAGGTTTAGGAGATGTAGTTGGTTCTCTACCTAAATACCTAAATGGTTTAGGATGTGAAACCTATGTTATAATTCCGTTTTATGATACCGAAAAAATTAATCAATTAGAGTGCGAAACTATATATTCCGGATCTTTAAATCTGGGAACAAATACATTTGATTTTTCGATAAAAAAAGAGAAGTCAAATGTATTTGGGTTTCAGGTTTTTTTTGTCGATATCAATAAATTACTTTTTAGACCTGGTATATATGAATATCCTGATGATACAGAAAGATTTATATCTTTTCAGCTTGCAGTAATGGACTGGATAGTGAGCTCAGAAACAAAACCAGATATTATACATTGCCACGATCATCATACAGGCTTAATTCCATTTTTTGTTTCGCAAGTAGAAAAATATCAAAGTATATGTGAAATCCCTACTATTTTAACCATCCATAATGCTCAATATCAAGGGGAGTTTTCTTATGATAGATTACGATATATACCACCATTTAATTTTAATAATGTAGGATTATTAGATTGGTATGAATCTATTAACCCGCTAGCAGCAGCGATAAAATGTGCTTGGAGTGTTACTACAGTTTCTCCAAGTTATATGGTTGAACTTCAGGAAAAAGCAAATGGATTAGAAGGTTTGTTATCTCACGAAAATAAAAAGTGTACCGGTATTCTTAATGGGATTGATCATGATACCTGGAATCCTGAAACAGATCCTATGATTATCGAAAATTATACAGATGACAATCTAGTTTCCGAAAGAAAACCTAATAAAGAATGGTTATGTAAAGAGTTTAACCTAAACCCGGAAAAGCCTTTATTTGCCTTTATAGGAAGATTAGTATATGAAAAAGGAGCAGATATACTTCCAGATGCCATATATCAAACACTGGTGAATACTGATGACATTTCAATTCTTATTTTGGGATCAGGAAATAAAGAAGTAGAGAGACGATTACAAGAGCTCAAAGAACTTTTCTCTGGTAACTATAATACGTATATAGGGTATGATGAAAAATTATCACATATAATATATGCCGGAGCAGATTTTTTATTGATGCCATCGAGAGTAGAACCTTGTGGTCTTAATCAGATGTATGCACTGCGATATGGATTAATCCCGATAGTTCGCAGTATAGGAGGGCTAAAAGATACTGTAGTTGATATCGGAGATGGAGGTTTTGGAATTTGTCATAAACATGCTGATGTGCACGATATATGTTATTCAATTAATAGGGGAATTGAATTGTATAAAGATCAGGAAAGTTATAGTGAACTACAAAAACGTATCGTAAAGATTGATAATTCTTGGAATAACTCAGCCAAACAATATATCAAATTATATAAATCCTTAAAACAATAAATATGATCAACAAAAAAGTCCTGGCTATTATCCTTGGTGGAGGACAAGGAACACGATTATCTCCATTAACAGAAAGTAGATCTAAACCTGCGGTTTCTATTGCAGGAAAGTATAGATTAGTAGATATCCCTATTACTAATTGCATACATTCTGATATTAAAAGAATGTTTGTACTTACACAATTTAATTCTGCTTCCTTAAATAGTCATATTAAGAACACCTATATATTTAGTTCTTTTAGTGACGCTTTTGTAGATGTACTTGCGGCTGAACAAACACCAGATAATAAAACATGGTTTCAGGGTACTGCAGATGCTGTGAGGCAATCCATGCATCATTTTCTCAATCATGATTTTGATTATGCATTGATCTTATCGGGCGATCAATTATATCAAATGGATTTTAATAAAATGATTGATGCGCATATAGAAAAAGAAGCAGACATATCTATAGCTACTTTACCAGTAAACCCTAAAGATGCAACGCAGTTTGGGATTCTTAAAACAAATGAAGACAGCTTTATTTCTTCATTTACAGAAAAACCGAGTCTGGATAAACTTCCTGGTTGGGAGTCTGAAGTTAGCGAAGAAATGAGAAATGAGAACAGGCATTATTTAGCGTCTATGGGGATCTATATTTTTAACAGACAACTACTAGTTGACATTTTATCAGATCCCAGTAGAATAGATTTTGGAAAAGAAATTATTCCAGAGTCTATCGATAATAAAAAAGTGCTTGCCTATCAATATGAAGGATATTGGACGGATATTGGGAATATATCTTCTTTTTTTGAAGCAAATATAGAATTAGCAAATGATATTCCTAAGTTTGATTTATTTGATAATTCTAAAAGGATTCTGACAAGACCCAGAATACTTCCTCCAACCAAAATTTCTGGTACCTGCCTGGATAAGTCAATGATTGCAGAAGGATGCTTAATTCAGGCAAAAGAGATCAAAGAATCAGTTATCGGTATTCGATCCAGAATCGGAAAAGATACCAGTATTAAAAATACATATATGATTGGTAGTAACAGATATCAAGATATTGATGAGTTAAATATTGATGCAAGTGAAAGCAGACCTTTTATAGGTGTTGGAGAGCGATGTGAGATTAGTAATACTATTATCGATAAGAATTGTAGAATAGGAAATGATGTGATTATTGCAGGTGGTGAACATCTTGAAGATAGAAATGAAGAAGAATATGTTATCAAAGATGGAATAATCGTTATCAAGAAAGGAGCAATTATCCCGAATGGTTTTAAAATTGAGTAATACATTACCTCATTAGAATTCACTGTAAAAGAGAATATTTTTTTGTAGTTTATAGTGAATTCTAATGATCAAAAAAAGTACACATTGATAATTGCCGTTTATAGTAAACAAATTGATATCTGCGGTATGATGTACACAAATTACTAATTTTCACAACAATGTTTGGTACTTTTACCAAGTAGAAGTATCAAAATTATTAACCGCTAAACTAGGAATTAAAACATGGGTAAAGTACAAGTACATAGCCTGTTTTCAGAATTTGATATCGATTTATTTAAATCCGGAAAACACTATAGATTATATGAAAAATTTGGTTCACATATCACTACTCTTGATGGGATAAAAGGAACATATTTTGCTGTTTGGGCGCCGTCTGCAAAATCAGTTTCTGTGATAGGAGATTTCAATTTTTGGGTCGAAGGAGAATACCAGTTGCACGTAAGGTGGGATGAATCAGGGATTTGGGAAGGTTTTATTCCCGATATTGGGAAAGGAAATATCTATAAATATAAAATTCATTCGCATAATAATGGTATTATAACAGAAAAAGCTGATCCGTATGCTAGAAGGTGTGAGCATCCACCTAGTACTGCATCTGTTGTTTGGGATGATGACTATCACTGGAATGACAACAAGTGGATGGCAAAAAGAAAGAAGCATAATGCCATTAACGCGCCATATTCTGTTTATGAAGTACATTTGGGCTCGTGGAAGAAGAAAATAGAAGAAAATAGATCTTTATCCTACACAGAATTATCAGAGGAACTGGTTTCTTATGTAAAAGAGATGCAATTTACTCACGTGGAGTTAATGCCTATTATGGAATATCCTTATGATCCTTCCTGGGGATATCAACTCACAGGATATTTTGCACCTACTTCACGTTTTGGATATCCAGAAGAATTTAAACTATTAGTAGATAAATTACATCAAAATGATATAGGAATCATTTTAGACTGGGTACCATCACATTTTCCAGAAGATGCCCACGGGTTAGGCTTTTTTGATGGATCGTGCCTATATGAACATCCAGATAGAAGAAAAGGATATCATCCCGATTGGAAAAGCTTAATATTCAATTATGGGCGTAATGAAGTAAGGAGTTTTTTGATTAGTAATGCCATTTTTTGGTTGGATCAATATCACGCAGATGGGTTACGCGTTGATGCTGTAGCTTCTATGCTGTTTTTGGATTACTCAAGAGAAGATGGTGAATGGGAACCTAATATTTATGGAGAAAGAGAAAATCTCGATGCTATGTCATTTATGAAAGAATTCAATGAAGAAGTATATAAAAGTTTCCCTGATGTACAGACAATTGCAGAAGAATCCACTTCTTTCCCGATGGTTTCTAAGCCTACATTTGTTGGAGGATTAGGTTTTGGTATGAAATGGATGATGGGATGGATGCATGATACTTTGCTGTACTTTAGTAAAGAACCTGTATATAGAAAACATCATCAAAATGATCTTACATTTAGTATGACCTATGCTTTTACAGAAAATTTTATGCTTCCGTTATCACATGATGAAGTTGTTTATGGTAAGCGCAGTATCCTTAATAGAATGCCTGGTGATGAATGGCAGCAATTTGCAAATTTAAGGTTATTATATAGTTATATGTTTACTCATCCCGGAACCAATTTATTATTTATGGGAGCAGAATTTGGTCAAAGAGATGAATGGGATTTTCAGAGTAGTCTGGATTGGCATTTGCTCCAGTATGAGTATCATTCTGGAATACAAAAGCTAATTATAGACCTGAACAAGCTCTATAAAAAATACCCTGCATTGTATGAAAATCAGTTTGACATATCAGGTTTTCAATGGATCAGCTATGATGATCACGAAAATTCAGTGATTGCCTATATACGAATAGGAAACGAAAATGAAAAAACACTGGTGGTTGCGTGTAATTTTACACCAGTACCTAGAAATGAATATCGTATTGGACTACCACAAAAAGGAAAGTTAGTTCAATTATTTAATAGTGATGCAAAAAAATATGGAGGCAGCGATTTTTCTGTTAAAAAAGAGATTGTTATCCATAAGAAAGTATGGCATTATAGGAAATTTTCGGCAGAAATTAGTATTCCACCATTAGGAGCTATAGTATTTAAAATAGATTAGTACACTACCTCGGGGCAAGTCCCACGAGGTAGTTATTGAAAAAAAGCATTTTGATTTCGAGGCAAACCTCGGAGCATTTAAATCTCGATCATCGAGTAAAAAAACAGAGAATAACAAGTGTAAAAGAATCCGTTGCGTTAGTTTACGCTGTTTTACACTTTAAACAATTGTTAATTCAATGTGGTTTCAAACGTTTTCGTTAGTTTTTTTTAATAAATACTAATTAAAACAGTTTCTTTATTGAGATAGATATCGTTTTTTTACAATAGTGAAAGATTATAAGAAAAACCAACCAACCTACTATGATCGTTAATACAGAATTAGAAAGCAAAGGAAATTTATTCCCAGGAAAAATAATTGATTTTTCGCAAAATGTAGACAAGATTAATTTCACCACAGAAAATGGTGTTATTCTTCAAGTAACTATTATAAGAGGAAGTGTTGTCCGTTTCAGATATGCAACTGATAATAACTTTGAAAAAGATTTTTCTTATGCAATTAGTGAAAAAGGAGCAAAGGGATATAGTGAGTTATCAGTTATTGAACTTGATGATGAGTATGAAATTATTACTAAGAAAATAAAAATTTACATAGCTAAGTCTAATATTCAGGTTACTATAAAAGATAAAAAAGATAACATCATTTGTAAAGATGATTGGGGATTTCATTGGGAACAGAGTTATGAGTACGGTGGTAACATTGTAAAAATGAGTAAGGCTGCTCCTCAGGGAGAATGTTATTATGGTTTGGGTGATAAACCGATGCATCTTAACCTAAAAGGAAAAAGAATAGAAAACTGGGCTACAGATCAATATGCCTTTGGTAAAGATCAGGATCCACTATACAAAAGTGTTCCTTTTTATATTGGAATGCATGAGGAAAAGGCGTACGGAATATTTTTTGACAATAGCTTTAGAACTTATTTTGATTTTTGTCACGAACGAAGAAACGTAACCAGTTTTTGGGCACATGGAGGAGAAATGAATTATTATTTCTTTTACGGCCCTAATATGCAAGATGTTGTTACCAGATATACAGATCTTACCGGTAAGCCGGAACTCCCTCCATTGTGGGCATTAGGATATCATCAATGTAAATGGAGTTACTATCCAGAGAGTAAGGTAAAAGAAATAACAAGCAAATTCAGAGATTTAAAAATTCCATGTGATGCTATTTATTTAGATATAGATTATATGGAAGGGTTCAGGTGTTTTACCTGGAATAAAGAATACTTTCCTGATCCAAAACGTATGGTACAAGAATTAGCTGAAGACGGCTATAAGACCATTGTAATTATAGATCCGGGTATTAAGATTGATGATGATTACTGGGTATATCAGGAAGCAATGGAAAATGATTATTTCTGTAAAAGAGCCGATGGCCCTTATATGCGGGGTAAAGTTTGGCCAGGAGAATGCTTCTTCCCTGATTTTACGAATCCGGAGGTACGAGAATGGTGGGCTGGACTCTTTAAAGAATTAATTGATGAGATTGGAGTAAAAGGTGTTTGGAACGATATGAATGAGCCTGCGGTTATGGAGGTTCCCGGAAAAACATTCCCTGATGATGTACGCCATAACTACGATGGTAATCCGTGTAGTCATAGAAAAGCACATAATATATATGGTACTCAGATGGCCAGAGCAACCTATGAAGGAATCAAACAATTTGCATATCCCAAAAGACCTTTTGTCATTACAAGATCAGCATATTCTGGTGCGCAACGCTATACTTCTTCCTGGACTGGAGATAATGTAGCTACCTGGGAACATTTATGGATAGCCAATATTCAGGCACAGCGAATGAGTATGAGTGGGATGTCATTTACCGGTAGTGATATTGGAGGTTTTGCAGAACATCCAACAGGAGAGTTGTATGCTCGCTGGATTCAATTAGGTGTTTTTCATCCGTTTTGTCGTACACACTCTTCTGGAGATCACGGAAACCAGGAGCCCTGGACATTTGGAGAAGAAGTCGTTGATGTAACCAGAAAATATGTAGAATTACGTTATCAATTGTTGCCCTATTTATATACAATGTTCTGGGAATATGCAGAAGAAGGAATCCCAATGCTTAAATCATTAGTTCTTTATGACCAAAATGATCCGCAAACTCATTATAGAACCGATGAGTTTGTATTTGGAAATCAAATATTAGTTTGCCCGGTACAGGAACCAAATGCTAAAGGAAGAAGATTATACATTCCCAGAGGTAATTGGTATAATTACTGGACACGTGAATATGTAAAAGGAGGTATGGAGCAATGGGTAGATGCGGATTTAGATACAATACCATTATTTGTTAAAGAAGGAGCGATTATTCCTAAATATCCAATTCAGCAATATGTTGGAGAAAAGAAAATCGAAGAGCTTAAATTAGAAGTCTATTATAAACTAGGAAGTAAAGAAATATCCAAAGTATATGAAGATGCTCATGATGGGTATGATTATGCAAAAGGGAGGTTTAGTTTGCGCAGTTTCTCTTTTACAGGTAAAGAAAATCAAATGATTATACAACAACATAAAAATGGAACGTATGTCGCTGATTATGAAACAATGAAAATTGAATTAATAGGATTACCCTTTGATATTCATAAGATCGAAATCGATAATGTTGTCGTAGATCTGAAAAGTTTATTTTTTGATAAAAAGAATAATACCATTACAGTAACCAAAGATTTTACAGAACTTCATATCACTGCAAAATAAATGCAGTTTATCGGTGATTATAGTATTTATAGTGTATTATATAGATTTTTTGGGATAAATAGATCGTAAATTATTAAAATGAATGTGTTGAATTTTGTAATTTTAACAATGAAGTGGTTTAAACTTTTTTGATTCAGGCGAAAAATAGTTTTTTTAATCAATTGAAGTGTTTTTTTTGCACTTCATAGCAGCGTTACGAAGTAAGAAAAAGACAAAAATTGAGTAAAAAAAGGCATTTTTATAGCGAATTGAAAAAAGTTTAAACCACTTCAATAAGAATTCATATGTATTTTATTATCATGAAAAAACAAAAAATTATAGTTGCTCTTGGATCAATCTTATTTTTCTTATCATGCGCAACCAATCCATTTACGGGTAAACAGACATTGGCATTAGTGCCAAACTCCCAGATTTTACCAGCTGCTTTTGCTCAATATAGTCAAGTGTTAGAAGAAAGCAAGGTTGTAAAAGGTACTTCTGATGCGCAAATGATTACGAGAGTAGGTCAAAAAATAGCTAAGGCTGCAGAAAGATGGTTGAATGCCAATGGACATCAGGGATATCTAAAAGATTACAAGTGGGAATATAACCTGATTGATGACGATGTAGTAAATGCCTGGGCAATGCCTGGAGGTAAAATAGCTTTTTATACAGGTATTTTGCCGATTGCTAAGACAGAAACTGGTATCGCGGCCATTATGGGGCACGAGGTAGTTCACGCAATTGCTAATCACGGACAGCAGCGTATGAGTGCTGGTCAGATACAGCAAGTTGCCGGAGTTGCTGCATCAGTAGCAGTTAGTGGTCAAAAAGAAGAAACACAACAAATAGTAGGAACAGCCTTTGGTCTGGGAAGTCAGTTTGGAGTTATGCTACCATTTAGCAGAAGCCACGAGACAGAAGCCGATAAAATAGGATTGACATTAATGGCTATTGCAGGCTATAATCCAGACGAAGCTGCAGAATTATGGAAACGCATGAAAGCTAATAGTGGAGGACAGGCACCACCTGAGTTTATGAGTACACACCCATCTAATGATACGCGTATAGCAAATCTTACTGCTTGGGCACCTGCAGCAAAAGCAGAAGCAAAGAAATTTGGAGTAACGACCTTTAAATAATTGTAAAGTTTCAATTCTTAAAAAGATTATACTTATTTTAGAAGCTGTTTCAGAATACTCTGAAACAGCTTTTTTAATACCATAAAAATGAGAGAAACATTACCAAAAGGACATAAGAAATTATTAAATGCCTGGGCTTTTTATGATTGGGCTAATTCAGTATATAGCTTAACTATTGTTTCTGCTGTTTTCCCCATTTTTTATGGTGCTATTTTTGAAAAAAATGAAACAGTCGAAGTCTTTGGGATGGATATTAGGAGTACGCCACTCATCAGTTATGCTACTGCTATAGGGTTTATAATTGTAGCATTGGTGTCGCCTGTACTTTCTGGAATTGCTGATTATATAGGAAATAAGAAGGTTTTTATGAAGTTTTTTAACTATATAGGAGCGTTATCATGTGTAGGATTGTATTGGTTTAGTAAGGATCATATCTATATAAGTCTGTTTTTCTATATAATGGCATTGGTCGGTTTTTGGGGAAGTATTGTTTTTTATAACTCCTATTTACCAGATATTGCATTTCCTGAACAGCATGATAAAATAAGTGCAAAAGGATATTCTCTGGGATATATTGGTAGTGTTATTTTATTGATCGTTAATTTGGCAATGGTGATGACAGTAGATAGCGGTGAAGCCAAAATAGCGGCTATGAAATACTCATTCATTATGGTAGGTATCTGGTGGATTCTTTTTAGTCAGTTTTCCTATTACTATTTGCCAAAAGGATTTAGCAAAGGACATAAAGTGACAAATGATGTATTCCTAAAAGGTTTTAGAGAACTCAAACAAGTATGGATTGCCATGTCGGAAATTGTTCGATTAAAAAGATATCTAATAGCCTTTTTTGTCTATAGTATGGCAGTGCAAACCGTAATGTTGGTAGCAGTATATTTTGGAGAACAAGAAATTAACTGGGGTGGTGATGATAAGAAAACAATAGGGCTAATCAGTAGTATTCTTATTATTCAGCTGGTTGCAGTATTAGGAGCGATTGTAACCTCGAGGTGTTCAGGACGTTTTGGGAATATCAAAACACTTATCGGAATTAATTTTATTTGGGCATTCATCTGTATTTATGCATATTTTATGACAGAATCAATGCATTTTTATATAGCAGCGGGAGTAGTAGGTTTGGTTATGGGAGGAGTACAGGCATTATCGCGCTCTACTTATTCTAAGTTTTTACCTAAAACAGAAGATACCACATCTTTCTTTAGTTTTTATGATGTGACAGAAAAAATAGGAATCGTCATTGGGATGGCTATTTATGCAACAGTAGATTTAATAAGCGGCAGTATGCGTAATGCCACAGTATTTTTAATAGTATTTTTTATTTTAGGGATTTTTCTACTTTTCAGAGTCCCCAAAGAATCAAAGTAAAAATCAGGAAAATCACTTTAGATACCTGTTAAATTTTGTTAACATAGTATAGTTAATTTTTGATAATATTCTTCATTTCAGATTAAATCTTATATAGATTAGTAATAAAATGTAAAACCTGAAAAATGTATACACTGTACACCTTTTTTTTTTAAATAATTCATATTCTTGTATTTAAAATAAAATTTTATATACATTGTAGCTTGGCGTAATATTTGGATATAGACAGTCACATCATTTTTAATTACACAAATCTTTGTACTCATGAAAAAAGTAATCCTAATAATAACAGTCATTTTACTTACTTCTTGTTCTGCGACTCAGAAAACAATTATTTCGGCTAAAAAAACATTAAAAGGCGAATGGTCATTAGATAAAATATCTTATGATCGTTCAGGAGTTTTTGACGTTTTATTATATAATGATGTCTCTGCAGAATGCCTTACAGGAGGTATTTGGAAATTTATCCCTAATAATAATACCGGAATATACACAGTAAATGATACGCAATGTACTTCTACAGGAGCTCGTAATTTCAGGTTTACGATCCCAGAACCTTCATCAAATGGTGAATATAGTTTTTTATTCAAACCAATTAATGAAAAAAAGAAAAGTACAAATAATAATAAAGGATATAGAATGACCTTACAGCATCTGGACGAAACTACAATGACCTGGACACAAGCAGTTACCCTTGAAGGAAAACCGTTTATGATCATCATGAATTTTAATAAAATACAATAAATCAAATTTTTAAACAATGATCAAATTAAGTTTACATAAAATAGCAATAGCACTAATTACACTTACCCTTTTGAGTAGTTGTGATGCAGTACAAAATGCTAATAACACACAAAAAGGAGCTGTAATAGGTACTACCGCAGGCGCTGTTCTTGGCGGTGTTTTGGGGAATAATATCGGGAATAAAGAAAATTCTGTACTGGGGGCCGTTATAGGAGGCGTTGTTGGTGGGGTCGCTGGTGGAGTTATCGGAAAACAAATGGATAAACAAGCTCAGAAAATCGAAGAAGAAATCCCCGGAGCAGAAGTAACTCGTATTGGCGAAGGAATAGATATCGTATTTGATGAAACCAGTGGTGTCTATTTTGATACGAACAAACATGACATCAATACTAAATCACAGGAGAATTTAAATAAATTAGCAGGAATTTTTAAAGAATATCCGGATACAAATATTATAGTAGAAGGACATACAGATAGTTCTGGAAATGATGCTTATAACCTTGAACTATCTAAGAAAAGAGCTAATTCTGTGACCAATTACCTAATCGCTCAAGGAATCAGTAAAGAACGTCTGACAACCTATTTTCATGGTGAAACATTACCAAAATATGATAATAGTACGGCAGAAGGCAGAGCAAAAAACAGAAGAGTAGAGTTCGGTATTCTTGCGAATGATAAAATGATTGACGAGGCTAAGAAAAAAGTAGATTAATCACTGTGTACATCAAGGATTTTCTTATACGATTTCTTATCCTATTGGAACTACTGCGTATTGATACTAAAAATTTAAAAAAAATCGAATACAACGAGGAATTTTTGAATAGGTAATTTTAAAGTAGAAAAGCTATAAATCCTAAAAAATAGTATTATTCTTGCATACTATTATGAACATAGTACCGCAGATAGAAATAAAAAGGTTGGCTATAAAGCTTAGACCTATTGGCGAAAAAATGGTTAAAAAGGGACATCCCTGGGTTTTCGCTGATAGTATTATTAAACAAAATAGCGATGGGAACGCAGGAGACCTGGCTATAGTTTATGATAAAAAAGCTAATAATATAATAGCCATTGGTTTATATGACCCAGTATCTCCAATACGAATTAAACTAATTCAGTTTAAGAAAGCTGTACAAATAGATAGTAAATGGTTTCAAACAAGAATTCTAGAATCATACACAATCAGAAAACCACTTCTAAAAACAGATACAAACAGTTACAGATTAATATTTGGAGAAAACGATCATATGCCAGGGTTTATAGCCGATGTATATGATACCGTTTTGGTTGTAAAATTGTATTCACATATTTGGTTTCCTTATCTTAATGACATCATACCTCGTTTAATAGATCAGACTGGATGTACTACAGCTGTATTAAGGCTTAGTAGAGCACTCCAGACAAGTGAGAAAACCTATAATTTATATGATGGGCAAGTTATTTATGGTATTTTAGAAAATGAGGTGGTAATCTTTAGAGAACATGGCGTTTTATTTTCTGCTAATGTAATCAAAGGACATAAAACAGGATATTTCCTGGATCATAGAGATAATAGAAAACATGTAGGGCTGATCTCCAAAGGAAAAACTGTACTTGATGTATTTTCGTATGCAGGAGGATTTTCAGTTCATGCACTTGCTGGAGGAGCCAACGAAGTAATCAGTTTAGACATCAGCAGACAAGCCTTAAAAATGGCAGAAGAGAATGCTGCATTGAATCATCATTCAGGAAAACATTCTATTATAGTTGCCGACGCATTTGATGGATTACAAAAATTAATTAACAATGGTAATCAATTTGATGTTATAGTAATTGATCCTCCATCCTTTGCCAAGAAGGAGCTTGAGGTATCAAAAGCAAAGAATAGCTATGCCCGATTAGCTAGACTAGGCGCTAAGCTTATAAAACCAAATGGAACACTGGTATTAGCTTCCTGTTCATCCAGAGTAACTTCAGAAGATTTTTTCGAAATTTCTGAGCAAAATATTTTAAAAGAAGGAAAGAAGTATACCCTACTCAAAAAGACATATCACGATATAGATCATCCCATTACTTTTCCAGAAGGTGCATATCTCAAATGTGGATATTATCAAGTGACATAATACGATCTTAACACTGCATTTTCAACCCCCTGAAAACAGGGGTCTTGTTTTCACTATTTACGATATTGTGTAGGCGCAACAGTTTTAAAATATTTGCCTATACCTAAAATAGGTGTGTTATTTTATTAAAAACTCTTTTAAAATCTAAACTTTCTTGAAAAATATTGTACTTATTTCCTTGTGTGTTATTTTAACAGCCTGTGGAGCATCCGATGGTATTACGCGATCAGCTAAAAAAATGATCAATGGAAAATGGTTATTAAAAAATATCGATTATGAAACAAATGCCAAAGGGACTTTTAATATTACAATTTTAGACAAAATCTCAACCCAATGTATAGAAGGTTCTCATTGGGAATTTATAGCGAACAATCATAGCGGTAATTATGAATTATCAAATGATGCGTGTACCGAAAAAGGTATTAAAAATTTCATTTGGTCAATTCCGACAGAGATGTATGGATTAGAGTATAGTATTATGCTGAAACCAGTAAATAAAAAAATGAAAAGCACTACAAATGACAAAGCATATAGAATGCAATTATCAGAACTAGATACAGCTACCATGGTATGGACTTATGATGTTACCATAGAAGGAAAAAATCTTTTATTGAAACTCAATTTTGTAAAATAACTTTTTTTATTCTTAACTCACAAATCAATACGCTCATGAAAACATACAGCAATATTATAAAACTAAGAAAACCAGCATTGTCCGCATTGATTGCAATCAGTTTGATGGGTTGTAAATCTATGAAAAACTCAGAAATAGGTGGCTTTATTGGAGCTGCCGGAGGAGCAGTGATAGGGGGCGTAATAGGCAATGAGATTGGCGATGATGCAAAAGTAGGAGCAGTACTCGGAGGAATTGTAGGAGCTACAGTAGGAAGTATTATAGGTAATCGAATGGATCAACAGGCCCAAAAAATAGAAGAAGAGTTACCAAGTGTATCTGTAGAAAGAGTAGAAGAAGAGATCAATATTGTTTTTGATGAAACTAGTGGTGTTTATTTTAAGAGTAATAAACACGAACTAAATGACACCTCCAAAGAAAGTATTAAAAAACTCGCAAACATACTAAATGAATACCCTAATTCTGATATTTTGATAGCCGGACATACAGATAATGTAGGAAAAGATGAATTTAATTTTTTTCTTTCTAAAAAAAGAGCAGAATCTGTTAGAAATTATTTAGTTGTTCAAGGTATTGATGAACAAAGATTTACTGTAGAATATCATGGGGAATCTCAGCCTAAATTTACAAATGAAACTCCAGAAGGGAGATCAAAAAATAGAAGAGTAGAAGTAACGATATCACCTAATGAAGCCATGAGAAAACAAGTAGCAACACAAACAAAAGGGTAAATTATTGTAATTGATTACTTAAAATCCCGACTAAGCGTTTGGGATTTTTTTATGCCCAAAATTTGTGTATCTTCAATAAATGAATAAGCATTCTCATGTATTAATAATAGGCGGCGGATTATCAGGATTGACTAATGCAATTCATTTGGCAAAAGCCAATATCCCTGTCATTCTGATAGAAAAAGATAGCTATCCCAAACATAAAGTTTGTGGAGAGTATATCTCTAATGAGGTGCTTCCGTATTTAGAATTTTTGGAGATTGATATTGATGTTTTAAACCCAGTAAAAATTTCAGAATTAACTATTACTACCAGGAAAGGTAAAGTAATCAAAAGTACACTTCCTTTAGGAGGTTTTGGGATTAGTAGATATACGCTAGATTATTATTTGTGGAACAAAGCGCAAGATATCGGCGTGCAGCTGATCAATGATCAGGTTGTGGATATAGAATATGATAAAAACAGTGATCTATTTAATATCAAAACCCTAATACAAAAAGAAACAATTACTAGTAATTATGTTATTGGGGCATATGGCAAACGTACAGCTCTTGACAGAAATCTGGAACGTGATTTTAGCCTGAAAAAATCTCCGTGGTTGGCTGTAAAAGGACATTATACATCAAATTTTGATACAAATGTAGTCGCATTACATAATTTTGAAGGAGGATATTGTGGTCTTTCAAAAGTTGAAAATAACAAGGTGAATGCCTGTTATTTGGTGCACTATGAAAGTTTTAAGAAATATAAAAATATCAATGCTTTTCAGAAAGCAGTATTATATGAGAATCCGTATTTAAAGGATTTTTTTGAGAATGCGACATCAATATTCGAAAAACCAATCACGATTAGTCAGATTAATTTTGATAAGAAAAAACCCGTAGAAAACCATGTATTTATGACAGGAGATGCGGCAGGAGTGATACATCCTCTTTGTGGTAATGGCATGGCTATGGCAATTCAGAGTGCCCAGATTCTTGCTACATTACTAATACAGAGTTATGAAAATAATTTATTTTTGCGCGCTGAAATAGAAAAAATATATCAAAAAAACTGGAATACCGCCTTTGCAAAAAGATTATATGTAGGTCGAATACTTCAAAAAGTGCTATTGAATGATAAAATTCAGGAAGTAACACAGACGTTGGCAAGTATCATTCCGTCGATTGTGCCTAAAATTATTGAGCAAACTCATGGAAAACCGTTAATATGTTGATAGATCTTTCAAAGAGAAGTAATGAGGAAGAGCTTATGGATGATCCTAATGTTACTGAAGAAGCATTGAATGTTGCTCTTTCTGATATATCCAGAGTAAATAGGCTATTAGGTGGAACTAGTATTACAGTAAAAGCAGTTTTTAATCAAATTAAAAAAACACCCGTTGTAAAAAAATGGGTACTGATAGATCTGGGATGTGGGGATGGAGAGATGTTACGGTATATTGCGAAACATGCGAGAAAAGAAAATATAAGCATACAATTAATAGGTATTGACACTAATGATAAATGTATTGTCAGAGCCAGAAAAATGAGTGTTGAGTATCCAGAAATATCATATTATACGCAAGATATTTTTAAATTAACAAAACAGGATTTTAATTGTGATATAATCATTTGTACCTTGACATTACATCATTTTGGTGATGAAGGCATAAAGAAAGTACTCAAAAAGAGTATGGAGTTGGTTTCAACAGCTGTAATCATCAATGACATTCATAGAAATCAGATGACATATTATCTTTTTAAACTTTTTAGTTTTTTCTTTATTCAAGGATATGTTGCCAAAAATGATGGTTTGGTATCCATAAAAAGAGGATTTAAAAGAGAAGAGTTAGTGAATTTTGCAAAAGAATTACAGCTTAAAAAATATCAATTACATTGGAAATGGGCGTTTAGATACAGATGGATTATTGATATATAAATGAACTTAAAATTAAAGTAAAATAAATTGAGTGTAAAAATAACTAACGTGGCAAAAGAACTGCCAGAATATGCAAGAGAAACTAAAGAGATATTGCCTTTTGTTTCTCAATGGCTAACGGGTCAGGAAGAGCGTTTTAAGAGAAAAGTACTTAAAATCTTTGAAAATGCAGCAGTGGATAAACGTTATGGGATTATGAGTATTGAAGAGGTGTTTACAGCAACTTCTTTTCAGGAAAAAAATGATATTTATTGTAGAGAAGTCAAAAAACTTGGTAAATCTGTAGTGACCAGGGCATTGAATAAAGCTGGTTGGGATCCTAAGTCGTTAGATTACATAATCACGGTAAGTTGTACAGGAATTATGATACCATCCTTAGATGCATATCTTATAAATGCCTTAGACCTGCGGCAAGATATTGTAAGGCTTCCTGTTACTGAAATGGGATGTGCCGCTGGGGTTTCTGGAATTATATATGCTAGAAACTTTCTGAAAGCAAATCCAGGAAAAAGAGCAGCGGTAGTTGCAATAGAATCACCTACAGCTACATTTCAATTAGATGATTTTAGTATGGTTAATATTGTCAGTGCTGCAATTTTTGGAGATGGTGCTGCTTGTGCTTTGTTATCGTCAGAAATTGATGCAGAAGGCCCGGAAATTATTGGTGACGAAATGTATCATTTTTATAATGCTACTGATATGATGGGGTTCAAATTGACAAATGGAGGCTTGCAAATGGTGTTAGACAAAGAAGTTCCGGAAAGAATCGCAAATCATTTTCCAGCGATCATACATCCTTTTTTAAAAAAATACAATACATCAATTGAAGAAGTTGATCACCTTATCTTCCATCCGGGAGGTAAAAAAATAGTGCAAACCGTGGAAGAACTTTTTGGAGGTCTCGGAAAAAATATAGATGAAACCAAAGCCGTTTTAAAAGAATATGGTAATATGAGTAGTGCTACTGTATTATATGTTTTAGAACGATTTATAGATCAAAAACAATCACAAGGAACTATAGGGTTAATGCTGAGTTTTGGTCCTGGATTTTCTGCGCAAAGAATTTTATTAAAATGGAATTAAATCATTGTTTTTAAATTATTTATGTAATTTATTTAAAGTTTTTATTTATTTTTTTTACGAATGAATAATTTTATGCAAAATTAACTAGTAACAATGTGATTGATAAGAAAAATCTTGAATATGAAAAATATATTTATTTATTTAACCTGTGGACTTGTTCAATTAATGGCTTGCAAGGATGATGATAGTTCGGTTACAAATACAGATGATGTTGTGTCAGAAATTACAGCAGCTATAACTTCTGTGACTGTATCAGGAGAAGAGAATCAGTACACCTTCAATGTTGGGATAAAAAGTCCGGATCTGGGTTGTAATCAATATGCAGATTGGTGGGAAGTTATTTCTGAAGAGGGGACATTGATTTACAGAAGAATTCTGGCACATAGTCATGTAAATGAACAACCTTTTACAAGATCTGGAGGTCCAGTTTCAATCACCAATGATCAAGTGGTATATGTAAGAGTTCACATGAACAATATGGGCTATGGAGGTGCTTTCGGCGGGAGTGTTTTGCAGGGATTTGAATCCTTTGATCTAGAAGATAATTTTGCTTCCGATGTAGAAACCACAGCTCCATTACCCAATGGATGCGCATTTTAATTCTTGCTATGTTACAAGAAGAGATTATTAAAAAACTACCATATGATGCACCTTTTTTGTTTGTAGACAACATTATACATGTTTCTGAAGACTGTATCAAAGGAGATTATACTTTAAAACAGAGTGAATATTTCTATAAAGGACATTTTAGAGACAACCCCATTACGCCAGGTGTTATACTCACAGAAATTATGGCTCAGATTGGAGTTGCATGCCTGGGTATCTTTCTTTTTAGAAATGAACTAGATAATCAGACTATTGGAGTGGCAATGAGTAATACAAACATTGATTTTTATAAACCAGTGTTGCCGAGTGAAAAAGTCTTTGTGGTTTCTGAGAAAGAGTACTTTAGATTTAATAAGTTGAAGTGCAAAGTTTCTATGTATAACGAGAAAGATGTAGTAGTTGCAAAAGGAACTATCTCAGGAATGGTTAAACCATGGAACGCATGAGTAGGCGAGTGGTAGTAACTGGATTAGGGGTAGTGTCACCAAATGGAACGAACGTTTCAGAATTTAAAAATGCACTGCAGAATGGAGTAAGTGGGATTGAATATATAGACAATCTTAAAAAACTAAATTTTTCATGTCAAATAGCTGGAAAACCGAATTATAATAAGGATTATTTAAACAATTACTTTAATAACATTCAGTTAAGAGGACTGAATGCATCTGGTTTAGAATATGGAGTTATTGCAGGTCTGGATGCCTGGAAAGATGCAGGTTTATCTTTGGTTAGTAAAGAAGAAGAACCTCTATGGGAGGCTGGGGTCATTTTTGGCACAGGAATTCTAGGAGTAGATAAATTTCGTGAAGCTATATATAAAGTAGACAACAATAACGTAAGGCGTTTGGGCAGCACCACAGTTATCCAGACTATGGCAAGTGGAATCAGTGCCTTTTTGGGAGGTATGATAGGCTGCGGAAATATTACAACTACTAATTCTTCTGCGTGTAGCACTGGTACCGAAGCAATTTTAATGGCATATGATCACATAACATCAGGAAAATCAGAAATCATTCTGGCAGGAAGTACTAGTGATAGCGGTCCTTATATTTGGGGAGGGTTTGATGCTATGAGAATTCTACCACATAAGTATAACGATAATCCAACCGAAGCCTCAAGACCTATGAGTGCTACAGCTGCTGGTTTTGTTCCTGGAAGCGGGGCAGGAGCACTAGTTATAGAAAGTTTAGAGAGTGCCAAAAAAAGAGGTGCTACTATTCATGCAGAAATTCTGGGAGGTCAGGTAAATAGTGGCGGACAAAGAAACGGTGGTAGCATGACTGCTCCTAATAGCATGGCGGTACAAAAATGTATACAGCAAGCAATAGTTCAGGCAGGTATTCATGCTGATGACATTGATGCTATCAACGGGCATTTGACAGCAACTACCAAAGATCCTGAGGAAATCAAAAACTGGACTCAGGCGTTGAATCGTAGCGGAAAAGAGTTCCCATACATAAACTCTTTAAAGAGTTTAATAGGGCATTGTTTAGCAGCCTCGGGGAGTATAGAAAGCGTGGCAAGTATACTTCAATTAAAAGAAAATTTTATATTTGGCACGATTAATTGTGAAATACTACATCCCGAAATATCATCCTTAGTAGACCGATCACGTATCCCCACAAAAACAGTATACAAACCTCTTAATATTGTGGTAAAAGCCAGCTTTGGATTTGGGGATGTAAATGCTTGTATTATCTTTAAAAAATATTAATAATAATTATGACACAAGAAGAATTACTATCTAAACTCAAAACTATTGTAGAGCCTTATGTGCAAAATCAGGAAGAATTTCAAAAACTGTCCGGAGACACTGATTTTATAAACGATCTTGATATCAATTCTGCCAATCTCGTAGATGTAATTTTGGATGTAGAAGATGAATTTGGTATTGAAATAGATAATGATGGCATGGAAAAGATGCTCACTGTCAGTGCATCTATAGATGTGATTTTAGAGAAATTAGCAGCAAAATGATTGGCAATGATATTGTAGATTTAAAAACAGCAGAAATCCAAAATAATTGGCAGAGAAAAGGATGGGTACAAAAAATTTTTACAGTATCAGAACAAAATCAAGTAATGATATCAGAAAACCCTCATCACTTGGTTTGGAAATTCTGGAGCATGAAAGAAGCTACCTATAAAGCACATCAAAGGCAGTTTTTATTAGCACCTAAGTTTAATCCTAAAGATTTTGTTTGTACTGACAGTATAATCACTATTGGTAACTATAGTTATTTTTCAATATCTAAGTTAATGAATGATAGGTGTTTATACACCATAGCCTCGTCAATCACATTAAGAAATGTTTTGTATACTTCCAGGGTATTTAAAAATAGTTTTTATTATTATAAAAATGAACTAAAAAAAATTATTGCTGAAGAATTAAAAATTCATTCTTCACGTATTACAATAGAAAAAAATGACAACGGTATTCCTATGATAATGATTGATCATAAATTGACAGATATTCAATTTTCACTTACTTCCCATGGCTCATTTACCGCTTTTGTGATTGTTTTATAATAATATTTTATTGATTTTCATATTTTTGATTAGGGCTATTTTCAATAATTCATTAATCAAAACAATTACACATCATGTTATTTTTAAGAAAAATCGGTATACTGCTAACGATTGTATTTTTCACATATTCCTGTGCCAAGGCTAAAAAGGATATTGAACTTTCTCAAACAGATAATAGTAAAGCTCCCGAATTTAAAATTGATTATGAAAAATTTACTTTAGATAACGGGTTAGAAGTTATTTTACATGAGGATCATAGCGATCCGATTGTAGCAGTAGCAACCATGATGCATGTAGGTTCTAATAGAGAAAAGCCGGGAAAAACAGGTTTTGCTCATTTTTTTGAACATATGTCTTTCAATGATTCAGAAAATACACCCGTGGGAGCCAATAGAAAACTAATTCCGGAATGGGGAGGGCAGCGCAATGGAGGAACATGGACTGATGGCACTGTATATTATGAGGTAGTACCCAAAGATGCTTTTGAAAAAATCTTATGGATCGATTCTGATCGATATGGATATATGATTAATACGGTTACAGATGCTGCCTTAGAAAGAGAAAAACAAGTAGTTAAAAATGAAAAACGTCAGCGAGTAGATAATGCACCCTATGGATATACTGACGAGATTATAAGAAAAAATTTATATCCAGAAGGACATCCCTATAGCTGGACAGTAATTGGCTCATTACCGGATTTACAATCTGCAACGCTGGAAGATGTAAAAGAATTTTATAAAACATATTATGGTGCTAGTAACGGATCTCTTGTAATTGCGGGAGATATTGATGTTATTAAAACTAAGGAGTTAGTTAAAAAGTGGTTTGGAGAAATAGAAAAAGGCCCCGCAATAGAGCCATTAAAACCGATGCCTGTTATATTATCAGAGAGTAAATCTTTATATTTTGAAGATAATTTTGCGAAACTTCCAGAACTTAGAATGGTGTTTCCTACGGTAGAAGAATATCATACTGATCGATATGCACTACAGATTCTTGGACAATTGCTAACAGGAAGTAAGAAGTCTGCTATGTATCAAATCCTTGTCGAAGAGAAAAAATTAGCTCCCAGAATTTCTGTATCTCAAAAATCCAGTGAATTAGCAGGAGAATTTACCTTTAGAATACGTGCTAATGCCGGAAAAGATCTAGATAGCGTCAAATCTGCTATTCAGGAAGGTTTGTTGAGGTTTGAAAAAAATGGATTTACTGATACTGAATTAAAAAGAATAAAAGCGGAATTAGAAACCAGAATGTACCAAGGATTTAGTACGGTATTAAATAAAGCTTTCCAATTAGTACAGGATAACGAATTTAATGGAGATCCAGGGTATATTTCTGAGACAGTAAAGCTTATGAGCGCTGTCACCAGAGAAGACATTATGCACGTATATACAAAGTATATCAAGAATAAAAACTATGTCATGACAAGTGTTGTTCCCAAAGGGGAATTGGAGCTTGCTGTTGCGGGATCACAAAAAGCTACTGTATGGATAGAAGAAGTAAAAAAAGATGTTGCTAGTGAAGAAGTAAGTCAGGGAGAAGAAGCTGTGTATGAAAAAACACCTTCCAAACATGATCGTAGCGAACCTGATTTTGGCGAACTACCTCTGTTTAAAGCTCCCGAAGTATGGTCAGGTAACATGGCTAACGGAATGAGAATATTGGGGATTGAAAATAATGAACTTCCACTTGTTAGTTTTGATATCACTATTGCCGGAGGGCATCTGTTAGACCCTATTCATAAAGCGGGTATTTCGAGTTTAATGGCTAGTTTGATGATGGAAGGAACTGCTACAAAAACTCCAGCCGAGTTAGAAGAGGCGATTGGGCTTTTAGGAGCTTCTATTAATGTGTTTAGTAGTAGCGAAGAAATTAGAATTACAGCCTCTTGTTTATCAAAGAACTTTACCGAAACACTTACCTTAGTTGAAGAAATTTTGCTCGAACCAAGATGGGATGAACAGGAATATAATCGCTTAAAACAAGCCTTAAAAACTCGTTTGAAAGGCCAGGAAGCGAACCCCAATAATATCGCTTTGATCAATTTTAATAAGTTGCTGTATGGAGATCAGCATATTTTAGGGGTTCCTGATGCCGGAACCTTAAAAACAATTGAAAAGATAAGCTTGGATGATCTAAAGGCGCATTATAAAACGATTTCATCAAAAAATGCTGTTTTTCACATCGCAGGAGATATCACTAAAAAGGAGGTTGATGAAGCATTATCATCTTTGGCAACAAATTGGAATACAGAAAAAATAGAAATTCCAGCATTAAAACAAA
Organism: Aquimarina sp. RZ0; assembly: GCF_008370685.1. Classification (GTDB taxonomy): domain Bacteria; phylum Bacteroidota; class Bacteroidia; order Flavobacteriales; family Flavobacteriaceae; genus Aquimarina. The sequence continues at coordinate 58,469 of NZ_VTZU01000039.1, forward strand.
CACATCCTGTTAAGGAAGACCAATTATATTTTATTGATGTCCCTAATGCCAAACAATCCGTAATTTTTATAGGAAACCTGGTTTTGTCTGCGACACATGAAGATTTTAATAATTTGGATTATGCAAATGAAATTCTGGGAGGAGGCTCCAGTGGTAGGTTGTTTCAAACATTAAGAATAGAAAAAGGATATACCTATGGTGCATATTCGGGTGTAAGAGCTTTAAAAAATATAGCTCCTATTACGATAAGAACTAGTGTGCGTGCCAATGCAACATTACCTTCACTACAGATTATTGAAAATATGATTACCGAATATGAGGAAAGTTTTGATGCAGTTGCAGTAGAAACCACAAAAACTAAAATATTAAAAAGCAGTACTCTCGCATATGAAGGATTAAGGGATAAATTAAATATCCTGAGAGAAATGAGCAAGTATAACAAGTCAGCCTCATTCATTGAGGAAGATCAGAAAGAAATGGTGCGCATGACTGAACAGGATTTTAAGGCTATTATTTCTAAATATATTCAGGAAAATAAAATGATCTATGTAGTTGTCGGTGACAAAGAAACACAACTTGAAGAAGTTAAAAAATTAAAAAAGGAAGTTATCGAACTTGATATTCACGGAAAGAAAATATAATACGATTTATAACTAAAAATTTCGCATATTCATCGTTTCTTTTTCCTTTCTACTTCGTTTAAAAAATAAACCGTAGCTATAGCTATGCTTGATTTTTTTGCCTTGCATAAAGAAAAAATAATTCAATGAATTTATACGAATTTTTTAATCACAAATCGTATAAGTTATAAAATATAGATCTGTGAAATATGATTTTTATGATGATTTTAGGAAAGAGTAGGGGATCTCACCCCATAATAATACCGTATTAATACCCTTACATAGCTTGTATATTCGAAGTATGTTTGTAAAGAATTATTTACTTATCTAAAAAAACTTGAATTATGCTTGATCAATTATTGAGAAACAAAGAAAAAAGAACCGATAAGATTACGATAACACGTTTAAAAGAATCTAATATTGTCAATAACGCTCTTTTGACAGAAGATTCAAGAAAGCTCCCAAAAGCATATAATATCAATATCCAGTAACTTTAGTCAGAGTAGAGCATTATCTTACTTTAGAATAGGAAAGTCAAAAACAATGTCTAGTTTATTTTTTTCGCGTTCGTCGTGGATATTCACACCATAATCACTTGTGTATATGGTGGTTTTACCGATAAGATTTTTGGTAATATCTAGTATAAAATTAATGATAACTTCTTTAGTAACATCCTTGATCGTAAGATTACCGATTACTTTATAATTATTTTGACCAAAATGCACCACCTGAGAGCTTTCAAAAGATATCTTAGGATATTTCTTTTTGTAAAAAAACTTTTGCCACATTAGATGTCCATCTCTCAAAAAATTATCGGTGTCTATAGTATTTACCAGGGCTGTTCCTTTAAAATATGCATTATCAGGATCTTCTGGATTAAAGGAAATCTTGAAATCTAAACCGTCAATGGTACCAGAAGTCTCCTCAGAGACAAAATCGAAAGAAATTTTTGCGTTTTTTTTATCAAAATCTAGTTTTATAAAATCATTAATCAATGCTTCTTCATGTCCTACATATCCATCAGAAAAATTGCTGATATTTTCGCTTGCATCTCCATCAAAATCAGGCAATTGAGAATAGCTTAATTCAAAAATAAGAAGTATAAAAAAAACAGGTTTTATATACGTTTTCATAACCGAAGCATTTTTTCTAAATATATAAATAATCAATAATCATTCCAATAGCTTTAACAAAAGCTCCTAATATTTTCTAAAAGATAAAGATTATTTTTTTGTCGAAATTTTTAAAACAAGTAATATTATGATAGAGAGTACAGCGCAGATCAAAAAACCTATAAACAATGGCAACACAGTAGTAACAACAAACTTGCCTATAAAGATACTTATGGGTACTGCCATAATCGTGGAGATAAAACCTGTAATTGCTGCTGCCATTCCGGCAATATGCCCCAAAGGTTCCATGGCGACTGCTCTAAGATTTCCGAAGAGAAAACCAATTGCAGCAAATTGTATGCAAAAAAAGCCTATGAGAATACCTACATGAGGATTTATACCAGAAGAATAGAGTAATACATATAGTAAAGAAACTGCAAAGAACACATATAATGAGGTATGTATTAATCTTTTCATTCCTAAACGTATCACGAGTGTTCCGTTTAGATAAATAGCTGACCCTATAGAAATAGCGGTGGCTGCAAAGATATAGGGAAATTCTTCTTTAAGTCCATACTGAATTTCAAAAATTTGTTGAGAAGCACTTAAATAAACCAAAAAGGACCCTACAATAAATCCGGAAATCAGAGTATATCCAATGGTTTGTTTTTGTAAAATTACTTCTTTAAAGCCATTGGTAAAGGCTTTTACAGATAGAGACACTTTATTTTCTGGTTTTAGCGTTTCTGATTGCCGTTTCCAAAACCATAAAGAAACCAAAATACTAAAAACTGCCTGAACATAAAAAATTGTTTGCCAGTCATAGTAATCCATAATAAGCTTACCCATCGTTGGAGCAATTACGGGAACCAGAATAAATACGACAGTAATAAATGACATAATTCTTGCCATATAATCACCATCATACATATCACGAACGATGGCAATACTAATAGTTCTGGGAGCAGAAAGCCCAATACCTTGTAAAATCCTGCCCAAGAGCATTACTTCCAGACTCTGAGCATAAATACAAATAAAACTAGAAAGCACAAACAAGCCAAATCCCATATAAACAATAGGTTTACGCCCCAAAGTATCAGAGATTGGTCCAAAAAATAAAGGTCCAATACCTAATCCCAAAAAAATCATAATGACAAGCAATTGATTATCAATTGGGTCTGTAACACCAATATCCAGTCCGATTATTTCTAAAGCAGGCAATAAGGCATCTAATGCCAAAGCAGCTATAGACATTAATGCTGCCATCAGGGCAACAAATTCAAATTGGGAGATTTTACTGGAATATTGTGAAATTTTAGCTGGATTTGGCATCAGGCAAAAATAGTGGTTTTATGATTAGGGATAAACCTTTTATTTACTTGTATATTTGTAATTGTGCACACTATTTTGAGTTACTATAAAAAACGACTTTAGAAAAGGGATTAAAAACATTATTTAATGAAAACGCTAACTTTATTATCAGCTGGTATCTGTAGAATCGTTTAATTATCAAGACCCTAATGATCCGTTACAGTATAAGTATTTCAAGATAAGACACGCTATAAGTGCTAATCTTTTTGCCGAAATTCACGGATACTACGATTCGTATATAACTATTGATGTTTTTAGAGTTCCTGCACTTATAAAAGTTAATCCTACAGATAAATTTTATGTGTTTACTGGAATAGAAGGAGAATTCACTATAGATAAATTTACATCGCAGATTCTCCCTCCAGTTTTTAGACTTAGGTAGGGTATTACGTAAACAAGAATTTTTCTTTGGAAGCACAACAAAATATACGTTTAGATCCTGGAGTTTTTATAGATAAAAATAGTCTCAGAGTCAATGCAAAGTATAAATTTTGATGTAATACGATCTGTTAGTTATAGATTTTATATGCTAAAGTTTTTTTAAAATAGAATCATATCATAGTAGAAAATAGGATAAAACCTTAAATTTATAGTAATCTATGAATCAATTTGTTAATCGTCTAATGAAATTATCGAACTTAGTCTTGTATTTGTCTATGATAATACTACTTATCAGGTGTGGTAGCACTCATGGTATAAACTCTACTGCAGATACTGAAACGAATAATATAGATTTGTTGATCCAAGAAAAGAAGTTTATGATTATATCTGATTGGGCATCACCATTAGCTACTACAAGTTTTAATGCTATTGCAAATTCGGGATTAATACCATTAGGAAGTAATGTGAATAGAATTAACCTAATAGGAAATCCTAATTATCTAAAAGTTATTGGCGATAGTATATCGCTGTATTTACCATATTATGGAGAACAACGATTTGGTATAGGATATAATAATAGTGATACAGGAATAAAGTATGATGGAATTCCTGATATGTATGAAGTAAAAAAGGATAAAAAAGGAAGGCAAAGGATAACATTAAACTTTAAAAATAAAACAGAATCATGTAGAGTCTTGATTGTTTTATTTGAAAGTGGAAGAAGTGATATGACTATTAACACAAGTCACAGAACCCAAATCGGATATACAGGTACAATATCAAAACTAGAAGAAAATAGTGTTGCAACAAATTAGAGCAATGTGTTTTTTAAATATTCTATTTTACATAATATAAATTATAGTACAAATATATAATGTAGCAAATTGGCGTATACGGAGTATTTTACATAATTGCAGATATAACGACACCGTTAGGTGTTTTATATCGTCAGCAATTATGTAAAAGCCAATTTGCGGTTTATTTAGTTCTATTGTAACTATAATGTAGTATTATGTAAAATATCCCACAGTGATTCTATTTCATAGCAATATTAGCTACTAGGGTCATTAAAAATTCTTTTAAGGCGTTTATGATTAAACCTCACGTTTGAAATTTGTAGCTATAATTTGCCGTTATGTAAAATTGCCGCGCCCAACCGCTTTATTGTTTTGTGAATAAAAATGCTCAATGCATTTTTCTCTACACACAATTTGCCAACGCTTGGCCACACCAAAAAAAGCAAACACTTTTAGGTGTATTATAAATCGCGTATTCGATAAAACATACGTGAAAAAAGTTTTTACGCCATTCTCGTGAAGTTGCCGCATAAGTATAAAATTACTCTGCGAGATAATTTCTATACACATGTCTAACTGTAGAACTCTAATTGACGATCCTTTGTCTAACTGTAGAACTCTAATTGACGATCCTTTTTTAGTATAGCCACCACGTCGTATATCTACAACGTATAACACAATATATGTATTTAATAATCTGAATTACAGCAAACTAAAATTACTTAGTTATATATGCAACTAATTATTTTAAAAATAACAACAAAAAAGGGGTAACACATTATGTTTTTATGACATTAACTAATGATATGAACTTAGAAGTAGAATTAATTAAAAAACAAATAAATGAAAAGTATATTATCAGAATCAAGTTGGGTTTACAATAAAAAAGAAGATTTTAAATGGGTTATTTTCCCTGCTCTAATTGGGTTTGCCATTATTATGGTATATCAATTAATGTTATATTTTAATTTGCCAACCGAGTTATCTATGGTAATTATATTTTTAACTTGGGCCTGTCTTTTTGATGGAACACATTCTTTTGCTACCTATACTCGAACATACTTCGATAAGAGTTATTATAAAAAAAATAAAGGTTTTTTATTGAAAAGTCTATTATTGTTTTTAGTGGCGCCATTATATGTTTTATTCTTCTATTTTAGTAATAGTAGTATAGAGGAAGCAAGTGCTGCATATGTTATTTTTAACAGGTTTGCTTTTTTTTATGCCTTCTATCATTTAGTTCGCCAACATTGGGGATTTGTAGCTATTTATAGAAAGAAGAACAACGAAAAAGATACCCTTTCCAGAAGACTTGATGGTACTTTATTAGCTACAGGAACAATTTTTCCAATAATATATAATCAAATAGATAAGTCTTACTTATTACATGTTTCAGAAACAATAAATATTTCTCTTCAAATTTGGGAAAAAGTTGCAAATAGCTTACTAATAGTTGGTGTAATCATTTTTATTTTGTCACAATTTAAAATACTTAATTTAAAAAAAATAGGATTGCATACAATTTCTAAACTTTTAATTTTATCTGCTTTAGCTGTAAATCTTATATTACAATTTACTCTTCCTGTTTGCTTAAAATATTTTAGTATTATTTTAGGAGCTATTTTTATACTAGCCATTGGATATTACTTCCTACTTAATTTGAAAAAAGAGTATTCTTTTAAAAAGAATTTGCCAAAATGGTTACTCATGATTACTGTGATTTTATCTTATAATATTATTTTTATGATGGATATTCCTATAATAATAGTAATAGCTGCTATAACAGTTTTTCATAATATACAATACCATAGAATAATAAACTTCCATAACACTAATAAGTACAAAAAAGAAGATAAAAAAGTATATGGTTTTGCTGTTGTTCTAACTCAAAGAATAGGGGTTTTTATACTTTTTGCACTACTCTCTAATTTCTTTTATCACTTACCTCGGTTTGCATCTAATTTAATAACTGAAAATTTACTTTTAAACTACATTTTATCTGGCTTTTTCTGGGGATTTGCTTTTCATCATTATTATTTAGATTCAGTTATTTGGAAACTTAAAGGAAATAATGAATTAGACAAAGATTTAAAAATCACAAACAAATAAAAAAGATAACGTAAAAAAGACTTAAAATCAAATACAAATGAAAACAAAGACTAAGATAAAAACATTAGCAGATTATGTCGATTTCCCTGAACTTGATATAATGGGTAGGGCTGTAAAGTTTAAAGAATGGACAAACAATTTAGATTACAATAAACACTATAATTATAAAAGGGTTGCAATGAATGCTTCCTCACCAATACGACTTGTAAAAGATAGATATACTGGTGAAACTAGAGAAATGATATATTTTGCTTCGAATGATTATTTAAATTTAGCCAATCACCCTGAAGTGATAGAGGCTGGAGTTCGAGCAACAAGAAAATATGGAGCTGGAGCAGGAAGTGTACCATTATTAGGAGGTACTACAGAATTACATAGAGAATTAGAAAATAAAATAGCCAAATTTAAAGGATGTGAAAAATCTATAATTTATTCTTCTGGTTACGGATCAAATAGTTCTTCTCTATTATCATTATTAGGAGAAAAAGATATTGCAATTGTAGACATGTTAGCACATGCAAGCCTTATAGATGGTTGTAAAAACACTAATGTTAAATATTTTAAGCATAATGATATGTCAAGCTTAGAATTTGTTTTAAGTAAGGTGAAAAATAATTTTAGAACCAAATTGATTGTTGTTGATGGTGTTTACTCTATGGATGGAGATATAGCTCCTCTAGATAAGATTAAAGAATTAGCAGAACAATATGGAGCATACGTAATGGTAGATGAGGCACATGCTACTGGTGTTATTGGAGAAAATGGACACGGTACACCAGAGCACTTTAATTTATCTGGTAAGGTCGATATTGTTTCTGGAACTTTTTCTAAAGCATTGGGAGGTGTTGGAGGCTTTGTTGCTGCTAGTGAAGAATTAATAGATTTATTACATTTTTACTCAAGAGGTTATATTTTCTCAACAGCACTTACTCCGCAAGTAGCTGGTTCAATGATTTGTTCTTTGAATGTCATTGAAAATGATAAAAAAAGAAGAGAAAAGCTATGGAGTAATATAAGATATTTTAAAAAGAACCTTATTGATTTAGGTTTAAATATTGGCAATAGCGAAACTGCTATATTTCCTATTATTATAGGAGATGATCTCATAACAAAAGAAATAGCTAGGGAATTACATGAAATGAATATATATGTAAACCCTGTTTTATACCCTGCAGTTTCTAAAAGATTATCACGAATTAGGATGAGTTTAATGTCTGAACATACTATCGAGCATATAGATAAGGTTTTAGAAGCTTTAAAATATTTAGTAAAAAAATATAACTTAACATAACAGTAATGACTTCAATAAAACATAAATGGTTTTATTCTATTGATGACTTAAATCCTATAGAATGGAATATCCTTTATCAAAAAGAATCCTTTTTTAAAAGTTATGAGTTTACAAAAGTTATAGAAAAATCTAAGTTAGATGGCGTTGAATGTTTCTATTTAGCACTATTTGATGATTTAAATAATATTAATTCACTTATTCCTTGTTACAAGTATTCTTTAAAATTAGATGTTTTAGCTGGTAATGTGGTTAAAAAAATAGTTGAAAAAATTCGGATTATTTTTTCAGATTTTTTTAGCACTAAACTTTTTTTAATTGGTTCACCTGTTGCTACATGTGAAAATCATATAGTAATTGACACCAATTATTATGATGCACATCAGGATGAAATTTTTAAACTTCTAACAGACAAATCTGATGAAGTTGGCGCTAAACTAATGATGTTTAAAGAAATTCCGAAAAATGAATTAAAACCATTTGAACTATTCTTTAATAAATTAAAAATATTTGAATCTTTAGCTAATAGTTTTATACCTATATTTCAAGAAAATTATGAATATCCTAAGATACTAAGGAGAAGATATCGTCAACGATTTAAAAGTGCAATAAAAGAAAGTAGCAAAAATAATTATAAATGGGAAGTTCTTGAAGAATATGGGCATTTATCGGATGAAATATATAGTTTATATAAAAACGTATACGATAAAAGTCAATACAAATTTGAAAAATTAAATAGTAGTTTTTTCAAGAATTCCTCTATCTATTTAGCAAATAATAGTTTTATTCTAACTTGTAGAAATAAAGACAATAAGCTTATTTGCGCTGAGTTTGTTATAGAAGGTGAAAACGAGTTAATACCGATGTATTTAGGCCTAGATTATAATGAAACAACTAATAGTTCTACCTATTATAATGTGATTTTCAGAACAATTCAAGAAGCAGAAAAAAGAGGTAAAAAATTTGTAGTTCTTGGACAAACTAGTTATACGCCAAAAGCATATTCAGGAGCAATATTCGAAAGGCTATATTTAGGTTTTTATTCAACAAATAAATTCATGACTTTTATTTTAAATCACTTTTTTAAGTATCTTTTTCCAGAATTCGAGAAACCACAAGTCAATAATATTTTGGAGGATGTTAAAAAGAGTTCATCTTTTCAAAAATTAATAATCGAATCAGGAAGGAAATTTGAATAAACCAGAAAATATTTTAAAATGCATAAATATAGAGAACTTAAACATATCAGTTCAATTAATTATAAAAAAGAAAAGAAAACATATAACATTGTTTCAATTATAAGATTAATCATCATTTTGGGATGTGGGTATTTTATTTTTCTTTTTTATAAAACAAATGCGTGGATATACTTAGTTTTATTTAGTGTTAGTTTAGTGCTATTTTTCGCATCACTCATAGTACACGGGAAAGTTGCTTTGAAAAAAAAGATAGCAAAAAATTTGATTTTGATAAACAAAAATGAAATCGATTTTTTAAATAATGGTGCATTGCCTTTTGATAACGGCTATCAATATATAAATAGTCAGCATTTGCACTCATATGATTTAGATTTTTTTGGTGATAATTCTATATTTCAATATTTGAATCGAACAAAAACCTATATAGGAAGTAAAATTTTAGCTGAATTATTAAAATCTTCATTAACTAAAAATGAAATAGAATCGAATCAAGAAGCAATAAAAGAATTATCGCCACGGGTGGAATGGAGACAAAAGTTAGCTGTGTTTTGCGAGATTTCACAGGATAATAAGGAAAATTATTTATCTCTTATAAAATGGGCGAAAAAAGAAGATAATGATGTATCTAAATTTACTTTAATTACCTCTTACGTATCTCCTATTTTATTTATTATAATAGCTATAACTAGTTATTTTACTAATAACACAAACCTTGTCTCGGTTTTGGTAACTATATTTTTTATTAATTTATTAATAACGCTTTTATATTTAAAAAAAATCAAAAAACAAATTGTTGGTTCGGATAAAATATCTGATGTACTTAAAAGCTATAGTTATATTATAGAAGCAATTGAAAAAGAAGAATTTAATAGTATAAAATTAAATGATTTAAAAGCTAAGTTAAATTACAATAAGATTTTAACAAGTAACCACATAAAAAAACTAGGATCTTTATTTTCAAATTTACAAAATATCCAAAATGTTACTGGTGCTATTTTGATAAATGGCTTAGGACTCTATCATATTAATGTTTTAAATTCTATATTAAAATGGAAAAAAACGCATAAAAACCACGTCGATGCATGGTTAGATACAATTGGAGAATTTGAGGCATTAAATAGTATCGCAAACTTCTCTTATAATAATAAGTCTTTTGTCTATCCAAAAATTAACAATGATTCTATATTAGAATTCAAAGATTTAGGACACCCTTTATTAGCTAAAGAAAAACGAGTTTGTAATACTATTTCTTTCTTCAATAATAATATGGTTATATTAACTGGTTCAAATATGGCTGGGAAAAGTACTTTTTTAAGAACACTAGGTGTTAATATGGTATTAGGCAGTATAGGATCTCCTATTTGTGCAACTGATGCAAATATTAACCCTCTCAGAGTTATAGTTTCTATGAGGCAAAAAGATTCATTAAATGATAACGAATCTTATTTTTTTGCAGAAATAAAAAGAATAAAACAAATCATGGATGAAGTTGAAAAGAATAATTGTTTTGTTTTATTGGATGAAATCTTAAGAGGCACAAATTCAGAAGATAAACAACAAGGAACTATTAAAATAATAGAAAAATTGATTTCAAAAAATGCTGTAGGTGTTATTGCTACACATGACTTGAAAGTATGTGATACATCTAAAAAACACCCCAATAACTTAGTAAACAAATGTTTTGAAGTTGAAATAAAAAATAATGATTTAGAATTCGATTATAAACTAAGAAATGGAGTTTGTAAAAATAAAAGTGCAACTTTTTTAATGAAAAAATTAAATGTTATAGAATAGAATTTGGAGCTTGTGATTAAAAAATGAAGGGAAATATTCCCATTCCACACACATTACACTCCCCTCCTTACGTCTGCTCGCATAATAAGTGTTCCATTACCTTTATTAAAGAAGCTTCTCGTTAGAAAACTTTTAAAGAATGTGTAGAAGTCATAAACTTTGCTTTTGCCAAAGCAAAGTGACCCTTCGACAAGCTCAGGGTAATACTATAATACTCCCCATTTTTAAGACAGCTACTTAAATTGTAAATTTAATGCTGTACATATGAAAAAATCGAGAAGAAAATTTAGTTCTGCATTCAAGGCAAAGGTTGCTTTGGAGGCTATCAAAGATCAACTTACTTTGCAGGAAATCGCCTCAAAGTTTGACATTCATCCTTCCCAAATATCTACTTGGAAGCGAGAGTTTATAGATAATTCATCAAAAACTTTTGACTCCAAGACCAAAACAGATGGCTATTTCGGAGTGACCGTGCCACCTATTTCGGTCAAATGGTGCCACTTTGAGAGATACTGCAATTATAGTTAAATTTTATTATTATTGGTTTTTTAATTTTCCTTTTCTTAACGATTCACCCAC
>NZ_VTZU01000040.1 GCF_008370685.1 Aquimarina sp. RZ0
TGCAAATGCGCCATCTTTGCCAAATAAACTCTTGCCGCTCATAAATTGTTCAAGAGCTTTCTTCTCTAGTTCTTGTTGTTCTGTATTTGTCATCTTATCTGAATAATGTGTAAATTAAAAATTTAGTGTTCAGACAAGGTTATATTTACACTCTCATACAATCTAGTCACAGTGTTTAGACTTTAAAAGAACATCAACTTTACTGCGATATTTATACTTAAATTGGTATTAAAAGATGATTCTTTTAAGTTTTAGTTTTTATACATATACTGTTAGTTTTTTTATGAGATTAACTGTGATGTCTTTCTAAAAATGGTATCTCGTCAATGTAGTTTTATAAAACAGACTTGTTATCTGCCACTATTAATATTTTTTTCTGCTTTGAATTGAGTTTCAAGATATAGTTCTTTCCAGACCCCATCACGATAATTCCCCACTTTAAAGTTATAAGTATAGTCATCAACATATTCCCACATATCCGTAACAAGTGATTCACCATATTGATATTGATAAAACATGTTTTTATCATTAATTATTACTTCTCCTTGAGTAAGTCCGCCAAAAACATCAAACTCCCAGAATTTAATTGTTTTTGTTTTACTATCGAATTTTCTGATTCCGTGATTACGCCAGCCATATTTACTTTGTTTTTTATCTATGAATCCTTTAGATTTTGCAATGATTATTGTGTTATTTAGATCAAACGTGAAGATTGTTTCTTGTTTGAACTTACTCCCATCACTCCATTTCCCTTCTGCTTTCCACTCTTTTCCTACCAGGTTTTTGAATATTGAAAGATTTGATTCTTGTCCTAATATTACCTGAGTTATAAAAAGAAGCAACGTTATTATTTTTATAGTTCGAGCATTCATGAGATAGTTATTTGATGAAACATGTACTAAGATACTGGCAAATTATTTTTAACGATCTATTTATTCTTTTTTTATATTTCTATTAAATGAGTTCAATGACTATGCTTTTTAGAATTGGTATGATCAGCTTATCTCTTAATTACTTCCATTCACCGATGTTTATTAGTTCTAATCTTCGTTAAAACCATTTAACGCATTAAAATATTCATTTATCTATATATGCTTCCTGCTTATCTAATATTACCAAATATAAGGTCTTTCCTCATATATCTTTACGGTAAATAAATGCCAAAAACATAATAAGGATGTCAACAGTAAGAAATATAACAACTACTTTAATTACAATAATAATGACTGGGGTAGTATGTTCACAAGAAGCTTTTCATAATTTCGGAGATGTTCAAATTCATGGTAAGGGACAAATTGGTTTTCATATAGATGTTACGAATGATGGAGATTTTGATAATAACCTGGGAAAAGTTGGTTTTTATAATGACGGTAGTCTTTTGGTATCCGGGACTAAATCACCAGTATTTTATGACATAGAGATTGATGTTATAGAAGATATGTTCTTAGAAGTAGGTGTTGGAGTTGTAAACTTTCAGGAATTTATTAATGGCAAAGTATTTACGCCAAGAGATCAAAAAGATATTTCCTTAATGTATATAGGTGATACTCCCTATTTAGGAGAGAGTAATGACCGATATATTGATGGATATGCATCAATGACCGGGGAATTAGATTTTTCTTTTCCTGTAGGAGATGATTTTAGAATAAGACCTATCAAAATTGAAAGTGCAGCAGTTAGTACATCCAGAGCTGCTTACTTTTTTGAAAATCCAAATACGCCTAATTTTTTTGTAGAAAGTTTTGATACGAATGCTTTTGATGATTTCTTATTTGGAGTTAGTGTTTTTGAATTTTGGGATTTGGATGGTACTCAAGAAACAAGAGTTTCTCTGACCTGGGATTCGAATAGTAATATACCTACTTTGGTTAATAATCTAGAAGATTTAAGAGTTGTAGGGTGGCATAAAGAATTAAAAAAATGGGTAAATTTAGGAAACACTAATTTTACTGGAAATACGGATCAGGGAGAGATTACTTCTGATGTGATTATCCCGGATGAGTATGAGGTATTGACTTTTGGATCTTCTACCAGATTGTTAGATGGTGATTTAGAGATTTTTACTGCGGTATCTCCTAATGGAGATGGTTTTAATGATACTTTTACAATTCAAGGGCTAGCAAAATTTCCAGAAAATGAACTAATGATTTATAACAGATGGGGAGTATTGGTTTTTCAGAAACAGGCGTACCATGAGAATCAAAATTTCGCAGGTATTTCTGAAGGTAGAGCGACTATTTCTCAAAAGACAGAGTTGCCAGAAGGTACATACTATTATGTTTTAAAAATCGAAGGAGCAAAAGATAAAGCTGGATACTTATATATAAATAGATAAAGAAATAGCACTAAAAATAGTGTTTCTTTATTAATTTGAGATGATTTTGCACGATCATCGAGATTTAAATACTCAGAGGCTTGTCTCGAAATCGATTTTTTTTTTCAATAAATGCCTGATGGACTTGCTCCGAGATAGTTTACTGCTTAAACACTTTTCCATCTTTCATAACGAACACTACATTTTCCATAGTAGAAATATCTTTAGTAGGATCTTCGTTTACAGCTACAATGTCTGCAAAAAAGTCTGGAGCAATTTGTCCTAGCTGAGTTCTCATATTGAGTATTTTGGCATTTACAATCGTGGCACATTGTATCGTGGTCATTGCCGGCATGCCTGCTTCTACCATATATGCAAATTCTTTTGCATTTTGTCCGTGCTTAAATACTCCTGCATCTGTGCCAAAAGCAATACGTACTCCACGCTTAAAGGCTTTGCTAAAAGTATTTTGTATCTGAGGACCAATTTCTAGTGCTTTGGGAACTATAATCGCTGGATAATACCCATCGATTGCCGCTTTTTCTGTAACTTCTTTTCCGGCAGTAATAGTTGGAACAAGATATGCCTTATACTTTTTCATAAGATCCATGGTCTTGGTACTCATAAGAGTTCCGTGCTCTATTGTTTTTACACCTCCCAAAATTGCACGCTGCATTCCTTCATCACCATGGGCGTGTGCGGCTACATGAAACCCATAATCTTTAGCAGTTTTTGTAATTTCTTTGATCTCCTCTACTGTAAACTGAGGATTAGAACTACTTTTGGCAACGCTTAATACGCCTCCTGTAGCTGTAATTTTGATCAAATCTGCTCCATTTTTATAACGTTGACGAACAGCTTTTTTAGCATCTTCAATACTATTTACAACACCATCTTTTGGCCCCGGATCACCAATTTCAGATCTTTTATTACCATTAGTAGGATCAGCATGCCCTCCTGTAGTAGCCAGTGATTTACCTGCAGTAAAAATACGTGGACCGTCAATCCTCCCTTTATTAATAGCCTTTTTTAAGGATATATTTACACCACTGCCGCCAAGATCTCTGACGGTAGTAAACCCTGCCAGGAGTGTTGCCTCTGCAAATCCTACAGAATTGTAAGCTACATCAGCTTCGCTTGCAGTATATTTCTCTAAATAAGCATTTGGGTTCGTCTCCTGTTCCAAATGAACATGCATATCTATTAATCCTGGCATCACCGTTTTGTTTTTAAGATTAATGGTAATGTCATCGGGATTTCCATCCAGATAACCGCTCTCGACTTTTATAATTTTGTTGCCAGAGACTACCACAGTTTTTTCGGTTAGTATCGTTCCTGTTTTAGTATCTATTAATTTTCCACAATGTAGATATGTGTTTTGCGATAGAATAGTCGTACTAATTAATGCAAAAATTAGCGTGTAAAAAAATTTCATAAGCCCTTGAATTATATAAAGTTGTTGCGTGACTAAGTTAGTAATATAATTCAAAATGAAATAATTTAAAAATCGATCATTGTTTTTTTGAGTATACATACTGATTTTAGAATCATTACTCAAGAGGAGCTGTATTGATAAATTACTTTAATAATTCATTCAGGTCATTTTCTATTTTAATATAATCAGGAATGGCATCTTTCGAGATTATTTCATCAGACAAATGTTTTTTTCGTTTTTGTAACTGTACTATTTTTTCTTCAATTGTATTTTTAGTGATAAAACGAGAAACCATAACATTATTAGTCTGACCGATACGATGTGATCGCGCAATTGCTTGTTTTTCTATAAAAGGGTTCCACCAGGGATCTAATAAAACTACATAAGATGCCTTGGTAAGATTAAGACCAACCCCACCTGCTTTTAGAGAGATAAAAAATAAGGGAATAGCATCATTTTCCTGAAATTCATTTACGATAGCTTCTCGATCAGAGCTCTGAACTTTACCTGTTAAGGTAAGGAAAGAAATGTTATTACTGGTACACCATTCCTGATAGATGCCCAGATGAGATACAAAAGAGCTAAATATGAGTACTTTTTTATGAGATCGTACCAGTGTATTTAGATAGGAGGTGACATCCTGAAATTTACCAGATGGATCTTCTGAAGCTATGTTTAGTAATTTGGGATGATTGGCTAACTGACGTAATTTTGTCAATGTGTTCATAATATGAATCTTATTTGTAGAAACCGGATCGATACCTAGCAATAGATTTCTGGCGGCTGATTTTTGGGATTCATATTCTTTTTCTTGTGCAGCTAACATTTCAGTATAAATAATTTGTTCTGATAACTCAGGTAAATCTTTTGCTACTTGTTCTTTGGTTCTTCTCAGGATGAATGGTTCGATTAATGTTTTTAACTCAGAGATTCGCTCTAAATTCTGATGTTTTTCTATAGGGATTTTAAAATGATCTTTAAAAAATGAAAAACTACCTAACATCCCCGGATTAATAAATTCCATCTGTGACCATAGGTCTGCCAAGGAATTTTCTATAGGTGTACCACTTAGTGAAATTTTATGAATTGCGGAGATACTATTGATTGCTTGAAATATTTTTGATTCCTTATTTTTGATTTGCTGACTTTCATCAGTTATTAGGTATGAAAACGTGGTCTTCTTTAGAATATTTATATCTCTGGATACCGTAGCATAGGTGGTAAGAATGATATCATAAGTTTCGATATATGGTGCTGTTTTTTTACGATCAGCCCCGGTGTATTTTACAATATTTAGATGAGGCGCAAATTTTATGATTTCCTGCGCCCAGTTAAATACCAATGATGATGGTAAAACGATGAGCGCTTTTAAGTACGTTTTTATTTCCAGCGGGTCGCTAAACAGGTCCAGTCGTACTTTTTTTACTTCACCTTCTTCTGGAGAGAGCTGTTCTTTTGCAAAATCTAATACAGCAATTGTCTGTAATGTCTTCCCTAATCCCATATCATCTGCAAGACAAGCACCGAGTTGGTTTTGGTAGTGTTTTATAAGCCATTTTACACCTGCTTCCTGGTAGGGTCTTAACGAAGCTTTTAATCTAGTTGATTGTCGATACTCCAGGCTCGTATTTTCATGTATTACAAGTTCTTCTGGAGGAACGATATCCTGGAGTATAGTATAATTACTTTTGGGGACTTGTATACTGTTGTTTTCTACTTTTCCAAAATCTGCAAGTTTTTTATAGCGACTCATCCAGGTTATCGGAATGATAAAAACGTGTGTATCATCAATCCGATAGAAACGGTTATTGCTTTTTATGTTTTTTATAAATCTGGAGAAAGGAATTTCTAACGATCCTATAGTTACTATTCCCTTGATGTCAAACCAGTCGTTTTTTTTTTGTTTTGAATTTTAATCTGATGTGAATCTAGATTTATAGTTCTATCTTCTAATGAAGGAAGCATTATCTTAAAACCTTCACCTTCCAGTTGTTTATAGTTTTGTTGCACCCAATTAAAAATAGCCAGAGGATCTTCTGATGTTTCAATTTCTAAGAAGAGATTGTTATTTACTGCTAATCCTTTGGATTCCAGAAGAGAAATTATTTCTTTTTCTGCATCGTGATCTCTTTTGGTTTGTGTAATTTGGATTTCTTCCTGAGCCCCAAAATTTACATTAGAAGAAGTGTTTTTGGCACTGTTAAAATCAAAAGAAGCTTGCTCATAGTGAAACACAACTTTTGCTACATAATTTTCTTTTATAAAATCCTGAATGATTTCAATCTCATAAGAAACGATGTTTTTGTAAATACGTATTTCAAAACCATTAGCTACAACATCTACATTTTTAATAACAGGGATAATGACTTTATCCAGATATGTCTTTATGTGTTTTTTGGCGATGGTAATTTTTTCTTTACTAAAAAAAGGCTTTAATTTATTAGCATTCAGGTTTTCTATATGATGAACATGCGTACCTATTGTAATACAAGAAGGTTCGTTCAATAATATTTGGATATCGTGATTTTGTGGGATAATGACCTTTTCATTATCTTTTAAAGAAAATGAATAATCAATTCCTTCTTCTGTTTTTGTAAACTCTAATATGGGGGTTAGTGTGTTGTTGTTTGTAGAAAGCCTGTGATCTTCAAACGGATCTTTTCTTTGAGCATTATAGCTAATTGCATATTGATTAGTAATCACTAATTCATAAAAAACGGATAAGTTTTTATGAATATGGCTACTCACAACTTCTTTCATTTGAGGATCTTTGATAATATCGGCAAGCCCAAAGTTTTTTCTTTTTTTTGCCGGTCTGAAACGTTGTTCTAGCATAACCGGTTTTAGGATAGCGCATATATCTAAGAGTTGTTCATGAGATGTCTCTAAGTAGGGTATCCCAAAACTTTTTAGCGTGTCTGGGGTTGCTTGTTTTTCTACATACCCTAATTGGTTATTTGTTATAGGGACAATATAGGCTTCTGGTAGCGGAGGAATTCCAGGTAAATTATGATCGACTAGATTATAACAGATACAAAGTGAATCCATTGAAAATGTGTATTGATTGGTTATAGTTAATTAAACTAAAGGGGTAAATATTTTTTTTAAACTTAAAAATAAGATTACCAACCCTAGTTTTAAGTGAATAAGCATATCGTATTATTGAATCACAAAATCAATAACAGTTTTTGTGATAAAATCAATTTGTTCAGTGTCTAATTCTGTATGCATTGGTAAAGAAATTACTTCTTTTATCAATTGATTTGTAATAGGGAAATCAGCTTCATCATATCGAGCATCCATATAGGCTTTTTGTTTATGCAAAGGAATTGGATAATATACACCACAAGGAATTCCCTGGGCATTAAGATGCTTTACCAAAGCATCACGATTAGTATTTACTACGCGCAATGTATATTGATGAAATACATGACAATTACAAGTGTCACAAATTATGGTTTCATTAGTTTCACAATTATTGCCTTTTACTTTTGGTATAATAATACGATCAACACCTTTAAAAGCTTCATTATATTTTCTGGCAGCTTCTCTTCTGGCATTATTATACTGATCCAGATGTGGTAGTTTTGCTCTAAGAACTGCAGCTTGTATAGAATCTAATCTAGAATTTACACCTACTACATCATGGTGGTATCGCTTATACATTCCGTGGTTAACAATACCTCTTATCGTATGCGCCAGATCATCATCATTAGTAAAAATAGCTCCACCATCTCCATAACAACCTAAATTTTTGGAAGGGAAAAAAGAAGTAGATGATACATGACCAATAGTTCCGGTTTTAGCTCCTTTTCCGTCCGCAAATTTATAACTGGCACCAATACCTTGTGCATTATCTTCTATAACATATAAGCCATGCTCATTGGCAATTTCCATGATAGCAGCCATATTGGCCGCCTGACCAAACAAATGAACAGGAACAATAGCTTTTGTATTAGGGGTAATTGCTTTGCGAATAGCATCAGGATTAATATTAAAAGAATCGAGTTCTACATCTACCAATACAGGTGTTAGTTTTAATAATGCAATTACTTCTACAGTAGCAGCAAATGTAAAGTCTGCAGTAATTACTTCATCACCCGGTTTTAGTCCAAGTCCCATCATGGCAATCTGCAATGCATCCGTACCATTGGCACAGGGGATTACATGTTTTATATCTAAGTATTCTTCTAATTCTTTCTGTAAGCTGTGTACTTCTGGACCATTAATAAAAGCGGTAGCGTTTATAACTTCTGAGATAGAGGTGTCTATACGTTCTTTTATATGCTCATATTGACCTTTTAAGTCAACCATTTGAATCTTCCTCATTAAACATGTTTTGTGACTCGACGAAAGTACAAAATTATGATACGATTGGCAATGTGATCATCACTTTTGATGTGTTTTTATTGCATTTCTTTAAATTAGAGACACTGCTAAGCTTATTGTATCCTAAATTTGACAGTTATAAAATTATTATTTTTACCTTAATAAATTGAAGATTACAAAAGCTTATTGTCCCTTCAGGAATGTGTTTACAGGATTCGTAGTATAAAAGATAAAAAATATTTCTGAATATTTTATGAACTGCTTTTTTTGAAATAGGGAAATAGCATAAAGAACTGTATTTTAGCTGCACATAAAATGATTACTTTTGGGTCTCTTATATACTATCTTAATTACTCTCTTCAATAGATTGCTTCCTGTTATTGGACGATTAAGTCCAAAACTTGCATTATTTGTTAATGGAAGAAAAAATGTCTTTGATATACTTGCGAGCAATATACATTCTGAAGATCAGGTTCTTTGGTTTCATTGTGCTTCTTTGGGAGAGTATGAGCAAGGTGTTCCTCTAATGGAGGTGCTTAAGGAGAAATATCCGAGTTATAAATTATTGGTTACATTTTTTTCTCCTTCTGGTTATGAGGTAAAGAAACATAGCCAATTAGCAGATCTTATTGTCTATCTACCATTAGATACTAAATTAAATGCACGAAGATTTATAAAGTTAGTTGATCCTGAACTTGCCGTTTTTATAAAATATGAATTTTGGCCAAATTACCTCAGAGAATTACAAAGAAAAAATATCCCTATTACTATTGTGTCGGCTGTTTTTAGAGAAAATCAGTCTTTTTTTAGATGGTATGGAGGTTTTATGAAGAATGCATTAAAAACGATTGATCATTTTTTTGTTCAGGATTCGATTTCTGAAGAGTTATTGAATCAAGCCGGTTTTGATAATGTAACAATTAGTGGTGATACTCGATTTGATCGGGTGTCTCGACAAATAGAGATGGACAATCGGGTAGATTTTATTTCAGAATTTATAAATCATAGACGTTGTATTGTGGTTGGAAGTTCCTGGGCAGAGGATGAGGATGTTTTTATAGATTTTATAAATAATGCATCAGAAGAAGTGTGTTTTATCATTGCGCCCCATGAGATTAAAGATGCTGGTATCAATGTGCTAAAGCAAAAATTAAAACAAAAAACCATTTTATTTTCAGAAAAGAAAGGGGGAAACATAACAGATTACCAGGTGTTTGTTATGAATACTATTGGGTATTTGTCACGAATATATAGTTATGCCGATATTGCTTATGTAGGGGGGGCTATGGGAACTTCTGGCTTGCATAATATCCTGGAACCGGCAACTTTTGGAATTCCTATTGTCATAGGTCAGCATTTTGAGAAATTTAGAGAAGCTCAACAATTGCAAAAACTTGCTGGATTATTTTCTGTTTCTACTGCTGCAGAATTTACTGTAATTATGAATAGATTATTAGAGGATAAAAAATTCAGAGAGCAAACAGGCATGATATCTGGACATTTTATTAATAGCAATACCGGAGCAACAAATACTATTATTAAGTATTTCGTAGCAATATTAGATAGTAAAAAAGAATAGTATTTTCTCAATACTTATCTTATAATTCAACTGATGAATGGTATTAAACTGTGACTGCCTGATTTAGATATCTTCTAAAAGGAAGCATTTCTTTGTAGACTTCAATAACTTTTTCTTCAAAATTAGTATCCAGTACTTCTTCTTTTGTCACTGGACGGATGACAGCTATGGTTTTAAGACGAAGTAAATTGATGTGCTGATGATTCATTGCATACCCTTTTGGAGCTTTTTTTAGCATATCTTTATCTGATAACAATCCTCCAAAAGTTTTTTGAAAACTCTTTTTGTTTAGTATAGTCACCAGTTCTTCACCATTATAATCAATTGCTTCTCTTATACTATTTAGAATATTAGGAGCAGGTTTCCAGTATCCACCCGCCAGTTCACAATCATCGATGCCTATCTGGATATAAAAATCTCCTTGTTTGGAACGTTGATCCAATCCTGCGGCAAAGTGATTTTTATAAACAGGTTTGTTAGGGTGAAAAAGTAAATTGTTATTAATGCGATTGATTCCTTTTTTCCCTGATGTCGGGTAATAGTCAGGATCAATGGTAGCAAGTTTTGCATCCAAATTATCTAACCAATCAATGAAAAAGCTACGAACTGTTTGATACCATTTTCGATTAATATCCATCCATTCTTTATTGTTGTTTTGTTGTAGTTCTGAAAGGAATTGAAATAAATCATTGAAATTCATTGTGTTAAAAAAATTAAGGTTTTTTGTGAAAACATTACCAAGGTAATAGAAATAGTGAGATTAGAACACCGTTATAGCCACATAATAACAAACAAAAATTTTCATATTATGAAAAAAGTAATTTTAGCAGTCGCGTTTTTGTTTACTTTAAATGTAGTATTTGTTTCTTGCAGAGATACGAGCAAAGAGACAGAAACACCTGTAGAGCCAACTAGCGAAGTTCAAAACGAAGTAGAGAATACCGCAGAAGAAGCTGTGAAAGAAGCTGCTGAGATAGAAAAAGAAGTAGAACAAGCAGTAAAAGAAGCTGAAGCACAAAAAGATAACGCTCTGGATAAGGCTGCTGTCAAAGAAGACAGTCAGGAAACTAAAACAGAGGGTGAACAACAGACTTAATAAGTTATCTTGGATTATAACTTATGTAAGTAAAAGACCTTTCTTGATCGAAAGGTCTTTTTTATGATTAGTCAGGATAAGGTCTTTAGATCAATTCAAATTATATAGACTATAATCATTCTTGAAATAAACCATTTAACTCAGCGTCAATACGATTTATAATAGTACCCAGATCTTCAGGATTGTCTACAAAATTAAGATGATCTACATCAACAATTAATAAATTACCTTTGTCATATCCATGAGCCCAGGCTTCATATCTTTCATTCAGCCTACTTAAATAATCAATACTAATTGTATTTTCATATTCCCTTCCTCTTTTATGTATTTGAGCTACTAAATTAGGAATGCTGCTTCTAAGATAAATTAATAAATCAGGACCTTCTACGACACTTTCCATTAAATCAAAAAGTGATTTATAATTTTCAAAATCACGATTGGTCATTAACCCCATAGCATGAAGGTTTGGTGCAAAAATATAAGCATCTTCATAAATCGTTCTATCTTGTATAATATCTTTTCCACTCTCTCGGATCTCAAGAATTTGTCTAAAACGACTATTCAAGAAATAAATTTGCAGGTTAAAAGACCAACGTTCCATTTTATTATAGAAATCCTCTAAATATGGATTTTCCAGCACATCTTCAAACTGAGGTTCCCATCTATAATGCTTAGCTAATAATTTAGTTAATGTTGTTTTTCCGGCACCAATATTTCCTGCAATGGCTACATGCATATGTAAATTATTTTTTTTGGGGTATTAATTCAAAACTGTAAATCTTACTTTGGTGGTAAATATAAAGGATTTCATTAGTAACATAAAACTGTTTTACAGGAATTTGAGGAAGATTTATTTTTTCTATTTCTTGATGTGCAATTGATAAATAATATATCCCATCATCTTTATGCATAATCAAATCATCATTTATAATTTTAATATCCAAAAACTCTTTATTTTCAATAGTATCTAGAAGGCTACCGTAAATATTGTATCTGAAAAGCTTTGTGGGTGTAAGTATCCAACAATAGTTAAAATTCCCCCTTTGTACAATTGGAATTTCATTAATAGGCTGAGTAGTAGCCAATGTTTTATCAGAATCGGTATCAAAAACCTCTAATAACTGTGTATTACTGTCAAAGATCCAAAGATTATTATCATTTGCAGCTGAAACTCGGGTCACTGCCTTAAAATCTGCAATAGTATTAAAATTAATTCTTTTAATTTCTGAAAGATATTTATCTACAAGAACCACCGTGTTTGAGGATTCATAGAATAAAATAATTTTTAATGGATTACGGATAGAAACGGATGTGAGTTTTCCTAAAATAAAATCACCAAATTGCCATTCGTGATCATTCCATTTTTTATAAAAAATATCTCCTTTACTGTAATAAATAGCACCAAAAGAATCAATGCCCAGAAATCTATCTGCTTTTAGAGAAATAGAATCTTTTATAATAAGATCCTGTTGGGCAGATATAGTAGTTAGCGTGCTAAATAATACTAAAAAGAAAACTATTTTGTTCATTGATAAGCAAAGTACAAAAAAAAGCAAAATATCAAGAAGGTACTTCTCTGGTTTTTCTATTTTATCAGCATCTTGTGCAAGATTGTAAAAATATTATCTAAAAAAAATGACAATCCGATCCATGATCTACGATGGTAGAAAAATGTCTTTACAAAAAATCATAGTTTTTGAAAATAATGAATTTTTTTTTAGGGTAATTCTTAAGATAGTTGTTATACTTTATAAACACGTTGTGTAAGCAAACTAAGGATCAAGGAATAGTATTTCTCTTTATATAAGAATACTAACAGATGAGAATATTTTGTTAAACACAGATATTTGATTAGAAATTCAATAAACCTAATAATATTTACACAAATGAAAACTCGTTTATTCTCTCTATTTTTTTTAATGATTTTAGGGTCTGGGGTCTCACAGACTTTAGAAGTGCTAGGAAAAAGAATGTTTAACCCCAATAATTGGGATATACCTCTGGTTAAGGATTTGTATCTGGATAGTAACAATAACATATATGCATATATACAAAGAGGAGTACCGGTTGGGCAACCCTCAAGCAGGAATTTTGATTTATTGAGATATGATCCATTAAATAATGCCTGGGATATAGTGATTGATAATGATAACTCAATGGCTTCAATAGTGGCATTCCCTCAAGGAGTAATCGGTCAGAAAGATGGGAGTGTTATTGCCGTAGGGGATAAAGATACGAATGATGGTCATTTTGTATATACTATAGAGCCTGATGGGGAAATAATTCCTTTTGGAGTACAGCCTGATTTTACAGGTCGTAATGCAGGGAGTGATATCAAACCTGTTCAAGATCCTACAACAGGAGATCTTTATTATTCTCATAATCTCATCGATATTACTGTAGAACGATGGGATGGTACCCAATGGACTACATTACCGGCTATAGTTGAAAATATTTCTGGAGGTTCATCATCGGGGATAGGCATTGATGAAGAAGGGGCTATTTATGTGGTTTACAGAGATCCGAGTACCGGTAATAGGGTCAGTGTAGTAATTTTTAATGAAACCACTAATTCCTGGGATGAACTCTATCGTGGGTCAGATATTGTTAACACTGTGGATATTGATGTAATATCATCAGATGAAATTTATGTTACAAGTCACAATTCAACCAATGGAGTTTCTGTGGTTCATTATGACGGTTCTGATTTTACCCAATTGGGAGAAACAATACCCAGTTTTTCTGATTCGGTGATCCGGCCTGTTGGATTTTTAAGAACAGCAGTTGGTGATCTTTATATTAATGTTTTTGATCCGGATAATGGTAATAATGCGTTTTATGTTTTTAATAGAATTACCAATGACTGGGATCAAATTACTAATAATATTCTGGGAGGTGGAACTATATCAGGGTTTCTGTCAGCTATGGTAGAGATTGATGGTGCGGTAGTAGTAGGATATAATGAATCAAATGCAATTACATTTATTAAATATACTCCTAATATCCTTTCCACTCAGGAAGAAGAGATAAAAAAAGAGGTAGCTTTTACTGTGTATCCTAATCCAACTGATAATTTTGTGACTATTAAAACCAATATTAGTTTACAGCAATTCCACATATCAATACTGGATATTTCTGGTAAAAAAATTAGTGAGGTAGTAAGTGCTAGGAGATCAGGGGAGTTACAAGTTGATTTTTCATCACTAAGTAAAGGAATATACATAATAGAGGTAGAAGAAAAAAAGACAGCCAATAAGTTGATTAAAAGGATAGTAGTGAAGTGAGAATTGTGTTGTAATCTTCCTTTGTTTAAAAAACTGATTAGTACTGACTTGCTTAAAAGTAGGACTGTAAATAACTGCCAGCGATTAAGTGAGACATATTAGAGAGTCAAGGATGATTGGAGGTATGTATATATAGTTAATTTACTTGTAACAGAAAATAAATTCATATATTTTCTGTTATTAGATATACTATATATAACTCTAAAAATCAAAACTTTATGGAAATCAGGTCTCTTTTTTATGTGTTTATTTTTTCAATTATTTTTGTTTCATGTGATGATGATACCACAACGCCAGATCAAAATTCTATTTTGTTAAGTGGATTGACTATTGGTGTAAGTGCAGAAACATTTAGCATTTCAGATCAGAAAATTACTGATGCTCTAGATGCCGTAAATCCAATAAATATTATCGCCCAGGTTAATCATACTGAGAATGCAGCCTCTGTAGGATTGGAATTAGATAGTACTAAAGTTATTATTTTTGGGAACCCGGCTATAGGTACTCCTATAATGCAGAAGAATCAATTGGCAGGTTTAGACTTACCACAAAAGATGTTTTTGTTTAGAGATGCTTCAGGAGTAGTAAGAGTAGTATATAATAATACTTCTTATTTAATAGCCAGATATGGATTAGAGGAAATAGAAGAGCTTAACGTAGCTGGAATTGCATTAGAAAACTTTGCAACTACTGTAACAGATGAATTAGTTGATACAAGTGCAGCATCTCTGAACGAAGGAGAAGGCATTATTACTAAAACCAGTACCCAGAGTTTTGAAGAAACATATGATGCTTTGATTGCTGCAATCAATGGTAATACTAATCTAAGATTAGTAGCTGAGGTCAATCATACAGTGAATGCTGAATCGATAGATCTAGAATTAAACCCGACCAGGCTAGTGATTTTTGGTAATCCAAATTTAGGCACACCTTTAATGCAGAATCAGCAAACTACCGGAATTGACTTACCGCAGAAAATTTTGGTTTGGGAAGATGATCAAAATGAAGTTAAAGTATCCTACAATGATCCTGCATTTCTGAGAAGTCGCCATGGGATTACAGAGAATGAAAATATCTTTACAACCATAACAACTGCACTGGATAATTTATCAAATGTGGCTACAGGGTTGTAACACCAGAAACGATATAATAATCACTTTATAGCACAAAAATTTTCAAAAGCTCCGTATTTGTTCATATTCATACGGAGCTTTTGTTATGTTAATTTTTTAATAAACTTACTGTGAGGTGTTTATGCTTCGGCTATATTTAGTCAAATTATATTTTATGAGATATTGCCTACTACTATTATTGATATGTACCATTTCAAATTCTTGTAATCAAACAGCAAAAGATTCGTCTAATGGCGAACAAACCGAATTAAAAGAAGGTATGAAAGATAAAATACAGCAGGGACTAATTACCAAGATAAGTACCAAAAGTTTTGAAGAAACATATAACGCATTAGTAGAAGTAATTACAAATAACCCTAATCTAAAGATTATTGCACAACTAGACCATCAGGCAAATGCGGCTTCTGTAGGTTTAGAATTAAATCCTACAAGAATTATTTTATTTGGAAACCCAAGATTAGGCACACCTCTTATGCAAAATGCACAAACGACTGGATTAGATTTGCCGCAGAAAATTCTGGTATGGCAAGATGAACAGGAAAAGATAAACATATCATATAATGATCCATTTTATCTGCAAGAAAGACATGGTATTTCAGAAAAAGATGAAGTGCTACAGAAAGTGAGTGGTGCATTAGATAAAATCACCAATGTGGCTGCAGGATTATAGTGTATCTAAAAAGTTATACTAGATTAGAGATTTAGATAATCAGATGTGGTTTTTTTTATTGTAGGTTACATTTATCATGTATAAAACAGCCTGAATCCAGACTAAAAAACCTTAAGGTAGTTCATAGTTATATCTGAATTACCTTCTTTGCCAGGATATTTTGTCCAGATTTCTTTACAGATAAGAAACTTCGTAACATCTCATTTGTTTCTATGGAGCTATTCAAGGCTATCGATGCTTTTTATTTTGAGGTGTGAAACAAAAAGAAATGATTTTAGCAGGTAATTTCATTTGAGGATGGGATTAAATCTATGCGCTACTCGTAGTGTCATTAAAATACTCGGGAATTTTCATAACCAGATTATAAGTACCTCTGTTGTTTGTGCTAATACCAAGTCTCCTTCAAATTTATCAAATAAAAAAGGAGCAGTTTTTTTAAACGAAAAAGAGCAAATTTGAATAAGTAATTTTAAGCAGTATAAAATATATTGTATGAAACTTATTGGTCTCAACCCGTTACTTAGGTTTTAAAATGATTCCATAGATGAGTAATCTTCTCCCCACTATTTGATGTATTATCGCTTTCTGCGATTAGGTGCAAATATTTCCGGACTTCTATAATATGTAATTAGCCACATATCATAATCATTTTGAGTATTTCTTTATGATAAAGGATGTGCTCTTTTTTCTGAAAAAAAGGACTAATACGATTTGTGATTAAAAAATTCGTATAAATTCATTGAATTATTTTTTCTTTATGCAAGGCAAAAAAATCAAGCATAGCTATAGCTACGGTTTATTTTTTAAACGAAGTAGAAAGGAAAAAGAAACGATGAAAATGCGAAATTTTTAGTTATAAATCGTATAAAACCTATTTCCTGAATTTTTATTCATAAGCAGTATTTCAATATAAAAGTTATAGACTGAAGCAACCTTCTCAATTTTGGATTGTCAGTAATAATAGTAGGGGAATAAATACAATGTTAAAAGAACCGACAACAATCTGAGGAGAGAAATGTTTAAAATACTTTACTGGGGTACTTGTATTCTTTTCTTAAGCAAATGGGTTTAGTTACAAATTTTAAAACAACATCAAATGAAAAAAATAATCACATTACTTATGCTTTCATTATTCATTATTTCTTGTGAGAAAAATGATGATAATACTCCTAATACACAGGTAGAACTTACTAATAAACTAAAAAAGATATATGAAGAATCTGATTTACCCGGATTTTCAGTTGCAATTGTCAATGATAAAAATGTCAATTACCAAAATTCTTATGGGTATGCAGATATAAAAGAAAACATAGAATTTACTTCTAATACGATTCAGAATATTGGATCAATTTCCAAAACATTTATTGCTGTAGCTATTATGAAAGCAGTAGAACAAGGAAAATTGGATCTGGATACCAATATTAATAGTTATCTCCCATTTGAGGTAACAAACCCATATCATCCAGGGCTGCCGATTACCGTGAGACATTTAGCAACTCATACCTCTGGAATTCTTGATGGGCCAGCATATGGTAGAAGCTATCTATTGCAGAATCCATCTGCTGTAAATGTATCTGAATACCCTGAAGAGTATCAGTCTTATATTGCATTTCTGAAAACCAATATTGAAATAGATGATTCTGTATTTCTGAAAAAAGTTTTATCTCAAACCGGAGAATGGTATACTCAGGATAGTTTTTCTGAAAATGCTCCCGGAACCCATCGAAAATATAGTAATATTGCAGCAGCACTAGCTGCTTATGTTGTAGAGGAAGCTGCAGGAATCTCTTATGAAGAATATATACGAATCCATATACTACGACCGCTACAGATGGATGCGACAGGATGGGGATTTGATGAGGTAAATATGGAAAATTATGCTACACTTTATTTTACAAAAGAATTTGAAGTTCCAAGATACTTTTTAATTACAAAGGCTGATGGAGGGCTGATAACTAGTAGTACTGATCTAAGTAAGTTTTTGATAGAAATGATAAAAGGATATAAGGGGAAAGGGACATTGCTATCAGAAGGTTCTTATGAAGAAATGTTTTCCTATCAAAGCAATTATGGCATATCGGTAGCAAAAGAAGGTATCTTTTGGGGAATTGAAAATACTGGTGAGATTGGTCATTCAGGAGGAGATCCGGGAATCTTAACTTTTGTTTCTTTTGATCCTGAAAAAAATAAAGGACAGCTATTTATAACAAATATTAGTGAAGGTTTTGATGAAGATATAGTTCAATCAGTTATAGAAATCTGGGATACAATAACTCAGAATAACTTTTAACAGTTACAGATTTGTAACCTGGCCATGATTGGATGAGTATCCGTATAAAGAAATGCTATGAATGGAGTTGTACTATTTGCCATTTAGATCTACTGGGATAAAATGCTTTTTTTTCATCTTTGTATCAGCATACAATAGACAGTAGTCCAGCTATACTTTATGTTTCGTCTTCTCTAAAATAAAAAAAACAGATAACTTTTAATCATCGGCTTTATCTTTTATTTTTGTGTAATACCAGTTCTCAAAAGAAATAATTTTAATTGAGAACTGAATAGCATAATAAAGTTGTTTACACTTTTTTGATTCAGGAGAAAAATAATGTTTTTTTGATTAATTGAAGTGTTTTTTGCACTTCATTGCGGCGTTACGAAGTAAGAAAAAGACAAAAATTGAGTGAAAAAAGGCATTTTTATAGCGAATTAAAAAAAGTTTTAACCACTTCAACATATCATTATTATACACCATACAATGCTACAATTACTACGTACGAACTCTCATCATACAGATTTTATAGAACTAGTTAAGAATCTTGATAAAGATTTAAAGGAAAGAGATGGGGAAGACCACGCCTTCTACGCTCAATTCAATACGATAGATACGATTAAATATGTTGTGATTGCTTATGAAAATGAAATTCCTGTAGGCTGTGGTGCTATCAAAGAATATGATCCAGTTACCGTAGAGATCAAACGCATGTATACCGCTCCTGGAGGCAGGGGAAAAGGCGTGGCAACGCAGGTTTTGCTGTCATTAGAAAAGTGGGCTAATGAATTATCATATACCAGATGTGTTTTGGAAACAGGTATAAGACAACCAGAAGCAATAGGGCTTTATAAAAAGAGTGGATATTATAGAATCCCTAATTATGATCAATATAAAGGTGTTGAGGACAGTCTATGTTTTGAAAAACTAATTCCCAAAGATATTTTTTCGACTCTTTAAATCACTTCTCAATAAGACAAAGTCAACGTAATAATTTCTTGTCCAGAGACTCTGTTTGTTCTTTAAAATACCATCCTTCTACCAGCTTCTGTAAATCGATTTCTAATAATGGATTTACATGATAGTTAATGTTTTTTAATGAGTAATGAAGTGAAGTCCCAGGATTATTTATTGCATTATTTAGTAATGGAAGATTGACGTTGTCGATGCGTATTTCTGTAATAATGTCTGTATAATTATTTTCTAGGGCAATCCTTTTATTTTCAGGATTAAGATTTCCATCTATAGTATCTGGGATTTTTACCTTACCAGAGAGTGATAGTCCTAAATGTTGAATTAACTGTGAATTTATTTTTAGCGATACAGCATTCTTAGCAACTGTTTGTGGATATATTATTTTTTCTTTTTTTATATATTCCAAAAGAGATACTTGAAAATAGTATTGATATCGTACTTTACCATTCATAATGTTGGAGGTATGCTCTATTGCTTTGCGTTTTCTGATAGATCCATCAGCACAACGAAATAGTAGTTTTTTATTTAGTCGATGATCACTAAGTATCGAAATAGTAACTGGCTCCAGAGGTAAATAGTGTATTTGATTGATACTATTGGTAATGATTTTTTTTAAAATATTAGATCCTCTCCATGGGGATTTTTTAAAAATAGAACGTGTTAACAATCCAATAGATACAATGGGCATTAAAACAGTTCCTAGTAACGATGTAGCTACAAAAGGGACTTTAAGTAAAATAAATTTTAGATACTTATTGCTAATTAAAATACCCTTGATACGTATTGCAGAAGGATTAAATAAGTGATTTTCTAGTTCTGAGGTGTATTGATTTTTCTCTGTAAAGAAATTAATTTTTTTTATCCTGTCAGTCAGTTGTTTTTCCAGATTTATAAAACCTTTATTCACAATAAAAGGACTATTGGGTCTGAACCCTCCGGCATTTTCTCGCAATGATAATAAGGTGCTCAAACGTGCAAATTCAAAAGCATATTGCCTTGCTTTCAGAGATGCAAATCCACCAAATGCTTCAATTTCACTTCCTGGTAATTCTATAATATCCAGATTTTTGTTAATAGGTAAAATAGCTGCTCTATAGGCATTTTCACTTTTGCCATCAGTGTTCAGGGCAAAATCACCAATTACCTTAAATACCGTTTGTGCAAAGCCATTTTTATCAGCTTTTGAGGTCAATTTTAGTTTGGTATAAACTTCACCAATAGTTAAAGATTCTTTTTTTCTTACCTTTTCATCAATAATATTTTTCAATTCACTTAGATCCTCTCGAGCTATTTGGATACAGTCATGGGCATTGCTATTTTGCCCCGAACAATTCTTTTTTATTTCGGCTAAAAAATATTCTATAGGATCTCTGGTTCCTAAAGAAATGATTCCATTTTTAAGATTTTTAGCAATTTTATTGAATGCGGTAGCAATAATCTGAATGTTTAGATTATTACTCATATCGGTATTCGCATCTAAATAGTCAAATAAGGTATTTCTAAGCGCAAAATTTTCTTTGATATCTATAATTTTATGTTCTTCTTTTATACTGCCTTGATTGGTAAGTACACCTAAAATACTAGATGTATTTCCGAAAAATTTACTCAGTTCTTTTTTAAAGAAAACATCATCGTTAGTTTTTTTAACAGGAGAAAAAGCAGAAATTTTAAAAGAATGATGTGGTTCTTTTCTAACAATTGGATCTACGAATAAAATAAGTCTTTCTTCAGCGTCAGTAATACGATTAAAATCCTGAAATGTACCTATTTTAAAAGCTTCTCTTATAGGTTCATTATTAAAAGTACCTCCGTCGATATATGGGAAATTAAAACTGTTATAATCCAGCGTTGTATTTCCTTCTTCTGCAAAGTAACTGTTATAGACAAATTTTTCTTTATTCGTACTGTTTTTTTTCTGATATGTTTTTACATCTGTTTCTATCTCGTTAAAAGATAAGGGCCACTCATCACCAAATTCTTGTTTAAACCTCTTAAGAACAACAGGCTCAAATGCTATCGGAAATGCGCCACAACCTAAAGCTGAAGCCGAAATTGTGGCCCAGGCTTCTCTATCAGTAATACTAAATTGTGTAGAATCGTTTGCTTCTGGTGATTTGCAGAATTTTAACCATCTGGAATCTGTTTTCTTTGTTAACTCGGTATCATCAAAAACAAAATCAATCACTCTTAATTCTGAATGATTTTTGGAACCTACAGATCTTAAAACATTCTTCTCTAATTTGTCTGTGTCCATTGTATCATTTTTGGATAGATTAAACTCTATGGGTAAAAGGTTCGTAAGCGAGCATGCAAAAATGACACGTTTAGGATCCAAAAGTTGTCTTCTCGAAATATCAACCCCTTGAGAAGTCATTAAATATTTTTTAGTAAGATCTTCCAAAAGCTTGCGATCTAATAAGGAGAATGATTCATTAGGTTGTGTTTTGAAATTTTTATCAATACGATCGCCATATAATTTTATTGCGTTTACTTCCTCTACCCATAATTTATATTGAATTTTTTGAGCCAGCTGTAATGCTTTTAATGTTTCGAATTTATCTTTATGTTTTTCAGCTTTTTGTTGATCGTCATTAAAGTAAGTTTTAATGATTTCATGAAGTAAATCTTCTTCTGTAAGTATTTTGCTATAAAGAGGCATCATAGCGTGATAGTCAATCAGACATTTAAGCATAATGGTCAGTGCGATTGCACCAGCACTAGCACCGCTCATTCCATCTACAATGACATTGTCATAATCTTTTCCGTCATTATCTTTTCCATAAATCACTAATAGTTTTAGCGCTTCAGTCAATGCCGAACCAGAAAAAGAACCTAAAGAAACTCCTCCGCCCATTGCCAGGCAAATACGCAATGTTTTTCCCATGATAGTATGTTTTAAATTAAATAATAAGCCCTCTCCATCTCTTGTAAAACAAATGGAATCAAATGTATTTTTTTGATAATTGGTTTTTACTCGAGAATCGATATTTAAATGCTCCGGAGCTTGCCTCGAAATCGCAATGTTTTTTTCAATAAAAGCCTTTCAGGCTTACCCCGAGGTAGTTCGTATATCTCGATCTTCCAATTTTCCTGTCAACTTTTGGGGCTTGTAAGGGAGGTTTTACTATGGATGCACACACTCTAAATATGGGGTATTAGAGCTATGTTGATTTAACGTTTTATATTTAGTTTATTGTATTTCTTATTTGGTTGCGCTTTTTTTTAATTATTTTTTGGCTTCACTAAAATTCCATTTTATTCCAGGTTTTAATACCACATCTTCATCACCAGTGACACTATTGACTTCTTTTTTTAGTGATACAAAAAGAGTAATACTAGGTATTAAATAGGCTTCTGCATACCCGCCAAAATCAATACTCTCTGTCATGCTATTGTGATAAATTTCTGCAGATAGAATTAGCTTTTGGCCATATTTTCTCAACGCAATCCCACTGATTAATCCGTCATTATTATTGGTTTGTGGCGTCTGATCATATCTGTACATTACCATGGCATTTATACTCATCTCACTTTTTCCAAGGTCATATTGCCCTACTAACCAAGCTTGATGTCTGTAGGTAACAATACTATCGGTTTTAAATGAGTTATCCTTAGCTCTTCCTGCAATCGCGTATCCAAGGGCTAGTGATCCACCTTCCTTTTCCATATAACGTGTTTTAGCATTGAGATATGCGTTTTTTAAAGAAGGATTATCCACAACGATTCCTTGATTATTATTTGTAGGTCCTGGTTCACCTGAGTCAGAAAACCCAGAAAGTAAAGCTGTATCAATATCTTTACCTAATTGCTCATCAAAAATAATATCTTTACTATCAAAAAGTGTAGCTCGGATTCCTCCAGAGAATAATAAGTCATCAGGAAAATTCATTGAATTTATAGTAGCAAAAGACAGTTGCAAGTTGGCAAGAAATCTTTTACCATAATTATTTCTATATTCTTTTACACTTTTTAGCCTTCCTCCAAAAGTAAGGTATGGATTAAAATCTAATGCCAGACCTGGACTTACTTCATTGCCACTAAGAAAATTACTGGCTAGATGAGTAACAATTTCCTGTGGAGTACTTGCTCTTAAAATGGTTGTAGGATTGGCATCCAATACGGCAAAAGCAGGACTTTCCGGGACATTATAATCTAATTTAAAGGTGTATACATTCTGAGTATCTCCAGGAGTACTGCCATCTTGGGTGTATGCCGTGATGGTAATCAGGGATATAAGTACTAGGACTATTATTCTGTGTCTTTCCATAGCTCAGATGTAGATATGTTTTCTGAAATCATATGCTTGAATATGACATGATTTCCAAACTGTAATTGTTTTCCATCTTCACACTTTGGTACAAGGCGAGAAGATTCTTTTTTCCATCGTTCTATGCTGTCTTGAGTAATGGAAATACTAATCTCTCCACGTGTAACATTTGCAATAGAAGAACAAGTGTTTATAGACCAGGCGAGAGATTTATTTTCTAAAGAATCAGGTGTTTTATTAATCAAAAAATGACCAATTCCATCATCGCCAGTTACTGCCTGAAATTTTTCTTGCTTTTCCCATGTACCATTTTTGATTTCCCATAGTACGAAGATCGATCCAGTCCGAATCCCATTATTGGCGGTTATTTTGACTGCTAAGGAGCCACCATCCGGGTCTATTAAACAATAATTTGATTTTGGCATGTTGAGTATGGTTTAAAATTGCTGATATTTTTTTTGAGAACTTATAAAAAACCATTGTTTGATTTTTTGAAAAGCTCATCTATATTAGATATTTCCATTATTGTAAACTATAAAAAATCTAAATTACTGTAATTTTATTAAATTTAATAAAATGAGAATTCCATATTTATTGAGTTGGTCAACGCCATTTATCCTCAAAATTTACTGGAATAAAACGTCATTTTTTCTTCTTCACTAAAAAAAGCCTAATTTTCTTTCATAATAAATTCAAACAAGAACTCGTATTATACTTTTTTAATTCACTATAAAAATATACTTTTCTACTCATACGATTTATAACTAAAAATTTTGCATATTCATCGTTTCTTTTTCCTTTCTACTTCGTTTAAAAAATAAACCGTAGCTATAGCTATGCTTGATTTTTTTGCCTTGCATAAAGAAAAAATAATTCAATGAATTTATACGAATTTTTTAATCACAAATCGTATCAATTCTCATGTTTTTCATATTTCATAAATATTACTATCAAATGCAGAAAAAACGCAGTCCAATTCCTCCAAAAATTTTAATTCACTTATTTTCTTAAGAAGATAATGGTTTTGAACTCATCTTGAGTAATGGTTTTCAACCGAAAAGTTTGGCTTTTGTACTATAATGAACCAGGTTTTTTTCAGCATAGCCATAGCTTATGGTTAAAAAAACGAACAAAATTAGCATGCAAAATGTAAATTTTGCAGATCAAAGCATTATTCAAGATGAGTTCTCTTCGTAAAATAGCTACATATTGGTTTGCAAACTATTTATTTTACTTTGGAAACTTCTATAAATATGGTGTCGATGACTGTATAGCTATGAATCATTTCTTTACCTTGTGCAATTCTCTCTTTATTTCGTTGAATTTCTTCTTTTATTTTTTCCCATTCCTCGTTGCTATAATAGTGCAGATTATTTTTGAAATACATATTCTGCAACTCTTTTTCCAATACTTTGTTATTATTATTCTCTTTTTGACAGTCGTTAGCGTTTTCATTTAATCCTACATTTTGAATTTCGGGAATCTGCGAAAATGTAGGTTGAGCTATCCAAAGCAAAATAATAATCATGGTTCTTCTCATTTTTTTTTTTTTTAAGAGTTATACCTTATACTGTAATCACTACTTTTTTAGTAAGTATATGTTTTTATACTTGTGCATTATAGTTTTGGGGGTAAGTGTTTGATTGTCAAAGGCTAATTTATGAATTTACAAAACAAAAAAACAGAGGGGAAACAACCCTTTTTCTAAGGGATTTTCTCCTTTGAGATAAAAAATACAAGTAAAAATAAAGTAGTTGCTACTTCTGTGTGTTTTATGACAAGTATAATCCCGTTATAAAAAAAGAGACGATCTAGTATAACTAGATCGTCTCTTTATAGTGTGTATGTTTATTAACAAAATGTTTTACCAACCAGAAAGTTGAGATTTGTTTGTAAAAGTAGAACCATTGATAAATATAGTATCAATAACCCGGCTGATATAAGTTTCATTAGTTTTTATGAACCTTTCTTTGTTTAGTTGAATTTCTTCTTTGATTTTATCCCATTCGGTATCATTATAAGATACTATTGTGTCTTGATCAATGATTTTGATTATTAATTTATCGGCAGAAATAGTAGCATCAGCAGTATATTGACCATGTTCTATTTGTGAGTCAATATCTTTTACTGATTTTGTACTGCTTTTATAATCTTGTCCAAATGATAGTAAACAGATACAAAATAGGACAACAGTGAATGTGATTTTTAATTTCATTTCCTCATACTTTTAAGATGGTGTGTGACCATTTTGTCGAAAGATATTGTTAATAGTAACAAATGTTCCAAAACTTTTAGTATTCGTAGGTCTTTTAATAGTATTCGATTAAGCATCTTTGATAGAATGTAACCGAATACTATTGCTAAATATTTATAAGGCAGTAATTTACATAAAAAAGATGTAAAATTAGATTTGAAACGCTTTTTTTACTTCATTTACATAATCTAGCTTTTCCCAGGTAAATAGTTCAACTTCTTTTTCTATTTTTCCAGAGTAAGGACTTTCAAAAACTTTAGTGATTACTTTTGGTTCTTTACCCATATGACCATATGCTGCGGTTTCCTGATAGATAGGATTACGCAGTTTAAGACGTTCTTCGATGGCAGCAGGTCTCATATCAAATATCTTGGCTACTTTATCTGCAATCTGACCATCCGTAATTCCTAGAGTTCCTGTTCCATAGGTGTCTACAAAAATTGAGGTAGGTTCTACCACTCCAATAGCATATGATACCTGTACTAAGGCTTCTGTGGCCACTCCGGCTGCCACCAGGTTTTTTGCAATATGCCTTGATGCATATGCGGCAGAACGGTCTACTTTACTTGGATCTTTTCCAGAAAAAGCACCACCACCATGAGCTCCTTTACCACCATACGTATCTACAATAATTTTACGTCCTGTAAGACCAGTATCTCCGTGAGGACCGCCAATAACAAATTTACCGGTAGGATTAATATGGTAGGTAATTTGATCAGTAAATAACTTCTGAACATATTTTGGTAACTGAGAAATGACTCTTGGTATTAAGATAGAAATAATATCGTTCTTAATTTTTGCGAGCATAATTGTATCATCAATATCAAAATCATCATGCTGAGTAGATACAACTATGGCAACAATACGTTGGGGTATATTATCATCACTATATTCTATAGTAACCTGGCTCTTCGAGTCTGGTCGCAAATATGGGATGTCAATTGCTTCTCTTCTTAATTTGGCCAGTTCTATTAAAATCTTATGTGATATGTCTAAGGCTAAAGGCATATAATTTTCGGTCTCTTTGGTAGCATACCCAAACATCATTCCCTGATCACCTGCTCCTTGTTCTTCTTTGGTATCTCTATCTACACCTTGATTGATGTCCTGAGATTGTTCATGAATTAATGATATTACTCCACAGGAGTCACCACTAAACTGGTAGGCTCCTTTTGTATATCCTATTTTATTAATTACTTCTCTGGCAATATGTTGTACATCGAGATAGGTTTTTGATTTTACTTCTCCGGCGAGAACAACCTGACCAGTGGTTACAAGGGTTTCACATGCTACTTTTGAGTCTTTATCAAAAGCTAAAAAGTTGTCTAATAAAGCATCACTGATTTGATCTGCTACTTTATCCGGATGTCCCTCAGATACGCTTTCTGAAGTAAATAAATATGCCATTCTTTTTTGTTTTTTTTTGGATTGGGTACAAAAAGAGACTGCAACAAAAAGCTTTCGATGACACTATAATTTATCGAACTGCTTTAGCATTTTCACTGTCTGAACAGTAACATTGAATTTATTTCAATGTAGCTTAGGGTTGCAATCAGTCAAATCTATCCCTTTCACTATTTCCAACAAAGGTAAAAAAAATGATAATATTCTAAAGAATTTAACGAATCATTAATTTTATATAAAATTAATAGTTTTTTTGACTTCTTTTTTCGTACTAAAAACAATTATATTGAAAATTGTTTTTAGTACGAAAATAATTATTAGCTTTGTCTCCAAGTTTCTTATACATATTAGTAAGTTATTAAGAAAGGTGGAGGGATTAGACCCTATGAAACCTTAGCAACCCTTTATTAGTAAAGAAGGTGCTAAATTCTATCTCAATTTTTGAGAGAAGATAACTCGATACATTTATATTCTAAAATAATTGTCGTTTCCTTTCTTTTTAATTTTTTATTGTCACCTTTTTTTAAAAGGGTATTTAATGTATTTGAATTTTATTGAATTATTAAAATTTAAAATAAAAAATTATGAGTGGACAAAAATTTGCAACAGAAGCTTTACACGCAGGACATGATGTGAGTGCTAATGGAGGAACAAGAGCTGTTCCTATTTATCAAACTACATCTTATGTTTTTAAGAATGCGGATCATGCAGCAAATGTGTTTAATCTTTCAGAACCGGGATTTATTTATACAAGATTAAACAATCCTACAAATGATATTCTGGAACAACGATTGGCTACATTAGAAGGAGGCATTGCAGGAGTAGTAACAGCGTCTGGAACTGCAGCTATTAATACGGCATTATTAACACTATTGAGATCAGGAGATCATATTGTTGCTTCTAGTAGTTTATATGGGGGAACCTATAATCTTTTGAATGTTACTTTACCCAGATTTGGGATTACAACCACTTTTGTAGATGCATCAAATGTTGAAAATTTTAAAAACGCTGTTCAGGAAAATACAAAAGTATTTTTTGCAGAATCATTAGGTAATCCAAAATTAGATGTATTAGATCTTAAAGCGATCGCTGATGAAGCCAAAAAGAATGCAGTGCCATTTATTGTTGATAATACAGTAGCAACACCAGCATTATTAAACCCGATCGAACATGGAGCGAACATTGTTATCCATTCTTTAACTAAATATATTAGCGGTAATGGGACTTCTTTAGGGGGTGTTATTATTGATGCAGGTACGTTTGATTGGTCTAGTGGCAAATTTCCGGAGTTTACGGAGCCATCTCCTGGATACCATGGACTCGTGTATCATGAAGCGCTAGGGGCTGCAGCTTTTATTGCTAAGGTAAGAATAGAAGGATTACGAGATCATGGAGCTGCCTTGAGCCCGTTTAATGCATTTCAGATTTTGCAAGGGTTAGAAACATTAGAGATTAGAATAAAAAAGCATAGCGAAAATGCATTAACACTAGCAACATGGTTACAAGAACAAGATGAGGTATCTTGGATCAAGTATCCAGGACTGGAGAATGATCCTTATCATACATTGGCAAAAGAATATCTTCCAAAAGGGCAAAG
Source organism: Aquimarina sp. RZ0 (assembly GCF_008370685.1). GTDB lineage: Bacteria > Bacteroidota > Bacteroidia > Flavobacteriales > Flavobacteriaceae > Aquimarina. Next base: position 28,610 of record NZ_VTZU01000040.1, read on the forward strand.
CGGAATTATAACTTTTGGAGTAAAAGGAGGGTTTGATTCTGCTAAGACAGTTGCAGATGAAACAAAGATCTTTTCTTTATTAGCTAATATAGGAGATTCTAAATCCTTGATTATTCATCCAGCGAGTACTACACATCAACAATTAAATCCAACACAGCAGAAATCTACAGGGGTAACTCAAGATTTAATAAGGCTTTCTGTTGGTTTAGAAGATGTTGAGGATTTAAAAACAGACCTAAAGGAAGCTTTCGCTAAAATAAATGAGACTGCAAAATAACTAAAACAGATTTGTTGGTTAAAATATGCTTCAAAAAATTAAAATATCAGATTTTACAACAATTGGTAATACATATTTCGATTCCATTGACCTCACTTATGAAGTATTTGGTAAACCCTTATATGAAGCCCCGATAGTTTTAGTAAACCACGCATTGACAGGAAATTCTACTGTGTGCGGAGAAGAAGGTTGGTGGAATGGTTTAATTGGGGAAAATAAATGTATTGATACAAATGTTTACACAATAGTATCGTTTAATATACCAGGCAATGGATATGATGGTATTGAAGAAAACCTGATTTCAGATTATAAAGTTTTTAATGCAAGAGATATTGCTACCATTTTTTTAAAAGGCCTTAAAAAGCTAAATATTACAAATCTCTATGCTGTTATCGGAGGATCTGTAGGAGGAGGTATTGCCTGGGAACTAGCAGTATTAGACCCCACGTTAATTACGCATCTAATTCCTATTGCTACAGATTGGAAATCTACAGATTGGTTAAAAGCAAATTGTTTAGTACAGGAACAAATTTTGCTACATTCTAATAATCCTGTTTATGATGCAAGATTGCATGCGATGTTAATTTATAGATCGCCACAATCGTTCCGGCAGAAATTTGATAGAAGTTATAATAAAGAGAAGGTTATGTATAATGTAGAAAGTTGGTTGTTGTATCACGGGGAGAAATTAGATAAAAGATTTACACTTTCTGCATATAAAGAATTGAATTATATCTTAGCCAATATTGATATTACTGAAGGGAGAGGAGATTTTAAGGAAGTCGCTGCTTCTATCGAATCAAACATTCATATCATTAGTGTCAACTCTGATATGTTTTTTACAGAAGATGAGGATAGCCTCACGTATCAGAAACTGATACAGGTAAAACAAAATGTGACGCACGGGGTAATTGATTCTGTACATGGTCATGACGCATTTTTAATTGAATTTGAGCAGTTAAAGGAATTATTAAATAAGGTATTTTAAAGGAAAAGAAAATGAAGATCTTAAAATTTGGAGGAAAATCACTAGCGAATGGAAAAGGAATTCATGCCGTCGTTGATATCATTGCAGATAAAGTAAAAAAAGGACAAGTAATCACGGTTGTGCTTTCTGCCAGAGGCGGGTCTACCGATGCATTAGAAATGATACTGGAAAAAGCAGTGAATAATGAAGCGTATACAGAAGAATTAAAAGCTTTTAAGGAATATCAAATAGGTGATTTTAAAAATCTGGATGTTCAGGAGGAATTTGGTATTTTGGATAAACTTTTTGAAGGAGTCTCTCTATTAGGTGATTATAGTAAACGAATAAAGGATCAGGTACTGTCACTGGGTGAAGTGATTTCTGCAAAGTTGGTAACACAGTTATTGATTGATAAAGGGATTAATGCTAATTTTACGGATAGTAGAGAGTTAATTATTACAGATGCACAATTTGGAGATGCACAGCCATTAGACAAGTTGTCAAAAGAAAATGTAGTAAATCATTTTAAAAAATATAATGGCGATACTGTAAATGTAGTTACAGGGTTTATAGCTTCTAATACCAAAAATGAAACAACTACTTTAGGACGAAACGGAAGTAATTATACAGCTTCGCTCTTGGCAAATTACCTGGATGCCGATGAGTTACAAAATTTCACGCATGTAAATGGTATTTATACCGCCAATCCTGATTTGGTTCCTGATGCAAAAAAAATAGAAAGATTGTCCTTTGCTGAAGCTAATGAGTTGGCATATTTTGGTGCTAACATTCTTCATGCAAAAACAATTATCCCTTTGATAGAAAAGAATATTCCTTTACGTATTCTAAATACATTTGATCATAAAAACAAAGGGACACTTATTACTTCTGAGGCCAGTAAGAAAGGAATTAAATCGCTTTCTGCCTTAGAAAATGTGTCTTTAATTAACTTAGAAGGTAGAGGTTTACTGGGAAGAGTTGGGGTAGATGCTCGAATTTTTCAGGCACTGGCTTATAAAAATATAAGTGTAAGTATCATTTCTCAAGGGTCGTCAGAACGAGGTATTGGTATTGTTGTTGAAGCTGATCAGGCTGTTATTGCTAAGAAAGTATTAGAAGAAGAATTTGAAGCAGATTTCTATAAACGAGATGTAAGTACAATTACCGTAGAAAATAATGTTTCTGTGATCTCTATTGTTGGTCAAGACCTAAGTACATTCCATAAACCTTATAATGCGTTGATCAAGAATCAGGTAGTTCCCTTGTTGTTTAATAATACCGTCACGGGAAAGAATGTAAGTCTTGTGGTTAGAAAAAATCAATTGCATAAAGCACTGCACGTAATTCATGGGGAGGTTTTTGGAATTTCTAAAAAAATTAATTTAGCAATTTTTGGTCATGGACTTGTGGGAGGTACTTTAATTGATCAGGTTCTAAAATCTGCGCAAGACATTGTAAAAAGAAAAAAGATTGATTTAAATATTTTTGCAATAGCCAACTCAAGAAAAATACTTTTAAACGAACAAGGAGTAGGTGATACCTGGAGGTCAGAAATAGCATCAAAAGGACTTTCTTATACCATAGAAGACGTTGTTCAATTTGCTGATAAGCACCATTTAGAGAATTTAATAGCTATTGATAACACAGCAAGTGCTGACTTTACGGGTAATTACATACACTTGGTTTCTAATGGATTTGATCTTGTATCTTCTAATAAAGTAGCAAATACAGTAAGTTTTGAGTTTTATAAAGCGTTAAGAGAAAAGTTAAAAGAGAATCAAAAACAGTATCTTTATGAAACGAACGTTGGGGCTGGACTTCCGCTAATTGATACCATTAAATTATTACATCTTTCTGGAGAAAATATCACTAGAATTAAAGGTGTTTTTTCCGGGTCGTTAAGCTATCTGTTTAATACTTTTTCTAAAGAAGAAAGGTGTTTTAGTGAAGTGTTGCAAGAAGCTATTGATCAGGGATTTACTGAGCCTGATCCTCGTGAAGATTTGTGTGGGAATGATGTGGGAAGAAAACTATTAATTTTGGCAAGAGAGCTGGATCTTAGTAACGAATTCGAAGATGTTATTATTCATAATTTGATTCCGGAAAATTTAAGAGATGGCAGTGTATCTTCTTTTTTAGAAAAATTAAAAGAATTAGATGAAGTATTTGAAACCATAAAATCGGAGCAGAAACCTAATCACGTATTACGTTATATTGGCGATTTGCATGGAGATTTATCACAAGAAAAAGGTATACTGGATGTAAAATTAGTTTCTGTGCCAGAAAGTAGTTCTTTAGGGCAGGTAAAAGGATCAGATTCTATATTCGAAATTTATACAGAATCCTATGGGGATCAACCTATAGTAATTCAGGGAGCTGGAGCTGGGGCGGCAGTAACTGCCAGAGGAGTTTTTGGAGATATTCTGAGATTGACAGATAAAGGATTATAAAATAGAAAATTAAAAGTGAATATTTTATGAATAAAAAAAGATTTTCTTTCTCTCTGTTTGGAATACTATTTTTAATAGTCGGCTGTTTTGATTCAGAAAAGGTAGCAGATACAAAAGAAGGTCTTGATGATAAAAAGTATATACCATTGCCTGTAAAGGTAAAATCACCAAAAGACAACCCAATTACATCAGAGAAAGCTGCTTTGGGGAAACTACTTTTTTTTGACCCTATATTGTCTGGTAATAGAGATGTTGCGTGTGCTACCTGCCATCATCCTGAAAATGGCTATGCGGAGTTTCGGGATATTTCAATTGGCGTTAATGGAAAGGGTTTTGGTAAAAAAAGAGTTTTTAACGCACCAAATGATATTCCTTTCGTAAAAAGAAATGCACATACGATTTTGAATACAGCGTATAATGGAATTACTATTAATGGAGAATACTCCCCAAAAGATGCGCCTATGTTTTGGGATTCCAGAATAAAAAGCCTTGAGAAACAGGCATTAGAACCTATTTTGGCATTAGAAGAAATGAGAGGACGGCAATATTCAAAAGAATCCATTCTGGATGAAGTAGTACGTCGCCTTAAGGGAAATCAAAAATATCAAGAGTTATTCGAAATTGCTTTTGGAAAAAAAAATAGTATTAATAGTGTTAATTTATCTAAAGCGTTAGCTACTTTTGAAAGGACATTAGTTACAAATAATTCGCGTTTTGATCAATATCTATCAGGGGATGAAAAAGCGATTTCATTATCTGAAAAAGAAGGTTTTGAATTATTTAAAAAAGTAGGATGTGCAGCCTGTCATAGTGGTCCTATGTTTTCAGATTATAAGATGCATGTCTTAGGAGTGTCAGAAAATAAAAAATTAGACACACCTGATGCTGGTTTTGAAGAAACTTTTTCTTTTAGAACCCCAAGCCTTAGAAATTTACGATTCACAGCACCTTATATGCACAATGGAAGTTTGAAAAATTTACAAAAAGTGCTTGAGTTTTATGAGGATATAGCTTCGGGGGAGCCCAAAAATCAGCATGTAGCAGGAGATGAGTTGGATTCTTTGGTGCGAAAAATAAACTTAAAAGTAAAGGATATGGTGCCTATAATTTCTTTTTTGAATACATTAAATGAAACAGATTTTGATAAAGAAGTAGTTGATGCTGTCCCTAGTGGGTTGCAGGTAGGAGGAGCTATTAACTAACTCAAAAATTTCAATTTTAAAAAAAATATACAATGAAAATACGATTAAAAAGAATTGATAATGATTATCATTTTGAACTAACAAATGAAAGAGGTCATGTTACTCATATAGATAGCAAAGCCGAAGTGGGGGGGCATGATCTTGCGCCAAGTCCTATGGAGTATGTACTGATGGGGGTTGCGGGTTGTAGTGCAATTGATATCATATCAATACTTAAGAAACAAAGACAGGAAATTACAACCTACAGAGCAGAAGTAGATGGAACGCGTGTAGAAGCAGGTGGAGCCAAACCTTTTAAAACGATAGCCGTTACTGTTTATCTCGAAGGGGATATTGCTTTAGAAAAAGCTAAGAGGGCAGCAGAATTGTCTTTTGAGAAATATTGTTCTGTATCTAAAACACTAGAACCAACTGCTACCGTAGTATATAAAGTGTTGGTTAATGATCAAGAAATATGAGTATAGAGAAACAAAATTTTGAGACACAGGCGATTCGAACACAAACCGAGAAAACTCAGTTCTTAGAACATTCTACACCAATGTATTTGACATCTGGTTTTGTTTTTGAGGATTCAGAGGAGATGAGAGCTTCTTTTGCAGAGGAAAAAGATCGTAACTTGTATAGTCGTTTCAGTAATCCTAATACCACAGAATTTGTAGATAAGATTTGTAAGCTAGAAGGCGCAGAAGATGGATATGCTTTTGCTACTGGCATGGCTGCTGTTTTTTCTACTTTTGCCGCATTATTAAATGCGGGAGATCATATTGTGTCTGCACGATCGGTTTTTGGGTCTACACATGCATTGTTTACTAAATATTTTCCAAAATGGAATATAGAAACAAGTTATTTTCAGGTAGATGATATTGCTAAAGCAGAAAGCTTAATAAAATCCAATACAAAAATTATTTATGCCGAATCGCCTACCAATCCAGGAGTAGACGTTTTGGACCTAGAGGCGCTGGGGAAAATTGCAAAAAAGCATAATGTACTATTAGTAATTGATAATTGTTTTGCTACGCCTTATTTACAAAATCCAATAAAATTTGGAGCAGATCTGGTTATTCATTCTGCTACAAAATTAATTGATGGTCAGGGTAGAGTTCTGGGAGGGGTAACTGTAGGTAAAAAAGAATTGATTAGGGAGGTCTATTTGTTTTCTCGTAATACGGGGCCTGCCTTATCACCATTTAATGCCTGGATATTATCAAAAAGTTTGGAAACATTAGCTGTCAGAGTAGATCGTCATTGCGAGAATGCCTTGAAACTGGCTGAATATTTAGAAGCACATCCTAAGGTAAATTGGGTGAAATATCCATTCTTGAAATCGCATCCTCAATATGAAGTGGCTAAAAAACAGATGAAATCAGGAGGTAATATTGTAGCTTTTGAGGTGCAAGGAGGAGTAACAGGAGGGCGTACTTTTTTTGATAGTATCAAGATGTGTTCACTTTCTGCCAATCTGGGTGATACCAGAACGATCGTTACGCATCCTGCTTCTACAACGCATAGTAAACTGGCGATTGAAGATAAATTAGCAGTCGGTATTACAAATGGAATGGTGCGATGTTCTGTCGGTCTGGAGCATATTGATGATGTTATTGCGGATATTGAGCATGCTTTGGATAAAATATGAAAATTAGAGAGGTCTGAAAAGGTGTTTCTATTACCTTTCTAATGTCAAAACCCCAAATAAAATTTTTCTTGAAGTTTTGAATTGATAAATTTTAATTGTTTGTTAGGAAGAGGTTTTTACACAGGATAATTAGATAAGTGATAAAAGTATCAGAGACTTACATCTAGCGATAACATAAAATAGCGAGGAATCAAATTACTTTGATACAATGTAGTCGAGAAATCTGAATTATCTGTTTGCTCAAAAACTATAGTATCTAATAAATTTTTTCCAGCAAACCGAGCTGATAGCCATTTTATTTTTTTAGGCTTATAATTAATTTCAAAATCCAAAAAAGAAAAATCCTTACTACTTTCGGTATTTGGTTTAAAATAATCATAAGACAAAGTTAGGAACCAATTGCTATGAGGTTTAAATAGTGTTTTAAAAGAGTTTTTAATAGTGTTATTGCTATTGGCTTGTAGGTCACCTATTTTGTATATTGAAGAATTGAATGTAATACTATTTTGGAAATTTATGGGAATTCTAAAGGCTGTCTTAGTAAAGATAGAAGCATTAAAGTTATCCATTTGTCCATTGCGTAGTTGAGATTGGTTTATAATATTTTTAAAATTTGATATAGTATATTGAGAAGATAACTTAAAAGTAGTTTTTATGAAACTTAAATACCTCTCTGAAGACATTGAAAAAAAGTAGTCATCCAGATGCACTGGCAACTGGAAATAAGTAACTTCAGAAAAATTAGAATTCACATTTATATTAGATAGATATACATTTTTTCTATTAGTATAGCCTGTAGCTAGAGAGAGGTCAATATTTTTAAATAAGTCATTGTATCTGTAGTTAAGTACATATTTTTGCCGTTTCTCTAAGTTTAAGGATGTTATACTTCTGGTTACTAAGCGATTATTTGTTATGATACCATTTTCAAAAAGAACATTTTCATTAGGTGTTTTTTGTTCTAAGTTTCCAGTAAAACGTAAGGTAGAAACAGGATTTAGATGATAAGACAGCTTTAATGAAGGTTCTGGATAAAAACCCGAATTTTTAGTATTGAACTGTGTCAATTTATTATCTAATCTTTGAGAAATCCAATTCATAACTAAAGAAGGCTCTATTTTTAGTTTTCTGCTTTTATATGTCAAAGAAAAATGTGTATACTGATTTGCTTTTTTATATTCAAAATCATTTTTAAAATCAAATAATTCTATTCCGTTTTCTTGCAAAAAAGATTTAAATGGGCTGTCATAATAATTAAACCCCGCAATCACAGCATATTTTGTTTTTCTTTTTTTTCCTAAGAATACCAAATTATTTTGAAATACTTCTTTGCGATACTCGCTAAATTGAAAATATTGGTTATTTATAATTTCTTCAGACAAAAAGTTTCCAAAAGTACTAAACCTTTGTGGTGTATTATTGCGTGAGTACTGAGAAATTAGTTGAAGGGCGCTATTATCAGTTAGTTTATGGGTATATTTAAATTTATTATTAAGAAAAAAGTTATCCGTATGTAGGCTTACGTTAGAACTTGTTTCCAAGTTTCGGATAAAGTTGCTGTTATCGGATACTCTTTCTCTACTAACAGAAGCTTCTATTTCTAGTAAAGATTTTTTGGACGGATTATAAGTTAATCCAAGATCCAACCTTTTGTTATCAGGTCTTCTTATGATATCTGTTTGATCTATATAATTTATATTTTCATCAGAAAGGAAAAAAGTATTTTGGAACAATTCTTGCCGAAAAAATTCATCTTCTACATAATATAAATTTGTTTTGATGCTTAGTTTTGGAGAAAAGCGATAGATAAAATTATAATTGACAAACCATTCATTATTCACTCGGGTTCTATCGTTATTCAATACACTATTTAGCGGAGTTTGATTTATAATAGTCTTACTATATAAATCTTCGTATACTAATTTCTCCACACTAGTCGATCTAGAAAAGTAATCAAAAGGTGAATTACCGACCCCAATATTGTTGTATGATAGTGTGCCAAAAGATTTAAAACTTTTAGAAATTCCTAAGACACTTGTAGAGAGGTCATAATACGATTGATTACCGAACCCATATCCAAGATTTGGAGTCGCTGAAAAATCAACTTTTCCTTTTTTTAGTTTAAGATTCAGAGCTACCTGATCAGAATTTTTAATTCCACTTAGTAATGGATTTTTAGAGTAATTATCAATTGCTTCAATCTGATCTACCATATCAATAGAGATATTCTTGGTACCCACGGCATAATTGTATCCAAATAAATCATCACCGTCTAGCTGTACCGATTTTACAGTTTTTCCTTTGTATTTGATTTTACCATTTTCGGCGACTTCCATTCCAGGTAGTTTTTTAATAAGATCTTCTACTTTTCGTTCGGTTCCATCTTTATAGGCTTCAGTATTAAAAACTATGGTATCTTTTTTAATATTAAATTTTTTTCTTTCAGAAATAATTACCTCTTCAAGTTTTGTTGCTTTGGAGGCCAATATAAAATCAAACCGGTATGTTTCGTTTGTTTCTGGTTCACCGATGATTTTTGTAGTTTTTTCATAATTTAAAGCACTCACTTCTATGAAAATTTCATTATCATATTTTTTTTTCAGATTATAAGAAAAAAAGCCTTTGTCATTAGTAATAAAGAACTCTGAAACTTCAGAAGTTGCTTGTGAAATCTTGATCACAATATTTGCTCTGGGTATAGGTTTACCCAAATTATCTTTTACGGTAACTTCTAATTTTTGTGAATATGTAATACATATAAAAAAAACAAAGAACAAAAAATTAATATGCTTTATAGACATTCGTTTATTTTATCTAATTTTCTATTTAACTATCTAGATAGGTTAAATAAATAAGCAGTCAGCTGACCCAACAGGAAATAGTTTATTTTTAGTTTGATGAAAATCTCGAATTTTCAAATTTTCTTTTGTAGCATTTCGAGAAATTCTATTCATAAACAGAATAGCATAACTAAGAGTTTGGTGAAAATTTTATCAATTAATCTTTTGTAACTCTTCAACAAGATTAGTTGGTATATCAATTAGATGTTTGGTAAAACTTCTCTGATCTTTTGCATAAGTCAAAAGACCACCTAGTTCAGCAATCTGCGCTATTTTTTTTATTTTTCGCTCTGCCATCAGTTTTATGACTAAACTTTCATATTCTTTGTATGGTAGTACTTTTTTAGATTTAAAATATGCCTTAAAATCGTTCAATTCCTTTGGATAGGACACTTTTTTTATATTCAGCATTTTTAAATGAAAAAAATTATTGTCCACAATAACTTCTAAAATAAGGCCTGGTAACCCATTTAATTTTAGAGGGCCATAATTTATAGGAATCTCTGAAGTGAACCATACTTTATAGCTTCTTCCATTTAGATCCAAAATGGCTTCAGAGCAATTATAATCACCTATTTTTTTTGAATTACCAGTAAAACTCCATGGTAAATGAGAACTATCAAATTCATATGTTAATTCTCTTCCTCTATAAGGGATTCTTGTATGACTTTTGCTGTTTATACAATATATAAACCTCGATAGTTCATCGTTTATCACAAAAAACATATCATTAGTACTTTCATCTGTTTTAATTCCAGTTTCTCTGGTATCATTAATTTTGAAAAGTGTTTCATCCGAATTAATATATAAACTACTATCACAAGTATAATTATGTTGGTCCGTGAACTCATAATCAATTTTGTATGAAACTTGCGATAGCATACTAAAACATATCAAAAGTGAAAAAAGAATTACAATTTGTTTCTTCATTTTTTTAATAATTTTAAGCCTTAAAGCATATTTTTATGCTTTAAGGCTGTTCTTAAAATGAGATTATTAATTACTAGAATTCGCTATAATAACCAATTCTAGAGCTCTTTCACATTTGTTACTACCTTCACATATAGTAACAGAATTTCCTCCTAATTCAGAAGTACAGCATTGAGGTAAAATGGTGTCTGTAACCTCGGTAGCTTCATTTGCATTTAAATTGGTAAAACTCACCATAGTTCCGGCTAATACTAGCCCTAAAAATAATTTTTTCATTTTTTTGAGATTTAAAGATTAATAAAATAATTTGTGTTGATCAACAATACCCAAATATTCAGGGTTCTATACAATAGTGTTATAATTCCACAAATTGTTACCCCTAAAAGAGCATTTTTTTTATGGAGTGTAAAATTAGGGAAGTACTCTTTAATAAAAGGATGGTATTTCCTCAAAAGAACTAAAGTTCTTTCTTACAAAAGTGTGAATTTCTCCCTTTTTTTAGAAAGAGTTGTTTCATAGTTTATAGATCACCCATGAATTTGTGAAAAAAATGGTACGATCTGGGGGATACCAGAACGATTGTTACGCATCCTGCTTCTACAACGCATAGTAAACTGGCGATTGAAGATAAATTAGCAGTCGGTATTACAAATGGAATGGTGCGATGTTCTGTCGGTCTGGAGCATATTGATGATGTTATTGCGGATATTGGGCAGGCTTTGGGTAAAATATAGTTTTAATTTCAATGAGGTTGTAGTGCTATTGTTGCACGAAGATTACCTATTATTTTTTGTGTAGAGAAGAAGAGTATCTAGCTTTTAACAAACTAATAATGATAGCGTCTTTTGCATTTAACGATATGCGAAATTTATGCTATTTTTTAATATTTCTACTCATATGATGTCAAACAGAGCCTGCCGAAGTTCTTTAGGGAGCTGATTTCAATGGGTTTCGACAAGCTCAATCTGACAATGCGTATTTTTTTATTTATAAAACAGATCCAGTCTTTTCGATAGGAGTATATATGCATTTATTTCTATATATATTACAATATATAGTATAGTTTGCCGCAGAAGCACAGTTTCTACCGGTGCCACAGGAGTATTGAAGACTTCCATGAATAAAGATTTGTTGCTCCTTGTTTAGTTTTTGAATTCCATCAAAATTTAAAATGTTTTTTAGCATAATGAGTTATATTTTGTATGTGCATTTTTAAAGACATTCAAGATTATATACTATTGATGATGATAATTAAAAACATAACAGTGTGATGCCGAAAAAATGATCAAAACATTGTTTTATAGCTTAAGATCGTTCTGATACAAGTGAATTTTGTAGTAACTAATCAGTTTGCTTTTTGTTAAGGGTATTGGGTTAGATTTCAAATTTTCAATAAAAACAAAATCTATTTTATAATCAATTGATTAAATTAAAAAAAGAATTTAATTTAAGATTGTTTCCAAATTAAACACAATTTAAAAAATAAATAAACCATTGATTATCAATTTTGTAAATAGGGTAACTAGTTGTGTTTTATATAAGCTTATCAGGGTAAGTCCTGCGTTTTTCTTATGAAGAAGAGAGATTGTTTCTTTTAGATGAGTAGCATTTGGGACAGAGGCTACAGTAATTGCATAAAATAAATGAATACACCTGGGTAAAGTAGATTAAAATTAATTCACTCAAAAATAAAGTTTATGAATTCAAAAAGTAATAATCTACTAAACTACTAGGCTTTTTATTGATAATATCGTAATTCTTTTGTTTTTAGTAATATTTTTTAAACAATTGAGACCAAGTAATTAATTTATATGTATATATTTGTTTAATAATCTACTAATCCGATAGGGTATTAGATTTTAATTAAAAAAATGATTGTAGATCAAATGATTTTAGATAAAGTAGCTACAGAGAAAACAACTTATCAGAATGATATAGTTTCTGAAAAACCTTTGCGAAGTATCGTTAAGGCTATAAGTTGGAGAGTAGTAGGAACTTTGGATACATTAATAGTGTCTTACATTCTTACAGGACAGATGGCTTTGGCGACTTCTATTGCATCTATTGATTTTGTTACAAAAATGATTCTTTATTTCTTTCACGAAAGAATTTGGAATCGCATTAAATGGGGAAGATGAAATTTACAGAAAAAGAAATACAAGAGTTAAATACAAAACTTAAAGATAAAACGCCTTTAGAGGTTATAGAGTGGGCAGTTGCAAATGCTGAAAAGCCGGTGGTAACAACAAATTTCAGACCATACGAGGCGGCAATATTAAGTGTTTGTGTACGTGCATTGTCTACTATTCCTGTGATTTGGTGTGATTCTGGCTATAATACTCCTAATACGTATAGACACGCAGAAGAAGTGATTGCGTTATTAAACCTTAATGTTAAGTTGTATGTACCAAAACAAACATCATCACATAGAGATGTTGTTATGGGAATTCCGGACATTGAAGATCCGAAACATAAAATATTTACAGAACAGGTAAAATTAGAACCTTTTAAAAGAGCCATGGCTGATCATACACCGGATGTTTGGTTTACTAATCTTAGAAAAGGACAAACGGCCTTAAGAGATTCGTTGGATATTGTGAGCTTAGGAAGTGATGGAGTGCTGAAAGTGAGTCCATTTTATTATTATAGCGATGCAGAACTGGATGTGTATTTAGAAGAAAATAATTTACCAAACGAATTTAAATACTTTGATCCTACAAAAGTATTAGGAAATAGAGAATGTGGATTACATACTAGTTAATCAAGAAAGAAATTAAAGAATGGAAGTAATTGAAAATATAAAAGAACAAGTTGTGGATTCAAAATTGCTAAAAGTAAACCCTTTAGAAAGCGAGGCAATTTATATTTTTAGAGAAGTAGCGGCTCAGTTTGAAAAACCTGTTTTACTTTTTTCTGGAGGAAAAGATTCTATAACCTTGGTCAGATTAGCTCAGAAAGCTTTTTATCCAGGTAAGATTCCCTTTCCTTTATTACATATAGATACAGGTCACAATTTTCCGGAAACTATAGAATTTAGAGATCGTTTAGTACAAGAGCTAGGAGTAGAATTAATCGTTCGTAATGTACAAGATTCTATAGATCAAGGTAAAGTAATAGAAGAAAAAGGGAGATATGCAAGTCGCAATAGTTTGCAAACCACAACGTTATTGGATGCATTAGAAGAATTTAAATTTGATGCTGCAATTGGCGGGGCTCGTAGAGATGAAGAGAAAGCAAGAGCAAAAGAACGTATATTTTCAGTACGAGATGATTTTGGACAGTGGGATGAAAAGAATCAACGTCCAGAATTGTTTGATCACCTAAACGGAAAGATTGATTTGGGGCAGAATGTACGCGTATTCCCAATTAGTAATTGGACAGAATTAGATGTGTGGAGTTATATCGAAAAAGAGGATATAGAAATTCCCTCTATATATTTTGCGCATAAACGTAAAACTTTTGTACGTGACGGGATGATTTGGTCTGCAGAAGATGATGTAGTGTTTAGAGATGATGATGAGGTGGTAGAAGAAAGATTGGTAAGATTTCGTACAGTTGGTGATATGTCTTGTACAGCAGCAGTATTGTCTGATGCCATAACGATAGAAAAAGTAGTTGCTGAGATAAGAGAATCTACTATATCAGAAAGAGGAGCTCGTATTGATGATAAAAGATCTGAAGCGGCAATGGAAAAAAGAAAACAACAAGGATATTTCTAAGATTACTTGTAGGTCGATGATTAAAAGTTAACTGTTTTTAGCTGAAAAGACCAACAAAGAATGTGAATTAAAAATAATAACTGGAGATAGTTAATTATTATCAGTTTATGAAATCTAACAAATAGGATTCATAAATAACTATCAACCATCAACCAAAAATAAGATGGAAGTACTAAAAATAGCAACAGCAGGAAGTGTAGATGATGGTAAGAGTACCCTGATCGGACGTATATTGTACGACACAAAATCGCTCACTACAGATAAATTAGAAGCAATAGAGACCAGAAGTAAAGCAAATGGATTTGATTACCTGGATTTTTCATTGGCGACTGATGGATTAGTTGCAGAACGTGAACAAGGAATAACAATTGATGTAGCACATATTTATTTTTCTACAAAAACAAAGAGCTATATCATCGCAGATACTCCCGGACATATAGAGTATACCAGGAATATGGTAACAGGAGCATCCACCTCGCAAGCTTCCATAATTTTGGTAGATGCCAGAAAGGGCGTTATAGAACAAACATACAGACACTTTTTTATCAATAACTTGTTAAGGGTAAAAGATGTGATTGTTGCAGTAAATAAAATGGATTTAGTCGATTTTTCTCAAGATAAATATGAAGCTATAAAAGCAGATTTTGAAGAGTTAATTGAGAAAAGTGAGTATAAAGAACAGAATATTACCTTCATTCCGGTAAGTGCTTTACAAGGAGATAATGTAGTGGACAAATCAGCTAACACACCTTGGTATCAAGGTCAAACATTGCTAGAACATTTAGAAGAATTAGATGCTCAGGATGTATATGAAAAAGCAGAAGTTCGCTTCCCTGTTCAAACAGTTATTCGTCCTAAAAAAGATGAATTTCACGATTTTAGAGGATATGCTGGTAAACTATATGGGGGAGATCTTTCTGTAGGAGATGAGGTAACAATTTTACCTTCATTAACAACTTCAACAGTAAAAGAGATTTTCTTCTTTGACAAAACATTTGAAACAGCAGGTAGAGGAAGTTCTTGTACAATTACATTGACAGATGATGTGAATGTGAGTCGTGGAGATATGATCGTAAAGTCATCAGAAAAACCAAGAATAGAAAAACAATTAACTGCTACTGTATGCTGGATGGATAGTAAGCATCTAAATCCCGGAACTAATTATTTTATACAGAGTGGAAGTAATAGAGTGTTGGCAAAAATAAAAAATATTAGCGGTACTATTTCCACAGATTTTTCTGGAGAGAATACAGATAAAAATTCATTGAGTTTAAATGAAATTGGAAAAGTTCAGATACAATTGAGCAAACCATTGGCTATTGATTCATATAGTAAAAATAAAGCCTCAGGTTCTTTTATATTAATAGACTCTCAAACCAATAATACCTCAGGAGTAGGCTTTATAGAATAAGTCGTAACTGAAAAGAAAAAAACAAGATTTTAGAATAAAAAACTGTTATACAAAAGTCATAACTACATTCTTTCCTGAAAGGATAAAATACGAAAAAAAATGCAAAGTTTTAGAACTGAAATAGAGAATCCGATTGTCCAGAATGATATTATTGAATTAGCCAATAAAATTGAGCAATTCCATAAAGGAAAGATTGATGAAGAAAAATTCAGAAGTCTTCGTTTAGCACGTGGAGTCTATGGACAAAGGCAGGAAGGAGTGCAGATGATTCGTATCAAGTTACCCTATGGCAAAGTGCTAAGTAATCAGTTAAGAAGAATTTGTGAGGTGTCTGATGAATATTCCAGAGGGCGATTGCATATTACAACACGTCAGGATATACAGATTCATTATGTAGATCTGAACAGAACTCCAGAACTATGGGCAGAATTAGAAAAAGATGATGTAACCCTAAGAGAAGCTTGTGGTAATACAGTTCGTAATGTAACAGCTTCAGAAACTGCTGGAATTGATCCAAAAGAACCTTTTGATGTTTCTCCATATGCAGATGCTTTATTTCGTTTCTTTTTGAGAAATCCTATTTGTCAGGAAATGGGACGTAAGTTTAAAGTTTCTTTTTCAGGAACCGAAGAAGATACAGGACTCTCTTATATGCACGATTTAGGTTTTATCGCTAAAATTGAAAATGGTGTGCGAGGATTTAAAGTAATGTTGGCTGGAGGATTAGGTTCGCAACCAAGACTGGCAGATGAATTATATAGCTTTTTACCTTCAGATAAAATTATTCCTTTAATGGAAGGAGTATTAAGAATATTTGATCGCTATGGTGAACGTAAAAGTAGAGCCAAAGCCAGAATGAAATTCCTTGTAAAAGATATAGGCTTAGAAGCATTTAAAGAATTAGTAGAAGCAGAACAAAAAGCGATAGCGCAAAAAACTGTTGCTATTGATGCAGAGGCATACAAGATATCTGTACCAGTATCAATCGATGCTCCGCAAGCAGGAATAAAAGACCAAAACGCATTTGATTTATGGAAATCTACCAATGTGATTCCGCAAAAACAAAAAGGGTATGTAGCTATTGGGATTAAAGTGCTATTAGGAGATTTTTATACAGATAAGGCAAGATTACTAGCAGATTTAGTAGATAAATACGCTGCTGGGGAAATCAGATTATCATTACGTCAGAACATTTTGATTCCTTTTATAAAGGAAGATTTAGTACCATTTTTCTATCAGGAATTATCAGTATTAGGATTTGTAGAAGCTGGATATAATAAAGCGGTAGATATTACGGCGTGTCCAGGAACAGATACCTGTAATCTAGGTATTGCCAGTAGTACAGGTATTGCAGAAGAACTGGAAAAAGTTATAAAAACAGAATACCCTCAATATCTCGAAAAAGAAGACTTGGTTATTAAGATCAGTGGATGTATGAATGCCTGTGGGCAACACAATATGGCAAATATTGGTTTTCAGGGAATGTCTGTGCGTACAAAAGATAAACTAGTAGCGCCAGCACTACAAGTATTGCTGGGAGGAGGAAATTTAGGATCAGGAAAAGGTCGCTTTGCAGATAAGGTGGTAAAAATACCAAGTAGAAGAGGACCTGAAGCATTACGAAGAATTCTGGATGATTTTGAAGCAAATTCGAATGGAAAAACTTTTGTGGATTATTATACAGATAGAGGAGAGAAATATTTTTATGATTTTCTGACAGATTTATCTAATGTAGATAACCTTACCCAAGAAGATTTTATCGATTGGGGAACTGAAGAAGAATATGTAAAAGCAATCGGAATAGGAGAATGTGCAGGTGTAGTTATTGATCTAATTGCTACCTTGTTTCTGGAAAGCCAGGAAAAGATAGAAAATGCCAAAATTTCTTTCGAAAATCGAGTGTACTCTGATGCAATTTACCACGCCTATAGTTCCTTGGTAAACTCGGCAAAAGCGATGCTTCTGGCAGAAAATAAAAAGACAAATACACATGCAGGAATCATAAATCAGTTTGATGAAGAATTTATTGCGAGTGGAAAGATAGCATTGGACGGTACTTTTGCAGAATTAATATATCAATTAAAGAAAAATTCACCAAGTAAAGATTTTGCAGTAGATTATATAAAGAGTGCAGAACAGTTTTTACAAAAAGTTCAGGAGTACAGAAACTTAGAAGTAACAAACGCGTAAGTAAGTTGTTAAATGTTACATCGAGATTAATAATATTGTGAAACAAAAAGCTAAATTAAATTCTATTTATAATAAAATTCAAGAAGAAATTGTATCTTGATAGTTATGGATAGCTATAAGATGGAAGAAAGAAATAATTTATATCCGGTTTTTCTGAAAGTTAAAAACTTGAGTGTTCTGATTGTAGGAGGAGGAAATGTAGCAGAAGAAAAACTAACGTTCTTATTAAAATCGAGTCCGGATGCTAAGGTAACTATGGTTTCGCCAATGTTTAGAGAAAAAACAATAGCCTTGGCAGAAAAATTTTGCGTGACCAGGGTTACTGATATTTATAACAAGAAATATCTGGAAGGGCGTCATATTGTGGTCGCTACTACAGATATTCCAGAGGTGAATATTCAGGTCTGGAAAGATTGTAGAGCGCAGGCAAAATTGGTTAATGTAGCAGATAATCCTCCATATTGTGATTTTTATATGGGTGGCATTGTGAGCAAAGGGAATGTGAAAGTAGCGATTTCTACTAATGGAAAATCACCTACAACAGCCAAACGATTACGTCAGTTTTTTGAGGAGGTAATTCCAGAAAATGTAGACGATTTAGTGAAGAATTTAAACGAATATAGAAAAACAATAAAAGGTGATTTCGAAGAAAAAGTGGAAACACTTAATGAATTTACCAAAGGATTAATAGGAAAAAAAGAAGTTGAAAATGATCAAGACTGATATTTTAATCATCGGAGCGGGACCAACAGGATTATTCACCGTTTTTGAAGCAGGATTACTGAAGTTAAAAACGCACCTTATCGATGCTTTGCCTCAACCTGGAGGACAGTGTTCAGAGATATATCCTAAAAAACCAATATATGATATCCCTGGTTTTCCAGAGATTCTGGCTGGAGATTTAGTAAATAATCTGATGGAACAGATAAAGCCTTTTGAACCTGGTTTTACATTGGGCGAAAGAGCAGAAACTATCGAAAAACTAGAAGACGATACTTTTTTAGTGACGACCAATAAAGGAACACAGCATAATGCACCAGTGGTTGCAATTGCTGGTGGTTTAGGTTCTTTTGAGCCTCGTAAACCACCAATCCCTAATATTCTTGATTTTGAAGATAAAGGAGTTGCCTATATCATTCGTGATCCAGAAGTGTATAGAGACAAAAGAGTGGTTATTGCTGGAGGAGGAGATTCTGCTTTGGATTGGTCCATCTTTTTAGCAGATGTAGCCAGTGAAGTCACTTTGGTACATAGACGTAACGAGTTTAGAGGAGCTTTGGATTCTGTAGAACGAGTTGCAGAACTTTCTAAATTAGGAAAAGTAAACCTTATTACAGAAGCAGAGGTAAAAGAACTAAAAGGAGAAGATCATTTAACTGCTGTTGGTATAAAACATAAAACAAAAGGTGATATACATTTTGAAACAGATTACTTTATTCCTTTATTTGGATTGTCACCAAAATTAGGGCCGATAGGCGATTGGGGATTAGAGATCGAAAAGAATGCTATTAAGGTAAATAACTCATACGATTATCAAACTAATATTCCTGGTATTTATGCTATTGGAGATGTAAATACCTATAAGGGTAAATTAAAACTAATTCTTTCTGGTTTCCATGAAGCTGCAATTATGTGTCAGAGTGCGTATCAAAGAATTTTTCCAGATAAAAAATACGTAATGAAGTATACGACTGTGGGAGGTGTTGAAGGATTTGATGGCTCTAAAAAAGAAGCAAAAAAAGAAGTTGTAAAAGCTATCATATAAGAATAAAAGTAGTAGTATGATAATTTGTGAAGAAGTATATGGTATACTTTTTTAATTGAGATTATCATATAATAAAATACCTCAATTTCAAATCTCTTAACATATACAAGGAGATTTGTAATTGAGGTATTATTTTTTACGCAACGTGAGCTCTGCAATATACTTGTTTAACGTACGCTGTTTACATGTTTTGAGCGTCAAAGAAGCGTATAAGAACTGAAAATTATTGCTTTATAAAACGTTCAACATATTCAGCTCCATCCTTAGTTTTAACGTTTATAAGATATATTCCTGAAACCAGTTTTTCTACATTAATGGTGTTAGAAAAAATTCCGGAATGCATAGTTTTACCCATAAGATTATTAATGGTATAATTTCCTTTAGTTTCATTTGATATACTAATATTTAAAATGCCATCTTGTACAGGGTTCGCATGTATTTTTAATTTTGATACCAATGGTTGGGTAATGGTATTGCTATTTTTAGTAACTAAGGAAGAAGTTGCAGTTACCGTAATATCATCAATGGCGATATCTGCTTGCCAGGTAGTTCCTGTTAGTCTGTTAAATCTTAATTTGATACTAGTGTTTGTGTAAGGGCTAAGATCTACATTTTCGCTAAACCACGAATTTCCTTGGTTCCCTGTTTTATTCCATATGCTTGTCCAGTTAGCACCATTGTCTGTGCTTACTTCTAGATCAATGCTTCCCATATTATTACTACCAAACATATGATATTTAAATGTAAAAGAAGCTGTGCTCATTTGAGTTAAGTCAAAACAAGGAGAATTGATAATCGCTCTTTTTCTAGGGAACCCTACGGTATTTCCGGAGGCTTCTACGTATATATATTCAGTCCCTTCTATAGCGCTATCCGGACCTGTACCTCTAGAAGGAGTGCCATTAGAGTTAATGAGCCAATCGAGATCATCTGAAGTATCTTGAGACCAATCTCCTAAGGTA
Source organism: Aquimarina sp. RZ0 (assembly GCF_008370685.1). Taxonomy (GTDB): domain Bacteria; phylum Bacteroidota; class Bacteroidia; order Flavobacteriales; family Flavobacteriaceae; genus Aquimarina. The sequence continues at coordinate 48,956 of NZ_VTZU01000040.1, forward strand.
GATTCGAATCCTTGATTGTAAGGAAAATCAGTTACCGCTGTAGTGCATTCGCTAGTGTTTCCTCCACCCGTATCTACTGATTTTAATGTAAAAACTAATGTGCCTATTTTTTCAGAATTAAAAGGACTAATGCCTCTTATGCTGGAGATAGGCTCTTTTGGATTTGTAGCAGGATTGTTTAGCGAATAAGTTGTTCCTTCTTCGGTTCCTGCATCATAAGGAAATAGATCCAAAGTGATATTTTGAATCCATTCGTCAGAAGTGTCTAATAAAGAGACACTGTTTACAGCAATAATCCAATCAGGACTAGGGGCAATCATAGAAAGAAGAGATACTAACGGATACTCAGAACTAACAGCTAAATCATTGATGGTAATTGTTCTGCCTGTACCGTTAAAAAAAAGATTTGGTCCCTCGATATATTGATCTGCGGTACCATTATTAATGGCTCTGTTTACTTCACCGGAAAATGTTCCGTTTGACCCTGTTTCTGCGACTCTTTCTACTCCTAAAGTTGCGATACCTCCATTTCTTAAAAAAGTGATGTCCTTATTATGGGTGGCACCAACAAGTTCAGTAAAATGAGCGTTACTACCAGGAAGTGATCCATGGGCTTCCCAATTACTTGTAAAAACAACATCGTATGTTGCTGTAGATTGTCCATAGGCTGTAATTGCCATTACAAACATTGAAATTTGAAAAATAAGTTTTTTCATTTGATTTTAATTTGGTTAATAATAATCTAATGTTTGTCAGTTGGAGGAAGAGCACCTTACATTTTTTTAGGGAAATTTAATGTTAAATTGTGTAACGAATTGATGTTTAAATATATGGGTGGACCTTTTTGTAAATAGAGAAATAAGCAAAGGAGGTTTTGGCTTTTTTTAGATATGTCTACTCCGTAAATAATTCAATTCTCAAACGAAATTACCTACAAAATTATTTCATACTTCGAAATAAAAAAAGCCAATAGCGCTGCAATCTGTCAATTTTCTTTCTCGTCTGAATCAAAAAATAATTTGATTCAGTTTACGCTGATTTCATATAAGAATTGTATACTTAAAAAATACCCCTGTTATACCATTTATTGTTTGAATTTGCGGTAAAAGAAAATACTTTGATTATCAGTAGCATGAGGTGTAAAAGTGAAATATAAGAACAAAATATATTATAAATATCAAATTGGTGGACGATGATTTATTATATATTGATATTGTGATACGATTTGTGATTAAAAAATTCGTATAAATTCATTGAATTATTTTTTCTTTATGCAAGGCAAAAAAATCAAGCATAGCTATAGCTACGGTTTATTTTTTTAAACGAAGTAGAAAGGAAAAAGAAACGATGAATATGCGAAATTTTTAGTTATAAATCGTATGACCCCTTCTTAGCACAAACCTTTATTTTCATTCTCTTAGCATGGTTATACAAGGTAGATATTATTATTTCTTCAAATAATGATGTATCAGTTAACTCACTTGTGAAAAATTGAAATACAGCTTTTACAAATTCAATATTTGAAATTAATCTCTCCTTTTTTACTATATTTTTTTAAAGTTGATTCTACCATTCATCCTCACCTTTCATTTATTATAGATCGTTTAATTGGATTTTTGAGATTATTTATGCATTGCAAAGACCAGAACCACCATCGTTAATTTGATAACCCATATTCTTCAAAGCATTAAGATATATTGTAAAACTATTTATTTTCAGGATTTTCATTAGATGGTCTAATACGATTTACGAATAAAAATTTCGCATCTAATGACATTCTTTTTCTACTATATTTTCTTCATAAAATGAAACAATAGCTATTCTTTAATTTGATTCATCAATCTAGCGAAAAATCCTTGCCATTATTTTTACGAAATTCTCACCCGTAAATCGTATAATATTAATATGCCAGCCTTAAATCTAATGATCATCATCATAAATATAACCTTCTACTATAATATATATCTAAAGAAAGCAGGTGTATATAATTCTTGACTTATATCATTAATACATTTCATAATTGAATCGGTTTATTCGAATTCTTTTTATTTATATACTAGCCATAACCAGAGACTCGGAAGAAGTCAATATCTACATGTTATATATCTGTTATTTGTCTGATCATTGCAACGGTTGGGAATGAATATTTTTTTTAATTTAATTTACCAAACCTACTGAACCAAATTGATAATTATAGTACATAATAAAGTATCTACTTTTAAGTAAAAAAAATAAGCTTTATAACCAAAAAAAGATTTCAATATTAGGTTTAGACACTTCATGTTTGATTTAGGTTACTTCACTTAAATGGCTAGAAATTTAATCTTAATAGCGAACTACTTTAGCTAAGACTTCCAACATTAGTGTTACTTATAAAATTTTATATATAGATATGTATCGTAATCATTTTATCATAGTTTTTTTGGCTTGCTTTTGTTTCTTAAATGTGCAGGCACAAGAATTAACAGACGAACAAAAAGAACGTCTCGAATACAAAGTAGATGTTTTCTCTACAGATGACAAGGAACTACAAGCATTATGGTATGAAGACCGAATGGATAAAATGAAGCTAACAGGAGAGTTACGAGAAAATTACAAGAAAATTGTGGTCTATCACGCCTACAAAATGGAACGTCTAGGAAACCCAAAAGCTCAATTAAGTGATGAACAAATCCGTCATGAATTCCCGAAGCAGATACGAAAACTTCACAAGGATGTAGAAGACCTGCTCAACCCTAAACAATTTGAAATTCATAAGAACAGTTGGAATGCCATTCTTAAAGGTATTTATCAACGTAAAAATTGGAAATTAACTAACTAAACACTTGAGATATGATTTGGATTGAATTATTAGTTGTACTCTTTTTTATATTCTTGGGTTCAAAACTGGGAAGTATCGGTATTGGTTATGCTGGTGGTGCTGGTGTTGTTGTTCTTACCTTGGTTTTTGGACTCAAAGCTGGTTCGGTTCCAGTAGATGTAATACTCATTATTATGTCTGTAATAGCTGCCATTGCTGCGATGCAAAAGGCTGGCGGACTGGATTATCTAGTCAATGTATCTGAAAAGATTCTTAGAAAAAACCCAAAGCGTGTTACGTTTATTGCGCCTACCGTAACCTATTGGATGACGTTATTGGCAGGAACTGGTCACACCGCTTATGCTGCTTTACCTGTAATTACTGAAGTGGCTAAAGAAGGAGGCGTAAGACCTTCTAAACCTTTAAGTATCTCTGTAGTAGCATCACAAATAGCAATTACAGCTTCTCCTATTTCAGCAGCTGTAGTGATTTTTGCAAGTTTTTTAGAGCCTTTAGGAGTATCGTACTTGCAACTTTTAGCTGTTGCTATTCCTTCTACAGTTTTAGCTTGTATGGTTGGAGCTATTGTAGCTAACAAATTAGGGAAACCCTTGGTTGAAGATCCAGAATATCAAAGACGTGTAGCGTCTGGATTGATAAAACAGAAAACAGAGGAACGTAGCGAAAGCCCCAAAAGCGCAAAATGGTCTGTGGGTATTTTTGGTGTTGCTATATTAATTATAGTAACCTACGCAAGCTTAATTTCTAAGAAAGTGGGGTTAATTCCTGATCCAACAATTAGTCGTAATCACGCCATAATGGCCATTATGTTATTAGCTGCTATGGTGATTGCATTAGTTTGTAAAATAAAACTTAATGAAGTTACAGGTATGTCCACTTTTAAATCGGGTATGAGTGCTGCAATATGCGTTCTTGGTGTTGCTTGGTTAGGAGATACCTTTGTGAGTAATCATATTGTGGAAATTAAAGAAGCAGCAGGAGGTATTTTAAATGAATATTCCTGGATGCTGGCAGTTGTTTTATTCTTAGCGAGTATGTTGCTATACTCTCAAGCAGCGACTACAACCGCATTAATGCCAGCTGCTTTAGCATTAGGAGTAAGCCCTATTGCTGCTATAGCTTCTTTTGCCGCTGTAAGTGCCTTGTTTGTATTACCTACGTATCCGACATTATTGGCTGCCGTAGAAATGGATGACACAGGCTCTACCAAAATAGGGAAATATGTATTTAATCACTCTTTTATTATTCCTGGAATAGTAACGATTGCTTCCAGTGTCATCTTCGGATTTATACTTGGAGGTCTTATTTTATAAACTCATAATCAAATCAAAATAAAGAACTTATGAAAACAAGAAAAGAAACAGATCTTTTAGGAGAGCTAGAAATAAACGGAGATTTGTATTATGGAGTTCATACACAAAGAGCTCTTAATAATTTTCAAATTTCGCATTCAATAATCGGAGATTATCCGTTTTTTATAAAAGGATTAGTAGTTACTAAAAAGGCGTGTGCATGTGCGAACAAAGAAATCGGAACAATTCCGGCAGATAAAGCAGATATGATCATTCAGGCTTGTGATGAAATTCTTGGAAATCTAGATAAGTACGCAGCATATTTTCCTTCAGATGTATTTCAAGGAGGAGCAGGTACTTCTGTAAATATGAATACTAACGAAGTGATTGCAAATGTAGCTTTAGAACTAAACGGACACGAAAAAGGAAGTTATGATATTTTACATCCTAATGATCACGTAAATAAATCACAGTCTACGAATGATGCCTATCCAACTGGCTTTAGGGTAGCTGTTTATTATTATATGAATCATTTGTTGGAAAAAATCAATGTACTGACCACTAGTTTTGATAAAAAGGCTGCCGAATTTAAAAATGTCCTTAAAATGGGTAGAACCCAATTACAAGATGCTGTACCCATGTCCTTGGGTGATGAATTTGGAGCTTGGTCTGCAAATTTAAAAGAAGAAACTAAAAATTTAAAAAATAGTCGTGACCTTATCTTAGAAGTTAATCTCGGTGCCACAGCAATCGGAACAAGAGTAAATGCACCTGATGGATTCACAGAACTGTCCATAGGGTATTTACAACAATTCACAAAGGCTAGTTTTGTGCCTGCCGCAAATTTGATAGAAGCGACTTCAGACTGTGGTGCGTATGTGATGATTTCAGGAGCTTTGAAAAGAACAGCGGTGAAGTTATCTAAAATTTGTAATGATTTAAGATTACTTTCTTCTGGACCCAGATGTGGATTCAATGAAATTAACCTTCCGGAAATGCAAGCAGGTTCTTCCATTATGCCAGCGAAGGTAAATCCGGTAATTCCTGAAGTAGCGAATCAGGTGTGTTTTAAGATTATTGGAAATGATGTGACCATTTCATTTGCAGCCGAGGCAGGACAATTACAGCTAAACGTAATGGAACCTGTAATTGCACAATGTATGTTTGAATCTGTAGAGCTACTCTCCAATGCATGTGTCACACTAGCCAAAAAATGTATTAATGGTATCACTGCCAATGAAGAGCATACCAAACAAATGGTGTTTAATTCGGTTGGAATTATCACCTTCTTAAACCCATACATTGGTCATCATATGGGAGATGTTCTGGGTAAAGAAGCTGTGGCAACAGGAAAATCAATTCGTGAATTGGTTCTCGAGAAAGAATTACTTTCCGAAGAAGAATTAGATAAAATTCTCAGTGTAGATAATTTGATGCATCCAAAATATACAGCTGCATTACATAAAAATAATTGATTTTTCCAAAAGCAATAGAGAATACAAACTCTTTTATTATGAAATTATTTAATATAAAAATAAAGGCATTCCTAATAGTAGTTGTAATAACTGCTATTGGTTTTGCTCAAGACATTGACCTCCCAAATGTTAAAATTCTAGCAACGGGAGGTACTATTGCAGGATCAGCCGCATCTGCCACTTCTGGGAGTTATGAAGCAGGTCAAATAGGGATTCAGACCATGATTAATGCAGTTCCTGGTATAAAAAAACTAGCGGATGTTTCAGGAGAACAAGTTGCCAATGTAGGCTCACAAGATATGACGGTAGAAATCTGGTTGAAATTGGCAAATCGGATTAATGAACTATTAGCTTCTGATGATGTCGATGGCATCGTAGTAACTCATGGCACCGATACACAAGAAGAAACAGCATATTTTCTAAGTTTGGTTGTCAAAAGTGACAAGCCTGTGGTTACTACAGGTTCTATGCGTTCCTCAACTTCTATAAGTGCTGAAGGTCCTTTGAATCTATACAATGCGGTGGCTATTGCTTCGAACCCGGAAGCCAAAGGAAAAGGTGTGATGGTATCACTTAATGATCAAATACATGCAGCCCGCGACGTGAGTAAAATGAATACAACCAATGTCAATAGTTTTCAATCCCCTATTAAAGGGATGTTGGGTGGTGTGTTTTATGGCAGATTGGGCTTTTTCCGCGAACCAAACACAAAATTCGGAAACACCAGTAAGTTTTCAATAACGGGGGTCAAAAAATTACCCCGAGTTGATATTATTTATGCCTATGCAGATATGGCTCCGGATTTAATCGATATGCACGTAAAAGCTGGTGCCAAAGGAATTGTAATTGCTGGTGTTGGGAATGGTAATATGACGGATGCCATCCTGAATGCAGCAAAGAAAGCCTACGAAGATCATGGTGTTATTGTTGTTAGAAGTACACGTGCTGCCACTGGGTGGGTTTTGCGAGACAACGAGTTTAAAGATAAAGATTATCACACTGTTGCCTCTGGAGATTTAAATCCGGCTAAAGCAAGAATTTTATTAATGCTTGCGCTTTCTATGGGTGAAAAATTAAATGACATGCAAGAACTTTTTTATACGTACTAATTTAACAGAAATAGATTATGGCACTTAATCCATTATTTTTTAGGAAAACACTTGTTGCAGGAACAGGGCTGTTCTTATGTGTTTTCCTGGTAGTACATCTTTCTGCAAACTGCATTCTGTTATTACCCGAAGACATTGCTAGAGGAATGTATAATTCGTATTCGACTACTTTAAGGGAAAGTCCATTGATAAAGATTGTAGCGTATTTGTTATATCTATCTATTATTCTTCATGTGGTGTATGCATTACTGATTACTATCAGAAATAGAAAAGCGAAGCCACAAAAATATGTTATGAATCACGCTCACCAAAATAGCAGCTGGTCTTCTCGAAATATGGGGATTTTAGGAACGCTTATTTTGATCTTTATCGTTATACATTTAGTGAATTTTTGGGCGCGTATCAAATTAGGATTTGGTGATGCGGTAGCATTAGATGTAGATGGGAATAAAGATGTATATGAAGTAACGTATAGTCTTTTTCACAACATTTATTATGTTATCTTTTATACTATTATATCCGTACCGCTGGCATTTCACTTGTATCACGGTTTTAAAAGTGGTTTCAAAACCTTAGGCTTTTATCATAAAAAAGGATTAAAGATTATAGCAAAGGTCTCTTTGGTTTATGCTCTTATTATGGGTATTGGTTTCGGGATTATTCCATTCATTGTTTACCTCAAATAGAATATACAGATGAAATTAGATTCAAAAATTCCAGAAGGAAAACTAGAAGATAAGTGGCGTAACTATCAGGTTACATCACAATTGATCAATCCAGCCAATAAAAAGAAGTTAAATGTTATTGTAGTTGGTTCAGGACTTTCGGGTGCTGGAGCAGCTGCTACACTTGCAGAATTGGGATACGATGTACAATGCTTCTGTTACCAGGATTCTGCCAGAAGGGCACACTCTGTAGCAGCACAGGGAGGAATCAATGCGGCTAAGAATTATCAGCATGATGGAGATAGTGTTTGGAGAATGTTTTATGATACCTTGAAAGGTGGAGATTTTAGATCTCGCGAAGCGAATACCTATAGATTAGCCGAACTTTCTGCTCCGCTTATTGATCATTACGTACAACAAGGAGTTCCCTTTGCCAGAGAATACGGAGGCGTATTAGTCAATCGTAGTTTTGGGGGAGTACAGGTACAGCGTACTTTTTATGCCAGAGGGCAAACAGGGCAGCAATTATTAATGGCTGCATATTCTCAGTTGTATAAAATGGTACGTGCTAAGAAAGTAAAGATGTTCCCACGTAGTGAAATGCTGGATTTGGTAGTTATTGACGGAAAAGCAAAAGGAATCATCGTTCGTGATTTGGTAACAGGTGAACTTAAACGCTACGCTGCAGATGCTGTAGTACTGGCAACTGGTGGGTATTCTCGTGTTTTCAGATTATCTACATTGGCTATTGGATGTAATGGTAGTGCCTTATGGAAAGCTCATAAAAAAGGAGCCTTATTTGCAGCTCCCAGTTTTACACAAATTCACCCAACAGCATTGCCACAATCTAGCGAAGCGCAATCTAAACTTACCTTGATGTCAGAATCTTTACGTAATGATGGAAGAATATGGGTACCTAAACAACAACAGGATGCAAGAAAAGCAAACGATATACCGGAGGATGAACGAGATTATTATTTAGAACGAAGATATCCAAGCTTTGGAAATTTAGCACCTCGTGATATAGCCTCGAGAGCCGCAAAAGAGCGAATAAATGCAGGATATGGCGTGGGGAGATTAAAGAATGCCGTTTACCTTGATTTTAGACATGCCATCGAAAAATTCGGAATCCAGACGATTAAAGATCGCTATGGAAACCTCTTTACGATGTATAAAAAAATCACAGGGATTGATGCCTATAGAGAACCTATGCAAATATCACCTGCGGCGCACTTCTCTATGGGAGGATTGTGGGTAGATTATGAATTAATGACTACGATACCCGGATTGTATGCGATAGGCGAATGTAATTTCTCTGATCATGGAGCTAATAGACTGGGAGCAAACTCATTACTTCAAGCAAGTATTGATGGCTATTTTGTGCTTCCGAATACGATAAATAATTACTTGGCAAGTGCTTTAAAAGAAGATCATCCAACTACAGATCATCCTGAATTTGAAAAAGCCGAGAAAGCGGTAAAAGCTGATATAGATAGAATTTTGAATATCAATGGTACGAAAACCGTAGATCATTTCCATAGAGAATTAGGAAAAGTGATGTGGCAAGAATGCGCTATGAGCCGCAATAAAAAAGGATTGGAAAATGCTATAGCACAAATAAAAACAATACGTGATGAATTCTGGAAAGATGTAAAAATTACCGGTAGTAGTAATGAACTGAATACAGAACTAGAAAAAGCCTTGCGATTAGCTGACTTTATTGAATTAGGAATTTTAATGTGTACAGATGCATTAGAACGTGACGAATCCTGTGGAGCACATTTTAGAGAAGAATTCCAGACAGAAGATGGTGAAGCAGTGAGAGTAGATGAAGACTATTCTTATGTATCTGCCTGGGAGTATGATGATGGAGATTTTAAGTTGCACAAGGAAGAACTAGAATTTGAATTTGTAAAACCTTCGGTGAGAAGTTATAAATGATATATTATGAAAGTAACATTCAAAATATGGAGACAGGAAGGACCTGAGGATAAAGGAGCGATTAGAGACTATGAAGTGGATGGATTGACGGAAGATATGTCTTTTCTGGAAGCACTAGATCATTTAAATGAATTATTGGTCCTTAAAAACGAAAAAGTAATTGCTTACGAATATGATTGTCGTGAAGGGATTTGTGGGCAATGTGGTGTTTTTATCAATGGTCGTGCACACGGACCACACGATAATATGACTACCTGTCAATTACATATGCGTAGCTTTAAAGATGGAGATACCATTGTCGTAGAACCTTGGAGAGCTGCCTCTTTTCCGGTGATTAAAGATCTGATTGTAGATCGTTCTGCATTTGATAGAATTATAGAACAGGGAGCTTATATAACCGCAAAAACAGGAACAGCACCGGAAGCCAATGCCATTCCTATTCCCAAAGAAATATCCGATAATGCTATGGATGCTGCCGCTTGTATTGGATGTGGAGCTTGTGTTGCGACCTGTAAAAATTCTTCAGCTGCATTATTTACTGCTGCAAAAATTAATCACCTCAATAGGTTACCACAAGGAAAAGCGGAAGAACACAAACGGGTGCAAGAAATGACGTATCAAATGGAAATAGAAGGATTTGGAAGTTGCACGTTTACTGGTGCTTGCGAAGTAGAATGCCCAGAAGGGATTTCGATACTAAATATCGCAGAAATGAATGCTCGTAATGCTAAAGCTAAATTATTAGGCTAACATAAGTTTTTTGAATGACTAAATTATTTAAGTGTATGAAAAATGTCAATTTTCCATTAATAAATGTTATAGTGATTGTTATGACTCTACTCCTAACGAATGGAATATATGCACAAGCCACTAATGCTGAAGAAACAAGGACTTCAGAAAACGAAAAAAAAGATTCAAATTGGATAGATGAAATTACCTCTCGGGTTACACCTTATGGGAGTATACGAATTGGAGCCGGTTTTGCAGAAGAAGGTGAAATAGGAATCTCCAATAATGCACCACGTATAGGATTAAATTTTAAACATGCCTTGTCCAATGACGAAGCAGAAAATTTTAATATTATTGGCGGTATTGAATTTGGTGTAAACCTTGTGTCAAGAGATGATACCGTAGAGTTTGCGGTAGATCCTGGAGCAGGGATTGCACAAGTTGGTGATGCAGTATTTACTCGATTAGGATTTGTTGGAGTTTCTTATCAAGATTTTGAATTTACATTCGGGAAACAAAATTCTGTGTATTATACAATGGGAGCTATTGAAATAGATCGCTTCTTAGCCTTTGGAGGTGCTGCTATTGGTGTATGGAACATCTCTGATGGTGGAGTTTCTGGGACAGGTCGTGCCAATCAGGTTTTTGTTCTAAAATACCAAAAGAATGGATTGAGCCTGGGAGCTCAAGCAGAAGCAAGAAATATCTCAGAGAATAGTGAAAGTATTGATACCTATGGATTTGGAGCTAATTATAAAATAGGAGGACTTGGTATAGGAGTCGGTTATAATAAAGTGAATGATGGAGTTGAAGATCCATTACCAAATCAAGCTAAGGATGGAGATGAGGCTTTTGTAGCTTCCGTATCCTATGAAATAGATAGATTTACAGTAGCAGCTTCGTATGCTATTTTAAAACAGCATCAACGGTTAGGAGATATTTTTTATGATGCTAAAGGTGTTGAGTTCTATGCTCGTTATAAATTCTCAACGAATAAACGATGGCATGTTGCTGCAGGTTTCAATTATTTAAAACCAGATGATGACCAAAATCTAGGTGATTTTGACACCAAATTCGGAATTACCGAAGTAGGCTATAACTTTAAAAAATCCAGTCATATTTTTGCTGCTGCAAGTATAGATTACAGTGAAGATGGTATTGGTGATAGACGTAGTCAAAGTATTTTTGGTGTAGGTATTCGATTTGGGTTTTGAATAAGAAAAAACGGTAAACAAACTGATGATTATGGATAAAATTATAAACTCCAAATAGATTATGGAAATAGGTCCTAGGGACACTATTGTTATAGCCTGTCTAGTCCTGTTTCTGGGCAAGTATATTAACAAGAAAATATCCTTTTTTAGAGCATATAACATTCCTGAACCTGTGACGGGCGGAGTGATTTTCTCTATATTTTTCGGTATTCTTTATACTATTACGGGTATAGAGGTAAACTTTGCTCTTGAATTAAGGGATGCACTTCTCATCATCTTTTTTATAACTATAGGGCTTTCTTCAAGATTAAAAACACTATTAAAAGGAGGTAAATCGTTAGCCCTACTTTTAGTAGTAGCGGTAGGATATCTTTTTATCCAAAACCTTAATGGTATTGGTATTGCTTATATTACTGGTATGTCAAGTGTGACAGGGATTTTAGGCGGCTCTGTTTCTTTCAGTGGCGGACATGGTACTACTATTGCCTGGGTTCCTACTTTTCAAAACGATTTCGGTATTGAAAATGCCATGGAAATGGGTATTGCTTGCGCAACTATTGGCTTAGTACTTGGAGGCTTTATAGGAGGTCCCATTGCAAAATTTCTAATAAAAAAACACAATCTAAAACCAAAAGATAGCAAACCCGTTACGGTAGGAGTGCGCCATGGTAAAGGGGATACTGTAGAAATGAATTATAATAACGTTTTGCAAATGATTTATTTCATTTTCTCAACAGCAGGGTTGGGTATAGGAATTAATGAATTGCTCGTATGGATAGGGCTCTCACTCCCGTCTTTTGTCACAGCATTGTTTGCAGGCATTATCATTACCAACCTAATTCCGGTATTTTCTAAAAATTTTCATTGGGAACCTGAAAAATCAAAACCTCTGGCCATGGCCTCGGATTTATCATTGGGGCTTTTTTTAGCCATGTCATTAATGAGTCTTCAATTGTGGACACTGACTGATTTGGCTGGACCACTATTCCTAATTGTAATTGTACAGGTGTTAGTGATTTCTGTTTTCGTAATTGTAGTTGTTTTTAGAATTATGGGTAAAGATTATGATGCTGCCGTGATGAGTGCAGGATATGCTGGATTAGCTTTGGGCGCAACACCTACGGCAATTGCCAATATGACTGCAGTAACTAAAAAGTTTGGGGGATCGCCTAAGGCATTCATTGTTGTTCCTCTGGTTGGTGCTTTTTTTATTGATCTGTCTAATGCTTTAATTATTAAGCTTTTATTAAGTGTTTTTGGGTAGTTATTACTTTATTTATGATGATATCAGTTATGAAAAAACTTTATTTAATACTTGCTTTACTAACATGTTTTTTTAGCTATTCACAATCTTCTTCGGATAACCTTGAAAATAATCCCCAAAATAGGTTCAGATTCATAGAGGTAAAATCTCACTTTGGCGCTTTTCTGAAATCAGATAATGCTTTAGGGAATAGCGGTATTTTAGACAATGGTTATGGCGGAGTAACCGTGAAATTAGGGTGGCAACCTACCGATCCAAATGGATGGGCAAGCAGATATGGATATCCTTCCTACGGTATTGGGGCGTATGCAGGGTTTTTAAGCGATGCTAATGTTTTTGGAAATCCAAATGCTATCTATGGTTTTATGAATTTTTCAATATCAGGATCTCATAAGAGGAATGTTTTTAGTATTGAGCCTTCTATAGGGATTACGTATAATTTGAATCCTTTTGATCAAGATACTAATGAATTGAACACTTCGATAGGAGCCAGAGCAGCGGTATATTTTAATATTGATCTTGGATTTACCTATAAATTTACAAGAGAATTAGATCTTTTATATGGATTTGATTTTAGTCATTTCAGCAATGGTTCAACGTTTAAACCTAATAATGGTCTTAACCTGTATGGTATCAATTTAGGGATGCGTTATCATTATAATGCAGCGCAGTTTAGAAAAGATAATGATCCATACACAAATAATGTACTCCCAGCCAGATTTAAACGCCCTACACGTTCTGCTAGAGATAGAACAAGTGGAAATTCTATAAGCGCATATGTAGCAGGAGGAGTGGGACAAACCGATAGAGAAATTGGAACCAATACAGTATTCGGAACTTTTTCTGGAGTGCTTGATTATGAACATCAATTCAATGAAGTACATGCCTTAACCGGCGGTGTTGATTTCTTTTACGATAATCGTTTTCGCGATGTTGAAGCCTCTGAAAGAACATTAACCGGTATACATGCAGGTTATGATTTTTCATTCTGGCAATTAGCGATTAAATTTCAGATCGGTACGTATGTGTCTGATGATAAAGGAAAAGGAGCATTTTTTATGAGACCAGCCTTACGATATAACATTTCTAAAACCTTCTTTGCACAAATTGGCCTTAAAACATTAGATGGAGGTTCTGCAGATTATATAGAATATGGTTTTGGTTTTAAGCCTTTTAAATGGTAATTAGTAAGTAATACGGATAAAAACTTTATTTTACACAAGCTTTGTATTGTTAATAGTAGCATTCTGCAAACCAAAATTGAGTTTTGCATAGTCCTCCCAAGATTACCAAAATAAGATAAAATACTAAAAAAAAAAGAAATGAGTTTTTTCGATATTCTTGATATACTAGGTACAATTGCTTTTGCTATTTCCGGGGCATTAACAGCAATAAAAAGACAAATGGATCTCTTCGGTATCTTTATTGTAGCGTTCGTTACGGCCTTAGGTGGAGGCATTCTAAGGGATGTCTTTATTGGAAATACACCAGTTTGGTGGATGGGGCATTTCTATGTGGTACATTTTATAAGCATTTCTGTTATTTTGGCTATACTATTTCGAAATAGGATATATTTTTTAACAAAATCACTCTTTATATTCGACACCATTGGCCTAGCCATATTTACAATTAGCGGTGTGCAAATTGGAGTTTCTGCAGATTTGAATCCAGCGGTAAGTGTTGTACTTGGAATTATGACGGGATGTTTTGGAGGTGTAATCCGTGATATTTTGTGTAACAAAATTCCAATACTTTTCAGAAAAGAAATTTATGCATTAGCCTCCCTTGCTGGTGGAGTATGTTATATCATTCTTTACTCTTTGAAATTCGATAAGAATATATCATATATAAGCACTATTGCATTAGTGGTTGTTATACGAGTTTTGGCGGTAAAATTTAGTATTTCTTTACCAACCTATACGATCAAAAAAAATAAAAAAAATAGTTGAAACCCTTTTACATTATAATTAATATAAACACATATGAAAATTTTACTTTATGCAGCTTTTGTTTTTTTGATAGTAACATCCTGCGCACCAAAATTGAGTTCTACCTGGAAATCAAAAGACTACAAAGGACGTACATATACTAAAATTGCAGTTGTTGGTATCGGTGAAGATCTGGCAGCGCGTAAAGCCTTCGAAAATAATGCTGTTCAATTACTAAAAGACAATGGTATTCATGCAATTACGGGGATCACTATTTTTCCACCAAAGATGTCTCCTAAAAAAGGTGAAGATGCAAAATTTATTAAAATTTTAAAGGATAATGATATTGATGGAGTCATCACGATGAGTTTGATCAATACGAAAGAATCACAAAGGTATACGCCAGGCGAGACGTATGCAGTCCCATTAGGATATAGACGTTTTGGTAGATATTATTACAGAACATATAGTTATATTTCTACCCCAGGATATTATCAAGATGAAAAATCATATCTAATAGAAGCTGTTTTATATGATGTTGCAGGAGAATTGCAAGAAGGTCAAAATACTTTGGTATGGTCAGGTCAAAGTGCTTTAATTAACCCATCTTCTTCACAAAATGCAGCAGTAACTTTTACCAGCGAAATGGTAGCGTCCTTACTCAATGATATGGTAATTTTACCGTCTCAAAATTGATATAGATGTAATAAAAGCTCTTGATCAAAATCGAAACCTAACGATCGATCTTGCATAAAAATGTTGTGTATCAGGTATTACTTTTCCGAATGTAAAAAAATGATCGAAGCCAATGGAAATATTATGATAAGAAAGAAAGATTCCATTGGTAAGCGTTATATGATTATTACTTATATTATCTAAAGCAAATTCAAAATCCCTATCAAATAAATTACCTTGTGCTGTGGCATCAAACCCTGTTATAGTGCCACCAATCGTTGACTGTAAGTAATACTTAAATTTTTTATCAGATAGAATACTATTACCAAAAGCAGCTGATTTATATAGCTCCCCGAATTTACCAATACGTAAACCTATGGCAGGACTAATGTCAATATATAGATTTCCTAATCGTGTTTCTACCATCCCAAATACATCAAACAATTTGCTTTTAGGTGTAAAATCATATACGATTTTAGTGTTTATGTTAAAAATGAATTGATTTGGGATTTGAAATCTCCACCCATCAAAAGTAGATCCTCCTGTTATGTTATTGTGAAACCATCCCTGAAGCTCTCCGGCTTGGGATAAAGGTCCCATAACCCCTACCAAGAGACCAACTTCAAAAAAAGATTTTTTGAAAACATATGTTGCATCAAGTGTCCCATATAATATACCTGCAAAAGGTCTGTCAAAATTAGAAACACTCTGTTGATCAGATTCTATGACTATTGATTTGTTAGAAGGAGTATACCCTTCTAAACGTAATTCGGTTCCAAAAAAGTAATCACTTTTAGAAGGAAATAGTTTTTCAAGTCGTAATAGTCTCTCTGTTCTGAAGTCGTATTGTATTCCTACTCCAAAGGTGTAATAGCGATCAGAAATTTGCCAGGCAACCAAAGCATCGTTATCTGTAGTTAAAGAAACTTCTTTATCATAATGTCGTGTTTGTTGCGCTTTCAATTGTGTTAAATAAACTAAAGAAACAAAACCAATATGGAGGTATCGAATTAGGTTCATGACGTTTAGATTTAATTTAATATTTCTTTAATGATCATATTAAAAGTACTGGATAATCAAAAGATCAGGGCAGTATTCCTAGGCCAATCATCCAAAAGTAAAGGTGAACTATCCTATGTATACAATGAAATAATGTAAACTAGTTTTATATTTTATAATCTTGTTATATAAATACAATACAGTTCCTGATACAACCGGTAATCAAAACAAACCATGAGTTATTTTGCATATTCTTTTTAGTTTGATATCAAACTAAAACTCACTTTTCGTTTAGAACGTTTCATTTATGTTTTTTACTGTTTCAGAATAGAAATTATAGTCCTTTTCATAAACATAATCTACTTTTATATAATAAAACGTATATAATTATGAAAAAAGGGTATTCTTATTTATGCGGTATTTGCTTGTATACTATGTAGCTGCCAAAATAACGAAGGAAATAATAAATCATTAGGAAATGTAGCTGCCGAAAGTAAAGTTCTTCTGAATGATATTTGGAGTATTATAAAAATTAATGGCGAAGACTACAAAGATGTTGCTCAAAAACGATCGCAATTAGAATTTGATTATAGAGAGAATAAATTTACTGGAAATGATGGTTGTAATCAAATTTTTGGAAATTTAAAAAAACTAACGAATACACATTTAGAATTTGACACTATAGGAGCAACCAGAATGAAATGTATTGAAGCAAAAACCTCAGTACACTATCAAAATTTGCTTCGACAAATTAGATATTATAAAATAGAAAACCTCACCCTGTCTTTAATTGATATTGAAAACAAGGTCTTATTGGTGTTTAAAAAAATTGATTGAAGTGTTATAAGATATAATTCTTCATTTGAAACATACGTTTAACTTGTAAAAAATTATAATAATGAAAGATATAAAAAGATATATCATAAGTGTAGTATTTGGTCTTTTGTTACTATCATCTTGTACAGAAAAACAAGCCTGTTCTAACGGGGCACCTAGTACTTTGGTAAATATGTTAGGTTTGGATGGATGTTCTTGGATTATTCAGTTAGAAACTGGTAAAAAGTTACAACCTATTAATCTAATTGATTTTGAAATTGAAAAGAAAAATGAGCCAAGGATATCCATAGTGTATAAAGAAGCTGAAGCTATGGCAGGAATATGTATGGTTGGCAAAATGGTAGAAATATCTTGCCTAAAAGTGATCGATTAAGAAGTATGTTTAGAGAGAAGTTTTGTTAAGTTTTTTTCAATTTTCAGAAATAAATTACCAGACCTGATAGTGAATCTTAATACTATTCATACACTAATTTTGGTCTGGTAATTTTTGATAAGAGACTATAAAGAGCTTCACTTTTGTGAATATAGAGAAGCATTATCTTATAATTATAGTCTGATTTTTTACATTTTAAAAGCTAAAACAGGTAAAGTTGAATGATGGACAAGATCTTCTGATATGCTTCCCCCAAAAAAGTGAACCAAACCTGTTCTACCGTGAGTTGATATTGTAATCATATCCACTTTTGAATTATCGGCATAACTTAGAATTCCAGCTTCAACCGAATAATCCGATATATATTCAATCTCAGGTAATCTATTTAGGTTACCATCTGCTTTTTCTAAGAAATTTTTTGCTTGTTCTTTTATTTCTGTAGTGCTTTGGAAATTTGAATATGGTAAATTAACATGCAATAAGGTAGTTTCACTGTTCATCGCAGATAATAAGTCTAGTGCTTTTTTGAACGCAGGAATACTTTCCTCAGAAAAATCTGTAGCATAGACTACATTATCAAAATCTACATTAGTAAGTTTAGATTTAACGATCAATACAGGGATATTACTATGTCTAACGACTTTTGCTGTGTTAGATCCAGAAAATATACCTTCTTGTCGACTGTGACCGTGAGATCCCATTACAATAAGATCTGCTCCAATATCTTTGGCTACTTGATCAAGTTCATCAAATACTTTATGGTGCTTAATTATCGTTTCAATTTCTATACCTTCTAAGTAATCTTTTTGCAAAAATTCTTCAAACTTTTTACTCGCTAGTTTCAACATAAACAGCGTTTCATTCTGTGTCTCAGTGCCAGATACCGATAGCACTGCTTCTGATAATTCTAACATATGAATAACAATAATTTGTGCATTATGTTTTTTTGCTAAAGCAGCAGAAGTTTCCAGTGCATACTCAGAGTATTTAGAGAAATCTATGGGGACTATTATTTTTTTCATGTCAATACGGGTTTAAATGATTTGTTAACGAACTCATCTTGCGTATTGGTATTCAACCGAAAAGTTTGGCTTTTGTACTATAATCAAGTAGGTTTTTTTCAGCATAGCCATACGGTTAAAAAGCCAACAAAATTAGCGTGCAAAATGTAAATTTTGTAAATCAAAGCATTACTAAAAGTGAGTTCAACATATAAATGTAAAAAAAAGAGCGTAAAAGGCTGTGTTTTTTCTTGACAATTATATTCCACTATATCTAATTACCGCCTTTTAATGTTGTAATGAGTTTTTGATAATTCCAGGAACTTTTTGTTTTTCTAAAAAGGAGTGTATAAAATCTGTGTCACAAATGCTTCAGTTTCAAACTGAGAAGTTTCACTTTCCTTTTTAGAAGCTTCGCACAGAAAACCACTAATATACAACTCATCTCAAGTTAGATTTGTACAAGAAAACAAAGATAAATTAGAACATTTAAAAAAGTACAACTATGGAAACTACACCTTTAGAAATTCTGACTAACGTAAAATTACACTACTGATTTACAGTTATTTGCAAATCATCATTAGTTAATCCAAATTTATCAATTTGTTTTCTAATTCTTTTCACTAGTCCTAGTTTTCTTTTTTGATCGAG
>NZ_VTZU01000041.1 GCF_008370685.1 Aquimarina sp. RZ0
ATCGATAACTTTCTGAAAATAAAGAAGTTGTTCCTGTGCGTTTGTAACTATTCATCTCACCTGTGTTTAGTCAGTAAAATACTATAACTATTTGATTAAAAATAAATTAATTTTAGAGGTAACCTAATGTATATTTATACAAGTTAACCAATTGCTTATTCCATAATTAAAAACTCTTAAAATGAAAAAAACTATTATTGTTTTGAGTATCTTCCTATGTTCAATTTTTGGGCTTCACGCTCAAATAAGTCAAGGAGGGAAGCCTTTATCCTGGACTGAAACTTTTTCAAAATCCACTAAGATTCCCACAATAAAATTAGCCAATATTGATATTGAAAAACTACATAAAGAAGATGCTGAAGAAGTTTCGAAAGACGTTCCTCTAAGATTTGCATATGCTCACGAAGTGAACTACAACCCTAACAATTCAGGTACCTGGTCTACAACCACTAATGGGGATCGTATTTGGATGCTGAACATTGAATCAAGTGGGGCAAAATCACTTAATTTCACTTTTTCTGACTTCTATCTTCCAGAAGGTGCTAAGTTGTTTGTTTACAATGAAAACAAAACAGATGTTAGAGGCGCTTTTACAAATACTAATAATAAAGAGTCCAGAGCATTTGGTATCGCCCCTATCCAGGGAGACAAAGTTACTATTGAATACTATCAGCCTGCATCTGTTAAAGAAAAACCAGCTTTACAAATAGCAACAGTAGCGCATGATTACAAAGGTATATTTAATATTGCCAAAGGTTTTAATGACTCTGGTAGTTGTAATAATAATGTAGCCTGTAGCGTAGGTGACGATTGGAGAGATCAAATAAAATCTGTCGCTCTAATTACCTTGGCTAATGGTACCAGATTTTGCACGGGAGCATTAATAAATAATACAGAAAATGATGGAACTCCTTATTTTCTGACTGCCAATCACTGTACAGGAAGCAGCACAGCGAACTGGGTATTTGTATTTAATTATCAATCTGCCAGTTGTAGCAATGTGGATGGATCCTTAAGTCAATCTGTTTCGGGTTCTACATTACTAAAAAAAGGTGCAGCAACCGATTATTCATTGGTGCAACTTTCTGCAACACCTCCGGACAGTTATAATGTTTATTATTCTGGATGGGATGCTACAGGAACTCAGCCTACAAATACTACGGGAATACATCATCCTGCTGGCGATATCAAAAAAATATCTTTTGATTATGAGGCGCCATCCATTTCTGGATATGGAGGAAGCAGCAATACACATTGGAGAATAAACGACTGGAATGATGGTACTACAGAACCGGGATCATCGGGATCTCCGTTATATGATCAAAACAAAAGAATCATTGGTCAGCTACATGGTGGTTCTGCTGCTTGTGGAAATAATGGATATGATGCATATGGGCGATTTGATTTATCATTTCCTAATCTAAGTCAGTGGTTAGCTCCTGGAAGTAGTTTAAAAAAAGTAGATGGTTATGATCCTTCTGGTGGAGGTACTCCTCCAAGTGATTGTGAAGATGTTACTTTAACGTTCAATTTTGATAATTATCCTGAAGAAACTAGCTGGGCCATCACCGATAGTTCTGGCAACACAGTTGAATCTGGAGGGACGTATGGCGGACAGGCTGATGGAAGCACACTTGCTATTGATCTTTGTTTGGAGGAAGGTTGTTATCAGTTAACAATCAGTGACTCCTATGGTGATGGTATGTGCTGTGGTTATGGATCTGGCTCGTATCTATTAGCAGATGATACTTCTGCGACTCTTGCTTCTGGAGCATCGTTTGGAGCTTCTGAAACAACCGATTTTTGTATTGGAACCAGAAGTAACGAAAACGTCACGTTTGTACAGAGTACATCAAAAATCACTAAAGACAGACACTTAGAAAATATCATTTTATATCCTAATCCAGCCAATACTATTTTGTATATACAAAATTATAAAATAAAGAAAGCTTCTGATATCAAAGTAGCTATTATTGATATTACAGGACGTACTATAAAGACAGAAAGTTATATCGGTACTTCAATAACTTCGAATACAGTCTCTATAGATATTAATGAGCTACCTAAGGGATCTTATTTTCTAAATATAACAGAAAACAATACCTCGGTGGTTAAAAGGTTTACAGTATCAGAATAGTCAAGTTGACGATAATACCAGATATTCTTTGAATTAAATAACAAAAAAACAACTAATACGATTTATAACTAAAAATTTCGCATATTCATCGTTTCTTTTTCCTTTCTACTTCGTTTAAAAAATAAACCGTAGCTATAGCTATGCTTGATTTTTTTGCCTTGCATAAAGAAAAAATAATTCAATGAATTTATACGAATTTTTTAATCACAAATCGTATAAAACCAAAGTAAGCAATTGGTTATCATTAATACAATTAGAACAACATGACGTAATAGATCACACTTGTTCTCAGAAACAGTAGGGGTTGATGCAATAAATTATCGCATCAACCCTTTTTATATCTATAAATCTTGATTTTAAAGCAGACTTGTGTACTGAAATAGTTTACCCTTTTTCAATCATAAATTCTCTGGATTTGTTGCCAGACTATTAAAGAGTTTTGCTTTTGTCATAAAATACTTATTCTGCACCTCAATACTTTTTAATTGTGCATCAATCAATTTATTTTCTCTGGAATTGATTAGAAACAATGAACTTTCTCCTAAACTAAACTTACGCTCCTCTGCTTGTAACAAAGTAGTATAGTCTGTCACAATAGATGCAATAAGCTCATTTTGAGTTTTAAAAGAATTTAATTCTGTATAAATAGCTGTTACTTTGTTTTGGATTTGCAATTGCACACTTTGCAATTCGTACTGCGTATCCTGTATTTTATAGGTTGCAAGTTTTACATCACCTCTTTCCTTCCTCAGAAATAATGGAAATGAAAACGAGATACCTCCTTTATATTCTTCTGTATTAAAAGATCTGGCGATTTCTGGCGATCCGGTTATAAAATTATACTCTAAGTTGATTTTTGGAAGTAGCTTATTGGCTTTTAATCGACGATCCACTTCTAATCCATCAATTTTATAGCCCAAAGATCTTACTTTGGGATGATCCTCTATGGCAACGCTAGATAATAGGTTATCATCCAGCTGTAGTGTATCATCTATCAGCACATCAACATTATCATCAGGTATCACATTGGGTTGTAATTCTACTGGAATGGTGTTACCAATCCATAAAAAATTAGAAAGCTCCAGTGCAGACTTCATCAGTTTCACTTTTGCCTGCTCTAAACCGAGTTGGCGATTCTGCACAGTTATTCTTGCCTCAACAGTATCTATTGTTGCCTTATCTCCAGCCAAAGCACTTTTTTTAATCCCTTCGAATCTAATTTTGGCATTCTTCAGAAAATCACTGTAGATCTCTTTCTCATTATATGCTTTTAGCCAATCAAAGTATGCTAATGATGCATCGTACAAAATAGTATTTACCAGAATATCTCGATCTGCTTTGGTTTGCTCTTTGAAAAACCTGGCTTTTTTGAGCGTCGCCATTCGATCATTTATCAATAATCCTTGTGCAATAGGCACGGAAATACCGGCACTAAAAAGCCCTTGATCAGGTACATTTCTCTCTGCATTCAGAAATTCTCCATCATTCTGTTCAAAATTAGCTTTTAGTTCTACACCATACCAGGTAGGTATTTTGAAGGTAGCATCCAACAAATCATAATATTCGATCCCCTTAAACTGCTTTCGATCATAATCCACTTCAATTTTAGGATCGAAACCTCCTCTGGATTTCATAAGATTTGCTTCTCCTTTGCTAATCGTAAGTTCAGCTTGTTTTGTGATTGGGTGATGTTTTTTTACATATCCCAGATATTCTTTAAAATTAAGAATAACCTCATCATTTACCTGAGCATATGTTATCGAAGTTAGCAATAAAAAACTATACAACAAATACTTGTTCATGGGCTACTTTTTTTAGTGCTGGCTATTTTACTTTTACTTTCAGGTTGATAATAATTAGGAGGGAAACCATTTAACTGTCTCCACATTTCGAACCAAATAGGTACATCCTCTAATAGTGCCATTGTATTTGCTCCTGACCCTACTCTAACCCCTTCTGGCCAGGCATGGTCGTTTTTATCCGGTGAGATTAAGATTCTATATTTACCATTATCACTAATAAATGTTTCTACTGCAACAATTTCTCCCCCATAAGTACCGTAAGACACATTGGGCCATCCGCTAAAAATGATTGCAGGCCATCCATCAAACTGTACTCTAACTTTTTCTCCTAAATGCACTAAAGGAAGATCTATAGGTCGCACATACATTTCTACAGCCAGATCATAGTGAGATGGCATAATATTTACCAGCTTGTCTCCTTCTTTAAAAGTTTCTCCTATCCCGGACTGTATTGCCTTATTGATATATCCATCTTGTGGAGCTTTAATAAAATACAGATCATTACGAATCTCATAATTAGTATATTGATTTTCTAATTTTGTTACTTGCGCTTCTGTATCAAACTGTCCTGACTGAGCGGTAAATTTATTACTTTGGGCTTTAGAAATTTTTTCAGAATATGTAGCTTCAACCCTATTAATCTCTATCTGGGCGTTGAGCACTTCATTTTTACTTGCTAATAGTTTATTTTCTTGAGAAATAAGTTTTGCCTGAGTTTCCTGTAGTTTTAATTTCTTTTCTTCTACATCGGTTACTGCTTTTAATCCTTCTGACTCTAATTGTACAACCCGATCATATTGGCGTTGTGCGATACTTATATTGGTATTTGCAGCCTGTAGGTCTATACTATCACTTTTTACCTTTAATCTGGATTGTAATAATTTATTTTTAGCTTGTTTTAGTTTCAGAACACGCTCATTGCGCAAGGCTTGCACCTGGCTTTCTAATGCCTTGACTTTTCCCTGATACGAGGTGACAGACATTTCTTTTGCTTTGATTTGCTTTCCAGTTCTCTCTACAAGATTCGGGTCAAAATAATCATTTTTTATTTCAGATATACGAAGTATGGTATCGCCTTTCTTTACGAGATCTCCTTCTTGTACATGCCACTCCTCTATTCTTCCCGGGATCGGTGATTGAATTGTTTGAGGTCTTTGATTGGGTTTTAAGGTAGTTACAAAACCATTTCCTGATATGTTTTGTGTCCACGGAAAGAAAAGCACTATAATCACAATGATTGTAAACCCTAATAAAAAACGATTAAAATGCTTAAAATGCCTCTTATGAAAGACCTTCTGAAACGCTTTATAATGAGAAATATCAATTGTCTTATTTAATTTATTATTAGAAATATTTAGCATCTCTCTTACTTTTTCTGTTCTTTAATTATCTTCCCTTCTTCTATGGTAATGACTCGCCCACATCTTTTTACCCATTCTGCATTTTGACTTACGACAACAAGTGCCCATGGGTTTGATGGTTCTACAAGAAAATCCATAATCTGTCTGGCTTCTGTTTCTCCGAATTGATCCAACGGATCTTTAAGAATCAGTAGTTTTGGTTTTCTTACAATACTTCGTGCCAATACTATCTTCTTTGCAATCGTATATGGTATTTGCTTCCCCTCTGGATACAATACTGTTTGTACTCCTTTATGTTGTTCTTTTACAAACTGCATCAACCCTACTTTTTCTATAGCCCAATACAAATCATCTCTGGAAACTTCAGGATCTCCAAAAGTGATATTGTTTAGTATGGTTCCCTCAAAAGGAGATTCTTCTGTTAATGATTGTCCGAGATACGACCGATAATAATTAAGATGTACTCCCTTTAATGCAACATTATTCACATAGATACTTCCTTTATCCGGCTCTACAAGAGCTGCTATCAAACGTAGGAGTGTAGATTTTCCTGATCCGCTTGATCCCTGCATCAAAATTGTACAGTTTTCTGTAATCGTAAGGTTGATATTCTTTAAAATATTCTTATTAGAACCAGGAACATTATAAGATACCTGATCAAGCTCTATAGTAAAACTCTGATTTTCTGTAAAAGGTTTTTCTCCTTTCTGAGGTTCTAATTCTTTATCCACAACCTGCCCTAATTTTTCGAGAGATGTGAGCACATCGTAAAGAGATTCTAAACCTACAATTAGTTTTTCTACAGATCCGATAACCAAAAGAATGATAATTTCTGCTGCTACAAATTGACCTATATTCATTTGTTGATTAAGCACCAGGATTCCTCCTATCAGCAAAAGACCAGCGGTCACCAATACTTTGAAACCAATCATTTGTATAAATTGTATGATCAGAATCCTGAAATGGCTCTCACGCGCTACCAGATAATCATTAACTAATGTATCATTTTTATCCAGTGCATGGCTGGTACTACCCGAAAGTTTAAAACTTATAATAGAACGAGCGACTTCTTGTATCCAATGTGCTACCTTATATTTATTTTTAGATTCTTTAAGACTGGTTTCAAGCCCTTTCACCGCAGTATATTTAAAAACAATATAGATTAGAAGTAATAACAAAAAACCATAAATAATAAAAAAAGGATGATAAAAAGATAAAAGCATCAATCCAAAAATAATCTGTAATAATGCTGCAGGAAAATCTACCAGTATTTTTGCTAATCCTTTTTGAATCGTTAGCGTATCAAAAAATCGATTTGCAAGTTCTGGAGGATAAAAATTCTGTAACTCACTCATTTTTATTTTAGGAAAACGGTATGAGAATTCAAAAGATGCCCTTGTAAATATTTTTTGTTGTACATTTTCTATAATCCTAATTTGCATTAGTTGTAACAATCCAACAAAAACAACACCTAATGTTACTAAAACTACTAATATAATCCAGGAAGTACTGATCTGAGCGCCTTGCAACAAATTAATTATTGCCTGAATTCCCAGAGGTAATGAAAGATTCACCAATCCGGCAAAAATAGCATAGTAAAATGTTTGAAAAATATCTCTCTTATCTAGTTCTAATAAACTAATAAGTCGCTGCCAGGCAGTCAATATACTTTTTGCCATTAGTTATTATTATTTATAGAATTAAATACCAAATCAACAAAATAGGCAGTTGGTGAAGAATCCTTATCACAATCTGTTAAAGAGGAAAAATGATCCTTAAGAAAATATTGGTGCAGCGCTCCTTCCATAACCGTGCTTGATAGACTCGAAGGGTATTTATACCCAGGGTTTACATTAATAATCATATCTTTTATTCTGGTTACTAACCTTTTGTATATTAAAAAATAACCTTCCTTATTTTCTTTATCCACCTCTTTTGTTAAGTATGACTTAGAATATTCATTAATGACAATCTTATGTAATAATACCTCATTAATATGTGAGAATGAAGAATCTTCTTTGACGGTCTGTGTTATAATTTCAATAGTTTTTTTAAGTTTTTCTGTAGGGTTAGATATACTATTTGTCATAAATACCAACTGATATTCTAACCAGCCCCAATACCAGGAAGCAAGGTATAGAAGTAATTTATGTTTGTTTTCAAAATATCGATAAATAGAACTTTCGTTAGAACCAATCTGTTCTCCCAATTTTTTAAAGGTAAACCCTTCAAACCCTATATCATTAATTAGGAGGATACTATACTCTACAATTTTTTTACCTAATGTAGAAGACTCTGGATCTTTAAGATATATTTTATCATTAATAACAACTTTTAAATCTCTCAGTAAATATTCCATTTCTCAAAATTTTAATGCACCTCAATAATATGAACTAACCGGATAAAGATGGTTTTAATTATTAAAGTTTATCTAACCACTTAATATATATGATCACAAATATAATAGTAATACTATCATACGTAGATATGTTAACTATTATTTAACGATAATTTATACTTTGTCGTTAAACCATAAAATAATTTTATGTTTTGCATATAATAAATTAATATCTAGCTAAAAAACTCATCTTGAGTAACGGTTTTCAATCGCAAAGTTTGGCTTTTGTACTATAATGAAGTAGCTTTTTTCAGCGTAGCCATAGCTACAGTTAAAAAAACCAACAAAATTAGCATGCAAAATGTAAATTTTATAGGTCAAAGCTTTACTCAAGATGAGTTCATTTATTAAAGTCGTACGTAGTTATGGTAAAAAGTCGTACTTTTTTTCTGTATTAATGCGTTCGACTTTTTTTAATCGGTCGCATACACGTAATTACTTTCTCAGATTTGTAAAAGAATAAATTTTCAATAATTTAAAACTTGATACAATGAGAAATGACTTTACCCTTTTTACAATGCTTCTAATAGTAATTACAACTTCTTTTAGTCAAAATATAGTAGGCATTGATTCTATAGTAAGAAGTCACTATAATAAAAATACTGATGTAGCAATTAGTGTGGGTTTAATGTATAATGAAGATCAACATTTTTTATCATATGGAACTGTAAGCAGAGAAGAAACTACTAAAGTGGACGAGTATTCGATATTTGAAATTGCTTCTATAACTAAAATAATGACTTCTAATTTAATTGTTCAGGCAGTTTTAGAAAATAAAATAAAACTAACCGATTTTATAGATAGCTACCTGCCAAAAGAATTTATACTCAAAAAAGAAATTCAGCACAGGATCAAAATATCAGATTTGGCATCACACCAATCAGGTTTACCCGATTTGGATTTTAGAAAACTAATTCAATCAAATGCGCAGCAACCTACAGCTGATATAGATTTAAAGGTATTAACTACAATGATCAATAATTGTATAGAACTTATTGATTATGGTAAATATCGATATTCTACGATAGGTTATATCTTGTTAGGTCAGATTTTGGAGACTGTATATGGAGAAAATTATGATGATATTATTAGAAAAAAGATATTGTCACCCTTAAAAATGAATCATACATTAACAAAAAAAATAGATGTAGAAAATAAAGTTACTGGTTATAACCCCGAAGGAGGTGAACAGCAATTTTTTGAATGGAATATAGCAGCCCCCGCAGGATTGATAAAATCTAATACACATGATATGCTAAAATTTATAGATGCTATACTGAGTAAAAAGAATGTGGTGTCAACAGCAGCTTTGGAGACTGAAAAAGTCTTTTACAATGATGCTAATAGAGAAATGGGGCTAGGGACGAATATTATAAAAGATGAAAAAAATACAATTTATCTAAAAACAGGTGATTCTATGGGGCAGTCCTCTATTTTAGCATATAACAGAGATAAAAAGTGGGGGATCGTTATTTTTATTAACCAAAGAAATCATAAGTTGAGAGGAGCTTTGCTTAATGATATTTATGAAACGATATTGAAATAATGAGTGGTGAAATTTTGTAAATAAAGGTGTTGTTGTAGAAACTTGAGAGATTAATTGAAAATGATGTGGTGATACAATTTATAGTAATGACAAAATAGTTTACAATCCTTTCAGTTGTGCATTACGAACTTTCTTAAATAAATTTGAAGAATACACAAAATCTGTTACGGCTTCATTATCTGTTTTGAATATTTGAGATTTATCACCTTCCCACTCTAAGTGACCATAGCGTAGAAAGATAATTTTTTCACCAATTTCCATGACAGAATTCATGTCGTGTGTATTGATTATTGTTGTGATGTCATACTCTTCGGTAATTTCTTTAATCAGGTTATCAATTACGATAGCCGTTCTCGGGTCTAATCCAGAGTTAGGTTCATCACAGAACAGATATTTTGGGCGGGTAACTATAGCTCTGGCGATAGCAACCCGTTTTTGCATACCACCACTAATTTCTGAAGGCAATTTATTATTAGCATTTTCCAGATTTACACGGGCTAATACCTCATTTACACGAGAACGCATTGCTTCTTTTTTTTGCTTGGTGAACATCATTAATGGAAACATTACGTTTTCTTCTACAGTCATAGAATCAAAAAGAGCACTCCCCTGAAATACCATTCCCATCTGTTCTCTTAGGTTTCTTTGATCTTCTAAGCTGAGTTCAGAGTAGGTAGCACCATCATAACAGATGGTACCTTCTTCTGGAGTAAAAAGGCCTAACATGCATTTTAGAAAAACAGTTTTCCCACTACCACTGGTTCCAATAATTAGATTTGTCTTTCCCCGCTCAAAAGTGGTTGTGATTCCTTTGAGAATTTCTTCACCATTAAAACTTTTATGAATATCTTTTACTTCTATCATTAGCTTAATAATAATTGAGTGAGTATATAATTAGAAGTAACAATCACTACAGTTGTCCATACAAAGGCAGAAGTACTGGCTTTACCAACCCCCAATGCTCCTCCAGTCATATAATACCCATGAAATGAAGGTATAGTAGCAAGAAGAAAAGCAAAAATAAATGTTTTTAAAAAAGCATATACCAGATGATAAGGTATAAATTCTTCTCTTAATCCTGTTAAAAACTCTGAGCTAGAAAGAAAGCCTCCATATACCCCGGCAATATAAGCACCAAATACTCCTACAAACATTGCAATTGCAATAATAAAAGGATACATGAGCATCGCAATGATCTTAGGAAATACTAAATAATTTAGTGAATTAATCCCCATCACTTCCAGCGCATCAATTTGTTCTGTAACTCTCATAGTTCCTATGCTGGATGTAATAAAAGAACCTACTTTACCCGCCATAATTACAGAGAGAAATGTAGGGGCAAATTCCAGAATCATTGATTGCCTGGAGGCAAAACCAATAATTTGTCTGGGAATGATAGGATTCGTTAGATTTAACGCAGTTTGTATAGCGATTACTGCTCCGATAAAGAACGCCAGAAATACCGTAATTCCAAGAGAACCGATGATAAGGTCGTCTATTTCTTTAAAAATCAAACTTCTAAGAACAGATCCTTTAGTCATTCGACTAAAAACTCTTTTTAACATTAAAAAATAACGACCAATATCGTCCAGATAAAACATATGTCCTACATTAGAAGGGCTAAAATAGAAAAAAAAATACCGACAGCATTTAACCTTCTATTAAAGTTTTGCATTTGTATTAATACTATTTTTGAAGTTTTAAACATAAATAAGTAATGACAAAGAAAATATTCCTGATCATCTCAATTATTTCTATATCTATCAGATGTACCGCTCAGGAGGTTGGTAATACGGCAATCAATGCGAATCCTAAGCTCGTAGTAGGAGTGGTTGTGGATCAAATGAGATATGATTATCTAACACGTTTTTATAATAGATTTGGGGAAGGTGGTTTCAAGCGTATGATGAGAGAAGGATATAATTGTAAGAACAATCATTTTAATTACGTTCCAACGTATACAGGACCAGGACATGCTTCGATATTTACAGGAACCACTCCAAAAAATCATGGTGTTATTTCTAATTACTGGTATGATAAGTTTAGCAAAAAAGTAGTGTATTGTGCCAGTGATCCATCCGTAAAAGCAGTTGGATCTGATAGTGAGTTAGAAAAAATGTCTCCACGTCGTATGAAAACAACCACTTTTGCGGATCAGAATAGATTACATACGCAGCTCCAGGGAAAAAGTATTGGGATCGCTATAAAGGATAGAGGGGCTATTTTACCTGCGGGTCATGCAGCCAATGGTGCCTACTGGTTTAGAGGTAAAGATGAAGGTAATTGGATTACCAGTACTTATTATAGAGATAAATTACCCGATTGGGTGAAAAAATTTAATGACTCTGACCAGGCAGCTTCATATCTAAAGATATGGAATACATTATATGATATCAAAACATATACAGAAAGTGGTGCAGATAAGAATGTTTATGAAAGAGGGTTCAAAG
Source organism: Aquimarina sp. RZ0 (assembly GCF_008370685.1). Lineage (GTDB taxonomy): Bacteria > Bacteroidota > Bacteroidia > Flavobacteriales > Flavobacteriaceae > Aquimarina. Next base: position 11,695 of record NZ_VTZU01000041.1, read on the forward strand.
GAAAAAAAACCGCAGCATTTCCTTATGATCTGGAGACATTAAAGGATCAAAATGACGGCTATGATATTATAAAAAGTTCTGCCTATGGCAATAGTCTTACAGCAGATTTTGCAATAGCAGCTATAGATGGAGAAGACCTGGGAAAAGATGCTATTACAGATGTCTTAACTGTGAGTTTTTCCAGCACAGATTATGTAGGACATAATTTTGGAGTTAATTCTAAAGAAATTGAAGATACCTATTTAAGGCTAGATAAAGATTTAGAACGATTTTTTATCGCATTAGATACCAAAGTTGGTAAAGGAAGTTATACAGTTTTTCTTACGGCGGATCACGGAGCAGTGCACGTTCCTTCTTATCTGAAATCCATTAAAATACCTTCGGGCTATTTTGACATAAAAGAATTATCTGCCAAGATCCAAGCTTTTGTAAAGGATACCTATAAAATCGAAGGATTAATTGAGAAGATAGATAATTATCAAGTATTCTTTGCCTATGATGTTTTAGCAGAAAATAAAATAGATGCCGGGGATTTAGAAAACGCTATAGCACATTATGTATTGCAGCAGGAACGAATCGATAAAGTATTTACCAGACAGCAGTTGATGTCTGGAAATTATACGTCAGGAATCGCAGCATTATTACAAAATGGATATAACCAAAAAAGAAGCGGAGATATTGCGATAGTATTAGATCCTGCTACGATAGTATATTCATCCACGGGATCTACTCATGGTAGTGGTTTGAATTATGATACACATGCACCTCTTTTATTTTTTGGTAACGGGATTAAGCACGGAAGCACTACCCAAAAAACTGAAATTCCTGACATAGCACCTACAATTTCTGCCTTATTAGGTATTACCTTTCCGAATGGAGCAACCGGTAATGTTTTGTCTTTTGTGTTAGAATAGATGTTATCAAAAAAATTTATGAGCAATTTTTTTCCATCTCAGTTTTCTGATAAATTTCCCTTCAGCTTTGGTAACCAGATATGATTGGTGTGTTGTTTTTGCTTTTAAAAATCCAAGGATATAATTTTTAAAAAGTCTGGGTTGTTTTTTTAGAAATGCCAGTTTTGCTGAAGCAATTAATGTGAGTATAATACCATACCGCATTTTATAAAAAGCTTCTCCTTGTTTGTATTTTGCTTTGGCATTATAGGTCTTCCCTGTTGGTTTTAGATGCTGTACCCTAAGTGATGGATCTGTTTTGATTTCCCAATGATGGTATTGTGCTAATAATTCATCAATTGTATCCCATCCCATGGCTGGTTTTAATCCTTTAATATCTTTAAAACATGCTTTTCGATATGCTTTTAGTGCTCCGCGGATATGATCTTTGTTGGTCAGATTCTCCAAAACCCATTGCTGCTCTTTTTTTATATAGCAAAAACCACCAACCATTCCTATTTTTTTATTTTCTTTAAAATGTTTTACAATTTGCTCTAGATACTTATTTGGAAAAATAAGGTCAGCATCAAATTTGCAAAGTATGTCGTAGGATTCATCCAGTGTTTTATATCCTTTATAGAAGGCATTGATTACCTTGCTTCCGGGCATGTGGGCTTTAGAAGAATCAGAGTTGACTACCGATATAAAATCATAGTCGATACTAAATTGATTAACAATGGCTTCTGTGGTATCTGTAGAATTATCATTAACGACTACTATTTTTTTAGGTAGTACCGTTTGCTTAACTAAGGATGCCAATGTTTTAGCAATTGACAGTTCTTCATTGTGAGCGGGTATGACAATATAGATCTTCAAGATAGTAACGATTGGTTTAAGCTATTTCCGTTCTGCATAAATAATATAATATCTCGGTGTAAAATATCTCAATAAAGGGCGAAAACCAATTTTGCGTATTGGGTGCGTCCATTTTTTTCTAGCTTTTATTTCCCAACCTGCTTTTTCCAGTAACCAATCAAACTGCCAGTCTTCAAATTCGTGGTAGTGCCGATCCCAGGGATCACTTTTGCTCTGATACGCGGGAGAAAACCAAAGCCTTAATGGGATTGATGCAACTAATTTTGTTGCTTTGATATCTCTTAGCACATTAAAAGGAGCGATCAAATGTTCAAAAATTTCAAAAGCAGTAACCACATTTGTTTCATTCGTTTTTACGGCGGTTGTATCAATATCAAGATCTTCTCCCGATGTATTATGCACAGTATAGCCTTCTTTTTTCATAAATTCTACAAAAGGATTGTGCACGCCGAGATCCAGAATTGTATTTGGAGTAGGGATATGTTCTCGTAAGAATTCTAAGGTTTCTTTATATCGTTTATGAGGAAAAGTTCCTTCGTACATAGTTTATTTTCATTAATACTGTGTAAAAATATAAATTCATATATACATTGATACTACTTTCTTGTATAAAAAAAGGCTATCCGCAGTGTGATAGCCTCTTCCTATATTTTTAATAAGTATTACTACTTACACAATTCATTATATTCGAAAACGTGAAGTGCAAACTGAGACCATTTAATATCTGACCCATATTTCTCAATAATGGCAGGGCAGTCTCCGAAGAATAATTTAAATTCCTGATCATAATCCTTTTTCTTTAAGCGGATAGCAATTTCATCACCTTTTTTGACATAATAGGATTTTGCAATACCTCCGGCTTTTAAAGGACCTACACCAATACTTGTTGTTTTTTTGGCATAAGGATCCTGATATACCTTAATTTTTTCACTAAATGAGGGATTGATTAATTGCACCATTAGTGTCTTTGTTTTCTTTTTTACACGTACATCGGATTTCTCAAAGTAAGCATATCCATCTTTAAAAAGATTTTGGTCTAAGTTCTTGTTATTCCATGTTCTGGCATCTCCGATCATTTTGTCAAAGTTTGCAAGTTTAGCAAGTCCACTTGGAGGTAAGTAAAGAAAATTGATGTCTTTTGGCTTGATTTTTACTTTTTGATCTTTTAGATCTTTTATTTTAATTTCTTCCAGAAGACCTTTTTCATATTTTAATTTTTTTAGATTTCCTTTAACAACTGTGCCATCACTCATGTGAAGATAAGTAGTTTTCTTTTTTGAAAATCCATTAAATCCAGGAAGAAAATCCTGTGCTTGTATATTGCAAATGAAGACTATGGCGATTGCCGTAAAAAAATAATTTTTCATCAATACTTTAAAATTTGAATTATAATGAAGCGAATGTACAATTAAATTTTAAGATTTCCTTAACTACTTTTTTGGTGCTTGTGAATTAAAAACCATGAGTTCAATAGTTTTGATAAAGGAAAAATGTATCGAGAATAGGTTTTTTAATCCAAAAGGCTTGTATTTCGATACAAAATTCGTGTCAGAATTTCAAACTGACGCGCTTGAGATTGATCGAATTCAGTTTAAAAAAAAGGTATTTTGTTCTAATAAATTCATTGAGATAAGTGATCCTATTTAATCTTTAACTGAATAACTGTGGCAATAGACAGCGCCCGGGTTTTCATCAAATTAGCTTTTTCTCCTTTAAAATAAAGATTTACAGTAGTATTAAATAAGGAAAGCCAGGTTTCAAAATGAACCTTTCTCATTAATTTTTTTGAGTGTAAGTCTTGATGAATTTGTAGTACATTCTTTTTGTATGTGCCTGTATAGAATAATTGTTGTTCCCAGAAGTCTGTTATTTGCGGGATATGGGTTTCTAGATTAATGCTGGTAATTTCGGTAAAGAAGGGGCCTATTTCAGGATCTTTTAAGGCTTGCCCATAGAATTTTTTGAGTACATGTTCAATATCTTCCCTTGAGGTTATGTCTTTTAAAACTAAACTATTCTTGTCCAAAAATATTTTTTTGTTACGTGATTGTAATGCAAAACTACTTAAATATATGTAAGATATTATAGAAAAGGTGCAGTTATCGTACCATTATTGATTTTGTTTAGAAACGATCAGATCACGGACCTCTTGTTGCTTTTCTTTTTCGATCATTCTTTGATGTGCGTATGCAAAAATAGCATTTTCAACAATTTCATTTTCTCGCTCTCCGGAAAGTATGTAAGATATAATAGCCTTAGAATACTGTTTTTTATGGGATGTTAGTATCTTATTCTGGTTTAAATAACTCTGTATTTTTTTTACATGTTTAGTTCCGATGATCTTTAAGATTGCAGACCGTTCTTCAGCAGTGATCATAAATAAGTTGGCTAATGTTATTAGTATAATTATCTTTGTGAACGAATTGTTATCGTTTTGTTATACAATATTAGATAAAATATTGTATAAAAACAAATAAATAGTTACTATTTTGGATAAAAAGAATAATATTTTAGACAGAGTTATTGCATATGCTGCTCATTTAGGGATCAGTCTTAGAAGTTTTAGTCTATCTATAGGAGCCAGTGCCGGTTATTTACACCGATTGCAATCCGCTAATAGTAATATAGGAGGGGATTTTATCGAAAAGATTATACAATTGTATACAGAATTAAACCCTACGTGGTTGGTGACAGGTGAGGGAGATATGCTCAAAGAAGGATATAGTGTAGAAGAAAATGGAGAACAATACGGCAGAAAAGATTTTTTTAAGCAGGCTCTTCTCAATTATTTAGATGATGAAGAAGTAAAAGGAAAGCTCCGGGAGACGGTAAATAATAAGGAGCTTGATTTTTAATAAGCACTTAGATGGATGAGTAGACGCATTAAAGATCTATTGGTAATTGCTTATTTTTAATTTAGTTAATCCAGGCTATTTGTGATCGATATGTCGATATATTGAACTCATCTTGAGTATTGCTTTGACCTACAAAATTTACATTTTGCGCGCTAATTTTGTTAACCGTAATGGCTGTGCTCAAAAAAACTACTTCATTATAGTACAAAAGCCAAACTTTTCGGTTGAAAACCACTACGCAAGATAAGTTCATTTCATTAAAAGGGCATTGTCAAATTTCATAGAGTTTTTGGGAAAGGTTTTTGTATTTTCAAAAAAACTTGATCGAACATCTATGATCTGTAATTGAGAAACTTTCCGGTAATTTTTTTAGCCTTAATCCATTATATTAATTAGTACCGGGAGAATATCCAATAGTAACCTGCTCAGAAGAAATTCCAAACTGCTTCAGAAAACCTTTAGATCTAATTTCTTTTAATCTCGGTACAGAAATTCCAGAAATTCCTTATTCCATTTTCTAACTTAGGGGTAATACGATTTATAACTAAAAATTTCGCATATTCATCGTTTCTTTTTCCTTTCTACTTCGTTTAAAAAAATAAACCGTAGCTATAGCTATGCTTGATTTTTTTGCCTTGCATAAAGAAAAAATAATTCAATGAATTTATACGAATTTTTTAATCACAAATCATATAAAAGGTATAGGTAGATAATCATCTAATACTTTCTTGTCTGCCTTATAGATATTCTTTCTTCGGTCTATGATTCCTGGTTTTCATTTATACAAAATGATTTTGAATAACAATCTATTGTGCAATAAAATTGAATGAACTCAAGATGAGTTCAAATAAGTATTTATTTTATGCACTTAAAATTCTGATATACAATTATTTATAATTTTATTATTTTTTAACGTTTCAACATAGGTAAAACACATGCTCTTTTTCTTCATAATTCCCCGATGGCTCTTCCACGGGGATTATTTATTGATATAAAATATTTTAATAAGTTATAAATTTTATATAGTCTAATCAAACCTTTACTATACAAATGGAATTCACTAACAGTTTATGATAGGTTTGTTTGGTATTGTAAGAAATTTTCATGAATACTTGTCAGGAGAGAAAAAACTTCCCATAAATAGGCAAAACAATCCCTTGATTGCAAAACAGCCAAAAACTTCAAGAGAAATAAAGGTTCAGGATATGATTATTAAAATAAGAATTAACGATATAAATATAAGTTATAAAAATGTAGTGTGAAGCCGTTTAATTTTAAACTTTTAGTTAGGGAGAACTCCTTTTTTGACGTTTTTTATTTTCCTAAATTTTCAACTTCAATAAGTATATTTTGTGAAATTGTGCTTTTTGACACAATTTCAGGTTTCTTTATAACGCTTGAATCATAGTACATTTGGGAGTTAACAAAGATTCTTGTGAATTTATAAGCTATAGCTTTATCAATAAGCAAAGTGATAAAAAAATGAGGTAAAACCGTACTTTATTTTCGATTTTATATATTAATTTTACACTATAAACAAAGTGTAATAAGCTATAGTTTAATTTGAATTAAAAAATTTTCAAAACACAGAGATAAGCAAGGACTAAATTTTATCTTTAAGAGAAATAATCTTAAAAATTTAGTCATGAAAAATGTTTTTTACGTGTTAGTTGTTTTAATTTCAATTGTTGGATTATCAGGTTGTGAATCTGATTCTGTAGAAAATGAAATTGATCAAATACAACAAGAAATTGAAAATATTGATAATTCATCTTTAAATATATCTGCAATGGATAAAGGAGATGGACAAGCTGTTGGAACAAGATACTAAAAGAAGTGTCTTTAAAATTTTAAATACGATTAAAATAACTACGATTTCAGCATTAATACTTGCAGTTTTTCTAGTTGCATTCTTACAAGTGTACTTTGATAAGGAAAGTCCAGCAGTAGTAAAGGCTCAAAAAGTTTATACTACTGTTGAGAATGCGAGAATAGTAGTAGATGAAAACTTAAAAACCTGTTTAAATGAATTTCAATCTGGTAAGATTTCCGAAGAATATTTACATTCGGAAATAGCAAATCAAACAATGCTGCTTTTAAATTTAGAAAAGGAGTCAGCTTCTTTTAAAGAACAATTAGAACTTGTAAAACAAAAAGATAAGGTATTTGGTTTCAGGAGTATTAAAATATTCTTTGGTCATCTGGGAATGCCAGCAGTTGCGTCCATGCTTGGGCTATATCTTCTCATACTATTCTTTAAGGAAGAAGATCTCTTTTTTAAAAAAGTTACACTTTCTTTTAGTATTGCAGGATTAGTTACCGGGCTGTTTTATGTGACTTGGGTTTTTTATCCTTCTCCGGATATTCCTCAATGGGCATACATCTTACTATTACTTCTATTTTCTGTTTCAGGTACAATTTTAGCTTTCTTTGTAGGAAGCTATTTATATAAATTATCCCAACTTAGCCTCGTTATTAAGATTCAAAACTTATTGAGCTATATTACATTTGATATCAAAAGAAAATACATTAGTAAACAGGATCGTCAAGAGTATATTAGTGATTACTTAGGAGAAATAGAAAAATTATCCAAAAAATGAGGAAATACGAAGAAGGTAAAAAGATTTTAAAAAACGATTCTGCTGGTGTATCCTTCGTTAAAAACAAGGTTAGAAAGGAAATAGAAAAGGATATTGAAGAATGTCTAAAAAAACAACAAAAAGAAATTGATCAAATCGTTGATGAATTAAACATAGTTATAAAAGTTAAGTTCAATTCTATATCTGATTTTAAGTTATTCATTGTCAATAATTTTTGGTTTAATACCGCATCTTAGTCAGGTAATTCAATACCTCCCATTCCTTTAACCATTTTCAGTACTTTGTAAGCAGCATTTTTATCAATAATATTTGAGAATGTTTTTATCTTCATAAGCTCATCCTCATGATTAGAACAAAAAAGAGCTAGTTCCTCTAAGCTTTCAAAGTGAAGCTTTCTGTCAATTTTTTTTCTATTTAACTCAGCCATTTTATCATCATCCAACAACATTTGTCCTACATCCCGCAACAGCCAAAGAGGATTAATTTCATCAAAAGCTTCAAGGATTCCATGTGTTACTTTATCACCAGCATTTCTTTTATCTTTTAAAATATCGCTTACTGTTTGAGGAACTACTTTGATTTTTTCAGCAAACTCTTTCTGATTAAAATCATAGTAATCCATTATTTCTTTGATTTTTTCCTTCATATATATATATTTTGCTTAAAAAAAAGCAATTATAGCTTATCAATAAGCTATAATTTTACTATATTTGACTATCTATAACAAATATATGAAGTATATCAATAATCTGAGTTATACAAATAAAATAATATGTGGATATTTCCACATGTAAAAGTTACAAATCAAAAGTTTTGAAACCTAAAGGAAGAAATAAAATAGAAATCTGGCTTATTACTTATGAGGATATATTGAATATTGCTGGATTAGAACGTAAAATTGATATTAAAAGAGGAACTATTCAAAAATTTATTAAATATAATCGAAAGCTAAATGATTTAGTAATAGAAAAACTTGAAGAATTTATAAAAGATAATCTCTGTTAAATTAAATCAAGAAAATATTAACTCCTCAAAACCCATAAAACGATGAATATCGAAAATGACGAACAACATTATAAATTTTGCCTTCTTATACTGAAAGCATTTCATCTTGAACCAACCCTATTCTTTAGTCGGATTGCCGATAATGAATACTATGAATGCCTGATCTATTCGTGGGTCAATCAATTATATGAAGAAGAAAGATCAATTGCATATAGTATTGAACAGATACACAAAGCAAGGCATCAATTATTTTTTAGCGGAAAACATATCATAGCACTTCCTAAAAAAAAGAATGATTCAAACACCTGTTGTATTCTTGAAGAAACGTTGCATTACACGATTAAAAATATAGAACAAACATCAATAGACAGTAAAGCATCTTAAAAAGAAGCTACGACCACTTTCATAACCCCATACGACACTAAACTATACTCATAAAGAACCCTAAAGCAACGATTAGGGACAAAATTCTTATGCTGTATTGTATCCTGAACATCTCATTTTTAAAACACAGATCAATGTTTAAGAATCCTCAATATTTCAATATGTTATCTATAGAAAACCAACAATTAGTACTTCAAAAAATTAATAATAGACTGGTGTTTCCCAACTTTTCTGTGGACGATCTCAGCAAGATGCTGAAGAAACTAGATCCCCCTACGGAACTTCGTAAAGATCATACCTTGATTATTAGCGAATACACCATAGATCGAATAAAGAATGAAATTCATAAACAAAATAAAAAAAATTATAGTACCCATAAAATGACCTAAGTATTGATACCCCGAAATTATGAAGATATCACAGGTACTTTACTCAATCAAGTATACGTTGGTTTTTTATGATAGTATCCCAATGTACTCTCATATAAATTTCTTCACACTCTTTTGTTTTAACTGTTCTAAGAGTATGTATAAGAGACAAGTGCCTGGATATCTTTTTATCCAAAACATAAATTCAAGGAATCTCTATGCAAGATCCGCAAAGCATCTATAACAAATTAAGTAAAAAGGAAAAGAAAGAGATTAACCGGAAAATAGATCTAATGATGGATATGAATACCTCTGTAGAACAATCCAAAGAAATAGAAGATCAGTTATTTGAAACCCTATTTTCAATAGAAACAAGAAAAGGATCAAATGTCTTATATATTGAATCAGATGAGAAAGAATCTTATTTCAAAAGGATCATTGAACTAGCGGGCAAATATGGTCGTTGGTTACAAAAAAAGATCATAAAGTGTATGGTTTGAGTTTTTGAGAGTGCAAAGATGTCGGGTGTGTATTTCAGGATATATGGTTTTGAGTTTTTCCTAGAATAGTAACCCATCGTTTTGGATACCCACCCCGGTGTCTTTGTTACATTTTTAAAAAAAATAGTGATTACTATGATTAAAACCTATAGAATGAAAAAAGAGTGGTATCAACCCGATGTAGACTATAGCTGTATAATTACAGATACGAAACTAAAAAATCGTACTGTCGAATTCATTAACCAAAAAGTAACATAATACATAATACAATTAGCTTATGCTCCCTTACGAAGACGATATTTTACAAAAAGTACTCCGGCAACTTGATGGAATTACCAAACTGGAAGCTCTGGATATTCTGCATAAAATCGAGATCCTGCTAAAAGATCAAAGATCCCCTATAGAGTACAGGAACCTCAAACAGGCACAGAATCGATTATTTCTGAAAAATGCCATGATTCCTATCGGAAAAAATGGGTATTGTTACCTAATAGACTATTGCCATTTTATCAAAGTATATCAGTTCCAATCGATATTCCCCTGTTTTCACTCTATGAAATCTCTGTATTATACGCAGTATAATGAACCTACCGTACAGTTTTTGAATAACAAAAACATAGAAGAAACCTTTAATGGCACACATCTAAAATATGTGATCCGGGAATTTCTAAAAGATAACAAGGCAAAAGACAGAAACTCAAAGACCAATCGGTTACTCCTTTTAGAATTATTAGATCAGGTAGATCCAGCACACCGAATTTGTAAAAGCTGAAAACGATGGATGATATCTACAAAATAATAGGAACGTTTCTCGTTTTATTTGGGATTGTTTACTTCCTATGGAGATTAAGAAATGAGTGCAGGAAAATTAATGAAAATGCAGCACAACAAATAAAAAAACTGCAAGCGTGGCATAATCAACAGAAAGAGATATTAGAGAACGAAAAAATGGAGAGTAAGGAGATGATTGCGTATATAAAAAATAAAATTAATGATAGAGAATCACCTAATAACAATAGTTCATAAAAAAATTACCCCTGGAATACATACAAATTTGGTTTGGTTAATTTTTGTGTAGTTCGTATGGGGTGCTTGATTGATAAGGAAACATCGACTTTTATTATTTTGGGAAAATAATGATTCCTTTTTCAAGTGCCCTGTACGTTTTTTAAAAATAAGAAAATAGAAATTAAAAAAATACAAGATATTTTGACGAAGAAAGATCCTATGCTGTCAAACAAACGCTTAAACCATTATAAAAAACAGGCTTTATCCCCTGTGAGTCCCATTGCACACCAACAGATATTAATGTATGTTTGTGATCATTTTAAGAAAAAATGAGAAAAAAACAGGTAACAAATAACAAAATTAACACACTATTAAGTAGTAACCCCTATAAAAACACTTCCCTATGGCATTACAAACTACAGTAGAAATCAGCCTGGCAGGCACTATCATAAGTGCCTATAAAAGCATATCCATCAAGCAGGAGTTGGCTTCTCATCACAAGATGGAACTACGCTGTAGAATGGATGTTCTGGAAGATATGAAGGAAGATCTGGCAAGCTCCTCTAAAGACTTTTTAGGAGAAACTGTCATTCTACGAGTCGCTTCTGCTAGCGAACTGCTAGATTATCAGGAGCTTCGTTTTAAGGGATTGGTTACTTCTGTTAATATGACCAAAGGGTTTCACCAGCAAGGAGGAGATCTGGTAAATATAGAAATCAAAGGCTGTAGTATTCTTGCTGATGATGGAGCACACTTTACCTCCTTTTCCGAAATGGATCTGACGACCATACTCAACAATACTTATACCGGATATGATGTTGGTAAGCTGGAAACCAGCTTCAATCCTTCCCTGACCGAAACCTTACTCTATAGTGTATGCTCCAATGAGAGCGCCTTTGCCTATACCAGAAGGCTGGCAACACAATATGGAGAATGGTTTTATTATGATGGAAAGGCATTGGTATTTGGATTACCGCAAGAAGCAGCAGATCCTATCACCTTATCCTATGGAATCAATCTTATGCAATTTTCTCTGAACCTACAACCATTACCCAATAGTTTTAAATATGTGACCAGTGATTATATTACAGGTGATTTTCACCAATCTGGAACTAAAGAAGTCGCAAGCAACACACAGGGACATGTGAATTACACCAGTGGCAAGAGCGAAGAGATCTTCGGTAAAGAATCCACCGTATTCTTACACGGCTATGAAGATGCGCAATCCAAACAAAGGCTGGACAATCAGGTAGCTAAACAAAAGAATGCCAGAGAAAACAGCCAAGTAGTCATATCCGGAGTAAGTGATAACCCAGGTGTCCAGTTAGGGAGTGTTGTACAGGTCAAGGATGATACAAAAGGCTACGGTAGTTTCAGGATTACAGAAGTTTTTCACGAGTTAGGAGAAGGAGGTCGTTATTCCAATACTTTCAAAGGAGTGAGTGCCGATATTTCTGCCTATCCTTTGACTGATATCCTGGCATCCCCCAAAAGTGGTACTCAGGTAGCCAAAGTATATGATAATGCAGATCCAGAAGGGCTTGGTAGGATCAAATGTCAGTTCTTTTGGCAACTTGCCACAGGTCAGACAACCCCGTGGATACGTGTTCTCACCCCTCACGCAGGAGCAGACAAAGGATTTCATATGCTACCCGAAGTTTCAGAAGAAGTTCTTATAGGCTTCGAGGGGAATTCGGCAGAACGCCCCTATGTGATGGGATCGCTCTATAATGGAGCTGCTTACCCATCTGAATGGCAAACAGATAAAAACAACCTAAAAGTTCAAAGGACGCGAGCAGGTCATACGATGATTTTCGATGACAGTGAAGGAAAAGAAGAACTTACGATCTATGATAAAGATCAAAACAGTATCATCAAGTTTAAGAGCCATACCCAATCCTTAGATATTTTTGCCACAGAAGACCTGAACCTTACTGCCAAAAATATCAACATACAAGCAGAAGAAAATATCAATATTCAGGCAAAGCAAAACGTAGAAACAGCTGCTGAAGGTGATATTAAAACGCTGGCACAAGGTACTATTGCTTCGCAATCGGATGGAGATACGCAGATCAAAAGTAAATCCAACATGGATATTGAAGCAAGTTCTGATACTAAAATAACGGGGACAAACGTTGTTTCTGAAGCAAAAAGCAAAGCAGAATTAAAGGGCGCACAAACCAAGGTAGCCGGACAGATGACAGAGGTCAAAGGTGCTGCCTTCAAAATAGATGTAAAATAAGATGTCAGGAAAAGCAATAGCCACCGTAGGAAGTATGCATGTCTGTCCGATGTGTACCGGAACAGTCCCTCATGTAGGAGGTCCTGTCTCTGGTCCGGGGGCAACCGGGGTAACCATCAGTGGAAAACCTGTAGCACTTATGGGGGATATGTGTGTTTGTGTAGGCTCACCAGATATGATTGTACAGGGAGATCCGGGAGTATCCATCAATGGAGTACCCGTGGCCACTATAAATTCAATGACTGCTCATGGAGGGATGATCACTTCCGGAGAAGTTGGGGTCACCATCAGCCCAAATACAGAAGCTCCGGCAGCTCTCGTCACCATGCATATTCAGGAGATTCCATTTCCAGAGATTTCTATCGTAAACAAAGCACTTGCAGTATTTACAGGAAACTCTAATAAAGAAGCAGAAAGTAATCAAGAGCAAATAAAGGAAGAAGCTAAGAAACACGGATATCTTAGTGATTTCTCTTTTAGTCAGTAAACAATAGCGTATGAGAATAGAAGATCCTATCAAGATTGACTTTGCCAAAGATAATGAGGACTATACCAAAGCCAGGATAGAAGCTCTGTATGGTCACGCCAATCATATGGGCTTTTTCCCAATAGGAAGGCTTAATTTTTGGCACGGAGGTGTGCATATTGATGGAAACCATGCCATCACTGCCATCGCTGATGGTCGAATCATAGCCTATAGAATGGCTACGGATTATACCGAGGAAACCTTTCGGGAAACCACCAGTAAGTATTCTAATGGGTTTATGCTGATCCAGCACTATTATAGAAGCCCGCAAGGAAAAACTCTGCGCTTTTATAGTTTGTATCATCATTTGATGCCAAAGACAGAAATGGAAGAAGAAGCTGGAAAAAATGTACCAGAATTCTATGCCAAACATACCATCACAGTCAAAAAAGGTAAAACAGACCAGTTACTTGGACTTGCAGCCAGATCATCAAAATCCTCTTCCATCAAAAAGAAAGGGCAAAAAGTACATCTTATCCCTATAGGACATACGTTTACATTAGATCCAAAAAAAGAAAAAAGATCTGTAAATCCTGTACCTTTACCAGTAGAAGCGACTACTGTCAAGCCCATTATCAAACCTAACTTTGATGGAGAATGGGCAAAAGGAACCAATTATAAACGTATTAAATTTACAGATATCGATGGTGTAGAACACCGCAATGTATACACTTATGTAAACGCTGCCTATAATACACCTTTGGGAGGTGGCGTGTATAAAGTCATATATCCTACCCATGATCAACCCGATACTATTTATATGATCAAAGGGAATACCAAAACAATTCAGAAAGGAGCATTGATCTATGACAAACCAGATCATAAAGGAAAAGGAAAACTACTGAAAGTAGTGAGCAAAGGGACATCCGGAGAAGCCAAAAAAGTAAATAAGCACTGGTACAAGGTAAAGGATAAAGAAGAATATATCCAGGCAAAAGATGTAGATGTTGTCACCACCCTAAAAGATGATATTGTATATGATACAACCACCGATGTAGATGTACCTGTTAAAGCCGGAGATATCATCGGGCATACAGGAATGTATGGATATCGGGGAAATGAAAAATATAGAGCAGTACATCTGGAAGTTTTTACTGATGATCCTGATCTGGAAGAGTTTCTAAAAAACACACAGGATAATGACCGTACTCGTTATAAAACCAAAGCTAATATAAAAATATGGAACTCCAAACCACTAAAGAAACCCCTTCCTAAAAAAACAAAGGTCAAGGTATACCAACGTAAAGGAAATTTTGCACAGATCGGATTTGAAAATTTTGAAAGAGATATTCCTACCGATGGGATACTATGGACACCCAATCGTGATGGCAAGGAAGCTGGTCAAATCGGATATTCCAAAGAAAAGGGGTATGCCGTATTAGATGAAAAAGCTGCCAATAGCTATCTGGATAATGCCTTAGAAAAAGGGGTGAGCAAACTAATCTACAAAGCTAAAATTAAGATAAACAATCAAGATGGTAGAACCGTCACTTTTACGCATCCGCGGGCAGGACAAAAATATTGGGTTGATGGAGCGTTAATCCCGGAAGCCACCCCTGTAAGAAAAAAACTAGAACCTATAGCCCTTCAGCCAAAAGGAGTAAAACTATCATTTGGCACAGAAATATTAAAAGAACCACAAGAAGAAGAATCAAGTGCGGAAATGACAACTACGCCTGTAGCAGATACTCCTGTACACTCCGGGGAGGAACAGCAGTGGTTAGAAATATCCGATACCATAGAACGGGTGTATGAAAAAGAACCGGATGATACCACTATTGAATTTGAGGAGTTCAAGCCAGAAGTTGAATTTAAAACTCCAGTAAGCAGTGTTGAGCTAGATGATATCCTCTGGTGGAAGATCAAAGGAAAATACAGGAATGAAGAGGATAACCTGTTATCTAAGGAAGGATGGGTACAAAAAGCCAAAGAGGAAGAAGGCAAGCCTAAACCTACTACAGAAGAAGAACCGGACTTACAGGTTTTAAACCCGTATAATTGGCTTTCCTATGGATGGAAACAGTATGATAATACAGATGGAACGTATATCTACGATTTTAAAGATGAAAAAGATGCCCCTGACTTTATCAAAGAAGTATGGGAAATGGTAGATCTACCGGAAACAGTAACCAATCAGAATGGTACGGTAGAAGAAAGACGAGATCGGGTACTTAACAGATATGAACTACAACAGGCAATGCGGGTCAAGAAAAAAGTACGGGCATTATCGCATATGATTATCAAACATCCCAGTGAATGGGATTATAAGGGAGATAGGTATGCTTCGTTAAAGGCAGAAGTAGAAGAGTTGTATAAAAAAGGGATTGATCAGGAGGAGGATGCTGAACGCAGGCAGGAAATGGAGCAGATACGGGATGAGAAATTAGCGTTGCTCGAAGAAAAAATAAATGCACTTTGTTTCTGGAAAGAGATCAAGGATATTGAAATCGCTAAACCTGAAGAAAAAAAGGAAGAAAAGAAACCTAAACTATCAATGCTCCCAGAAGGATTTGTAGGACTTGTTAGTGAGCCTAAAGTTGAAGAGCCAACTTTTAGTTTAGAAACCGAAGAAACCACAAAAAATAGTAAAGAAAAACGTACCTTTCCGGTCAATAATAGTAATGTATGGCATTTTCATCCGATTGCTTTTGTTGAGCATTTTAAAATGTTACAACAAAATAAATCAGGGGAGTGTTATTGTAATAGAGAACTTACCGTTGAAGAATTTAAGAATATTTTTACCCGTATTCGTAAAAGTGAAAAATTAGGTAACGATATTTTGAGTCATAGCAATTGTAGTATCCCAAACGAGGATAAAACCTTTGATAGGCTTACAGAAGAGTTTAATAAAACGACCAAAAAGTATGGAATCAATCAATGTATTCAGAAAATGCACTTTATAGCACAATTATACTGGGAATCAGCAAGATTTACAACTGGATTAGAATTTGTGTCTGGAGACAATTATAACCCAGGAAATCATAAAGATGCAAAATTATTGGGTAATACATTGAATGGAGATGGTCCGAAATATAAAGGACGTGGTTTTATGCAGTTAACTTGGCGAAATACACAATTAGAGTATTTAAAGTATGCTGCGAAACACAATCAAGGAGTACTAAAAGACAAAACCGATATACAGCTGGAAAAACGTAGTAATAGTTATGAGATATATATATCAGACGATTTAGCATATGCGATGGATTCAGCAGGATGGTTTTGGTCCAAGTATAAGAAAATTGCGTTTAAAACTAACTCTAGCAAAACCAAATATTCTGATATACTGGGTGAAACGTTAAACGAAGTGGCTTTAAAAGGTGATAAATATATCAATATTATATCAACCTTTGTAAATGGAGGTGGAAATGGAAAATCAGAAAGAAAAGATTATTATAAAATTTTAAAAAATATTTTTAAGTATAATTATATCTGCATAAATAATGAAAACAAACGAGAAATCGTAACAGGAGATGAAGCTCCTTGGGTAAAGTATGTCTACCAAGAATTCATAGAGTATCAAGGAGTGAAAGAAGACCAGTCTCCTCTAAAAGAAAAGATTAAAGAGTACCATAATTCATCTACAGCTAAGGGTAAGAATTATAAAATATCTTGGTGTGCTTCATTTGTAAGTTGGTGTTTTGAGCAAGCTGGATATAAAAATATCAATTCTGGGTCAAATTCATTTGCATTTGATTGGGCTCCTGAAGGAAATAGACTTGCTAAAGAAAAAAGTGATTCTTTTAGAACACCTGATCCCAATCTAACTGGTTGGATTGAAGGAGAGGAATGCAAACCTTTTGTAGGCGCAGTTATAGTTTTAAGTTACTCCCATTGTGCAGTAATAGTAGGTAAAAACACTAAAGAGAATAAATATGTGTATATAGGCGGTAATCAAGGGAAAGGGATACAAGAAATAAAATATGGAACAGTAAATATTGGTAAAGAATACGCGATAATGAAACCTATTAGATATAATCCTAAATCTTTTGAATTACTTGAATTAGATAAAAACGAAGATGGTAATTATTTCACAACACATTAAAAAATGAAAAAAACAATAATTCATACTCTAATATTATTTGTAGTATTTGCTTGTAAACAAGAAAAGAATCAAATTGGCACTAAAATTATAAACATCACAAGTAAAGCTGTTATTGAAAACTCTAATTGTTTTACAAAACAAGATATAGATAAAATAAGTAATCACTATAAGTCATTAGAAAAAGCCATAAAATCTGGTGCTATTTATGATTTTTCAAATTCACCCATAGTATATTCAGAAAAAGATATTGAATGGTTAAAAAAAATGCTTAGTAAAAATATTTGTAAAGGAAGCTTAAACGATTTTTCTGATAAATGCCCTGAAACCCTGACCTATAATATTGACTGTAGTAAGGTGCAGATTATTGATGGTGAAGAACAGTTTTCAGAGCAAGACTATTGGGATGTTTTGGCAAAAAAGAATGGAAAAATTTTTATTTTAGAATCAGGTAGTGCCGGATAAAAAACATTAAGATGAGATATTTTTTGTTAATTTTTGTTTGTTCATTTTTATCTTGTAAGAGTAATGTTAAGCAAGACTCTTCTTTTAGTAAAGAGAATTTAATAACAAAAAAAGAAACTTTAAAACTAAAGAGTATTTCATTTGATGAAAGAAACTTTGAATTTGTTATTTCTTTATCTAATGGTCAAATCAATAAATTTGAAGCATTAGAATTATTGGTTGATTCAGTAACTAGCTTTAAAAAAATAGATTCAAATTCTTTTGAGTTTGGTAATGGAGATCATTATGGCAACCATATTTCTATGTTTTTTTATTTTAATATTAGTGATAAAACTCTTTACCTTAAAAAAATTGACGCTTTCTTTCCATTTAAACAAGACACTTTAGGGCGTAATAAGTATTGTACAATGGATAACTTAAATATTGATATTCGCACTATTGATAGTGAACAATTATTTGATGAGTTCAATACAGATAAATATTGTGAATTAAGAAAAGATAATTAATCCATCAGCTGAAAATCGTCGCTTATTCAGAACTTTGTGTAGCTTGATAAAATTAATTTGATAACTACACAAAATTAAATCGAAAAGTACAAATATTATATTCGAATTAGGAACGCCCTACCTATCTTTTGCTTTGGGATCTAAAATCATAAAATTAAACCTAATAGTATTAATAAGAGTAAACGAAAAGTTTTATATTACAGTAATTCTATGATTGCTCTGCAAGAATTAGAAAACATCTGTATAATCAAGTTACTAAATTAAATAACACACTTGAAACCAACGGCTCAAAATACCATACAACAACTGCTAAACCCTGAGTTCAAATGCTATATAAATACCGATGTCCGAGACTCAAAAGTTCTCTATTCATCTTTTATACATTGCACCACTAAAAATATTACTCACAGCTTAGAAGGAGGAATAAACTCCTGTTTGTTATGTGTTGGAGAACGATTATACCAGTTAGATATGGAGTGTAGTTCGATACTTGTATTTAATGAAGAGCGTAAGATTACTTGTAATGAAAATTTTACAGTTCATAGAATTGACCATAAGTCAGAAGATGCTATTAAAAAATTTCATCCGGATTATGTGTTTCGTTTTTTGTATCTAAAAGACTCAAAAACATTCTTTTATTCTGTTCCCAAAAAAGGAAGTAAGTATACTGCGGATGGTATCGGAACTATTGTGGATGACATCCCATTAGCGATTCAAAACAAATTTGAAATATACAAGTGCTGTACTAAGATTATGAAAAACCATCATCTTTTCAAGCCTGATATCAAAGAACATAAAATTGACTATAGAATCCACGAAGTCGATTTTAAGAATAAACAATGGAATATCCATACCTATTGACAAAGAAAATTCTAATTATTTTCATACATCGGTAATTATAAAAATTCAAAAAATAAGATTTCTGATCAATGAAAGTCATTCATAAAATCATCAATCCGGATGTTAGAGGGCGTATCTTTACCCAGAACCATCACTACAATTACAGATCAGCCTTTGCTTTAATTCATAGAGAATCCGGAGATATGATAATGGATTTCGGAACGCTGGAGGATTGTATAAAATCTGTAAACATTCTGGTAACACAGCACAACTTACCAGATCAAAAAGTATCCCTTCAGATGTTTACAATTCAAGGGAATATTCTCCATAATTCATTCATTGTCTTATAAATACCCCATGCGGAGTACGTGTTTTTTTTGGTAATCTTATCCCATACAGACACCATATTCCTTGAATATTTTGTTAAATAGTCTAAAAATTGTGGTAAAACAGCAGTATTATGCTGTTTTCAGGGTAACAAATTCCGGTTTCCAAACACTTATTACTATTAGGATCTTTTTGAAATAGTACTGTTTTTTTTCAGTTCGCTATTTTTTTTAGTTTCTATACTCAGGTATACAAGTCCCATTGCAACTTAACCAGGAAATCAAAACAGTATAAACCAACAACCGTTATTGAATGGAATACCTAGATGTATTGCGTCGCATCTTTGATGAAGACATGAGATTACTAGATGTAAATTTTTTTAAAACTCAAACCTATAGAGAGTACCTACAGCAAGAAGGTACAGAATTACACACCCATTATTCATTTGAATTTACGAGAAAGGATTCGGAGATATGGTTACTCCCCTGGCATAGGGAAACTCCATTTTTAAAACCCGATCCGGGTACGATATCCAAAAAACCCAGAGTCCCTCCTTTTGAAGAAGTACACACAGAAATCCATATGATTCTCGAAGAAGAGCTGGAGCAGCATATACGCTATGACCAGATACAAATCAATGAGATAGCATCCTCTGTTTTTGTAAACATCAATGCCTGGATAGCTTTTGATACCATGTCCGATCAAACCCTTTGTTACTACTATTACTACAAGGTAATGGCAGATATCCGACCACGACTCACCAGAAAATTGAATGCACTATTCTTTGATGATCAGAAAACAGAACAGGAACGCTCGGATCAAATCCGTAAATACCAATATGCGCTGGAATATTACCTACAGGAATTAGAGAAGCGTTTTGGTAAGTCCGACCAGAGATTCAATCTAAAAGCTATTGGAATCCGTAAATCCAAGGAAGATTCCCTTAAAGCCATATACCTTGCCCTTGAAGAGATCATGCTATTTATAGAACGTTACTTTTCTGAGGTCATTGATCGAAAACGAAACCTTCCCTATCTGCAACGAAGGAGTTTTATCAACTGTTACTATAGTGATGCCGAAAATTTAGCCGTCCTTTTTAAAAAGCAAAAGCTCCCTCTAGCCATTGAAAAAGCAGTTTGCAAACCCTTACAATCTATTATGGATGACCATTTCAAAGCATTCACCTATCTGGACAGGCAGTATTATATCACCTTTATAGAACTCTTTACAAGATTACTCAAAAAAAGTAACAAACCCCATCACGATGCTATTTACAAATTACTGATCGCCCTTGATTTTAATACACATACAGTATACAAAGCATTAGAGGAACAATTACTGGTAGAAATGAATCAGTTCGAGAAGCATATCGAGAAAAAAAGTTTTCTCTATAAACGTATGGTTCATATCAAAAGAATCGTAGTAACCGCTCCTTATCGATATAACCGTGAATTCCCAAGCCTGAAAACTTCCCTTCTGGAAATGATACTTTCTACAGTCGACCTGATAGACCAGCAAATGGAACTGGAAAAGTATCAACAGGAAAAAGTGCCAGACACTGGTATATGCCGATCAAAAAGTGTGGATGGCAAGGTCAAAAAAAACAGGCTCAATATGAGTGTTCACGAAATATCCCTGCTGGCACGTTTGTTTTTTGAAACAGGGGTAGTGCCTTTAGAACACGGGAAGCAACAGTATTTTAATTTCCTTTCCAGCATCTATAAATCCAAAGAGTCGGATGTAATTTCGGAGCACAGTATTAAAAATTCTTTCTACAGTCCGCCAGAAGAAGTATATGACCCTACCGAAGACCTGCTGGTCCGTATGATTAGCAAACTACATAAACTCCGGGATTCAACGGATCTAAGAAAAAATGGCTAAGAGCTACTTTTTATTGGTCCCGCCAAAGGGTATAACACCCCAAAGTAGTTTACTTAAAACAAGGTCAATATAACTTTTGCTCCCCCATCTGTACCTTCTAAACAGATTCATACAGCAATAAAAAAACACCTTTGTAACAAAGGTGTTTTTCTTAATCCAACTTTAAATATTCAACGGGGTAATCTCATAATCTACGACTGCATATTATTTACCAGCGGTTGATCATAAACTTTTCAGGTTCGGTATATGTTAAAAAAATAGTTACGGATTTCATAGGTATAGGTTTTAAACTACACTGTAAAGGTGCTAAAAAACCATAAACAAGTTAGATAAATATCGTTGAAATGAATTTTTATGCCGATAAACAGCAACTTCCTTTAGATTAAAAAATTTTATACATTTTTAAAGCGTACTATGTATGCAATTGAATATAAGCTGATTCGTTTTATTGGCACCTCCAAAGGGTATCATAACCCCGAAGTAGTTTACTTTTTGCTAAGTACAAGACCAATAAGTCCTCCGACAAAAAGAAATGAACAAATGACTATTTCATTTATATAGACCCCGGAATACGGCGGTTTTGTATAGTATACCCAACACAAAAAAATAGTAAAAGGTAAAAAGAAGAACATCCCAATAAAGTTGTTTTTTTTCCTGTTTTTTTTTGTCTTTCATCTATGACAGCTGAAGATTGCAAATCATTATCGTACTTACTGTCTTTTAAAGCTACTAAAAGCAGGAATAAGTGTTAAAAAATTAACATAACCCTGCAAGCCCTCTAAAACCAAGCATTGCACTTTAGTACAGTCGGTTACCTGTTTACAAGGGATTGACAAGAATTTTGACAGTTCCCAGAACATAAAACCCCATTATTAAAAAAATACACACTTTTTTTATAAAAATTAAAGCGCACACCATCAACACCTTACTCATTCATTACATCGGGGTTGCGGTAGGGTTGCGCACGGAGCTGCAACCCTAAACGCATTGTTTTTTTCGGTTGTTTTACCACGGGATGTTGGAGCTGTCTTTCCAGGGCGTACGACACGAAAGACAGATTACAAAATTTCAGTCCATTAGGATCTTAAAGTTGCAACGCTGATTCGACTGTTTTTTTTAATCATTTTTCCACATCCCTCTAAAACAATGTAGAACAATTTAATACCAGTATATACAGATATGGAATTGATCGTATTTGAACAAGAGAGTTACTATAAAATGATGGAAGAAATGATGACGATGATGTACAAAGTCATCCGTCTGGAAAAAGAAGCGACCATGCAAGGCTTAGAAGAAGAGGACGATTATATCACTACAGAAGAAGCCCTTAAACTGCTAAATCTAAAAAGTAAAAACAGGCTTTATCAACTTCGTCGTGAGAATATCATCGATTTCTTCCAACACGGACGTAGAGCCATTTACTCCAGAAAAAGTATCATCGCCTATATACAGGCACATAAAATTTCTAAAAAATAACAATACTGAAGTACAAGGATGGGGATATGAAGGTCTGTTTTATAATCCCCATTTTTTCTACTATAAATACAAATAAAAAACAATACTTATGAAAAAAGATCCGGCAGTATTATTTTATACAAAAGATTGGTTGGAAGGAACCGTTGACATGTTTCCAGAAGAAAAAGGGGTATACATAGACCTCTTATGTTATCAACATCAAAAAGGTTTTTTACCTCAAAATGAACGAAGATTAGCCAAAATAACAGGTATTTCAGAAGAAAAGTTTACAAAAATATGGCAAGAAATCCGTGGTAAATTTATCGCGATCGAATCGCTCGCTCCCTCACTAAGCGAACCGCTAACAGAGTGGCAGCACAAAATGTGTAGTGATGGCTTTGGTGAAGGTCTTGTGAACTTTAGGATGCTAACTGAGACAGTTACCAGACGGAAAACAACAACCAAGAAATCTATCCAAGCCTATGTCACGAACTGGTTTCGATATGATCCACTTGGTAAAACCATCAAAAAATCGCAAAAATTAATGTTGTTAAAAAAGATCGATTATAAAAATCTAATGGCTCAGAATTCTGGAAAAAAAGAAATCTATTTACATTTACAAGCACTCGCTCAAAGGTTTGCGGAGCAATTGCATATAGTAAATGGAAATGGAGATGGAAATGCAAATAATACTATTAATTTTATTAATAGTTCTGCAAATGAAAATGAAGATGCAAATGCAAAAAAAAATGTCGCTGCTTCAAAAAAAATTGTCGATGTAAATTTTCAAACGCAGCTGTGTGATTTTTTCTCGATGACAGGAAAAAATCATTTGCAGGTTGTTGAGCAAACGCTCCAGAAGCTATCGCTTGAAGAAAACTACCGGGAATTCAAAAATCAAACCACTGCCTATATGCAATACAAAACCCTATCAGCAGAGCGCAGACACCTCTGGGAAGGCTATCTTGACCAATGGCAGAAAACCGATTGGAAGCATAAGCTGGAGCAATTTTCTTCTGAAAAAAAGCCAATGAAAAAGAAATTTTCCATCAACAGGTAGCCAGATGACCAAACCCAAAAAAACAATTCCATCTCCGCCAAAACGCATGGCTGGGGTGGATGAATTTAAATCGATTTTAAGCAATAAAAAAATCGATAGCTACCAAGTGCTAGATATTGATGTTAAACTTCAGGAAAACACACTTAAAACGTCAAAAAACGATATGAAAGTTATCATCACCAAACCTCTATTGTGGAAATTATTTAAAAAAGCGTATCGAATTTTAAACAAAAAGGATTTTGTAGAAACCAAAAACACCCTTGCCAACATCGCTCCATTGATCGATTATTTCGCCAAAGATCCTACCTTTTTTCATCGAGATCGACTGATTACCCATACGGGCAATCTAACACTTTCTCCCAGCTTTGAGAAAGGCTTGCTGATCATTGGCGCATATGGGAATGGAAAAACCACAGTGATGGAAGCATTTCATCTGATCTTTGAATATTACCAAATGCCGATGCGATTTAAAGGGTGTAAAGCCCACGATCTGGTAACGGAGTACGAGCGAATCAGTGCAGATCTCACCTATCGGGAAAGCTCCAAATATCAATTTTACCAACGCCTTACCACCGTAAAAGGATTGTATCTGGATGATGTGAAAAAAGAACGAGAAGCCTCCCATTACGGCAAAGTAAATCTCATTCGGGATCTTCTGGAGAAACGCTATGATTACAAGAAGGGGAAAACCTACATTACCTGCAATTATCGCGAAGGAGATGAAAACGGTGATCTGGAGGATGCTCTGGCAGAATTCGGGGAAAAATATGGAGGTCATCTCTATGACCGTTTGTTTGAAATGTTCAATATCATCGAATTTAAAGGCTCTACTTTTCGGAAGTAACAAAAACATGGTACACCATGGTTTACCATTATGGCAAACCATTTTCAAAAATCGATGTAACCCCATCGTATAGAAGGGCTATCAAGGTTTGTGCTTTTGGTAAACCATTTCAGTTTTGTTAGCACTATGGGGTCTGTTTTCTCTACTGATCAACTCCAAAAAATTTATAGATCAATCGTACCTCGTGAGGGTATAATAATTGTCGTCTTCCTGTATCCAATTCTTTAATTTCTTTCAGTTTTCTGCGTAAGGTCTGCCGACTGATGCCTAAAAATTCGCTCAATTCCTGTTTTGTGGTGAAAGTAAATCGCATATTCTATGGTGTATTAATGTCCTTTAATGTGGATTAGTGTAATCAAGAGTTACAGCAAGTAAAATTGCACTACAAAACCCTCCGTACCTCCCTAAATTACTACAATTTTTATAAAAAACAACTTTTATTTTCCAAAGGATATCACCCCCTTTTCCGGCTTGTTTTTTCCTCTTTTCTTTGCCTCAAAATCAGTACAAATGTTCACATGGATTGCAGGCGGATTAGCCGCTTTTTTTTCGATACGATATTTATCCCGCTTGCAACAAGCTGGTACGAATATCACCTCCAGAATACGGGTTCAAATCCATAAGGTTACCCTTACAGGTATTGAACTCAAAGCCACGGTGCAGTTACAGAATCCTAATCCTGTAGCCCTGCGTCTGCAACATCCTTTTGTCAAGATTTTACACAAGAATACCTTACTGGGAAGTTCTGCTGTAGAAAATAGAGTCATAGAGATTCCCGAACACAGCCAGAAAACCTTTGAATTGCATATCCAATCTGCCGGGTGGTTGACCCTGATCCAGCTACTGGGAACCAGAGTGGTGAGTGATATCCGTTCAGGAAAACCCTTGGAGCTGGATATACAAACACAGGTGATTACCCGCGTTAATGGATTACCCTACCAGCAAACTGAAAATATCATATTACAACTCTGATGAAAGCACAAAACAAGCGACATATCCGTGCGACCCGTAGCTTTGATCATTTGATCCCTCAAAGTATCCAGAAGGATACGGTGATTGTAGGCTCTGGGAAAGCCAAGCTGGAAGATACCCTGCAACTGATGCAGCTGGTCATACGAGAGACTACAAAGGACACCGCTTTACTGGCAAAGCAGCTACAGCATAAAAACCGCTACGACACTTGTCGTAATATCTGGAATTTCGTGTATCAGCATATCCAGTATACAATGGACAAAACGGGAATCGAACAAGTCCGCAGACCCTCACGTAGTTGGGCAGATCGCATGACAGGTGTCGATTGTGATTGTTATACAGTATTTATCGGTAGTATCCTGACCAATCTGAAAATGCCATTTACGATTCGGATTACCAAATATGGAGGGAAACATCATTTTCAGCATGTCTATCCGATTGTTCCTATGGCTAACGGTCATATTACGATGGACTGCGTAACAGATCAGTTCAATTACGAGGTTCCTTATTCCGAAAAAAAAGATATCCCGGTCATTGGTTCCATTGGTACAGATAGTTTGGGAACAGTAAGCGGAGTAGATATGGCAGCTATTAGTCTGGATGCCTTGGAAGCATCACCGATTCCTTTACGAAAAATCATAGTGCCTAAAAGAAAACAATCACGCTGCCTGAGTCCTTCTGGAAATATAAAACGGTCTATGACCGAGAAATCAGGACGCGTCCTGTCTCCTTTTCGATTAGAGGATGGAAAACAGATCAAAACGATCCCACCAAAAAAGGATTTTAATCTACTGAATTTTTTAATCCTTTCAGGGATATCTGTAGCAGCAGGAATCGGAGTCCTAAAACTCCTCTCCACCACAGGCACTCGTAACCCAAGAGGCACTCTTAGCACGAGAGGCAAAAATGATAACACTCCTGGTACTGACAACGCCAGAGGTAAAAATGATAAAAAAAATAAAACGAAAAAAGGTCTATGACCTTGACCTTAAATAAGAATGATATGGAATTACACCGATTAGACGGCTTCGATGCCACAGGATTAGACAGCTTGGATATCACAGATTCTCAGAGTACGAGTGAAATAATAAATGGCATCAATGATGCCCCGGAGATTGCTTATGAGATATTAGATGATCAGGGCAATGTGGTGATGTATGCTGATCTGGATGAAAATATTTATGTCATTGATGGACTGGGAGGTTTCTTTAAAAAGATCGGAAAAGGCTTAAAAAAGTTTGCAAAAAAAGTGGTGAAACCTGTGGTAAAAACTTTTAACCGTTTTTTAAACCCTGCCACCATCCTGCTTAGAAATGGATTTCTACTGGCTATGAAAATCAATATGTTTAAAGTAGCAGAGAAACTACGTTTTGGGTATCTCAGTGATGCCGAAGTTCGAAAACGTGGTGGGGATATGCGAAAATTTAATAAGATGCGAAAAGCTGTCGGGAAAGCGGAGAAGATTTATGAAATGGCTGGTGGTAAAAAGAAGAATCTAAAAAAAGCCATTCTCAAAGGAAAAGGGAACAAAGACAGACAAGTACCTCTGAGTGGCTTCGGGTTAGGAAATGCTTTTGATGATGGAGACCCCGATGTTTTTAATGATCCCTTTGAAAAATTTATAGTAGAGTCAGATCCTGATGTAGTAGAGTCTTTTATCAATAATGACATCCAGATAGAGGGATTAAGTGGAGTGGCTACAGGAACGGCTATTGCAGCAGCGACCAGTGCCGTAGCAGGAGTAGCTGCACTGGTAGGGAAGATCGGGAATATTTTTACAAAAGGAAAACAGGTCAAAGAACAGGCAGCAACCCTTTTTCAGAAACCCAACCGATTACCACCTGTAAAATTTGGAGATCCCAGAACGCAACAATTTCCTGTGCAGCATTTTAACCCTTCTTTTCCGCAGACTGTCTCCAATAAAGCATTGTTTCAAAACGCGGATGCTGAAAAACCAAAGGAAAGCTTTTTTGAAAAACATAAAACACCCATTTTGATTGGAGCTGGGGTATTGGTGGTAGGAACAGGAGTCGCTATTGCCATGCGATCTAGTAAAAAGAAAACAGCAAAGCCGATTTCGGGAGTTCCCAAAAAGAGGACACGAAAAAAACCCTCCCTGCAAAGGGATGAACTGGGACGATTTACCAAAGGTTCCGGAATCCGGAGTGGTCACAAAAAAAGCTCCTCCAGAAAAGCTCCTGAGAAACTCATACCAAAAGCATTATTGTAAAACAGAAATTAAAATTTATTATGAAAACAAAAGGAAATACAAAAGATAGTCTTCTGGAGGTTGGGAAACATCTCAGTACAGGAGTCTTAGGAATGGTGGCAGGATCAGCCATAGGAAGGTACTCCCTCGCTGTTGGTGCGCTGACCATATTTGGGGGAGCCTACTATGGTAAAGACTGGATCACCTCCGCAGGAGTAGGCATGGCATTCTCTAATGGATTCACAGGAAAACCACAAAATACTAATGGAGTTGATGGAATTAAAGACAATTTAGATGATGCTAAAGACAGAGCAGTTACCTCCCTGAAAGCCATTGGTAAAAAGCTATTCCTTGATAAATTATCTCCTTCCCTGGCGCAGAAACTGGCACTGGGAAATATAGAAGATCGCCCTTTAGTATTTATGGGATCAGAGGTAGCCGATACGGGAGATTTTGATACCAGCGAAGTAGATGAGATTATCCGAAAGATTGAAGCCGGGGAACAATTACCCACCATAGATATACAACAGGATTTTGCAAATGGATTTGAGGGAAGCATGACAGAAGATATCAGTGGAATCGATACCATGCAATTAAACGGAGCTGAAGATATAACAGAACTCAATGCAGTAGCATAGTTCTTTATAGTACAGAGTATACAGTACAGAGTACTAAAAACAATTACTAACTACTAACTACTCTGTACTTACTACTCTTTACTAAACACTTAATACTAAAAAACAATGGAAATGATGAAAAAAAGCTCAAGATCGCAATTTCTGGAAATTGTGAATGCTCATATCTCTTTAAGGGATCAGACAAAAAAGTATGACCCTGCGATGGTTAAAGTAGCCACAGGGATCAAGGAAGGAAGATTACAACTAGCTGATACGGCATATTATGCCATCAAGTTTGCAGGCAACAAAGCCAATATTGATATGTTTGAAACTCAGGATGCTAAAGAGATCGGGATTACCAATGTCACACAGGCAAAGCTTCAGAAGGACAGGTTATTTCTATGCAATCGTATCATCCTGTTGGCAGCAGAAATCGAAGGAGATCTTCCAGGAAGTGATTCTGAACTCAAACGAGTGATCAAGCAAACCAATTTTGATAGCATCAAAAAGGTAGGCGGATTACAGAATGGCGTCTTCTCCCTGATAGCCAATAAGAAAATCATTATCGATGAGCGTCCGATGCAAGATTTTGCCACCGATGGCAATACCACGCTTAATTTGGGTACCTACTTTTTAGAAAGCCCAAGATTCATTCGGGATGATGAGGAATTCGAATTCAATATCGAACTCGGTGATGATGCCCCGGAGAAAGCACTCATTAAAGTAGTACTGGCAGGAACCGCAACAGTCCCTGCTTAGCCGGTCGATAATCGACATTTATAAACATAGTAAATGTGAAAACTTATTAGATGAACATAGAAGAAAAAGAAAACACCAAAGAAACCAGAGTGGTTTTTTCCTTTAAAATGGAAAAACAGAACGGACTGCTTACCGTTGATAATTTCGAACTCCCAAAGCATACCCAACTGGTGAAAGGCATACAATTGATCTCGGATTATCCAGATCGCTTGTACTACCGGGGGAAACAACGTATTGAAATTGGAGGGGAAGAACTTTTTCCCGATAGTTTTGAGAGTAAAATTCTGATGTCTTCCTTAAGCGTAGCGCCCAGAGAACGCTTCTTTGAATTAGGGGATGTATTACCCGGGGATTTATCGGTGAAGCTACGCTTTGAAGATAAAGACCATAGTAACGCTCCTTTTGGACAGGGATATAAAGTCACCCTGGTCATCCTTATCCAGGAGAGGGTTTAAGACTCCATTTAAAAGCCCATCATTGGGTATTAAAACAATTAGGTATGAAATGTATTATCCATAATGAAAATAATAAAGGTGGCAGTGCCACTATAGTGCGGAGGAAGTTTGTGCCCATAAAATTTACAATCGAAAGGGAAAACCAATTTTTAAACGCAGCGGCCAAACTTCCTTTTACTACAACCAAAGTCAACGCACTGCTGACTACCTCAGAGGTTCAAAAACCCTGTAATGATACTCCCTTACCTACCCGATATTATTATGGGAGTACCCCCGGTAAGATGGAAGATACTTCTTTTCTGGAAACAGATACGGGAACCGTTTATAACACTCCCTACCCTCCTGATGGGTTTTCTAATGGAATGCGTGGGATGTGGTGGTACTATGTACATCCGATAACAGACCGTTTTCCGGTACATCTGGAGAATGGCATTCTGGAAACCCTGGCAGCTCCTATTACGGTAAAGATCAAACAGGAAGGGCAATGTACTGCGGATGGGTATTACCTCTGGAGTGGGATACTTCCGGTAACAGGTTTTTCACTGGTCACTTTTTTTCCACCCGCCTAACAGCTATCGCTATGATATTAGGAACACTATCATTATTTCAGAAACGTGGGATTTTCTATAAGGAAGAGCAGTTACACTGGGAGGATACCTTTTCAAAAGTGATTGAAAAGGAACTGGGCTCCGATCAGGAATTAACACCTTTGAAGGTTGCAGCCAAACAGCAACCCATCCCGGTGGATGAATCAGGGCATACGGATTATATCACGGCTTTCTATCAGGATGAAGGACAAGCCACTTATCCATATGAGATCACTGTATGGCTACTTATAGAGTCGGTAAGCGACATTTAAAATGAATTATTAATCAAGTATCTCACCTAAGAGTGAAATAACAAATCACCCTATGGGTGTGAGATACTAAAACACACAATGTGTGATGCGTGAGGAATTTGCACTGCACTATGCAGAGAGAAGAGCTAAAGAGCGTGGGTATGATTCATACAGAATCGTATATAGAGAATTTATGATCCCATCAGGTGGGATGCTAAAGTTTCAGGCTACTAATGAAATCTGGCTAATTACCTATATCGCCTGGGGACTAATTGTGAAATCAGATTATGGACGCTATGATAATTGGTATACGCAGGGGATTATTGAGAATGCCCATGAACATGGGGATCGTATTGAAATTATCAATACTAGAAAATACCAACGCACTATTCGTTTTTTACAAGTGATATTAAAAACAGAAGATGATGGAAGCAAGCGATAGACAAACGGGGTCGGTACGAATCAATAAAGAGATGCGTGTAGAAATGAATGCATTGGGTATCTCCAATGCAACGGAATACATAAGGTATAAAATGGAACAAGGCGCATCAAAACAGAAAGCCTTAAAAACCCTTCCTGAAAAAGATACAGTACGGCAATTACCTGTTTTAGAGACCTTAAAGAATGTAGATCCTCAATTAAAAGATCAGCTCACCATTCAACGCCTGTCACTTGAAAATCGAGGGCTTCAGAAGAAATTGGAAGAGATTACCCGAAGTAATGAGGATACCTTAAATGGGGTACATCACAAAGTACATAGTATGCTTCAGGAAGAACTCCAGAAACGAGACTTCGAAGCCCTTAAAAAATTAAACACCGAACAGAAAAAAGAACTGGAAGAGTTACAAAAAAGGCTCGATGAGTCCAAAAAAGAAACCAATACCAAACAGGAAGAAATTGAAGCTTTGGTCAAAAAATTAGGATTCGTAGAATTAGGAAAAGCCCTCCTCCCTGGAGCAATCTCAGGACTTGCCAAACAATACCCAAATCAGATGAAAGGGATTGCAGGAACACTAGGGAGGTTAGGTCTTAATGATGCACCTGAAAACCAAATGGATGATGCTAATGAGCAAGAAGAACACTTGTTACAAATTATGAATTATCTCCAGGAGGTATTTACTGAGGAGCAGTTCGAACAAGCTATACAACTAATGATTCAGTTAGGAGATCAAATCAAGGAGGATCAGGGGCTGATACAGAAAATAACATATTACCTAAATCAATTAAAAGAGAAAAAAGTACAGAGTGACAAAGAAGTATAAAGTAGTAAGTACAGAGTACAGAGTACAGAGTACAAAGAACTCAAACAAATTACTTAATACTTAATACTTTGTACTAAATACTTAATACTTCAAAAAAACTAAAAGAAGAAATTATGAAAGCACAGGTTACAGTAAACATAGAAGTTAAAGACACTACAGAAGTACAACGGGTACAAAAAGCTTTTGAAACGATGCATAAAAATTTTGGAGCTAAAGGCATTATAAAAATGGAGCAAATGTTTCTAAACGATGCTTTTATCCGAAATCTGGTGAAAATTAAAATTAGAAAAGGATAATCTATGCCACTTCCAGCAGCTCTTGCATTGCAAACTATAAAAAACAAACCAAAAGTGACTGTTGGTAAACGAACCACTAATGTATTATTGGCTACAGGATTGGGAGTAGTTGCTTTTTGGGGAGTTAAAACCTTATGGCGAAGATTCAAAAGGGATTTTCGGGAAGGACAGGCATTACAGCAAGGAAACCCTGCCAATTTTGCTATTCGTATTGCACTGGCATTTGAGAATGATAGTGCTTTTGGATGGGGAACCGATGAAGAAGCACTATTCAGAACTTTAGAACAAATCCCAACTGCCAATATGATGCGAAAAGTGGGGCATGCTTATAAGGATTTAGAAGGTAGAAATCTGGCTGCGGATCTGAAAAGTGAACTTACTACCGAGGAGTTTGCCATTGCTGATGAAATTATAAATTCAAAAAGATAATTCTTATGAAACGAAATACAACAACTGTTTCGCGCAGTAAAAAGAAAGTCCGAGGCGGACAGCCAAAAAATAAAAAGAAACCACTTACCCAAAAGCAGATAGTAATGATCGGCTTAGGAGGAGGTGTCGCTTTGGGATTAGGATTTCTTGCTTATAACCACTTCAAAAATAAAGCTGCTACAAGGCGTAGCTTACTAAGTGATCCCATCACCATTCCATCAGAAGATATTGTTATAAAACCTAATCTGCCCGTCGCGGCTCGCGACTTTCCTTTGAAAAGAGGGGTTAGAGGTGCATTGGTAGTAATGCTACAAAATGCACTCTTAGCCAAAGGCGGACAAGCAGCTATGATCATTAAAGAGACTAGTTTCAGAAATGGGCGTGTGGATGGCATTTTTGGAACAGGAACAGAACGCGCATTACAAGCTGCTGGATTCCCATCTGTTATCACACAATCTAATTTTACCACCTTGGTCGGCAAAAATAATAAAGCTACCTCTGGAGGTTTTGATCCTGGAGCAATCGCCAAAGAAATTATCAATGCTGCCAATAGAAGAAATCTATTTGGAGTCCTCAGTGGGCTGAAGAAGATTGATTCCGTAGATCAGTACCAACAGGTTAGTACTTTTTTTCAGGGCGTTAGGATTACAGGGATTCGAGTAACTTCTTTAGTCAATGCCTTACTCAGTGTGGCATTTAAACAAAAAGAACTGGAGAAAGTAAAGATTAGAGCAGAATTCAGACGCATGGGACTCAAACAAAACACCCGTGGGGTATGGTTTATTCCCGGACTCGGTGAGGTCACAGACCTTTTTGAAAATAATCAGGAGCAGATACACCAGGAGTGGAATCTGGCTATTGCAGTGAAACCTACCTTGCTCAAATCAGCAGATGGTTCTTTTATAGTTCCTGAATTAGCACCCAATACCGTAGTGGGATATATCACAGGAATGGAAAATGGTACTACCCGAATCCTAACGCAATCAGGAGAAACCGTCTTTGCACCTACCAGAAACCTATCCTCTATATAAAAGCTACAACTGAAACATTATAAATATAAAATCTAAAAGTATAACAATGAAAAAAGTAATAAAATGGTTACAACCGATATTTGATAAGTTTACGCCTCTTTGGAGTTATTTTAAAGTATGGCGTGAATTGTCCTCATTAGCAGTAGGATTGATGCTTTGGATACATAGTGCGGTATTCCTTCGATGGATTGACCCCACGGCAGGAACCTATGATGCAGGGGTATTTCAGGTATATCTATTTGCGATCATAGGCATTTTTATTCTGCACGGAATTGTACGAATTCTAATGAAACTTATCTGGCCCACTTCAGAACATTATTTGGATCATCATTTTAGAAACGATTTTAATACCATAACACCATGGCAAAAGCTAAAATTATCCACCTTTATATTCTTTGCGTTCTTATTTGCAGTAGCACTTTTAGCCAGGGCTCTATGAGCCTAATAAATAATCAAAACGATGAAGAACAATACACAAGAGAGTGTGTAAAAGAATTGTATGATTCGCAGGTAGGCGTTCGTGAAACTGGAGGTGCTAATAGAGGACTTCAGGTAGAGAGGTATCTGGCAAGTGTGGATTTAGGTTCTGGATATGCATACTGCGCTGCCGTGCGCCGTGAAACGCACTAAAGAATTTTCACAAAGTGAAAGGTGTTCAAAGCAGATGACACCTAGACCAACGCCTTACCTAAGTCTGAAAAGATAAGGGGACAACAGCATGGTTGTAAAGCGGAAAATTGAAGAAAATATGTACTCAATGGCTCTGCAAGGTCTGTCCGATATGATTAAAACTAGACTGTTTGAAATCCAATTTCCAGTGATGATACAGTACATCCACCGGAAGCATATTTGAAAACGGTGACAGTAGTAGACAGGGAATAAAGCAGCTTTCTTGTTACGCTTTGACTACTGTAACGATGCCCAGTGAGGGCATTTAAGGGGATGAATAGATAATCTAAGTCGGACTAACGTTCTTTAGTGACGGAACACGGGATGGTCTAAGGAGGGAGACCTCTATGATCACGGAGTTCTCATAGTAGTCGTGAGGGTAACGTCTCACCAGGGCGAACGATAACGCCGTTCACAGGGCGAAGGGGAACAGGTAGTTATTAATGTATTAAAATGAGAGGTACGCAAGATGCGAAAAGCTGAAACATTATTAAACATTGTACGAACTCGCTCAAAGCGAGGCTTAACGGTAAACAATGTTTACCGAATGCTCTATCAGAAAGATTTATATCTGATGGCTTATTCCAAGTTATATAGGAATGACGGAGCAATGACTAAAGGAGTAACTAATGAAACTGTAGACGGAATGTCAATGGAAAAAATCGAAAAATTGATTGAATCATTAAGGTTTGAAAGATACCGATGGACACCTGTGCGACGTGTTTATATTCCTAAAAAGAATAACAAAACACGACCGCTTGGACTTCCTACTTTCAGTGATAAGTTACTTCAGGAAGTAATCAGGTTACTATTGGAAGCCTTTTATGAACCTCAATTCAGTGAATCATCACACGGTTTTAGACCCAAACGTGGTTGCCATACTGCATTGCATTTGGTAGGACAAAAGGGGCACGGAACTAAATGGTTTATTGAAGGAGATATCAAAGCGTGTTTTGACAGAATTGATCACACAGTTCTTATAAACATACTTAAAAAGGATTTCAAAGATAACAGGTTTGTCTCTTTGATTGAAAGACTATTAAAAGCAGGCGACCTTGAGAATTGGGTATATAACAGGACATATAGTGGAGTTCCACAAGGCTCAATTGTAGGTCCAATCCTTACTAATCTAGTTCTAAACAAACTAGATCAGTTTATGGAAAAGGAAATCATCCCCAATTTCAACAAGGGAATCATTCGAAAAAGAAGCTCTGAATATAAACGGATCTCTGAACAGATCAGTTACTGGAAGCAGAAGGGCGAATGGGACAAAGTCAAGGCACTTCGAAAGGTCTCTCAAGCGATGCCTTCCGTAGAACCAAACGATCCTAACTTTAAAAGGGTATGGTATGTAAGGTATGCTGATGACTGGCTTGTAGGGGTAACGGGTACAAAAGTAGAAGCGGAAATAATCAAGGATAGGATGCGGGAATACTTACAGCAGGAATTAAAGTTGGAACTCAGCGATGAGAAAACTTTAATTACACACGCTAAAAGTGAGTCGGCAAAATTCCTTGGTTACCATATCCGTACATTACACTGTAATACTAAAATGCACAAAGGCAGACGTAGTATCAATGGCGTAATCAGCTTTAGTATCCCTCCAAAGGTAATTAAAGAGAAAAGGGCTAAGTATACCAGAAATGGAAAGATTATACACCGTCCTGAGAGGATAAAAGATGAACCATATAGTATTGTAAGCCAATACCAATCTGAATATAGAGGTCTGGTACAATACTACAAAATGGCTCAAAACCTTAGTAAACTAAACTTGTTAAGGCATACTCTGGAAACATCACTTGTAAAAACATTGGCAAATAAGTATAAAACTACTTGTTCCAAAATTTACAAGAAATATGGTGCAACCATTACCATTGCCGAAGGTAGTTACAAAGTATTACAGGTCATTGTTTCCCGTGAAGGAAAGAAATCCCTTAAAACTCATTTTGGAGCGATCCCGTTGATATTCAATAAACGGGCGAAGATCAATGACAAAAAGGAGTATTGGACTTGGAACAGCCGTACTGAAATAGTAGAGCGATTATTGGCAGATAAATGCGAACTCTGCGGTAGCAAAGAATCCATAGAAATGCACCATATCCGAAAATTATCGGATATAAAGCCAAAAAATGGAAAACCTGTTGCCGAATGGAAATACTTTATGAATGCCAGACAACGAAAAAGCCTTGCCGTATGCAAGAAGTGCCATAATAAAATCCATAATGGAGAATATGATGGTACTTCACCGAGACGTAAAACTACTGGAGAGCCTTGTGACTTGGAAACTGTCATGCAGGGTTCGGAGAGGGACAGTTGGAAAAGTAATCAAAACTTAAAATCAGAATTATGACGATAAGAATTGATCAACTCGCTGGCTGTCTACTCTACTTTGTGTCCTGGGTTTATCAGCATGCAGATGTTCAAACGCCACTTAGTGGCTGGGTGCCGAGTTATGCGCTGAAGCGTAAACGAATCTATCACAGAGGAAAGTTTGAAAAGAGAACTCCACAGACAGGAGATGTATTTATGGTCTGGTATCACAAATTAAAGCGTCCTGCGCATATCGGATTTGTAGATCAGTGGGGAGAGAAATGGATTATTACTGTAGAAGGGAATACCAATGATAACGGATCAAGAGAAGGTGATGGTGTCTATAGAAAACGAAGACTGAAAAAACAAATATGGGCAGTATCCGACTTCGTTGGCAGTGCCAACTGACAAAAATACTATCAGCAAATAACTAAAAACGATCAACTATTAAAATGCTATCCAAGAGTTTACAAATATTACGAAGCAAAGGATACAAAATCTATAGGCAACCGTACAGGCTAAATATAGTAGGATATCGCAGTCGCTTTATGGGGAGTAATCGCTTTGATGATGAAATCCATGTATTCTATACCAATGATAAAGGAAAATGGGTGTATCATATCTTCAGGGCAACTACAGATCCGGGGCAGTATTGGCTGGAAAACCCAATGCACCCAAAAGGAACTGCTTTTCTGAAGAAAGGGCAATATGTAGATGCCTATAGCTTGGGATTACATCGCGGGGTGTATCAGGCACTCATACAAAAAGCTCCCGTAAGTGTCATTCGTAACTATGAGCGAAAAGGGCTCTTTAAATGGTTCGAATCTGGATTTCAGGATACAGGAAGATTTGGAATTAATATCCACCGGGCTAGAAAACAGGGAACCACTAAAGTAATAGATGACTTTTCTGCTGGATGTTTGGTGTTTGCCAATGCAGAAGACTTTGATCGTTTTTTAAAACTATCAAATCAGCATCGAAAACGATATGGGAATTCTTTTACAGTTACCCTGGTAGATTTTAGGGATGAGCGAAGGAGAAGATTACAACTAGCAGCTTGGGGATCAATAGCAGCAGCTAGTGGGTTATTGTTATTAAACAGAATGAACTGATGAAGGTTTCTAAAAACACAAAAAAAGCAGGATGGACACTCATTGGAAGTATGCTAGGATTTATTGTAGCTAAAAAGTACTCCCCTAAAGAGACCTACCCATTTATCCTGATAGGTGGTTTTATAGGAACTTGTCTTGGTGAGGAACTGATTAATGAACCTAAAGAGGAGAAAATGTTGTAAAGACATTACGAAAATCTTTGATAACATTCAATTGAATACTAGAAATGAATGGATTAGGTTCGTTGGGTGCATTAATAATTTTAAAAATCAGATATGAACACATCAGAAAAAGACAACAAATTACCGAAGAGAATCTTAGTAGAAGAACTTCCTATAATTTTTAGACATCACAATATTGATGTTACTGCCACTTATCTTAAAACAATCAAAGGAAATGAAAGTTAATACTGAACGATTATATCTGGTAAAAAAACCGTATCCCGAATTATTGGATTTTAGGGAGATTTTTGTGGATGCCGAATTTAATCTTCGTGACCTGGAAGAATTATTTTCTCGCGGTTTTGGATCTGAAAGCTTATTTGGGATATACACCAATCGCGAAACTGCCCTTAAAGATGCAGAAATGTTATGGAGAGATTTTGTACGACAAAAAAAATGCATCCCAATAAATACAGAAAAGAACGCTTTCGGGAATTTGTAGATGAACTGGAAATGCTTTCTAACAAACACAATATTGCCATACAGTCCATAGGAGGTATTTATATTTTCGATGAACCCATGATCATCAGTTATGATGCAGATGAAACTTCAGGAGATTTAATTTCCAATTGGATAGAATCCTTATAAAAAATGATCATATGAAAATCAATTTAAATAAACTCTATATTGTATATAAACCCACAAAGTATTCAGAAAGAGTTGATGTATTTAGTGGGCGATCTAATAATATAAGCGGTTTGCGAAACCAGTTCCGAGGGGGATTGGAACCAAAAGAAATACACGGAATTTATACCACTTTATCTGAAGCTAATCGGGTTACGGATACATTGCTAAAAGGCAAAGTGAGAAAAAAAAGTACTAAACGAAAAAAGAAATCCACTAGTGGATATGCCTTGTTTAGTGATGCAGTAATGGCTAAAGATAAGTATAGGGTGACAACTCCTCCCAAAGTCATTTATCCTACCAGAAAAGCTGCACAAAAGGAAGTAGATAAAATTCGTAAAAAGACGGGAAGGAATCCTGAAATAAAAATTATGACTTATGACAAATCAAAACGATAAAGAAAAACGGATTAAGGAGTTTTTGAGAGACCTTAAAAAAATATCCATGCAGCACGGAGTCGCCATTGAAACCAGAACACCTCCTTATGCATTAAATGTTAGACAGAATATCACCTATATCGTAAATCCTAAAACAAAAACGGTATTTCCTGTATGGTTGAATACCGAAAAGGATCCTTTTATTTAAAACGTTGATATGAAAAAGAATAAACTATATGCTATTGCCGATTTAGATGGGGCTTTTATAAAGAAAATAAGAGTTAATTCTCATAGTGAGGTTCAAAAATACATTGATAAAATGCATTTAAAAGGAATTTCGTTATCTGCTTGGGAATTAAGCACATCAAAACGTAGATTATCCAAAAAGCTATTATCAGAGCTTGAAAGTTTGATTTCAAATAATAGTCATAAACTTAATAAAACAGACCTTTTAGCTTTCAAAAAGTTACTTGACAAACTAAAAAAATATCCGGCAGCCGATGGAATGATCGTTGTCAACCAATACTTTGATACTTTTTTAAGAGAACTTATTCCCTCTAAAATATGGGTTGCAATGGGAGGAACAATCAATAAATAATAATGTTATGGAAAAACAAGGAATATATTTTGAAGGGGAATACAGAATCAAACCAAAAGCGTATTATAAATATGAATTGGCAGCATTGTATAATGTTTGCACCAAAACCTTCTCTTCCTGGATTCATATGTATACAGAAGAATTAAAACAGTTTGGCTATAAAAAAAGTACAAAATTACTTCGTCCTGAAGTGGTACGGTTTCTATTCGAAAGATTAGGAGAACCATAGTCGAGCCGAGAATCGGCAATTAAAACAAATTTTTTTTACATTTTATATTATGAAAATTATCGTACAATTCAGCGGTGGCAAGGATAGTCATGCGTCATTATTATGGGCAGTCCATAGATATGGTGCTGAAAATATTCAGGCAGTTTTCTGTGACACAGGTTGGGAACATCCGCTTACCTACAAGCACATACAAAATGTCGTCAAAAAATTGCGTGTTACCCTAACAACCCTTACTTCAAAAAAGTATAACAACTTTATAGATTTAGTTGCTAAAAAAAAACGGTTTCCATCTACCAAAGCTAGATTTTGTACCGAGGAACTTAAAGTAAAACCTTTTGTGGATTACATTTTAGATGAAGTACAAGATCATTTTATTGCAGTTCAGGGAATCCGACAAGATGAGAGTACTTCCCGTTCTAAAATGACTTCTATGTGCCGTCATTTTAAATTCTATCTAGAGCCTTATGGATATACAAAAGAAGGAAAACCCAAATATCATACGTATCGTAAAAAGGAAGTACTCGAGTATATAAGGAGCTATGATGATAGCATCTTGCGTCCAATGTTTAAATGGACAGCTCAAGATACCATTGATTTTATCTTAACCAATGGGCATATTCCAAATCCATTATATCTAAAAGGATTCTCCAGAGTAGGTTGTTTCCCTTGCATCCAATGCAGCCACACGGAAGTAAAACAACTCCTGAAATTCTATCCCAATCGGATCAAAGAATTAGAAGCATATGAACAGGAGCTGCAGACCTCATTTTTTTCTCCGGATTATATTCCGAAACGATTTTGTTCCAAAACTGCTATTGTGAAAAAAGGAGCTAAAAAAGACAGAATAGTGGCTTACCCTACTACTGAAGATGTTACTAGTTATATTCAGAATAAAAATGCTACTGGAGATTTATTTGAACAGGAACTGCCCATTAGTTGTATGAGTTATTATTCTTTGTGTGAATAATTTTAACGTTTTCATAGAATATGTTTTCGAACCTATTCAATATTGTTATTTTTATAGTTATGA
This sequence comes from Aquimarina sp. RZ0, assembly GCF_008370685.1. Classification (GTDB taxonomy): domain Bacteria; phylum Bacteroidota; class Bacteroidia; order Flavobacteriales; family Flavobacteriaceae; genus Aquimarina. Next base: position 52,407 of record NZ_VTZU01000041.1, read on the forward strand.
AATTAAATCCGCTAGAATTTTTTGACACTTATGAATTAATAGCAAGCCCAAATACGTATTCACCCATTGTTCCTAATGAATGCAGATATTGCGGAGAGAAATCAGAAGTTTTATTTAAAACCGATTGCCATTTGATTCCAGAATTACTTGGTAGGAATCATTTTTTAAGTAGGGATGAATGTGATAATTGCAATCAATTATTTAGTAAATGGGAAAGTCACCTAGCTATATTTGCAAGACCCTATTTATCCTTGTCAAATATTAAAACTAAGAATAAGGTACCTATTTTTCAATCAAGAACAGATTATAAGGATCAACCCAGAACTAGTATAAAAATTGAAGAAGGAAGCACCAAAAGATTGATTCATTCGAATCTTGATGATTTCATATTAGATACAGAAAAAGGGCTTTTACAAATAGCTACTCGTAATCCAGGGTTTATTCCAAATCATATTTATAGAGCTTTGTGTAAAATAATGCTTGGGATGATGCCATCTAAGGAGTTTTTTGAGAATAAAGACTTTTTTAAATGGCTCGAGGGGACACAAGAATTACCAGAGATTTGTCATGGGTTTCAATATAAATCACAAAAAAAATATTATAAAACTCCTTCAGCACAGCTATACAAAGCAAAAAAAATAGTTGTTGGTAACATAGCATATCCTGAATTTGTTGGTATAATTAGTTTTGCTAATACAATAGTGCAATTCTACTTACCTCTTTCCGAAAACTATTTGATAAATCATTCTGATCAGAATAGTATGAATTTAGTAGTCTATCCATCATTTGCATTTGATGGAGATATGAAACAAAATCAAAAGTTTAAAATACGCCACATTACCAATTTTGATCAAAAGGAGCCATATAAATCTGATGAAAAATTCACCTTTAAAGTAAATTAAAAAAATCTATTAACAGGAATCAAAACGATTAAACCCGAAATCATTACTACAGGCATTCATATCATTACTGCAAAGAAAAAGTAATGAAACAATCTACTGCAAAGAGAAAAGGAAAATCTAAAAACACAAACAGGGTAACACTAATCAGCAAAAGAGCCAAACAGATCCGAGGGAAAGGAGAAAAATGGACAAACGCTATTAAGAGAGCTACCCTAGAATTAAAAAAAGAAGGAGCGCTGAATGGTACTGCAAAAACAGCTAAAAAGAAAGCTCTTACAAATAACACTTCCCTGTACGGTGTTAAAGGACAATTTAAACCAGAAATCGTTCCGGAGATTAAGCTTACCTATACCAGAGGTAGACGATTATTAGGTAGTGCAGGATCCCCTGATCAGATTGTGGATTTTGTTAGAAAACAATTTAAAAAGGGAACGATAGAAACCCGAGAAAATTTTTATGTCATTTATCTAAATCATAAAAATACGATACTAGGATATCATTTGCATTCTACAGGAGGGCTTTCAGGTACAGTCATCGATGCAAGAATTATTTTTGCTATTGCATTAAAAAGCTTGGCTACCCAGATTATTTTATCGCACAACCATCCAGGGGGTGGTTTAAAACCGAGTAAGCAAGATATCGAACAAACCACTAAGATTGCTAACAATGGAAAGCTCCATAACATCAAAGTATTAGATCATTTGATTATTACCAAAGATGGATATTTCTCTTTTGCTGAAGAAAATCTAGCGCTATGAAAGAGATCACACTTTTAGACCTTTTTTCTGGAGTGGGTGGTTTTTCTTTAGGGCTTAGTCAAGCTGGATTTACCATCAAAAAGCATTACTTCAGCGAAATTGATCCTTTCGCCATTGCCAATTACAGATATAATTTTAAAAACTCTATCTATGCAGGACCTATCGAAAACATTAAAAAACAAAGCATCTCAAAGCCAGATATCATCTGCTTCGGTTCCCCATGCCAGGATCTTTCAATTGCTGGAAAACGAGAAGGAATCAAAGGGAGTAAAAGCAAGCTCTTTTTCGAAGCAATTAGAATCCTTGACCTCTATAAGCCCGGTGTGTTTATCTTTGAAAACGTCAAAGGACTTTTCTCCAGTAACAAAGGTAAAGACTTTGAAGTCGTACTTAAATCGTTCGCCCAACTTGGGCTTTATGACATACAATGGCAATTGCTTAATACTGCCTGGTTTCGCCCCCAGAATCGAGAGCGCGTCTACCTTGTCGGATCACTTAGAACAAAACCCCGACTCCAAGTATTTCCTATCGGAGAAAGCTGTCAAAAGACTCAAGATTGCGCTAGAAAAAAACTCTCGGAAAGGGGCATTGCTCCAACAATCGATACCAAAGTAGGAGATCACGGAAATTATGCACCTTATGTTTTCACAATTCGAAGTGGCAGAAAAGTACCTGGAGGATCAAAAGTGGAGTTTAGAAAAGATGGGAGCACCAATTGCATCACTGGAGTAGATCAAGATAATTTAGTAATAAATGGTTGGACTCCTCTCAGAGTAGAACGTACTGAAAAAGCGAAAAGAATACGAAGAGCAAACCAGAAAAAAGGAATTGATTATGCACCATTTCAAGAAAAACAGTTTGTTCCACGCAAGGATGGTAAAATGGGTGCTATAACAGCACATCCTCAAAATGAAAACTTATTATTCAATGTAGGGAATGTCCGCAGACTAACCCCTTTAGAATGTGAACGATTACAGGGGTTTCCTGATCACTGGACTAGATATGGTATTCAAGATGGTGAAAAAATTGAACTAAGTGATAGCAGACGCTATCAGCTGATTGGCAATGCCGTTAGTCCTCCAGTAGTAAAAATAGTTGGTAAGCGAATAAATGCTAGTAATATGTTTAAGAAGAGACCTTCAAACAGCAATCAGTTTTTAACTGTAGCTTCACCATTAGACGGATTTGGAAAGGTTGGTAAAACTCCTGTAAGTTATTACGGAGGCAAGCAAAATTTAACCAAACGTATCTTATCACTAATTCCTGAACATAATTTGTATTGTGAACCTTTTGTGGGAGGAGCTGCTGTATTTTTTGCTAAAGAATCGAGTCCCGTAGAAGTCATTAACGATCTGGACGGAAAAGTGGTTAATTTTTATAGGGTCTGTAAGCTACAGTTTTCTAAACTCCAGAAAATGATCCACTCCACTCCACATAGCAGAAAACTGCATGCAGAAGCTCAAATCATTCTAAAAGATACTACTGAAAAAGATACTGTTAAAAAAGCCTGGGCGTTTTGGGTACAAACTAATATGAGTTTTTCTTCCCGGATTTTTGGAGGCTATGCCTATGAAAAAAAGACCAACGGAGTATCTAAAGCTATACTGAATAAAAAGAATGGATTTACCAGAGATATCTGTGAACGTCTGGATCTGGTAGATATCGAGTGCAACGATGCACTCAAAGTAATCCAAAGCAGAGATACTAAAGAGAGTTTCTTTTATGTAGATCCTCCCTATTTCAATTCTGATATGGGACATTATAAAGGATATAGCAAACAGGATTTTACCAATCTATTGGAAGTATTATCCAAAATCGAAGGAAAGTTTCTGTTAAGCAGTTATCCTTCTGACTTATTAGCTGAATACACTAAAAAACATAATTGGTATCAACAGTCCATCCGGCAAACCGTAAGTGTGACCAAAGGCAAGCGGGATAAAAAGAAAACAGAAGTCTTTACAGCGAACTATAATATTGCAAAAATGGATACTTCGCTCAATGGCAATGATGATGTTTCAAAAACAAGCTTGTTTCTCAAATCTAAATCACTTCGACTTCGTTTCTCCTTTGGTAAAAATAGCCCATCGCGAAGTAACCCGAGCTAACCCGAATCCGATATCATTCCCATTTGTAGTATTACCAAATGGAAAAACAACATATTTCATTTGAGAATTACAACGATGCAATGCAGAAGTTTACTGTAGAAGCATTGCCAGAGATTCTGCAAAAAGGACACCTGTTCTTTCTGGAAGCGAAGGAATTCTATTTCCAGGAACCAGAGATTAAAGAAACGATAGATTTATATCTGGAGCAACTCAATGCTCATCTTTTTTCTGATGAAGAAATAAATGGGAATACAGCAAGTATTTCTGTTTTATGCATTCGGGATTTTTTAAAAATGCATCAGACTATTCGATCTAAGGATGATCTAAAGGAATTTATCTATACACTACAGCAAGCAGTTTCAAATAAAGAAATCACCAAAAATGATCTTTATGCCAGCCATATAGAAGAGATACAAGAAAAGCTTATTATGCAGCACAATAATATGAGCTTATTGGATCAGGTAAAGATTATGATCAATAGCAAATGGAAGTCAGAGCTAAAAAAGATCGTTTCCCAAACATCTATGCAGGGAATTGGTAGTCTGGATATCATAGCTTCTAAACAACAAGTTAAACCTCTTCCTGTTTCCCCTACCCAAAAGAATGTGCTTTTTACCTCATTTGATCAGCAACTCACTACAACTGGTGCATCCACCTTTCGATTGCCCGGATCAATGGGAGAATTATTAGGAGATTTAGAAAAGTTCGAACTGGCTATTACCATTGAGGGAGATCAGGGAGGCGGAAAAACACGTTTTACCTATCAACTGGCAGATGCTTTTGCAGATATGGGAAACCGTGTTGCCATTTTTACTTTAGAAATAGGTGGTAAATCAGATTTAATCAACCGTATGAGGGAAGAATATCTGAAACCACAGAACAGGAATCGTATTTCCAGAGCCGATCAGCTACCAGATGGTTATAAAACGATAGCTAATGCCACTGGTAGCTTTGATGTGATTATTATTGATAGCTGGAACAAGACAGGATTGCCATCACAGGATTTTGATCGATTACGCAAACAGTTTCCCAATACCATTTTTATTGTCATATTCCAGCGTACCACAGGGAAAACTATTCGCGGAGGAACAGCTCCATTATTTGATGCAGGGATTAATATAGAAGTAATCAAAGCGGATGATACTTTTAGAAATAATTATGCTGTCACTACCAAAAACAGATACGGCATTACAGGAATCAAATACAACATTTTTACAAAAGAAATTATAGGAGCAGTAGAGGATTCCTCAGTATCTAATCAAAATCAAATTGAAATAGCATGACATACTACATAGATATTATTAAAACCATTTGGAAATTACTGCCTATAGCTTTGCTCATTCTTTTAGGAATCCTTTTCTTTCATTGGAGATCAGAACGGCAAAAGGTCGCAGACTTTAAGGAAGTACAACAAGCACAATTTCAGGAGATCGAAAAATGGAAAGATCGGGCTGGAAAAAACAGAGCTAGAGCAGAGATTGCAGAAATCAATGCTAAAAATGCAAAGTTGGTATTAAATGATGAACTCCGGCAAATGCTCAAGAAAGAAGTTGGTAATTTAAGACGTAATCTAATTAGCTATTCAGCTATTAAAGCTTCTACTGAAGGAGCATTCAAATCCAAGGGAAAAGATACAGTTTATGTGGTGGTTTTAATGAAACTCGAATTTGAGAAGTCTGTAAGACGAACTCAAATCCGTAAGTTGAATTAATCCCGCCTATCCAGCGGGATCTCATAAATTCTACCTGGAAGTCCCTTAAGTTCAATAAATCGGTTCATTTTATAAGTTTACGATTTAACACTTAAATGAACTGATATGTTATTTGGATATACTCGCTTTTGAAACTTCTTTTCAATATTTAATATCCATATTAGTATTTCCTAAAATACACAAACTATTAAGGGAAAAAATAGTCTTTTAAATTTATTTAGTTAATTTAGAAGCAACAAATAATTATAACCGCCCCATGTATTAAGTTTACTGCAGGTGTGTGATGTTATTTATAAAAACTAATTGAAAATATATGGGATATAAAGGACATATATCGTTTATGTTAACCACAAGCTGAAAAAATAAATGCAGACAGAAAGATTCAATAAATTAAGGAAAGAAACTTTATCAAAAATATTTGAAAAGAAAAAGTTGACCGAGGTTTGGAGAAAAATTGTCAAAAATCAGCTTAGAAGTCTTGATTTAAAGGATTTGTTTGACCATTATGATTTCAACTTTAACATTGAGGAAAGGGCTTTAGCCATAAGGAATGAAATCCTAAACGGAACTTACAAAGTATCTCAACCTCTAATATACCGTATTGAAAAGAAGTTTGGTGTCTGTAGGCATTTGGTAATCCCTCAACCTAATGATGCCGTAGTTCTTCAAACATTAGTGGAAAATATAGCAGATAAAATTCTTTCAAACCAGCCATCTGAAAATGCTTATTATTCTAGAGATAAACATAACGTTTCTTTTCCGCACGAAGTTAAAGAATATGGACTTTCTTGGCGTCAACAATGGAAAAAATTACAAAAGCAAATTTATCATTTTCAAGATGACAAAGAATTAATTGTTGTTACTGATTTATCTAATTATTATGATAGTATAGATTTAGAAGAACTTAGAAAAGTATTTACAAGTTATAGTCAAATAGACGAAGTTCTTATTGATCTATTATTCAGGATTATTCAAGAAATAGCTTGGAAACCTGATTACTTACCTTATACAAAAAGAGGACTTCCGACTACTAATATTGAAGGGATTAGACTTTTAGCTCACTCATTTTTATTTGAAGTAGATGAAGTAATCAAACAACAAACTGACAATAGTTTCACAAGGTGGATGGACGATATTGTTATTGGAGTAGAAACTAAAAAAGAAGCTATTGAAACAATTAGTTCAATTTCTGATATGCTCAAAACAAGAGGATTAGCCTTAAATCTGGCTAAAACTAATATCTATAATGAAGACCAAGGTTTTTACCATTTTCAAATAGAATCTAACAGATATATTGACAGCATAGAAAAAACTAAAAAAACCGATGCTAATTATAAAAAAATATGTTCGGAACTACATAAACGATTTAAAGCTCATTTCAAAGACACTGGAGCCAAATATTGGGATAAAATTGCAAAACGCTATATAACTACTTACAGTAAACTTCAATCTAAATCATTACTGAATTTAACAACTGAAAAATATGTCGATTATCCTGGTTTAAGAAGTCATCTACTTATGTATTTATCAAATGTTGGATACTTGAAAAAATCATCAGATGTCGTTTTAGAAATTCTAGACACTATTGATATTTTTGATGATTTATCGCTTTATCAATTGTGTAGCCTTGTTACTAATTGGGAAATCCCAGTTAACGATAAGTCAAAAGAATTTTTATCAAAGTTTCAAAGTAAGATTACAGCTTTTTCATTCAAACGAAAATTATCATCGGATTTTTACTGTGTTTTATGGTTTAAAGCAAAATATAATCACCCAGAAGATTTGTATAGATTTATAGAAAAATATAAAAATTTATGGCAAACAGATACATTCTTAAGGAGACAAGTAACAGCCATTTTATCTAGATTACTAATTACGAATAGTGTTAAAGTCGAAAAACTACTTTATAATCAAATATCTTCTGGGATTACAAATACAGTAACTCTCGCTAATCAAATATTAACCTTTTCCAATTTGGAAACAACAAATAGTAGGTTACATTTTTATTTATTTCCAAAAAACAAGCAAAAAATTTATCCATTATCTAAGTTTTTAGTTCTATGCTCTATTTTAAATTCAGAAAAAATAAGAACGGATAATAATATTAAAGAAAAGATAAAGAAAAGTATATCTGATTCGTATTATTTAAGATGGCTAGATTTACAATATAACATTAGTTAAAAAAGTCACTGTCAAACAAGGTATTACATATTTTATGACCAATATTTATAGTAGGAAGGAATTTATTAATTTTCTAAAAGTAATTTTAGATGAGTATCAAAAGCATCCAGAGCGATGGGAAAATCATAAAATGGAAGATTTTTTAGAAGCTATGATACGATATTCAGATGATGTTCAACAATATTACAAGAACACAAATCAAGAGATCAATGCTGATGAAGCCCAATGGAAAGTCTTTGCGGATATTATAAAGGGAGCTTCTATTTATGAATAAATCTAAAGTTCAAAAAAACGATACTTATGTCTGAGGAAATTGAAAAGGATCTTAGCGATATTAGGAGAATTGCTACCAAATTTAGAAAGGATATATGCAATGGGAATATCAAAATTCCATTTGGTGAAGATTTCCCTTCGGGCTGTTGTGGTAATGCGTCAGATAGATTAAAAAGGATTTTAGAATGTAAAGGTTTCCAAAATATTCGTTATACAAATGGGTGGATAGACAAACAGTCACATGGTTGGCTGGAGTATAAAGGTTTTATAATTGATATTACAGCTGATCAATTTGAGAATATAACCGAAGAAATAATTATAATTCATAAAAATGAGTCTGACTTTCATAAACAGTTTAAGTCAGGAAATTTTTAAAAAAGGTCAATAAACTGATAGAAATAAAGAAGCAATAAATAATTTAACCTAATTTAAAATGGGAATATTTTCTAAAAAAAAGCGAGGTTTTATTCAATTTCTAAACTTAAAATTTGAACAAGACTTGGAATCTGAATCAATTAAGTCAAACAAGACTGAAAAATATACAGATTACATAATAGATGCTTCAGAAAATTTTGACTTGTTTGATTATGCAATAATCAGAAATTTTGAGCATAAAAAAGATCTATCAGGAAATTCATCATTCAATTTGATTATGGGTAGTCATAATAAATCTGCTACAATAGATAAATTAACAAAGATTGTCGATTCGATAGTTATTGAATATGGAAAAGACAGAAATGGAAACGGAAAATGGACAGAAAAAGACTCAAGACAAATAACCGATTTTTGGTTAGGTAGGGAATGGATTATAAATTCAAAAGGCAAGTCGATTTCAGGATCAAAACTTGACAAAAATTGTTACCAAATTAATCTTCATTTTGACAGTGAAAATGGAATTAGTTTATCAATTCTTGGAGCAAGTCTATTAATGAAATAAAAAGTATATATAACAAAGTCTGAATAAACGATGAACAATCAAGTAGTACAATATAGACTTTATAAGGAAGCTTTTAACGATGGTGAAGAATTCATTGAGGAAGAACTCATTGATAGATTTCCAAAAAGTGATGATTCACATAAGTCAATGAAAAATATTATTTCTAATAGTGATGATGATTTTGCACATGAGGATTACTTTGTAAGCAAGTGGGAATTAGAAGAAAACTCCGAAGGTGTTTTGGAATGGTGTCCAGATAATGTTTTTGGTAAGCAAAGAGCAAAACCTAGAAACGGAAAAGGTCTTCTTTATACCAGAACATCTTATAAGAAACACTTGAACCAAAAGTCTAAATAAACGATAAAATTTTAAGATATGAGTAAGACAATATGGAGATTCAAATTAATGGAAAATGAAACCGATAATGAGAGGGTTCCTTTAAAATGGATTGATTGCAATGAGTATGATGAATTAAATCAAATTAGTTTAGTTATAGACGGAAAGGAAACATTAGATAGTCATTTAGAAATATGTGCAGTTGGAAATGAAATAAAATTTAAATCTGAACAAGAAATATATAAAATTAAAAAAGTTATTAGTCAAAATGGTTTGTATGAAACTCATATAGACGTTACAAGTTTTAAAGTCTAAATAAACGATCTTAAATGAATTTATTTATTGATACTAATATATATCTTAAATTTTATCATTTTACCAATGATGAGTTGGAGGAATTAAGTAAACTTATTGTACTGCTAAAAGAAGAAAAAATTAAATTATATATCCCAAAACAGGTTCTAAACGAATTTAAAAGAAATCGAGAGGTTAAAATTGCAGATGCGCTGAAGAAATTAAAAGCTGAAAAACTAAATAATGTTTTTCCAGTTTTCTGCAAGGAATACGGTGAATACTCTGAGATGAAAAAAGCTATTTCTGAATACGAAAAAAATAAAAAAGAATTATTGAATAAGCTTACAGTATCAATTGAATCTTATTCTTTAAAAGCTGATATGGTTATCAAAAATCTCTTTGAACAAGCTAATACAATTAACTATAGTGAAGATCTTATTGAAAAATCTAAGTTAAGGTATGATTTAGGAAATCCTCCAGGTAAAAAACAATCTTATGGTGATGCATTAAATTGGGAGAGCTTGTTAGTGTCAATAGAAAATGGAGAAGATTTGTACTTTTTATCTGATGATAAAGATTATTTTTCTGAAATAGACAATAAACAGTTTAATAAGTTTTTAGAAAATGAATGGCAAGCAAGTAAAAAATCAGATATAATATTCTATAAATCTTTATCGGAATTTTTCAAAGATAAGTATCCAGATATTAAATTAGCGTCTGAACTTCAGAAAGATATACTTATTGATAAATTAGAAGACTCCGGTAGTTTTAAAGTAGCTAGAACAAACTTAAATAGATTGTTTTCTTTCAATAATTTTACTTCGAATCAAATTGAAAAGATTTTTAGAATAGTCTGTAATAATAATCAAATATACAATATAGGTTCAGACTTTGATATCAATTATATATTATTCTCGTGGTGCGATGAATATTGCTTTATTTTAAGTGATGAAACAACAAGTTTATTCCAATCAAGATTTCGAAAAAATGAATATACTGATGACGATGAAGACCCTCCTTTTTAAATCTAAAATATAGTGAGGGAAACAGGTTACCATATTTCGTGTATTGAAGTAATATTATAGAAAATTAAAAAAGTTGAATAGAAAAAAAGAAATTGAAAAACGTCATTTGACGAAATTTGTTTCAAATGAAAAACTTAAACTATTGGTTTATGGAATTGAGGATTCGGAAACCCCTGATTTTATTGTAAATCTCGGAGAAAAAATAGTTTCTATTGAACATACGAGATTGATAAATCCTGATTTAAAAAAAGTTGAACAACACAAAGATAAAATCATTAAAAATGCTCAAAAAAGATTCGAAAATAAATATTCGGAAGAACTTTATGTTTTATTGACTTTTAACAATATAATTCTCGAATCAGGAAAAAGTGCTGAAGAAAAATATACTGATGAAGTTTTTAAATTAATTGAAGAAATTTATTTATTCAATAAAGAATATAAATTTAGAATAAACTCTAGGCGACAAAAATCAAAGGTATCTAAACTTATTAATTATTTTTCCATTGATAATACTTGGAATTTTGCAAATTGGCAGCATTTTGGAGCATATCGAGTCGAAAAAATGAATATGGGATGGTTTGGAGAAGTGATATCTAATAAAGAGAAAAACATCAAACGCTATCCAAAAGGGTTTGATGAAAATTGGTTATTATTAGTTTCTGATTTTGGAACTAAAGCTTCAACGCACTGTTATGATAGAATAGATTTCTCGAATATAAAAACAGAATTTGATAAAATATATTTGTACAGCTATATGGCTGACGAAATTGAAATAATAATCTAAAGTTCAATAAAACGATTAAATCATGAATATATATATATTATTGTTTCTCAATCTATCAATTAGTTTTCTTGCAAATTCGCAAGAAAAAGAGTATTATTTAGAAACTATAGAAGGTGAAAAAATAAGACTTGATGAGTTTTATACGGTTAATATAAATTGGAATAATGTTGAGTATTATATATACGAAAAAGAAAGAAAAGGCTTATCAATAAGTCCTGAGTTTTTTAAAATAAAAAACAATAAAATATTAAAAATCGTATATGGTGACAGGCTTATCTTACCATTCAATATAACCAACAAGAAGAATAAATTTAAAATGTTAGAAATTGTTCTAGTTAATTCCAAATATACTTTAACTAGAGAATATTCTCCCGAAAAACAATTCCGAACTAGTAAAAGACCACCTCCAACGTATTATATTTTTGATAAAAATAAAAATAAACTATTAAAAGGTTCTCTGGAGACGAAAGAAAAAAAAGAAGTATTCGAGGCTCTTAAAAAATATTTTCCTACTTGCAAAAAACCAATTGCTAGTGTAGAACTTTTTTTACAGCTAAAAGAGAATTATAAGTGGAATCGCTTATTAGCTTCATTTAGAAATTATGATTGTTCAGTAGATAATTAGAAAAACATTAAAAAAGTTCAATAAACCGATGGAAGATCTAAATTTTGAATATGAACAGTATAGAGTTTTTAGAAGACTCGCTGAAACTATTTTGTCTAATCTAGAAAAATACGGAGCAGAAGTTATAGCTAAAGAAATTAATTCGAAATCTCGAGGAGAATATTATGTAACACCAACTGATAGAGGAGTGAGAGAATTTGCTAAAAAATTAATTAATAAAAAATTCAATTAACCGATGACCAAAGTTAAAGTTGTTTCATTAATACTTATAATATTCGGAGGGATACTATTTCTCTTAGGAATATTATTTAAAATATTGCACTGGCCTAGACTATATTATTTACTTATTTCGGGACCAATTCTTCTAATTACTGGAATTGCTTTAATTTTAAGAGATCATAAAGTTCAATAAAACGATCAAGTAAAACCAAAATCAAATAACTTAAGGGGGCAATATGCTCCGGAATTCAACAAATCCAATCCAGGGGTCAGCTTGATCCAGAATAATTGATCTCAATACTTATAAGAATTGTAGTAAGCATCCGAGCAACTACAATGTAATATTTTCTTGATATCCAGGCAGTAGTTCATCTAGTTTTTGTATACTATGATCTGGGATACGTTTTAGGGTATCCTCTAACCATTCTCTGGGATTGATTTTTTGCATTTTACAGCTACCGAAAAAGGAATATAACATAGCGGCATTCTGCGCTGCCTTATGAGATCCACAGAACAGATAATTCTTTCTGCCGATTGCCATAGGTCGGATCGCATTTTCGATTAGGTTATTATCCAGTTCGATACGTCCATCTTCAAAGATTGCTTCCAATTTTGGGTATTGATTGATAAAATATGTCATTGCCTTGCCGATAGGACTTTTGGGTAGTACATTAAACTGTTCCTGTTCGATCCACGTTTTGATTTGCGCCAGTAGTGGTTTGATTTTCTGTGGCTATTTCGGAGTGACCGTGCCACCTATTTCGGTCAAATGGTGCCACTTTGAGAGATACTGCAATTATAGTTAAATTTTATTATTATTGGTTTTTTAATTTTCCTTTTCTTAACGATTCACCC
>NZ_VTZU01000003.1 GCF_008370685.1 Aquimarina sp. RZ0
ATATGGCATTGCTAAAGCTAGTATACTTAGCCACTAAAAATATTCAGAAGAAATGGACAGCCCCTTTACACAATTGGAGCTTGATTATCCAACAATTATATATTAAATTTGGGGATCGGATAGCACTCGATTTAGCGACCAAGCCCCAGGAGGGCTCTGGAAGCTAGCTTCCAGAGCCCTCCTGGGGCTTAACCCTGAGACAGGGTTATAATTACACTTCCCTGAAGATTCTGGAGATACTACTTTTGTAGTTTTAAAACTGATATTATGTACTTCTACACCTGTAATAATCCTGCACAAACCTTTAATCTCAATATTTTTTTTACAGATTGTAACACTTGCTTTTTATAGGCAGGATCCTTTGTCATTTCTGTAAGAATTGATTGAATTGTTTTTTGTTCATTTTGCGGCATTAGAATTAAATCACAGCCTGCTTTGGATGCCAATAGTGGGGCATTATCAAGAATAGTTACGGCCTTCATAATATTAAGCGCATCAGAAATAATAATTCCCTTAAACCCCATTTCTTCTTTTAGCAAGCCTGTAATAATTTTTCTGGAACAGCTGGACGGCAAACCATCAGTACTATATTTTTTATTGTTTTGGATGGTAATGTGTGCAATCATGATAGAGAGTACTCCGTCTTGTATAATTTTTTTGTAATTGTCAACTTCTTGCAGAGGACCATCTATATAAACACTTTGTTTATGGGTGTCACCTTTTACGAGACCATGCCCTGGAAAATGTTTTGCTGTAGCGATAATTCCGCCTTCCTGTGTACATTTTATAAATTGATTAGCCAGATTGATAACAGAATCTCGATTGCTGCCATAGCTTCTGGATTTTATGGCTTCATTATGGGCGCTAATATCTAATACGGGAGCATAGTTGTGATGTACTCCAATTTCTCTAAGTTCAGTATTAATAGTATTGACCACTGCATCGGATTGCGCTTCAGTTTTGATATCTATCGTTTTGCCTACATCTTTTGCTCCTTTAATTCTACTGGCAAATAAACTGGGTTCTGCATCCATACTAAAAAGTAATGGTAATGTTTTGTTGTTGGCAGTGATTGTGTTTAAAACTTGAATGCTTTCTGTGTGCTTTTTTTTAGTTCCTTTTAGGAAAACAACACCTCCTATGCTGTTATTTTCTGCTAATTTTTTAACTGTAGACATCGGTTTTCCTAATTCTCCAGCAGAAGTAATGATCATTTGTGCTACTTTTTGAGTATTACTAAGCGTATTATATATAGAGTCTACGGTATATGCAAGTTCAGCATCATAGGAATAGAAATTCTGTAAACTAAATTTTGGAGATTGAGCCCTCATTTGTATAGAAAAAATAACAAATAATATCGGTATAGAATAAGAATATCGCATAGGTTTACGTATGTTTTTTGTAGTAAGATTCAATAGGCACTCCATCTAGTTGTCCCCATTCACTCCAGGAGCCATCATAGACTAAAAGATTTGTGTATCCAGAAAGTTTTGCCGCTAATAAAATGATACAGGCAGTGATGCCAGAACCACAACTAAATATCAGCTTTTTGTTTTTAATATTAAATTCTTCAAATAGCTGAGTCAGTTGTTCTTTGGAACGCATTTTTCCGTTATCCAGAACACGGGTATAGGGTAGATTTATGGAGTTAGGAATATGACCTCCTTTCAGACTGGATCTGGGTTCAGGATCAACAGCAATAAACCTGTTGTGTGAGCGAGCGTCAAGGATTAAAGAATTTGAACCATTCATTTCAATTAAAACTTCTTTAGCAGTAACGGTACATTTGGAACGATCGTTTTTTGAATTAAAATTCCCCGTGTTATAATTTGTTGAATTTTCTGTTTTTGCCTCTGTAGGTAACGCTAACCTAATCCATTCAGGAAATCCGCCATCTAGAATAGCGACTTCTTTGTGTCCCATAACCGTAAACATCCACCATGCTCTGGCACTGGAATATATGCCCAATGTATCATAAATTATAATTTTTGAATTCGCATTGATACCGAGTTTTCTACAATTTTCCTCAAAGTGTTTAGAAGATGGCAGCATATTAGGGATTGGATTCTGCTGATCAGAAAACGTTTTTTTAATATCAAAAAACCGAGTTCCCTTAATCTGAAGGTTTTTGTATTCAGATTCATTTTTGGCAGTAACTTTTTTAATGCTGGCATCAAGTATAACCAGATCGGGATGATGTATATGTTTTGATAACCAATCTGCTGATACAATAGGTTTTAGTATTTGTAATGCCTCCATGAGTTATTAGGGTTGAAACTTGTCAAGCAATTTATTAGTTTGTTGTTGTAGTTTTTTCTTAAAAAAATTAGTGCCTCCCAGCAATTTACCTTTAAAACCAATAGCCTGAGAAGCCCATCGATGTAGATTAAAATGATCTGTATGTTTTATGATTTTTCCATCCTTAAACTCGAATTGAGCATCTATACGATTATGAACAGATCTTCTGGTCTGACTAAAAATATACCAAGCTTCCCAATGTGCAGATCCACTTTGGTCATTAGCTTTTATATTAGAAAATTCTACTTTAAAATCTTTTGCATTTTTGCATAACATTTTCCACATTTTTTTAGCTCTGTCCCCTTTTAGTATGCCAAAAGCAGGGTCTTCAAAAAGGATATCGTCGTGATAACAGGATATCATTTTTTCTGCATCTTGATTTTGTAAGCCTTGATAAAATGTTTCAATGAGTTCTTTCACAGGTCTCAATTTCTTAGTATTCGTTTCATATATACAGTAAAAAACATACGATGAAGATAAGAATAATTAATCTAGCTTATCTGCTAGCTTCTTAAATACTTTTTTAGGGTTTTTATTTTCGTATAGAATATCATGAACTGCATCAATAATAGGAGTTCTGGCATTACTCGTTGCATCTAATTCATACGCCGTTTTGGCAGCATAATATCCTTCGGCAACCATATTCATTTCCATTTGAGCGCTTTTTACGGTATATCCTTTCCCAATCATATTTCCAAACATACGATTACGGGAGAAAATAGAATATCCTGTAACTAACAGATCTCCGAGGTAGGCAGAATCATTAATATTACGTTTCATCTTATGAATCTTTTTAATAAAACGTTTCATTTCCCGAATCGCATTGCTCATTAATACACTTTGAAAATTATCTCCATATCCTAATCCATGAGCAATGCCAGCAGCAACAGAATATATATTTTTCAGGACAGCGGCATATTCTGTACCAATAATATCATCTGTAACCTTACATTTAATATATTCACTACTCAGATTTGTCGCCATAATGGTTGCTTTTTCTTCATCATTAGAGGCAATCGTAAGGTATGACAGACGTTCTAGTGCTACTTCTTCTGCATGACAAGGTCCTGTAATTACACCAATATTATTAAAAGGAATGGCATAAACCTCATGAAAATGTTCTCCTACGATTAATCCGGTTTCTGGAACAATTCCTTTAATTGCAGAAAAAATAACTTTATTGTCTAAGGGTTCTGTGAGTTTTTTTAATTCAGTATTTAAAAAAGCTGACGGAATCGCAAAAATCAGGTAATCTGCATATGCTACAGACTCGTTTATATCATTAGTAAGTATAAGCTGATCTGTTTTAAACTCTACAGAACTCAGATAATTGGGGTTATGTTGTTGCCTTTTTAGGTGTTCTAATGCATACACACTGCGCATATACCAGCCCACTTCATTTAGATTTTCGGTTAGCATTTTTACAATTGCAGTTGCCCAGCTACCACCACCAATCACAGCAAATTTTAATTCTTTATCCATGTAAGAAGTTTGTGAGTTCAAAAATAAGCAAAATACATTTCAAAATAAAAACTGATAATCAGTATGTTATGGTTTTGGCATATGTTTTGGTTAATCATAAATGAAATTGAAAAACGCTTAGATTATGAAGACTTTAAAATTACTTTCAGCTTTTATGATAGGTTCTCTGCTATTGACTTCTTGTGTTGCAGAAGTTGTGATCGAAGATGCTGTATATGTTGATGAACCTGTAATCACACTTAATGAGTTATTGAATACCTATGAAATTTGGTACGTAGATATAGAACGTACACAGGGTAATGGAGAGATTCCCTTTCTTCAGAAAGCATTTACTGTATCTTTTAAAAACGGAGTATTCTACGCCAATAATAATCTGGTAGGCATCGGAAGTAATGGAGATGGTTTTGGTCTGGATGTAGGGTTTTATGATACGATCAATATGGAACTGGATATTAGTCACGATATCAATGGGTTTTATAGTTTGGCCGTGAGTCAGTTGGCAAATAATGAAATCCGATTATTTGATTATCAGACCAACACTAGTTATTATTTAGTTGGTTATCAAAGAGATACTTTTGATTATGATAAGGTTTTTTATGACAATATCCACTACTTTCTTCACGAATATAAAACGTGGGAAAAAGTATATACCAGTGAATTTGGGGTAATAAACGAATTCGATGACGAAAATTATTTGCGGTTTTTATATAATGGATCTGGAGATAATTTTAAAAGTTCTGAAGATATTAACATATCTAATATAAACGATATATATTATGACTATACTGGATATTTTAGTGTTCGGGATATTCAGAATAATTTTTATAGGAAAATTTTAACACTTGATTACGATTATTTGGGCAATGAATATTTCGAGTTGACCGTTATCAATGATAGAAAGATAGAATTACTTCATGCTACCTCAGGAACTGTATATCAATTTATTGGACGAGGATATGTACCGTTTAAGAATTCTGGGAGCAAGGAACCATTACAGAATGATAAAAAAAGAATTAAAAAGGCTGATTTTATAAGACCTACCTTATAAAAGAAGTACTAGACAATAATTAAAACTTTTTGGTTGGTTATTTAGTTGGAAATCGCTCTGCAAGAGAAATCTAGTCTGAGCGATTTCTTTTTTTAATTCGATTACATTTTACTATATTGATTCAATGAAAAAAGATAAAGATATAGCGCATTTTTCTGTGGTGTATCTCTTGCTATTTACGCTTTTGTATGCTAGTATTTTTCATTCTCTAAAAGGTTGGTATATTTTTTTGTGGATACTAATGGTCAGCAATTTTCCTTCCTTACTTGCCGTTTTATTATTAGTAGCTTTTGAGAGGTTAAAAGGTAAAAGATTTTCTAGTATCTTGTATTTTTTAGTATCAATTGTTATTCATACGTTCGTAATTGCTGTTTTTCAAAGAGAAAAATATGACTCAAAAAATATATTTCCAGTAGTTGAAGAATCTGTGTATGTTTTTTTATTGCTATCAATTGCCAGCCACTTTCTTGCATTTATGTATCTGTTAGTGATGAAAAAAATGATAAAGCGGTTTAAAAATAGATTTGCTTAATCAAAACTTCTGTATTTTTATAATTCAAAATATAAAACAGTTATGGCAATCCAAAAACCATTCAATCTTAGTAAATGGATTGAGGAAAATAGAGATACATTAAAGCCACCAGTTGGTAATAAAAATTTATACAAAGAAGCAGGAGACTACATTGTCATGATCGTTGCAGGACCTAATGCCAGAAAAGATTATCATTATAATGAAACCGAAGAGTTATTTTATCAGTTAGAAGGTGAAATCGAAGTACATATCCAGGAAGGCGGAGAAAAGAAAACAATGCTATTAGGACCAGGTGATATGTATTTGCATCCTGCAAAAGTTCCCCATTCCCCAGTTAGACATAAGGACTCTATTGGTTTGGTGATCGAAAGGAAACGTGTAGATCTGGATGCTCAGGATGGATTATTGTGGTTTTGTGACCATTGCAATACCAAACTGCACGATGTATATTTTAAGCTACACGATATCGAAAAAGATTTCTTGAAACACTTTAAGGATTTTTATGGCAATAAATTATTGAGAACTTGTAACAATTGTGGGACAGAGATGCCTGTCGATAAAAGATTTATTGCAGATGAATAAAAAATCAATTTAATTCAATAATTCTTATTTTTAGAATACATTGATTTTGTAAATGTGTTTTTTTATGTGACTTGCTCTAAATTAGTAGGATGTAAGGTCAAAATTTAAAGGCATCAAAAAAACAGAGTATCTTTACCTTGTCGAAAGTAAATTCAAATAATATGGCAGCAATAGCAACAGATTTTGGAATAGAAAAAGCACTACAACAATTAGGTGTTTTGGATTTTAATAAAGGAACTTCTACTGGCACAACGTGGTTTTCATCCGGAGATGAAATTTCTTCATACTCGCCGGTTGATGGTAATTTAATTGGAAAAGTAGCTACAACTGGGCCTGCAGATTATGAAAAAGTGGTTGCAAATGCTATGTCTGCGTTTACCTCATGGAGAGTAAAACCAGCTCCATTAAGAGGAGAAATTGTACGACAATTTGGTGAACAATTACGTAAACTAAAAGAGCCTTTGGGTAAGCTAGTTTCTTATGAAATGGGTAAATCCTATCAAGAAGGATTAGGAGAGGTACAAGAGATGATTGATATCTGTGATTTTGCTGTAGGTTTGTCAAGGCAGTTGCATGGGTTAACGATGCATTCTGAACGTCCTGGGCATCGAATGTATGAGCAGTATCATCCACTCGGAATAGTTGGGATAATATCAGCATTTAATTTTCCAGTGGCAGTATGGGCTTGGAATACAGCATTGGCCTGGATTTGTGGTGATGTTTGTATCTGGAAACCAAGTGAGAAAACACCCCTTTGTGGAATTGCCTGTCAAAATATAATCTCCAGTGTATTAAAAGAAAATGATCTTCCTGAAGGAATTTCCTGTTTGATCAATGGAGATTACAAAGTAGGAGAAATGATGACTACCGATAAGCGTATTCCATTAATTTCTGCTACAGGATCTACGAGAATGGGTAAGAAAGTTGCAGCAACAGTAGGACAACGATTAGGGAAATCATTATTAGAACTAGGAGGAAATAATGCAATCATTGTTACTCCGGATGCTGATATTAAAATGACGGTTATAGGAGCTGTTTTTGGAGCAGTAGGCACCGCCGGACAACGATGTACTTCTACAAGACGCTTAATTATCCATGATTCTATTTATGATAAAGTAAAGAATGCTGTGGTGGATGCCTATAAACAGTTACGTATTGGCAATCCTCTGGATGAGAATAATCATGTAGGGCCACTTATTGATACTGATGCCGTAAAAGGATATCAACATGCCTTAGAAAAAGTTGTAGAAGAAGGAGGAAACTTAGTTGTAGAAGGTGCCGTACTTTCTGGAGAAGGTTATGAAAGCGGATGCTATGTAAAACCAGCCATTGCAGAAGCAAAGAATGACTTTGAGATTGTACAACACGAAACTTTTGCGCCAGTGCTGTATTTAGTAAAGTATAGTGGAGCAATAGAAAATGCAATTGATATCCAGAATGGAGTCGTACAGGGATTGTCTTCTGCAATTATGACAAATAATCTAAGAGAAGCAGAGCGTTTTTTATCTCATGCAGGCTCAGATTGTGGAATTGCTAATGTAAATATAGGAACTTCTGGTGCCGAAATTGGAGGTGCTTTTGGAGGAGAAAAAGAAACCGGAGGAGGAAGAGAATCTGGTTCTGATGCCTGGAAGGTATATATGCGGAGACAAACCAATACTATAAATTACACAACAGAATTGCCATTAGCACAGGGGATTAAGTTTGATTTATAGGACGTGTTAATAAGGAAAAAGTAATCATATAAGAGCATCTTTTATAAAAGATGCTCTTATATTTATAACAACACCAAATAATATATAATTCATTTACTTTGATCTTTATGTCATTCTGATTCGAATGTATTCATTAAGAAAACAATGATTCATTATAGCTAAGTAAGCCTATGGTAATATAGATTACTATCTGTTTATAAAATAAATAATAGTAACTATTCAATTAAGTCTTAACTGTTACAGTTTATTTAAAAAAACTTCTTTATTTATAGTTTTCTTCCTTTGGTTTTCTTACTCTTAAGCGCATGCTTATTTTTAATGGCTTTGTTTAAAGGATCTTCCATTTTTAAGCTTTTCACCTTATCTCTTAAATTTTGTGAAGCTGTTTTTAAATCTTGCTGTAAGAATTTTGCAGTAGTTTTAACATTACTTTTGGCGTCTCTAACAACAGATTTGACTGTTGGAGACATAAATAAATCATACATTGATTTTACAGACTCTTTTGTTTCAGAGGCTTTGTTTTTTGCTCCTTGATACTTAGATTTCGCATTGTTTTTTACAGACTCTTTTGTTTCAGAGGCTTTGTTTTTTGCTCCTTGATACTTAGATTTCGCATTGTTTTTTACAGACTCTTTTGTTTCAGAGGCTTTGTTTTTTGCTCTTTGATATTTAGATTTCGCATTGTTTTTTACAGACTCTTTTGTTTCAGAGGCTTTTTGCTGTTCTGTTTTGAGCGTATTTATTTTATTTTTTAATTGAGTTATGTTTTCATTTGTTGTTTTCATTTGTTGTTGTAATTTTTGTTGGTAATTGAAGGAATCCTTCCTTAGCCTCTGTTAATTTATTAAAAGCTTGTCGTTGATATTCTTTAGTCTCTGAAGGAGACATATTTTTAACCATCTTAATTATCACCAACAATTTCGCTATACTTTTGAAGTTTATCTATTTTTGGTGGCATATCAGGATGAAAAGAAATTGACTGCTTTCTATATTCTTCGTCTAAATTCTTTTGTATTGGATTTGCATTATCCTTGACGTTTAATAACTTTGGAAAAACTACTTCGTCTTTTTTTAATTCTTTTAAAGATTGAACTTCCTTTTTTAAAAGTGTTTGAGATCTAGGAATATCGTCATTAATTCTTTTTGTTTTCTTGTCTCTTTTTTTAAATTAGGATACATATTTTCTTGTCTTTAATGGGCTTTCTTGAAAATATTAATTACAATATTTTAATTTTATATTATAAAAACACTTTGCAGGTAGGTATACCCTAAAAAACTGTATCTTTTATGAAATCAAGATAAATTTTGGAGCTATTTAGTTAGAACTAGTCCAATTATTGGGCAGTAATTCTGTTAGCTTATTAGCCTTATGTTCTTGGCTTTAAAGCCTTATCAACTACAACAGATTTAACCGTAGAGATGATACTCTCAAAATATAGTGACCTCTTTGAAGTAGAAGACACCTTTAGAGCACTTAAGAGCCAATTAGAAATACGTCCTGTATTCCACTGGACTGGCCAAAGGATAAAAGGGCATATTGCTATGTGCTTTATAGCATTTACATTTATAAATCACTTAAAAAATGCTATCAAGCTTCAATATAGAACTCTAGTAAAGGCAATCGATACTTGTGTAGCAACTTCCACAGGAATAAAAGAAGCTGCTTTCTTGGCTACTTTTTTCTTAGTTTCTGGAAATTCTGCTTTGAATTTCCTATGCCAGTATTTCATAACTTCATAAGTAATACCTTGGCTTTCTCCATAGTCCTTCAAACTGAGGGTACTATTCTTCCAATTCCTGAGAATTTTATACATTTCGCGTTTTCGTTTAGTATCTTCTCTTTGCATACAACAAAGCTAAAACCTAAATATTAGCTACACAATATGTAGTTCGCCGAATGGTTACATAGCTAAAGCCTACAGTTTACCTTGTAATACGATTTACGAATAAAAATTTCGCATCTAATGACATTCTTTTTCTACTATATTTTCTTCATAAAATTAAACAATAGCTATGGCTATTCTTTAATTTGATTCATCAATCTAGCGAAAAATCCTTGCCATTATTTTTACGAAATTCTCACCCGTAAATCGTATAATACCATCAGTCTTATCTGAGAAACCTCAAAATTGGATTACAATTTCTTTGGATAAAAAAAGCAATACTCCTTTTGTTAGCCTTAGTTCGATATGCCTGTTTGAGTGAAATTCTGATAAGAATTTTGTATCAAAAAAAAGCGTTTTAGGTTTTAAAGCCTATTCTCGACACACTTTTCCTTCGTCAAAATACTATCAGTGATGTATTATTTAAGTCATTGTTTTATAGTTAATTGATATTCCTGATTCTTTGACTCGATAATCGAGATTTAAATGCCCTGAGGTAGTTTACCATTCTGATAATATTCTTCTGCTTATGTCAGTTTAAACAGGTGATAAAATTTTTATTAGATGTCTCGAATTGATAGTTTTTAATATTCTGCATTATTAAAAATCAGAATCTTATCTTGGATTTTTTATTTTTTACAACGAAAAACTATGAATTTTTCTGTTACTTTTGATAGGTATTGGTAAAATAAATAATTACTCCAATAATTATTAAAATTAATAAAACAAAGAAAAATATTTTCCAGAATGAATACGGTCTTTTCCCGGAAATACTACCGGTCTGCCCGTTTACGAAGAAATTATATTTTTTACCATTATATTGATAAGCACTGATATATATGGGTAATAATATGTGTTTAAAAGTTTCTTGAGATAAACTCATGTCTACAGAATGTACACGTTGGGTATCACCTCCTATATCGTGCCGTGCCCAGGAGTGAGCAATTTTTTCTGCTTCTTGCGTAGAAGATAAATGCCCATCTCTTAGCGGGATGGTATATTTTTCTGTAACAAAACCGGCTAAAAATGCAGTATTAAAAGGCTCAAGTGCCTTAAGATTCCAATGTGCAATTTTTGATGGAATTGGATTTTTACGTTGATGAGAGGCTTTTATTAAGGTGTCATCTACAAAACCACTAACATTACCACTTGCTGGACTCCACCGGGTTCTTTGTTCTTGCCGGGTTCTCTGCACTGGTTTTCCATTCTCTGTTGCAGTATAAGAAACACTTACATAGTAATAATCTCCTCGCTGTCCGGTATATGTTGCGTATAATTGTGCATCAAATGTCCAATAAGGGAGATATAATCCTTTGGTATGTAGAGGGTTCAGCGTAGCTTTCTTAAGTTTATTGGGAGCAAACCACAAGCCTTTTACCCAACTGGAAAATATCTGATGTGATTTTTTTTGATCAAATTGAAAAGGAAGTACGGCACCAGGAAGAATCCATTCTTCCTTATAGGCATCTTCTATAATCAATGGCATCGTGCAATACACGCAATGTAGTGATTTATAGTTTTCTTCAATATGTTGATTGGCGCCACAATTTTTGCATTGAAGCATTAGAATTTCTTCAGAATGAGATACAGACCCCATCTCATCCAAGTATGGTTTTAATTCTAATTCCTTAAAACCATCCGGATGTTTTTCAATAGTTTCCTCATGACCACAATAATCACATTTTATCTGGGTAGTACCTGGTTTATATGTCAACTCTGCGCCACAATTGACACAGGATTTCTTTTGCTCAGAAATTGCTTTTTTCTCTTTTTCCATAAACTAAAATTCTGGCACAACCAAAACCTCATCAATATAATGCTAGATTAATTCAATTTTAAGCTCCAGGTAATGGAGGAGGGGTATTGCCACCTAAAAATGATTTTAGTTCTTCTACCTCTTTTAAAGCTGTCCAGCTACTCATTCCTTGTTTCCAAACTAAGGACTCTTTATTAATGGTTCTATTGGCAAACAGTATTTTTAGCTGATCAAAAGAAACCGGACCTGCTTGTTGACCATTAGAGGCGTAGAAATATTGAATCTGGACAGGCATTGGTGGAGGGGCAACAGGAGATGTTTGTTGCGGTTGTATCTGTTGTTGTGTAGTCATGGGATTCATCATGCCACCCATTTGTTGTGCAAGTACGAATCCCATACCCATGCCCATGCCTGCTCCTGCTGTACCACCTTCATTTGCGGCAGCAGCTTCAATAGCTTTTGCAGTTTTGAATTTGGTTAACTTATCAAGATCAAGTTTATCAATTCTACTGTATTCAAAAATTTCTTTCTTTAATTCTTCAGGCATTGAAACATTCTCAATAAAGAATTTTTCTAAAGAAATCCCCACAGAATTAAACTCTGGTTGCATTACTTCGAGACATGTTTCTGATAATTCTGTAGTATTAGCGGCATACAATTCTATAGGCAGATTTGCTTCACCAATAGTATCTGTGAAACGGGTAACAATTAAACTTTTAAGATGTTCATTAATTTCATAATTAGTAAAATTGGCATCTGTTCCTACAATATCAATAATGAACTTACCTGGGTCATTGATCTTAAAAGCATAGGTGCCAAATGCCCGTATTTCTACCAACCCAAAACGATCATCATTTAATGTGATTGGATTTTTGGTTCCCCACTTTTCATCAGTAAATAAATGTGTGTTCACAAAGTACACTTCTGCCTTAAATGGACTATTGAATCCATATTTCCAGCCTTTTAGTGTGGTTAGAATGGGTAGGTTTTGTGTGTTTAGTGTATACGTACCTGGCGAAAAAACATCTGCTAATTGTCCTTCATTGATAAAAACGGCTGTTTGCCCTTCTCTAACAATTAATTGCGCGCCATTTTTTATCTCATTTTGGTATCGCTCGAATCTATGTACAATGGTATCTTTTGTATTGTCCAGCCATTCTACGATGTCTATAAATTCATTACCTAACTTTTTCTTTATTTCGTCAAAAATTCCCATTAGTGGATTGATTTATAATTTGTGTTCTAAAACTACAAAATAGAATTCTTCATTAAAAATTATTTTAAGGTTAATATAAATCAATAGAAGACAGGGGTATTGCAGAAAGTCAATTTCTTCCAATCTCATCAGGATATAGTTGATAAACAGGATCACTTTGCCAATACTCTTTGGTCTTGATATCTATTGCAGTAAGCGGTCCTTTAAATGCAGCTCCGGTATCTATATTCCATACGCAGGTGGCATTTACGGGCACTGTTTTATTAATTCTTGTTACCGGAGTATGACCGATATAGATTTCATCAAAGAGAAGTAATCGTTTAGGATAGGTAAGATCTGTTTTTTTTAGCGCAGGATCAATAGATAGTGCGGTTTCCCATAAGGTTCGATCCCAGTAAAATAATTTACTAAAATATTCTCGATCAGGTCCGTGAATATTTGTGAAGCCTGCATGTAAAAATAATCGATTGGTATCATCTATATGGTAATCAAGAAGGCGTTCATAAAAATTAAGGTGTTGCTTAATAGCTGAATCAGATAACTTTTGATAAGAATCGATGGTTGCCTGTCCGCCATGTATCATCCATTCCGGATTGAATTTTTTTTTGGTAAGCCAATTATAGCATAATTGATCATGATTTCCTCTGATAAAAATACACTTATGCGTTTCTTGTAATTCTATAAGAAAAGAAACTAATGGGGCGCTATCACTCCAACCATCTACATAATCGCCTAGAAAAATCAATGTATCATCTTTTGTGATTTTTGATTTTATCATTAATTGTTTGAGTGCTTTTAAGCCTCCATGGATAT
The DNA here is from genome assembly GCF_008370685.1 of Aquimarina sp. RZ0. Taxonomy (GTDB): domain Bacteria; phylum Bacteroidota; class Bacteroidia; order Flavobacteriales; family Flavobacteriaceae; genus Aquimarina. The sequence continues at coordinate 13,326 of NZ_VTZU01000003.1, forward strand.
CTCCTATTACTATAGTTCTACTCATTTTTTAGTTTTGTTTGTGGTGGGTAGGTTTTTTGGTTAGCTATATCTTACTTTTCTTAATATTCGAATGCTTTCCTTATAAAGTACATATACTTTTTGATCAGGATAACTTTTTAAATATGGTTTTGCTTCTTCCAGTCTTTCTTTGGCTTCATTAAAACCATTGAAATAACATATTAGATAAGTGCCAGGAAGGTTTATAATATCCTTTTGTTCATTCTTTGTTAAGGATATTTTCTTTTTAAGCTTTTCAATCAATGAGTTGTTACTATTGTAGAGATGATGGAGCGTTTTTCTATTGAATTGTGGTGGTTCAAAAAGTAACTTATTCTCTATATCATAACTTACATTATTTTTAAATTTGATAGAAACTTCTTCTAGTGGATAGTAACTATAGGTATCTTGTAGCCCTAGTTGTACATATTCAATGATTTTAAATTCTTCATCGGTGATAGCGATGCTTATCTCATCAAACTGAGAGTAAAACAATTTTACCTGCTCATTAATCAGTGCAATATCTACTCTGGAATAATAGATTTCTCCATTTACCCGTTTTTCTTTTGCAGACCAGCATACTACAAAATATTCTTTAAAAACCTTATAACTAGGATTATAATCCTTTCTTGAATTCATAAAATCAAAAACACCATCTAGTGTAAGTTCTATGTTGTTTTGCGCATGACTTTCTATAGATTCTACAACCTCAGAATTAATATCTTTAATGTTGATATCAAATACTTTGGGCATACTCATGCTTCCATCTCTAAAAAAAACAGCACCTCCATAATACTTCCAAATATTTTTTCTTAAAGAACAAAGTTTTCCATCTTGCGAACGAATAGAAACCAGCCCCACTACCTTACTACTGGGTAAATGCGGGAAAGGAATATTCTCATAGGCAACAATAGGAGGGTTAGACAAGTATGCATTAACAAGGTTTTGTATTTTACTATCATCGAAGAAATCAACTCCTATAATCTGATTATTTTCATCTTCTACACCAATTACGATATAAGAATTATTTTTAGGATTAGAATTTGCTAATGCACAAATATGTTTTAAGAACTTAGCTTTTCCTTCTTTTTCACCAATATTAAGTTTGAGCTTTTTGTCATAAAAACTATTCTCGTCATTATGTGCCAAAAGATTTTTTATAAGTAAGCGTTTGTTAATCATTCTTTTTTACATAAAAGCAATGTGTATTTTTTTAAGCTAAACTTAGGTATTTTTATTGGGCTGGCAATGTGTGAGAATGAAAACTTTGATTTTTTGAAATAGGTTTACAAAGTAGCAATTATATGTAATTTAAATATAAAATCAATAAAATCCCTTCTTATTTTTAATCTATTTGATAATAAATATGAATTAGATTTCATACTTAAATCTTATCTAAAAAATGAACTCATCTTTAGTAGTGGCGTTCAACCGAAAAGTTTAGCTTTTGTACTATACTGAAGTAGTTTTTTTCAGCAGAGCCATAGTTACAGTTAAAAAAACAACAAAATTAGTGTGTAGCATGTAAATTTTGCAGGCCAAAGCAGTACTCAAGATGAGAGTTCTATGTATAATATAAATGTTAATAATTACAAGTATATTGATTTTAATGTACATTTTGTTGTGTTAAAATGAGATTGTTAGTTTGTTTTTTATAAAATATTGAGGGAATAAATCGCTTTTTTTGAGTACTTTTAATCCTTTAACTAACAAAATATAACACAAATGAAATTTAAACTAGTATTAATGCTTCTGGTTGGATTTGTCGTATCCACTAGTTGCGAAAAAGAGCAGGTAAATAGCGAGTTCAACACTGCTGAAAAAGAAACGTCTGTAACTACTGAGAAGCTAGCTCCAAGGCCATTTTTTAACAAATCCAAAGACATTTTGATCGCCCAGTTTGATAACAAACCTGATGCAGATGACATTCATTCATTAGCAGCTTTTGGATGTATGTTGCGCCATTCAGATTTAAGAGGAATAAAGCATTTTGGAGTTCAAGGTGCTTATGGTACGCAAGGAGGTAAATTTATTGATGCTACTTCTTTGTTTAAAAAAGTTTTTGGTTCTAAATGGGTAGACGCCAAAAAAAACAGGAATAGAGCCGTAAACAGGATCAAAAATGTCGTTCGTCCTATACTAAATTCTAATGGAAAAGTATGGGTACAAGAAGCAGGACAGTCAACGATCACAAAATTATGGATAAAAAAGCTGATAGACGAGGGTGTACCTCCCTCAAAAATCAAGTCAAACGTGATTGTAGTGCAGCATAGTAAATGGAATGAAAGACATACTAAAAGAGCTGATCTAAACTATGTTAAAAACAAAGCAACATATAGACCCATTGATGATGGCAATGCTGGTTTCGGGAATGGACCTGATAGAGGACCAAATACACCGAGTTACAGAACGGTAAACAAGTCATTTCTTAAGAAAGCAAAAAACTCCAGAAATAGATTTGCCAGAGAATATTGGAGAGAGGCTGATAAGATCATTAAAGCGAGTGGTTTTAATGCAAGCCATTCTTCTATACCAAAGGGAGGAGTGGATTTTTCAGACTGTGTAGAAAATTATTGGATTTTTAATACAAAAAAGGCGAATAGCATTGCTAATTTCTGGAAACGTTATGTTACTAATTGATAATGATTTCAAATTCTTTAGATGAAATCACAGTAAACTGAATCAAATTATTTTTTATTTAGAAAATGTCCGGTCGGAAATAGACGATTTTCATAATTTGAAAGATTTTTGATGAAATTTGGAATTTATTTTTTGAAGTAGATGCCATAGCATCAAACAATTAAAAATAAATCAAAATTTTGCAAAAAGGTACAAATTTGATTTTGCTGTATTTCCGACCAGACACTTTAGAAGTGTGAAACAAAAAGAAATGCTTTTAATCAATAGAATTCCCCGATGCTCTGCATCGGAGGTTTTAGAGGAAAGTTTGAAAACGGATGGTTTTCATTAAATTGTAAAACTTTCTTCCGTTGAATACCCCTATGGCTTCTTTATTAGGTAATTTCTTTGAGGATGGTATTACTCATAAAAAGGGGATTGATGTTAACTAATCCCCTTTTTGTTTTTACAAAATTACTGAAGAACTCATCTTACTTCTTTCTATTTCCTAAAAAAAGGTTAAAATTCATTCTTGTTTTCGTTATGTTTCTTGTTCATCGTACCATTTCTGGTTTTCAAAAAATGACTTATTTGTCAAAATTTCAATGCATCTTAGGTTAAAAACAAAAAGTTAAGATGAATTCGTGATAATTTTTTCAGGAAATTCGCAGGAGAAAAACCTTACTTACTACACCTTTTTGTTTATTATAGTACTGCTTGCCTGAGCCGTTGGAAAAACAATCAAATCTGCGATATTTACGTGATAAGGTCTGGTAACAACAAAAGCAATTATATCTGCAATATCTTCTGGAGTAAGGGGGTCAAAACCATGATATACAGTATCAGCTCGCTTGTCATCTCCCTTAAAACGAACATTGCTAAACTCAGTTTCTACTAATCCCGGATGAATAGCGCCCACTTTGATGCCATAAGCGTTGAGATCTAACTGCATACTTTTATTAATAGCATCCACAGCGTGTTTGCTGGCACAATATACATTGCCATTAGGGTACACTTCTTTTCCCGCAATAGAACCTATATTAATAATATGACCAGACTGATTAGAGATCATTGTTAGGATCACAGCTTTAGAAACATACAACAATCCTTTTACATTAATATCGATCATAGCATCCCAGTCATCCAGATTACCTGTTTGTATTGGGTTCATACCATGTGCATTGCCGGCATTATTGATTAAGATATCAATTTTGCTAAATTCTGCAGGAAGACTATCTATAGCCGCAAAAACCCGTTCTTTATCTCGTACATCAAAACAGAGTGTATGTACGTTTACCTTAGTGTTTAATTGATGCTGTAATTCGATTAGCCGTTCCTGTCTTCTTCCACAAAGAATAAGATTGATATTATGTCTTGCGAATTCTATCGCTACGGATTTTCCGATCCCGCTGGTTGCTCCTGTGATTAACGCAGTTTTCATAGATTAGATTAAAATTTTATTTTTTTGCAACACTAAAAAATAGAGCCCGTCCTTTGATAAAATCATCGCAAACAGCGATGAGGCTTCTTATGTTCGTTTTTTTCAGTTAAATGGTTTAAATATACTTTAAAATTTGAGTGTAAGCGTATATAAAAGAAATACATTTAACCTATAATTAACAACAAAAGGAAAATTAATTCAACAATTTGCAATGTTGAATTATGAATGTTAAATTCACGCTTTTAAAAATTAAAATAGATGGAAGAAAATAGTTCTGTTGATATTGCTTCAATCAATGACAAAATACAAAAAGAATCTGCATTTATAGATTTACTTACATTAGAGATCAATAAAGTAATTGTAGGCCAGAAACACATGGTGGAACGATTGCTTATTGGTTTGTTAGGAAAAGGTCATATTCTACTGGAAGGGGTTCCTGGATTGGCAAAGACTTTGGCAATTAATACGCTGTCAAAAGCGGTTCATGGAAGTTTTAGTCGGATTCAGTTTACGCCAGATTTGTTACCGGCAGATGTAACAGGAACGCTTATTTATAATATGAAAGAGAATGACTTTTCTATTAAGAAAGGTCCTATTTTTGCAAATTTTGTATTAGCGGACGAGATTAACCGTGCGCCCGCAAAAGTACAGAGTGCTTTGCTGGAAGCCATGCAGGAAAAGCAAGTAACAATTGGTGACGAAACCTTTACACTAGATAAACCTTTCTTAGTAATGGCAACTCAGAATCCTGTAGAACAGGAAGGAACGTATCCATTACCCGAGGCGCAGGTAGACCGTTTTATGCTAAAAACGGTGATTGATTACCCTAAGTTAGAAGATGAGCAATTAATTGTTCGTGCGAATCTTAAGGGATCTTTTGAAAAAGTAAATCCGGTAATTTCTGTAGCACAAATTCTGAAAGCTCAGGAAGCTGTCAAAGATGTGTATATGGATGAGAAGATCGAAAAATATATTCTGGATATTATTTTTGCTACTCGTTATCCAGAAAGATATGGTCTTGAAGATTTAAAACCATTAATAGGTTTTGGAGCTTCACCAAGAGGAAGTATCAACTTGGCAACATCAGCCAAATGCTACGCATTTATAAAACGAAGAGGATATGTAATCCCAGAAGATGTAAGAGCTGTTGTGCATGATGTGCTTCGCCATCGTATCGGTATTACCTATGAAGCTGAAGCAGAAAATGTAACTTCAGAAGAAATTATTAATAAGATTGTAAATGAAATTGAAGTGCCATAGAGATTTTAGGTTTTCGAAATACCTTTTAGATATTACTTAAAAATATATCTAAATCGACAATAACCCAAATCGACAATCGTAAATCATTATTTATGGATACTAAAGAGTTACTTAAAAAAGTTAGAAAAATTGAGATCAAGACGCGGCGCTTGAGTGATCATATTTTTGGAGGAGAATATCATTCTACCTTTAAGGGTAGGGGTATGACTTTTAGTGAAGTTCGGCAATATCAGTTTGGAGATGATGTTCGTAATATTGATTGGAATGTAACAGCCAGGTATAACGAACCTTATATAAAAGTTTTTGAAGAAGAGCGTGAGCTTACGATGATGCTGATGGTGGATGTATCAGGTTCTCAGCTTTTTGGTACAAAGCAACAATTTAAGAAAGAGATAATTACAGAAATTGCAGCGACCCTTGCTTTTTCTGCTACTCAAAATAATGATAAGATAGGATTGATTTTATTTACAGATGAAATAGAATTATTCATCCCACCCAAAAAAGGAAGATCGCACGTATTACGAATTATCAGAGAGTTATTAGAACACGAACCCAAAAGCAAACAAACAAATATTACTGAAGCATTAAAGTTTTTGTCAAATGTGATGAAAAAGAAAGCAATTGTATTTGTGCTCTCTGATTTTATTACAGACGAGTATCAACAGACGTTAAAGATTGTGGGAGGTAAGCATGATGTTACGGGAATACGTGTATACGATCAGAGAGAAGAAGAAATTCCCAATTTGGGTATGGTACAGATGGAAGATGAAGAGACGGGAGAATTATTATTAGTAAATACAGGATCTAAGAAGACCCGAAATAATTATGCAACGTATTATAAAGAAAGGGTAAATTATTTTAATGACAGCTTTACCAGAAGTGGAGCAGGTTCATTAAGCAGCCGTGTGGATGAAAGTTATGTAAAAAAATTATTAGGGTATTTTAAACGAAGAGGATAAGGTAAGACTACGAATGAACAATTACGAATTACGAGATATAATTATGAAATTAAGAAACAAAGTCTTTGGATTTTGTGTCTATATACTGTTCCCTCTTTATGGATTAGGAGGGTATGCTCAGGTATCATCAGCTATAGATTCTACATCGATTCGTATTGGTGACCAAATGCGATATACGATGCAAGTAGAAACTGATTCTACGCAGATAGTTGTTTTTCCGGAAGGACAAACTTTTACACCGCTGGAAGTCATAGAATCTTATAAAACAGATACGACCAGAAATACAAGTAGATTTCTATTGACAAAAGAGTATGCGTTAACACAATTTGATTCCGGGCATTATACCATTCCCAGACAAAAAGTAATGGTAGGTGATCAGGTATTTTTTACAGATTCGCTAAAAGTAGAAGTCCGTGATGTATTGGTGGATACGACCAAACAAAAGATGTATGAGATCAAGCCGCTGGTAGATGTAGATGCTTCTTTTTCTAATTGGAGAAAATATATAGGGTGGATTCTGATACCATTAGTACTCATTGGACTGATTGCTTTTCTTTTATTAAGAAGAAAGAAACGCAAAGAAGCCAGAGAAAATGAACTACCTCCTTATGAAAGAGCAATTCTGGCACTGCAACGAATTGACGCTTCTCATCTATTAGAAGAAGAGTCGCACAAAGAATATTACTCTCAATTGAGTGATACTGCGCGTAAATATATTGATGAAGAAGTATATGATCACGCAATGGAAAGTACCACGGATGAACTTATCGAACGATTAGATGAGGAAATCAAATCAGGATCGTTAAACCTGGATAAGCATACCGTAGAAGAGCTGAAAAACGTACTGAAAACCGCAGATATGGCAAAGTTTGCTAAGTCCAAACCAGATATTGGTACTGCAAAAGCGGATCGTAACGTTATAGAAAGGGTTATCAATGAAACCAAAGAAGCCATTCCTGAACCCACAGAAGAAGAACTATTAGCCGATGAAGAATATAGAAAAGCAGCTATTGAGAAAAAAAGGAAGAAGAAGATTATTTTTGGAAGCCTTGCTGTCATTGGAGCTTTAGGAATAACACTTCTTATTTTTATTCTGACCAAAGGATATGATGTTGTCAAAGATTCATTACTGGGACATCCTACCAAAGAGCTGGCAGAAACAGAATGGATTAGCAGTACCTACGGATCTCCCCCGGTTACCGTTTCGTCGCCAAAAGTATTGATTCGTAATAGTTTTCAGTTAACAGAAGAGCAAAAACAGGTGCTTAAGGGAAATGAGACCTTTGTATATGGTAGTATTCTTGGTAATTTTTATGTTGCTGTGAGTACGATACAATTCAAACAACAGCAGCAAGAAGTAGATCTGGAAAAGGCAGTAGAAGGAGCCATTAAAGGAATGGAAGCACAGGGCGCAAAAAACATCACTTTTAAGACTGAAGAATATGAAACCCTTAGAGGAGCTAAAGGACTAAAGGTATTTGGAGAGATGGAAGCAGATAACCCGATCACTAAAAAAACACAAAAAGGAGAATATTTAATGTTATATTTTGGAGAAGGAGGAGGATTTCAGCAGATTATTGTCGTCTTTAATAAAGAAGACAGGTATGCCAAAGATGTTGCACAACGCATTATTAATTCTGTAGAACTTAAAAATGCCGAATAGCTATGTTTGATAATTTTACATTTGAAAATCCACAGTTTTTTTGGTTGTTTTTAGCATTACCAATCGCAATAGCATGGTATATATGGAAACGAAACAAACAACAGGCTGCACTTAAAATTTCCAGTATAAAAGGCTTTAAAGTTTCCAGTAGCTGGCTAGCAAAACTAAAACCGGTTTTATTATTATTCCGATTGATAGCTTTAGGATTGGTTATTACTGCAATGGCAAGACCACGAACAGTAGATGTTTCTACCAAGACAAAAACTACCAGAGGTATTGATATTGTGATGTCAATTGATGTATCTGCCAGTATGCTCGCCAGAGATTTAAGACCGAACCGTCTGGAAGCACTAAAAGATGTGGCAAAAGAATTTATACAAGGAAGACCCAATGACCGTATTGGATTAGTGTTGTACGCAGGAGAAAGTTTTACAAAAACTCCTATTACCAGTGATAAAGCTATTGTCCTCAGTGCGATGGATGATATTGTGTACAATAACCTTCTGGAAAACGGGACTGCTATTGGTATGGGATTGGCTACTTCTGTGAATAGATTAAAAGATAGTAAAGCCAAAAGCAAAGTGATTATATTACTTACAGATGGTTCTAATAATTCTGGTTTTATTGATCCCAAAATAGCTTCAGAATTAGCAGTAGAATATGGGATCAAGGTATATACTATTGGTATCGGAACCAATGGTATGGCATTGTCTCCCGTAGCAATAAGGCCCAATGGAACTTTTCAATATGGTAATGTAAAAGTAGAGATAGATGAGGAGTTGCTAAAAGAAATAGCCAAAGTGACTAAAGGAAAATATTTTAGAGCGACTAACAATAAAAAACTAGTAGAAATCTATGAGGAAATTGATAAATTAGAGAAGACTGATGTAGAAGAATTTAAGTTTTACAATTATGAAGAAAAGTTCAGACCATTAGTATTATTAGCAGGTTTGTTGCTATTGATAGAATTTTTGATGAGGTTTACCATATTCAGAAGTTTTGTTTGATATGGGGACAATTGTATTGTGGAGTAGGTTGTAAAAGCTTATAATATTGACAAGATTTAATTTTGAAAAAAGGAATCATTATACAAGGAAGTTCCAGAAGCGACGGAGACACAGCAATGATAGTGGCTTATGTCAAGGAGCTTACAGGTTTTGAAATAGTAGATTTAAACCAAAAAAAAATACAATATTTCGATTATGAGTTTAAAAATAAAAATGATGATTTTGGGGATATATTCAAGGATATAACTCAGAATTATCAAACAATGATAGTAGCCACACCTGTATATTGGTATACAATGAGCGGAATTATGAAAGTGTTTTTAGATCGGATTTCTGATTATTTATATAAAGAAAAAGATATTGGTAGAATGCTTAGAGGAAAAGAAATGGGGATGATTAGTTGTAGTAATGATGATGATAACGTAACAGAATTTAGCCTTCCCTTTTCGAGAAGTGCCGAGTATTTAGGGATGCAATATCTGGATGATATACATACTTGGGTAAAAAACAAAGAAATCCCGGTAGAGGTAAAAGAAAAAATCAATGCTTTTGCATTGAGAATTAAATAATAGAGTATCTATAAATTGATAGTATGTACTTATTAGAAGAAAAAATATATTTCTGGTTGCTATTAGTAATACCTTTACTAATAGTACTGTTTTTGGGTGTTTTAATTTGGAAAAAAACGGTGCAGAAAAAATTTGCAGATAGGGTTTTATTAAAAAAACTCAGTCCCAATCAATCGATTTTTAAATCAATTCTTAAGATTATTATTATCAGCCTGGCATTGGCGTGTTTTATTGTTGCATTGGTAAACCCAAAAGTAGGGACCAAATTAGAAACCGTAAAAAGGGAAGGAGTAGATGTAGTATTTGCGATAGATGTATCTAAAAGTATGCTATCAGAAGATATTGCTCCTAACAGATTAGAAAAATCAAAGCAATTGGTAACACAGATTATCAATAACCTGGCAAGTGATAGAATTGGTATTATAGCCTATGCTGCCAGTGCTTTCCCGCAGTTGCCTATTACTACAGATTATGGTTCTGCAAAAATGTTTTTACAATCTATGAATACAGATATGCTTTCCTCTCAGGGAACCGCAATTAATGAAGCGATAGAATTAGCTAAAACCTATTATGATGATGAAGAGCAAACGAATCGCGTTCTCTTTATTATCAGTGATGGAGAAGATCACGAAGGTAATATTGGGTCGATAGCAGAAGAAGCAGCACAGGAAGGAATCAAAATTTTTACGATTGGAGTTGGAACCACCAAAGGGGGGCCGATACCCATAAAAAGAAATGGGATTGTACAAAATTATAAGAAAAATAGTCAGGGTGAGACCGTAATTACCAAGCTAAATACTACAATTTTACAGGAAATTGCTAAAGATGCCAATGGCATATACATTGATGGTAAAAATACAAATACCGTAGTAGAAAATGTTACAGAACTATTACAAGGAATGGACAAAAAGGAATTTGAAGCAAAGCAGTTTGCAGATTTTAAAGACCAATTTCAATGGTTTCTTGGAGCAGGATTATTATTACTGTTTTTAGATATATTCTTATTAGAAAGAAAAACATCCTGGGTTAAAAAATTAAACCTCTTTAATGAACATTAAATAACAGAATTGAGGTAAAAAAAATGAGCACTATGAAAAAGACACTAATCATACTGACATGTCTCTTATCCGGAATCATATTTTCGCAGGAAGAAGATAGAACAGAAATTATTGCAGAAGCCAATAGATTTGTGGCTACAGGAAATAAGGTATTGGTAAAAGATGGTAATTTCCCAAAAGCAGAAGGAGAATATAGAAAAGCGATTGCAAAAAACCCGGTAGATCCAACAGCAAAATACAATCTGGCAAATGCATATTACAATACCAAAAAATACGGTGAGGCAGAACAACGCTATACCGAGACAGTAAAAATAGCTAGTTCCAAAGAAGAAAAACATAAGGCGTTTCATAACAAAGGAAATACCTTTATGGAGCAAAAAAAATATAAAGAAGCTGTAGATGCCTATAAAAATGCACTGCGCAATAATCCTAAAGATGATGAAACCCGTTATAATCTGGCATTGGCAAAAAAAATGCTAGAGCAGCAAGAACAACAAAACGATCAGAATAAGGATAATAAGGACAAAGATAACAAGGACGATAAAAAAGACGAAAACAAGGATAACAAAGACAAAGAAGGAGATAATAAGGACGATAAAAAAGAGGATAACAAAGAAGGGAAGGACGACAAGGAGAAGAAAGGAGATGAAGGAGAAGATAAGAAAGATGAAAAGGGAGACGACAAAAAGGATAAAAAAGAAGAGCCTAAAGACGAAGGAAAAGAAAAGAAAGAAGATAAAAAAGAAGGAGATGGAAAACCTGAAGAACAAAAAAAACAGCCACAACAGGTACAAGGACAACTTTCTCCTCAGCAGGTAAAGAGTTTATTAGAAGCAATGAATAATCAGGAAAAGAAAGTACAGGATAAGATCAATGCCAAAAAAGTACAGGGAGCAAAAACAAAGACTGAAAAAGATTGGTAGTACATAGGTTTCTGTAGAAGAAAGAATGATATAAAATATAAAGATGAAACTAAAATTAATTTTTCTAACATTATTTCTGGGTATAGCACAGTTAGGGATTGCTCAGGTTAAGTTTGAAGCTAAATTAAGTAAGAAAAAGCTAGGTATAAATGAGAGATTACGTGTTGATTTTGAGATGAATCAGGACGGAGATAATTTTACACCTCCTAATTTTAGCGGATTTACAGTGGTTGGAGGACCGAATCAATCTATTAGTAATTCCTGGATTAATGGCAAAAGATCGTATGCCAAAACATTTAGCTACTTTCTTTCACCAACCAGAAGAGGAACTTTTAAGATTGGGCAGGCAACTATAGAGATTGGCGGTAGTATCTACAAAACCTTACCCATAAGAGTAGAAGTCACAGCAGCAGTACAAAAACCAAAGGATGGTAATAACGCAGATTATGTAGCTAGTGAAAATCTACATCTCGTAGCAGAAGTTTCTAATACCAATCCATATCTTAATGAAGCTATCACGGTAGTTTACAAATTATATGTTAGCCCCAGAATACAAGTAAGTAATTTAAGAGAGATAGACAATCCCAAGTATAGCGATTTCTGGAGTCAGGCTATAAAAATAGGACAGTTAAGTGTAGAGCGAGGAGAATATAAAGGAGAACCCTATTCTTTTGTTGTTTGTGGAAAGACAGTGTTATACCCTCAGAAAACAGGAAAACTTGAGATAGAACCCCTTACATTATCTATTTCAGTTAATGTGCCTACTAATCGGCGTGATATATTCGGAGGAAAATTGTATACAACAGTAGAGAGAAAAGTAGCTGCAGGAACTAGAATTATTAATGTTAAGCCATTACCGGAACAAGGTAAACCAGATGATTTTTCCGGAGCTGTAGGTACTTTTAATTTTAGAGTAAGCCCGAATAGAACATCATTAGATGCTACAGAATCTCTGGAAGCCAAAGTGACAGTTTCAGGAAATGGAAACCTAAAGCTTTTTGATTTACCAAAACTAAACGTACCTAATGGTTTAGAGCAATATGAACCTGAGCACAATGAAAGTGTAAGAACAACCCTTGGGGGTATGTCTGGTAGTATTTCTGACACTTACACATTGGTTCCCCAGTTCAAAGGAACCTATCCTATTCCTCCGATTTCATTTTCTTATTTTGATCTAAAAACGAAAACCTATAAGAGGATCACATCCGATGAAATTGTAATTAATGTAAAAAATGGTCCGGATAGCGGAAGTATTGTTGCCAATACGGAGACAACAGGAACCGGTAAACAACTGGTGACACAATCAGGTAATCAGTTTCGGTTTTTAAAATTGAACGGAAACCTTCAGCCAATGAACAAAGAATACTTTTTTAAATCTACAAGGTATTGGGTTGCACTGACAGCCCCATTGCTGGCAATCCCATTATTTTTGTTTTTTGGAAAAAAGAGAGAAGAACGACTAAGTGATGTAAGTGGCAATAGAGTGCGTAAAGCAGATAAACTAGCACGTAAATATTTATCTGAAGCAAAGAAAAATTTAGGGAATCAAACAGAATTCTATATTGCTATGGAACGTGCCTTGCATAATTATCTAAAAGCCAAGTTGCATATACAGACAAGTGATATGAGTAAAGATCGTATTGAGCGTTTATTAAAAGAGAAAGAAGTCGATGAGGCAACTACTATAGAGTTTATAGCCTTATTAGAGAGTTGTGAATTTGCAAGATACACACCTTCATCAACCTCTGCTATGCAACAAGATTATGATAAGGCATCCAGAGTGATTGCATCTATTGATAAACAATTATAAAATTTTAAAAAACGTGAAAAATTTAATTACCATAATTGTTTTACTAGTGAGCAGCTATATGGTTGCTCAGCAAGAAACTGTTTTTCAGAATGGGAATACGTTCTATAATCAGGAAAAATATCAGGAAGCGATTGATGCATATTTATCCATTATAGATCAAGGTCAGGAATCTGCAGAACTATATTATAATCTCGCCAATGCACATTATAAGCTGAGTAATGTAGGGCAGAGCATATACTACTATGAGAAGGCCTTAGAATTAGCGCCCAATGATGCGGATATCAAAAATAATCTTGATTTTGCAAAAAATACTACAATCGATGCCATTGATGTAATTCCTGAAGGAGTAGTGTCCAGAACTATTACTAATTTTACCAATATGTTTAGTTTTGATGGATGGGCGTGGGTATCTATAGTATGTGTTATTCTTTTTGTATTACTTTTTATTGCCTATTATACCGCCAGAATATCCATTAGAAAACGATTATTTTTTATCGGCTCCTGGATGTCACTGATTATTACTTTATTTGGTATTTTCTTTGCTTTTAAGCAATATGGATTTATCCAGAATAATCAATATGCAATTATTTTTGCGCAGGAAACTACGGTAAAGAGTGAACCCAACTTGCGAAGTGAAGAAGTATTTCAACTTCATGAAGGAACCAAAGTAAAGATTACCGAAACAGTCAATGACTGGAAAAAAATTAAACTTTCTGACGGTAAAATAGGATGGGTACCTACTACGGATCTCAAAGAGTTGTAATTTATATGGATTCTTAAGAAACCTGACAAAAATATGAGATCAGTTTTTAAAAGTAGTATTATCCAATGACACTGCTTAGTCTGAACATAGGTAGGTACATTGCAATGAGAATTACGCCCACAATAATCCCTACCATAATGGTAAGAACAGGATTGAGCACATTAGAGATTACCTGAGACTGATGCTTTACCTGCTGGTTATACTGTTCATTTAATTTTTGAAAAATAAATTCAGTCTGATTGGTTTCTTCTGCTACACGTACCATTGCAATCATTTTTTTATCAAAAATCGGATTTTGTGCAAAAGCTGCACTCAATTTGTCTCCTGCAATTACTGCCTGATTAGTTTTGTGTAATCCTTGCTGTAACGGATAGAAATTGATCATGTTTTTTATCAGTTCTATACTGTCTACCATCGGTACTTTGGCCTGAGTAAGAAGAGAAAGTGCCTGCGTAAATTGTGCCATATAGATCTTTCTAAAATAATTTCCCAAGATAGGTATCTTAAGAAGAAAGCTTCCTGAGAATTTTCTATACCAGTCTTTTTTTGAAATAATAATAACTACAATCACACTAATTGTAAGACTGGCTAAAATCAAAAAGCCGTTTTCCCCGGTAAAATTAGAAAAATTGATAATAGCTTTCGTAATACCAGGAAGTTCCACATTATTTTGTTCAAAAATATCCACAAACATAGGGACAACATACTTTAGCATAAAAATGATAACAATACAAGCGGTAAGCATAACGATAAGTGGATATGTTAGTGAAGAGACTATCTCTCTGCGTAAATCATTTTTTCTTTTATAAAATTCACTAAGTTCCAGCGTAATCTGGGCTAATTGTCCTGTCTGTTCTCCAATTTTTATAGCATAATATTCGTAATCCGTAAAGTTTTTATCTTTTTTTAAAATCTCAGAAAACGAACTACCGTCAACTAATTGAGATAGCATAGTTATCATTAATTTTTGATCCTTTTCTTTTTTCTGTGTTTCTGATAATAATTCTAAACCACTTTTTAGATCGATTCCTGATTTTAATAAAATACTAAGTTCTGCATACCATTGTTCCTTTTTTTTACTATTGAATGCAGTACCAAATAGGGTAATCTCGGTAGTTAGTATTTCTGAAATATCAAAAGAGCTATCCTTTTGTTTTTCCTTTTTAGTATTAGCTATTTTTATTCCCATATTCAGAAATGGATTGTAGGATCATTATGTTTGTAGACAAAAATGCGATGCTTATCTGCTGTACGATTAAACGTAAGTTTCACCGCATCAATACGACCAGAAGTAACTTCATTTCCTTCAAGATAATAGGTAGTATTCTTAGTTTTTAGCGCAAAAGTATCCAAATCATTAACAATACTATCGGTTGCGAATGTGTATGTTTTTTTATGGATGGGAGAAGAAAGTACTAATTCGTTTTTTGAGGAGTTCCATATAGCAATTGGGTATTTGTTAAAATCTATGGTTAAACTTGTTTCTAATGACTGTATTGCTGATTGATATTCATAATTGTGTTCAATGCTTCTCATATTTTTTTGTACGATTCCGAGAATAGTAAATGCCAGTCCAACCACAATTGCAGAAATAACAATTACTACCATCATTTCGGTTAGGGTAAAAGCCTTTATTTTATGAAACTTTTTACTCACGCAATACTACTTGTTTTTCATATTCATTTGTACCCTGACGATATCGCAGTACTATGGTAGGTGTCTCAGATATAATTTCAATCTCCCAATTGCCAAAGTCTTCAGTATAAGGAAGTTTTATTTTTTGGTGAATCAGAAGATATTCTAATTCTTTTACTCTGTTTTTAATAGTGGTTTGGTCTCTTTTTATATGATTGGTAAAGATGTTGTTAAAACTAAAACTTGCAATCATAAATACTATGATTATTAAGACCGAAGCAGTTAGCGTTTCTATCAATGTCGCAGCGCGTATTTTTTTTAGTACATCCATTTTGCTACATTTTTTTTAGAATTCTCAAAAGAAAGTCCGGCATAGTCGCTCACTGGATTTTTTAAGACTTTGCCGTTATAAAGGTGATTGAGATAGATAGAACCGGATTGATTGGCGATAAACTGATTCACATACAAAGCTCCTTTTACAGTTCCTTGAAAATCAGTATTTCCCTGGCAGTAAAATTCACCAATGATCTGTACATTGTTTTCTACTTTGATATTGGTTTTGATTCGGTTTTGTATTTCCTTAGTTTTTTTCAGATATACCACAGCACCTTCTATAATAGTATTGATATTGATATTGAAATCCGGAATTTGATTTTGAGTGGTGTTAGTATGAAGAGAGTTCTGTGAGCTGTTGTTATCAAAAAGAATTATAGAAGAAGGATATGATAGATGACATCTTTTTCCGATTTTAATTTTTTTTGTTGCGATGAGTTGGATAGTACCTTTTACATCATTTTGTACTTCAATAATTGGAGCAATCAGGATAACATCTGTCAATTGAGATGTTGAGTTTATTATAATTTTTGAGGCAGACTGGACGATAATATTCCCTGATATAATTTCGTCGCCCAGAACGATTTTTTCAGTATTGTAAATAATGTTTGTTGAGTTATGAAAAGAATTTTTTATCTCTTTTGATAAAGGAATTATATTTTTTTCAGTTAGATGTGCGCCTGCACACATAGATTCCAGGTATTCAATCCATTCGGGATGCAATTCTGGAATACGCTTTTTACTTTTTATAGTACGCCCATAAAATAAGCGAGTCCCGTGGTAATAGTTACCAGAAATATTTCCAGCTTTTATACCTTGCTCCGGGAGGTAGCTGTTGCCTTCAATTCTTGTATTGCCAACCACTACCAGCGGAGAGTTTTTGTCTGCCAAATAGAGATTAGGTGTTTTTTGGTCTATAACAGATCCGGTAAAAGCGATTTTGACAACTTTTTTATTTCTTATCTGTACCTTAGAGACTGTTTTTGTCCATACCCCATGATAATTAGAAACTAGTTTTGTCACATTATTCCCTATATTCGTTTGTATCGTGTCTTTAGTAATACCAGTATCAGCAAAAGATTTAAATATTTGTTTATTGACTAGCTCAGAAGCTTCTATTAATTCTTGTGATTTGATGCTAAAAAAAGATTGCACGTGGGTAAGTAATAAGAAAGTGCTCAATAAAATCGCGATGATTACTGAGATTAGCAATGCAAATTGCATTGCCTGGGCTTTTATTTTATAGAATATGTTCAATTCAAAATTTCAAATTGTTTTGTTTTTCCTTTATACCTCAATCGTATATAAGAAGGAGTCCCTTCTATGAATTTTACCTCAGAAAATGATTCATTTTTTTTCATCAACTGATCAGTTCCATTTATTTCCACAAGAAAAATAGCTTTTGTATTGTTTTGAGCAGAAACTAATCCTTTATACGTTATAGAAGGCCAAATAGTCTCTTGCTTTTTTATAGGTGCCTTTGGGTTTTTGGTTGCTGTTTTTTTTGGTCGATAGATAGTGCCCAAAAAAGGATCTCTATCAATAGTACTCATTGAGAATTTCTCTCGTTCCTTTGTTTCAATGGTAGAAAAAGATACTGTCGTTATATCAGAAACTATAGCATCATCCTCAGAGAATGCATCTACAACCTGAAATATAATAGCTCCCCAGATGCAAGCAACCATGGGTACTAGAACATATAATACTTTTTTACCTTTTAGCATATTATGGATTTATGGTAAAACTAAATACATCACTTGCTTCACTTTGGTTATCAGCTTCATCAAAAGCTTTTAGAAACCAATAATATGTATTTTCTGTCTCTAATGTAATTTCTGCAGGTGATGTTACCTGATCTTTGGTTACTAATTGTGTTAATTGCTCATTTTGATATATATAGATGCTATCAAATTCTGTAGTACCCTCTACTGCTTCTCTGGTCCAGCTAAATGACACCATAGTATTGGTAAAAGAACCTTGATTGGCGGGTGCAGTAGCCACAGGTTTTTTAGGATTCATACTGTCTACTGTAAGTGTTCTCGAGCTGTATAATGTACTCTGCGTATTGTTTTCTGCACGTATTCTCCAGGTAGTAGTTCCTTCGGGAAATGTAAGTTGAATGGATATTCCCGTGGCTGTTTCTTCCTGTAATACCTGATCATTAGTATCCAATAGCTGTATTCTATATGCCGTAGCATCTGTAACGGATTGCCATTGTAATGTTATAGAAGTTCTATTGAGTATCATAGAATTAGCAGGAGATGATAAAATTACTTCTCGAGCTGGAAAATCTTCACTTTCTACAATACTAAAACCTGCTTTGGTATATGCTGTTTCCGAAGAGGTGTTTTGAGCCCTTACCCTCCATTCATATGCATTTCTTACCAAAGTAGTTCTAAAACTTGTGGTGGTAACTGTAGTATCTTCTACCACCTGAGAAGCATTTTCAAAATTTGGTCTTGCAATCTGCAGGCGATATGTAATGGCCTGGTCAATCTCATTCCAGCTAAAAGTAGGGGATGTGTTTTCTACCCTTGTTCCGTCTGATGGTGCGATAATGGTTACTACCATATTGGTAAGATCCTCTTCCAGCAAGATTTCTTCGCAACTAAAAAAGATTAGAAACAGTATAGAGATATATAAAAATCGTTTTTTCATTTTTTAGTTATTAATTTTGAATGATATGTACTGATAAAAGTAACTTCATTATATCCGATGTCTTAAAAAGAAAGGAATTAAATTATAATTTGAAATAATTTACTTTTTCTTTCGTCTTTTCAGCATTTTTATACGTGTTTTTGGGGCAATTGTCATTTTCATCAACAATATCAAAAAGTGTAACTCGATTTTTTTCATTTTCTCCCCAGCAAAAGTAAGACAATCGATATCCAAAGATAGTAAGGTCTGCAAAATCAATAGTTTTGAATGTTTTACCATCTTTTATTAATGATAGTTGATATTGTTTATAATTTTTATTAACTAAAAAAACAGCTTCGGCATTATTGATTTCGTTGATATCTTTTGCAGATAAAGCTGCTGAAACAGCAGATATCATTTCGGCATCTTGTTGACGTTTCAGATAAGCTATTGTCTGTTGGTTATATGTTTCCTCTAATTCTGTAATTATAGCTACCCAATCAAGTAATTCTATTTTAAGAAATTGTGGTTTGTTATCTATAGAGTCAACATACTTAATTTGCTGCACATTATTTTTTGAGGCAGCCAGATAAGTTTTGTAAGTATTTTTATTGAAATCCGTAGCACTGATTCCTACTCGAATTCCATTTTTATAGCTAGGAATGGTAGTTACCTGAAAATCTGTATGGAGGATATGATTTTCATGAACACCAATAACCCCCAATGCTATAGGAGTGGTTGCTGAGGTGTGCAAGGCAGATTTATTTACTGAGATGCTCCGACACCCGATAAAAAAAGAAATGCTTAGTACTACTAAAATATGTTTTTTATACTGCATAAAATAAGCTTGTATTTGCCACAAAATGAGCTGTCAAAGATAATAGAAGCTAGCTAATTATACTAGTTTGGTTAGATATTGATGGTTATAAAACAAATAATCGTCACACTATATCTGTTATCTATGATAAACTATTAATAATTCCTCATATTTATGAGGTCATCTATTAATAGTGTCTGTAATACAGTAAATGTTACCCCTCAAAGACATGAAATTTTGTAAAAATAATCAGACACCATTGTTCAAAGGTGGCTACCTAAACAATGTTTTTATAGGATGTCGTTTTGAAGACTCCAAATTTTAACAAAACTTTTATTGTTTGAAAACCAAGTGATTGAAAGGGAATTTTCAACTTTAAATGTTCTTTGTTCGGAGAGTTAAATATACTTTTTTTAGATGTTAAAATATTGTTTTTAAGTGTGTTAATATAAGATGTAGCACTTTTTTCTTTATAATGACTCCTTTTTTTGGGAATCAATATCAACTGAATAATTCAAAAATATGAAGTACTTTTGCGCAACTTTTTTAGCTGAGCACAAGTAAAAAGTACCTAAACCGCATCATATTCTTCTTAACTAATGGATCCACGTAGAAGATAGATGTATAACCAAAAGACTAAAAACCAAATTTAAATGACAAACAAACCACTTACTTACAACAGACTTATACCCCTATTTTTTTTAGTATTACTGATGAACATTAGTCATGCTCAGCATGACAAATACGGAAATATAAGTTTCAAAAAAGCAATTAACACATCTGGTAAACAACGTATGCTTACCCAAAAAATGGCTAAATCATATCTTTATTTATTGAGTAAACCTGATGATAGTCAGGCCAAAAAAGATTTAATGACTGCCAAAGTTATTTTTGAAGAACAAAATAGAATTCTTCAACAGAATGCACCATTCAAAGAAGTTAATGATAAAATAGTGTTGGTAAATAAACTATGGGGAGATTTTAAAAAACTTATTGAAGTTTCTCCGAACTATGATATCGCTAAAAAAATTATGGAATCAAATACCGATCTGTTAAAAGCAACTAATGAGGTAGTGCGGCAAATCATAATGCAGTCTAAAAAGTCGCGTAAAAACGCTTCAAATTATTTGAACGAATCAGAGTCTAATTTGAAAAAAGATGCACCTGAGCTCGAAGAAATTATTAATATAGCTGGTAGACAACGCATGTTATCTCAGCGGTTAGCACTTTATTATTATGGGAACGAACAAGTAATTAAGAATAAAAATTCGAATCAAATGCTTACGAATATTTTTAATGAATTTGATGGAGCTCTTAATATGCTTTTGATATTCGATGCTAATACTTCGGAGATAGATGAGAAAATAGGAGTTGCTTTTTCTAAGTGGAATACTATCAAAAAAGAAAAACAAAAATTAATGGCGCAAGAATTAAAATATGAAGATGTATATAAAATGACAAATGAATTAACACGTGTATTTAATGATATTACATTGATGTATGAAAAAACAAAAATCGATAGTCATTAATTTTTATGTCTAAAACAAAGTTCTTTTTTTAGTCTAATCTCATTACTGCTTTTATGTGAGTAATTTTAAATCAGAAATTGTACTGATTAAAAAATAAATGCTGTTGATATATGATCTTATCCATATATCAACAGCATTGCTTGATTATTATTATATTGATTGAACTCATCCTTTGTAAGCAAAAGCGTTACAAAAGATAAGTTCTTTAAAGCCTGTTTAAAAATATTCAATTACTAATTACTACTTGATTGTTTTTTATATTTTGAGTTTTTTTACATTAATATCAGTGCTCTGAATTATTAAGGATGAAGCTCGATACTATTTAGTTACCGTAACATCGTTAACATATTTTTTTTCGTTTAAACTCCAGTCATATTCCAAATAAGATATTGTTGATCTAGGGTCAATTTTGGTAGTAGCGTAGGTGTTAATGAACTTAATAACATCTCCTTCATTAAAATCGTTTTTATACCATTCGAATACTTTAGAGATTTTTGCATCTTGTGCCGTAATTCTGTTATAATTTCTGTTATTAATATACTCTACTGTTTTTTCTTGTAAAGCTTGTTGAACATTACGTGCAGTGTAAGCCCTATTCCATAATTTTGGAGAGGATTTTGCGGCACAGCTTAGTAAAAAATGAATTCTTGGTTCATTCATTTTTCTAAGGATGTTATGTTCAATGTCATCCAGACTATATGATGTATCGTTGATTACGATTTGTTTTTGTTTCCAGGGGTTTTTGATATCATTGATAGAAGTAACAGGATAGTTATCAATTACCATTTTCATCACGATAGCATTATATAAATTAACCCAATACGCTAGTTTTTCATTTTCTGGGGTATTTATATATGGATGATTGGTTGCCAAAGAATTAAAATATTCATTGAATAAAAATTTATCTCTGATGAAACCTTTATAGTTTACTTCACCATCAGTAGATACATTGAGGAGTAATAACTGATCCCAAGGCATATGATCTATTCGGTTTTGGGCTGTAGATATAGAAAAAAAAGAAGACACTACAATTAATCCAAAACATATGTATAACTTTTTCATGTTGAAAGGTTTAGTAGATTATTTAGTTTATACTGTCAAAAATAACACATAAGTTTTGTTTTACCACCTTATTAACGTTAAAATGTCGTAAAGTTACGACGAATGACGGTTATATGTCGTTAAAGTAATAATATTATGGCTTAACAGTATGTATATGTTGTTCTTTTTAAAGTATAAAAGTCTGTAAACTAAGGGATTTTGAATTAAAGCTTGTTTTTATACAGATTCATGTGATTATTTTGTTACACCTTTCCTTTCGTGAAAAAATTAAAAAACAACAACACTCATTTTTTTAAAAATATAATTATTTGTGCATCTATTTATTTGTTAATCAAAATATTGAAGCGAAAAAGGTTTCAGAATCAGTTGCGAGGTGTAAATATAAGTTTATGGGCAAAAGGAGGAATATTCTTTCATTGGTACATCATAGGGATACTGTCTTAAGTGCTGCTTAAAATTAAAGGATACATCTCAAAGAATACAAAATATTAGAATTTTTGAGTGTTTTGTAAAGTGTTTATAATCAGATTTACAATTCTGATATGATTTTTTTTGAATGAACCGGATTTCTATTTACCCCAAGCGTGTCAATCAGGCAAATTTGTTACTTATTCGTTATAAAAAAACAGCCACATCTTCTATAAACATGACTATTTTTACTGTATTTCTTAAGCTTACCTTATATTTGACACGGAAAACATTTCCGTGCTATCGGGATTTTATACTACATATTTTGTGGCGTCTTACTACCGATGATAAAAATACCATTACCAAAATTATTGATGCTTTTATACGTGATACGAAAACCAAAAAAGCATACGCTGCATAATATAACAAAACCACATCCTATCATAAAATAGATCGTGGCTGTTTTTTTTCTATTTCTTACTGTTGTCGTCTTACTCAGAACGCCACTAGTTTTGAAAACTAGCGGGAGCTCATACTAGCGGCAGCCGGGGGTATGCCGTTTAAAATCCCTTAGTAATTCTGATGGTTGATCAATTGAAGAACGAAAAATAAAATGGATATGGCTCTGCATAAAGCAATAACAATACAATTCCATACTTTTTTCCTTTCGACAATACTTCACACTATCTACCAATGCATCGAAGTAGAACTAGCTTGTAAAAACATCTATCCAGTAAACCGTTGCAAAACTCACAAAATATAGACCGCTTTTATTATGGAATTTATAATTTCTGCTCATACCACAAAATACAAAAAGCTATCCCAAAATCTGTGGAATAGCTTTTTTTAATTTTTATAGTTTTTATCAGTCACTCATATGCTACCAATCTATAACGCCACTAGCAAATGCTAGCGTGTTGCTCTGCAGGGTTATTATTTCTTAATAGTTAATACTTATAACTAACTTTTTAATAATCAGCATTTAGATTGATTATGTGTTGAAATAATAACCAACTTCTTCTTAATTTTTTACTTTTATTTTGTATACGTAAGTGTCACGAAAACAGATTATGTTACCCCAAAAAACGTATTTTTTTCAATTTTATAGCATTAAGCGCTATAAAGGAGCTTAAGAACTGTGTTTAAAATGATGAAGAAATGTTAAAAATCTCATTTTCAGGAAACGATATGAGAATTGATAAGCTTTGAATCATATAAAAATTTACTCGATAATCGAGATTTAAATGCTCCAAGGCTTGCCCCGAAATCGAAATGTTTTTTTCTAATAAATGCCTCGTGGGCTTGTCCTGGAGTAGTTTTCTGGTCTTCAATGTAATTTTTTACAGAAAATAACTCAGTCCGATATAAATTTTCTAATCTATTATTGAATGCGAGTTCGAAATAAGAATTTGATTCAGTTTACGGTGATTTGATCTAAGAACTGATACGATTTATAACTAAAAATTTCGCATATTCATCGTTTCTTTTTCCTTTCTACTTCGTTTAAAAAATAAACCGTAGCTATAGCTATGCTTGATTTTTTTGCCTTGCATAAAGAAAAAATAATTCAATGAATTTATACGAATTTTTTAATCACAAATCGTATGATATAAAAACCTTCAAATCAATCAGTTTTTTTCGGTATATTTTAGCTAGTACAAAAGACATTTGACCGAACTCCACTTTTTTATAAACTCAAATGACAAATGGTATGAGATTAATTGAGGCGCTGTAATAAAATCCGACATTGTAAAAATCGTTTTCCGGTTCTGAAGTTCTTCTTCTTTTCAAAACTAGTATTGATTACATTCCCGAAGCTATAGTGTTGCTCTAAGGCATATAATACCCCGATTAATGATTTGTAATCTCCCTGTAAAGTAAAGTTATACGTGGTGGTAGTTTTCTGAGAGGTTTCATCAAGATAGATATGTGGTTCTTCAAAAGCAATTATAGTAAAACTGGCATCGCCAGATAATATATTTAATGTTTTTAAAATGTTATTCTGTAGTGAGTTTCCTTCTACATTATTCTTTTTCAAAATTTCATCTAATTGCTTTTCTTTAGTTGCCAATGCAGCTAATTGAGCAGGAGCGGATTCGTACGCCTGTTTTTGATTCTGTAATACAGTAACTTGTTTGCTTATGGTAAAGGTTTTAGCAAATCCATATTGATACGCTATAAACAAAACTACCAGAAGGCTTATCACCAATGTTATGTTTTTATTTTTCTGTGTCATCGATTAAGTTAATTGCTATTTCGAAATCAGCTGTGTTTTTTGTACTCAATCCATAATTTATAATAGTAACTCCCTGTACATATTCTAGGCTTTCTATACGATTCAACCAGGTAGTAAAACTCAGTTTATCTGTAGAGTCGCCTGTAATGGTGATTGTATTTTTTTTAAAGCTAATGGGTTTGTCGTTACGCATAGTTTTTGTGACCGGTTGATAGATAAAGGTTGTAAGAAGTACAGTTTCTGGCTGAGATTGAATAATTTGATCCACATAAAATGAACTTCTGGAGAAACCTGTATGTACGATACTGGTTACAATAGCTTCTTTAGTACTTACAATAAATTGTTGTTTTTTAATGCGTTCTTTCTGAGTAGTATATATCTGCTGCTCTTCTTGTAATCCTTGCCAGCTTTTATACTTACTATTGAAAATAAAAAAATTAATCAATAAAGAAATTAGCAGAAAAGTCACACTGTATTGTAACGTTTTTTTAAAAAACTGTGATTCTTTATACTGATGTTTCAGCTCCAGATTTTTATCTTCTATATTGCCAGAAATGCGAGTTTGATTTGTTACAGTATCTAGAATAGCAGCAAATGGCAAGGTGTGTGTGCTGGGTATTGTTATAGTATCTATTGTATAATTTTGAGTGTCTCCGTGATTAACACCTATAGCGATAACTTCATTAGTATCAAGTGTAATTACTGAAGTATACGTCATCACTTCTGCATCCGAAATGTAGGACAATAAAGCCGTCGTCTTTAGAATTCCTAAATCAATGGTAGTAATGCTGATATTTGCTTTTTTATATTGTGTAATAACGGTATCTACATAAGCTTTCCGGCATACAGCAACAAAAGATCGGGTTGTAGTTTTTAGAATTTGGTAATAAAAATCATCCAAATTAAGATTAGGATACGCTTCTGATAAAACCTCCTGATCGGATGCTGTTACAAATACTTCTTTTGTCAATACATTGCTATCCGTAATAATAAGATTTGCTTTTACAGCAGTTTTGGTAATAACAGCGATGGCTGTAATGTCATGTACAATAAAGTTTTGTATGACATCTAGTTCATCTTTTTTTTGTAAAACTTCCATCCCCAGAATTGTCGTATGGTCATCTTGTTCTGATTGCTCAAATGAAAAGAAAGTTTTTCCTATAGGGTTGTATGACAATAGGGATTTTAGCATTAATAGAATACTGTAGGTTTAATGATTACATTCAGTTTTTTCTTAGAGTCTTCTCTTCTTCGTTTACTAAATAACCATTTTATGATTGGAATACGTGATAAAAAGGGAACTCCAGAACCTGAATCATTTTTTACTTTTTCTTCAATTCCTCCCAGGATGGCAACGTCATTTGCCTGCATGCGCATAATAGAAGAAAATCGTCTGCTATTAATATCTGGTGGTGCATCTTCTGCAATACGTTCTCCGCTAAAATTAGACTGAATCACCTGTATATCCAATGTAATCTGACCATCTCCAGAAACAAAAGGTTTAAATTCCAGGGCTAATTCTGCATCTATGGGCTGATAGTTTACGATCTCTGAAGTTTGGGGGTTTTGCGATCCAAAAATATTTTGGCTGGTCACTGCATAATATGTAGTCTGACCACTAGATAAATAAGCTTTATGTCCATTTAAGGTACTTAGTTTTGGAGTGGATAATATTTTTACATTTCCATTAGATTCCATAGCTTTTATATCCATATAAAAATTAGGAACCACATTCCCCAGGTTTAAGGAACCAAACCCATCAAAACCACCAATAATTCTATTAATTGTTTGTGCGCCCAATGTAATATTAGCATTAGGAAAGGTGACACCTTCGGTCACTGTGGGTTCTTTGCCGATCCCAAATTCTACACCAGTTTCTACAGTTGCACTTCTACTAACTTCCAGGATCATTACTTCAATCAGGATTAGTGGTACAGGTTTATCGATATATTTTATAAAATTCTTAAATTTTTCTACACGTGTTCCAGATCCACTTACCACAAAACTATTTAGCTCTGTATCAATTTTAATATCCAGACCTTCTGTAACAGAAGCTGGAAAAATATCAGAAATTGATCCTGCTGGCGTATTGCCAGAACTGCCTGTTGAAGAATTCCTCGAAATTCCAGAATTGATGACTCCCTGATTTCTGTTGTTTGTTCGGTTTTGATTAAAATTAGAATTTCCCTGATTGCCAAAGAAATTGGTACCACCTGTTACAAAATTATTACTGCCAAAATTATTACTACCAACACTACCGGCAGGGTTGGCATCTCCCAACATAGCAATGGATCTGTGCATCATTTGAATCAATTCTATTTTCTTGATCGTCAATTGATTTTCTGTTCCAAAATAATAGACATTCCCTTCTTTTTTAAATGTGAAGTTATTTGAAGTCGATGCGGTTTGATTATTTCTAGAGTCACTTTGCTGATTAGAACTAGTATTCCTGTTGGTAACATTGTTTGTGTTTTGAGTCTGTGTTGTAGCACCAGAGTTACTTTCGAAAATTTTTACCAAAAGATCATCAAAACTAATAGCTTCTGCTGTCACTGTTACATTGCCAGCTTTCTCCAGAGGGGATGCTGTAAAGATATTTAGTTTCAGATCTTCAGCAACATTGTTAATCAATTCAGAGACTGAAGAATTTCTAAGGTTTACAGTAAGTACTCTATTGAGGGTGTCTACTATTTTGTAATTAGAATTTTTTCTGTTTCTTCGGGTATAATTGGTATTGCCATCGCTGAGACCAGGAATATTTTCGAATTCATAAAATCCATCTTTTGTTACGGTAAGATCCATATCATTGGATGCTGCCAATTTTTTTAATGCTACATCAACAGGTACATTGCTGAGATACAAAGTCAGATTTTTAGTATTTAAGTCTGGAGTATACAGAAGATTTTTTCCAGAAACCTCGGTAATTTTTCTAAATACTTTAGGCAATGGATCATTTCTAAGATCTGTAGACAAGGTGGTGGTGGTAATATCATACTTTATGACCGGTTCTTTTTCTGCAATTACATCTGCAGGTGGAGTATATGGTTTTATAGCTAATATATTTCCGGTAAACTCTATATCTAATTGATACTCTTTGACAACAAATATTAATAAATCCTGTACACTAACATCATTAAAACCACTGGTAACAATCGTAAGAGTATTCAGTTGATCAGAGAGCGTAAGGTTTATTTTATGAACTTGAGAAACCGCTCTCAAAAAATTAGATAATGTAGTATTAGAGATATTTACATTTACTTTTTCTCCTAGGCCTGGTATCTCTACACTTAGCAATTGCAATTTGTTTTCTAAGGTAGCAATTCTGGTATTGTCTTGCGATTGATTCAGAAAAGTATCTTGAGCAAACGATAGTATTCCAACATTAAAAACGAAACATATTAAAAGTATGTTCTTCTTCATATTCATTAATTATTAGCTAATAACGCATATACTTCTTCGATAGAAGTTACGCCTTCCCTTACCAGGCGTATTGCATTACTTTGTAGCGTGTCAATATTTTGGGTTATAATATAGTCATCGATTTGTAGTTCATTCTGACGTATTGCTGTTTCTAATTCTTTGGTAATGGGTAGCAATTCATAAATTGCTTTTCTGCCTAAATATCCTGTTTGGTAACAATAATTACAACCGGAGGCGATATAATGTTTTTTAATTTCTTCGGGAATATCAAATCCCAGAGGAAAATCTTTTATTTCTGAATTCTTTTCTTTTTTACAGTGCTCGCACAGCTTTCTTACCAATCGTTGCGCAATACTCATCGTTAGTGTACTGGCTAGTAAAAAAGAAGGAATCTTCATATCAATAAGTCTGGAGATAGTTGCCCAAGCCGAGTTGGTGTGTATAGTAGATAAGACTAAATGTCCTGTCAATGCAGCTTTGATAGCCATACTAGCTGTTTTATCATCTCTAATCTCCCCCACCATAATTATATCGGGATCCTGTCGTAAAAAAGCTCTAAGAGCAGCTGGAAAATCAAACTCAATATCTTCTCTTAGTTGTACCTGATTTACACCTTCTAACGTATATTCGATAGGGTCTTCTATTGTTAGAATATTCGATATCTCTTTGTTGAGCTCTTTTAAGGTAGCGTATAGAGTAGTCGTTTTTCCAGAACCTGTGGGACCTGATATTAATATGATTCCCTGAGGTTTTTTAGTGGCTTCTCTATATAATTCGAGTTCTTTATCAGTAAACCCTAAGTCATTAAGTTGTACATCTTGTGTGTTTCTACTCAATAATCGCAACACAATTTTTTCTCCATACAATGTAGGCATAGTGGATACTCGTATATCGAATTCTTCTGCTCCATTTTTAAAAGTAATACGTCCATCCTGTGCGAGTCTTTTTTGAGAAATATCAAGTCCGGATTGTATTTTGATCTGATTAATCAATTGAGGATATTCTTTATTACTGATTGTATATTGTTCTTTTAATTTCCCGTCAAGTCTCAATCGTACTCGACAAAACTTCTCATAAGGTTCCAAATGGATATCACTACTGCCAAAATCTTTTGCCGTTGCTATTAGTTTTTGTAGAAAATTCTCTTCATAATGAAGTTTTTGATTGCTAGAAGTTGTTGTTTTTCTATAATTAAGCGTCAGATACGATTGTAGATTTTCCTGAGTTTCAGAAATCAGGTTAATTTTATGATCTAGAAGTATAGAAAGCTCTTTTTTAAGACTTTCAGGGTTTTCTACATCCGTTTTGAAATAGATAACTTCATCTTTTTTAGAAAATGGAACTATTCTATAGTGAAAAGCCTGATTGGGTGTAATCAACTGTTTTAACTGTACTGGTATTTCGAATGAATGTATTTTCATTAGATAAGATACAGATTAATTATATGAGTACTCCAGCTTCCTATAAAAATTAATAGTAAAAAAATTGCCATATATCCTGCTAGCGGTGGGTTTTGATGAAATGATTTATTCTTGAAAATTAACCAGATGCTCAATGAAAAAAATAAAGAAAAAGCAAATAGAATGTTAAAAGTAATCGTAGGAAATGCAATCGCCATCGATACAAAAAATAATGCATCCCCCAGTCCGAAAACCTCTTTGAAGAAAGGTCGTTTTATCTTTATGATGGTGTATATATATTGTAATGCGATTATGATAAATATAATGACCAGGTTTATTAAGATTGCGTTTATAAAATGTATTGGTAATACCTGAAGATAGTGTTGTAGTCCCATTAAAATAATAAGGCTCAGAAATAGAAACCAATATACTTCTCTACTTTTAAGATCTTGATAGGCAATATAGCCCAGATTATATATAATGAGTCCTTTCAAAACCAACATCTAATCTTTAGTAATTTGTTTTGGACTTCCCTTTTCATCAATTTCCCAGATGTTGTAAACTCCATCACCATCAAAATCTACAACGGCAGTAGCTCTTGCCTTAAAACTTGAGATAGAAGCTTCCAGAAGTTCGTAACTATAATTAGCCGTTCCTCCATTTTTTACTGTTGTAGGAGCTTCATAATTTATTTCATTAAAATCAATAGAATATTTAGAATTAAGATATCTATACTGAGTTTGCATATTGCTAATGGTTTTCAATTGTATTTTTGCCTCCTGTGCCTTTGTTTGCGCAATAAGCGGCAAGAAATTAGGTAGTGCTATTAATAGAAGTATTCCTATTATTGCCAACACCAAAAGCATCTCCTGGAGATTAAATGCTTTGATCTTATGTGTTTTATGCTTCATAACTAATAATTAAAAAACCGCGGGTTAATGTAATCTGCAAAAATATACTTTTTTATACTACTTAATATACTGACAATTAGAATATCAATAGGATTTAACCATAGTCTCTATTTATATAGTAACAAAAAAGAGTGTTTTGTTACCCTATAATTTTTAAAATAATGCTTTTTTAAGATTTTGATGCTACTTAATGGTAACCATGTAGGAAAACTTGATTAAAATGATAAGATAAACATTGTACACTTCTATTTACGAAATTGTTTTTTAGTAATAAATATAGAGGGATTGATACTCAGGTGGTTTGCGATTTTAATTTTCAGCTAGTTTTTTCAGATTGAATCAAGCTAAAATGAAAGTTTTTGGTTATAAAGTATTTCAAAATTAATTCAAAGAAATTTACAATTCATTTAACAAATTTTGAAAGTAATACTATTATTTTTGTGTTCTGAATTAATATTTTATATGGTAATAAAACTTCAAATAGTAAGAATTTTAATTGTCTTTGGTTTTCTTCTAAACCTTGGGAATTATGGTTTAGAACTATTTAATTTTTATAATGAAGATATCTCCTCAATTGTTATTTATGATGAAAAAGAAGAGAAATCCGAGCCCACAGAAAAAGATAGTTCTGAGAAGGAAGATTTAAAAGAAAAGGATAAGATCTCGCAAGGTTCTGAGGATAAGTTTGTCAGAATATGCGTCCTGGTTACAAACGATTATCCAGAATTATATTACAAAAACTCGTCTGTATATTTAGAATACACGACACCACCTCCAGAATACTCATAATTTCTTTTGTTACATAGGTTATTTACGCGTTCTCCCGTTGTTAGGATAGCGGTTAATATACGACCTTTATTTTTAGAGTATTAAAATTTTAAAAGCCTACTTAGGCATTAATTTAATTGTTCAAATCATGAATATTTTTAAAAGTATTAAGAACGATCTTCCAGCAAGTATCGTTGTCTTTTTTGTAGCCTTACCCTTATGTTTAGGGATAGCCCTCGCTAGTGGTGCACCTCTTTTTTCTGGTCTTATTGCCGGGATTATTGGAGGAATTGTAGTAGGAGCTATGAGTGGTTCGCAAATAGGTGTCAGTGGGCCAGCCGCTGGATTAGCAGCAATAGTATTAAGTGCTATTGGGGCATTAGGTGGATACGAGAATTTTTTGGTCGCAGTTGTCCTTGGAGGAGTAATACAATTGGTCTTTGGATTCCTAAGAGCAGGAATCATAGGATATTATTTTCCGTCTTCTGTTATTAAAGGAATGCTAACAGGTATCGGAATCATCATTATACTTAAGCAAATCCCACATTTCTTTGGATATGATGTAGATCCAGAAGGGGATTTTGCTTTTTTTCAGGTTGATGGAGAGAATACGTTTTCTGAGATTATAAATTCTATTAATTTTATTAGCCCTGGGGCAACAATAATTGCGGTCATTGGATTGGCGATATTATTACTTTGGGATAAAGTATTAGCAAAAAAAGGAAAGTTTTTTAAGATCATACAAGGACCACTGGTAGCAGTCGCCGCTGGGATTATTTATTATATGGTTACTGGATCTTCAGAAAGTCTGGCAATCTCTAAAAACCATTTAGTAAGTGTTCCTATTCCTGATAACTTTTCATCTTTTTTAGGACAGTTTAGTTTTCCTAATTTTTCGGCGATTGGTAATATTGATATTTGGGTCACCGCATTTACAATTGCTCTGGTCGCTAGTTTAGAAACCCTATTATGTGTAGAGGCGACAGATAAATTAGATCCAGAAAAGAATGTAACTCCTACGAATAAAGAATTGTTGGCGCAAGGAACAGGAAACATTATTTCAGGACTGATTGGAGGACTTCCTATTACTCAGGTAATTGTTCGTAGTTCTGCTAATATCCAATCTGGTGGAAAAACAAAAATGTCTGCAATCATTCACGGGTTTTTATTATTAATTTCTGTGATATTGATCCCTAGACTTTTGAATATGATTCCACTTTCTGTATTGGCTTCGATTCTTCTTATCGTAGGATATAAATTGGCAAAACCAGCGTTATTCAAAAAAATGTATCTTATGGGCTGGAAACAGTTTGTCCCTTTTACAGTGACTGTGGTAGGGATTGTTTTTACAGATTTATTGGTAGGAATTGGTTTAGGATTATTAGTAGGAATCGTTGTGATTTTAATAAAAAGCTATCAAAATTCTCACTTTTTGCATATCGAAGATAAAAGTAATGGAAAACATAAGATTAAAATGACACTTGCAGAAGAGGTAACCTTTTTTAATAAAGGAGCAATTTTAAAAGAATTAGACCGATTACCAAATGATACCTATCTTACATTAGATGTTAGAAAGACAAGATATTTGGATAGTGATATTATTGAAATATTAGAGGATTTTTCTGAAAAGGCAAAAACCAGAAGTATTGATATTCAGTTAATATCCGAAAGAGGAGTAGTAGAAAACCCCGATAGTTATATTGAATTTTTTGAATTGAGACCAAAAACTGCATAAAACACCATATTATGAAAGCACATACAAAAGAAACACAAGCAGCAATTACGCCGCAAATCGCATTAGAATTGCTAAAAGAAGGAAATAAAAGATTTCAAAACAGCATGAAGGCCGATAGAAACCTCTTGGGACAAATAAAGGATACTAAAGCAGGTCAATATCCATTTGCAACTATCTTAAGTTGTATCGATTCCAGAGTTTCTTCAGAATTGATTTTTGATCAGGGAATAGGAGATATTTTTAGTGCTCGGGTGGCAGGAAATTTTGTTAACGAAGATATTCTGGGCAGTATGGAGTTTGCCAGTAAACTTGCAGGAACCAGATTAATATTAGTATTAGGTCATACTAGTTGTGGAGCAGTCAAAGGAGCTGTAGATAATGCTAAGTTGGGAAATCTGACAGCATTGTTATCCAAAATTAAACCTGCTGTTGCAGCCGTTACAGAACCTTCTGATGCTTCCTTACGAACATCCAAAAATATTGAGTTTGTTAATGAAGTAGCTGTCAAAAATGTGTACATGACAATTGAGAATATCCGTGCAGAGAGTAGTGTCTTGAGAGAGATGGAGGAGAATAAAGAAATATTGATAATCGGGGGGATGTATGATATTAGTACCGGAGGTGTCACTTTTTTTGAAAACTGATACATGTTAAAATTTAGACTAAAATAAAGAGCCTTTATAATTATATCTAATTTTTTTAGGTTGAATATTAATAGATTGACTATTATTGTTAGGAAAAAAAAATGTGATATGAAAGGATTTTTTGGGAATCTTAAAGGGGATGCTTTTGGAGGATTGACAGCAGGTATTGTTGCGCTTCCTTTGGCATTGGCATTCGGTGTATCTTCCGGTTTAGGACCAAGTGCCGGACTTTATGGAGCTATTTTTATAAGTTTTTTTGCTGCATTATTTGGAGGAACCAGTACGCAGATTTCTGGTCCAACGGCTCCTATGACTGCTGTGAGTATGGTTGTCATAGCAGGTATAATAGCTGCTAATGATGGTAGTATTGAAAAAGCATTACCTGCTATATTAACAGTATTTTTACTGAGTGGACTTATACAGATAGGTCTCGGAATGGTTGGTTTAGGAAAATATATTAGATATATACCCTATCCTGTCGTTTCTGGTTTTATGACAGCGATTGGTGTGATCATATTATTAACACAGGTTTTGCCATCTTTAGGATATTACCCAAAAGAAGATGTAGCATTTGTAGATCGGTTTAAGGCACAGGCAGAAGAGGTAATTCTCGAAAATATTCTGAAAGAAGAAGCAGGAGAAGGAATTCTGGTTCTTGAGAATTTTAAAGAAACAATAAGCAGAGCTGATACAATTTCTCAAGATGATATTCTGACAGAATCAAAAATATTGGCAGCAAAAGAAGCATCAGGTGCTTTGGGAGCTTTAAAAGTATTTCCGAGAGCGTTAAAAAACATCAATTGGTTAGAACTCTTATTAGCCTTGGGAACCATTATCATTATTTATGGGTTTAAACGAATTACTACTGTTCTCCCTAGTACATTGGTTGCATTAATTGTTATGTCTGCGATTGCATTTGGGTTGGGGTTAGAGTATAGAGCTATTGAAGAGATACCTGGTGGAATACCAGTACCTAAGTGGGAAATATTTACAAAGTTTAATATAAATAGTATTGTTCCATATATTTTTACTGCATTAACACTAGCGCTTTTAGGAGCCATAGATTCCTTATTAACAAGTGTAATTGCAGATAATATGACCAAAACCAAACACAAACCCAATAGAGAGTTAATCGGTCAGGGAATTGGTAATAGTATTGCGGCTCTTTTTGGAGGTATTCCGGGAGCAGGAGCTACTATACGAACAGTAGTGAATATTAATTCTGGGGGGAAAACCAAGCTGTCTGGTATGATAGCAGGTGCTATGCTTTTAATAATCATGTTGGGACTAGGACCAGTAGCTTCCAAAATACCAGCAGCTGTACTTGCCGGAATTTTAATAACTGTAGGTATTGGTGTAATGGACTATAAAGGACTTAAAGCAATAGCAAGTTTACCAAAAGATATCAAATTAGGGCCATTAAGGTTTAGTTCAGAAGTATTGATAATGCTAATCGTACTTTTATTATCCACTTTTTGGAATCTTGTGTATGCTGTTGGAATTGGGTTGATAATTGCTTCTCTGATGTTTATGAAAAAAATAGGGGATCTAACAGCAGAAAGATCTGATGTAAAACCATTAAAAGAAGAAGAAGGCTGGGGAGATGAAACAGATTTTCTTTCAGCATTAAATCAAAAAGTTTTTATAAAGCATCTCAAAGGACCTTTATTTTTTGGTTCAACCAGTGATTTTCAGAAATTAGCTTCTCAAATTCCTGATACGGCATCTGTAGTGGTTATGAGATTGGGTCTTATGCAATATATGGATCAATCAGGATTGTATGCGATGGAGGAAATGATTTTAGACCTGAAAAAGAAAAATATAGATATTCTTTTTGTAGGCTTATTGAGGCAACCCAGGTATATGATGGAGCGTATTGATATTATCCCGGATTTGGTGCCAGAAACATCTATATTTGAGACTTTTGATGAGTGCATCGCAGGAATTAAGTGATTTTAAATAATACTGCTCGATAATCGAGATTTAAATGCTCCGTGGGCTTTCCCCTAGGTAGTTTACTAGAATAAAATTTCCTTTTTCTGCCAGAATCAAAAACGTTTAAATCACTTCATTCACGAAAAAGATCAAATTTTAATAGGTTATTTTATTTAGGTAGCATCTTCAGAATCCTTTTTTTTGCTATTATTTAGCAGACTTGGTAATACAGCAGGAGCCAGTTTTTTTACAGGAGGGTATAAAATTGAAGTATCTAATGTTTCTTGCTTAATTATATTGAGTGTTCTGTTTCCCGCATCAAGAAGCATGATAATGACACTAGCAATAAAAGCAAATTTTAAAACTCCAAAAGTAGCACCCAGAATTTTATTGAGAATACCCAGAGAAGCGAAATCAGCAATTTTAGTTAATAATTTCCCTGCTAAGGATACAATAATAATAACAATAATAAAAGTAATGGCAAAAGCTACTAATCTCATAGTTCCTTCTCCCCAATCTACGTATTCTCCAAGGAAATCCCCAATGACGTGAGAAAAGTGCACTGCAATATAAATGCCAGCAATAAGTGCAACCATAGAGGCTATAGAAACAAATAGCCCTTTTCTAAGCCCATGTATTAATCCCCACAATAAAAGAACGCCTAAGATAATATCTATATAATTCATTAGTTACATTTTCTTGGACTAAGATACTATTTTAAATCAAAATTGAATGTCAACAGGTATAGAGTAGCTGCATTTATACCTGAGATTCAGTTTCAGGTGTGATCCAAATATCCCAGAGTTATACATTGTATTTACAGAAAAACTTTTAATTAAAGAATAGATAAAGTATAGAGATGTGGCATATAAGATTTCTTAGGAATCATCGTTTGGTTTTTCGACGAAGCATTACTTTTGCAAAACGTTACTTTTTTATAAAATTATAAGTGAAGGTAAACACAAGATTATGGCAAGAGATGAGAAACTAAAAGAACGGTGGGAAATATTGGTAGATAAATTATCAAATCAATTTGCTGATGGAGATGTATTGGATCTGGATGCTATTATTTATTTGATTGGCGTACAGGAATTAGGACAGATTCATAGAAAATTTAAAAAAGATGAAAAGCTGGATCTGATGCATATTGCAATTTGCAGACTTTTAGAACCTTACGGCTATTATGAATTTGATTATTTTGATGAACAGGGATGGCCACATTATATAGTAAAAGAACAATTACCTAATCTCAGGGCAGGAGAACAATCTGTATTAATGAAAGAGGCTATTGTTAGCTATTTTATGGCAAGTGAATATATCTCGTAAAAAATACATATTGAAGTGGTTTACATTTTTGAAAACGGATTTTTTGAATATGAATACAGATTGGTTTTGTCATTTTACTTTTTTTGATGAAATTTGATATACAATTATGAAAAAATGCAGGAAGCCAGATGATTCTTAAAGAAACCTCTATGACAGCCGTTTTATAATTTTTATCCTGAAAAGATAACTTTTGTTATACTTTTAGAAAATACTAACTTAAATTTGTGCTCTATTTAAGAAAAAAATCATGATCGATAAGATTAAAGAATATATTGCTGAAGTTGAAGAATTCAAAGCTAAGACAAAGGAAGATGTAGAAGAATTCAGAATTAAATTTTCCGGTAAAAAAGGATTAATTAATGATTTTTTTGCGGAGTTTAAAAATGTTGCTGCAGAACAAAGAAAAGAGTTTGGTCAGACTATTAATGCGCTCAAAAATGCTGCAGAAGAAAAAGTGCGTTCCCTAAAAGATGAATTAGAATCCAAAGAAGAAGAAAAAGGGGCGTATGGAGATTTAACAAGACCTGCAGAACCCATGGCCTTAGGGGCGCGACATCCTATTTCACTAGTTAAGAATCAGATCATTGATGTTTTTTCTCGTATAGGATTTAATGTGAGCGAAGGTCCGGAGATTGAAGATGACTGGCATAATTTTACTGCATTAAATTTACCAGAATATCACCCGGCGCGTGATATGCAGGATACTTTTTTTATTCAGACAGATCCAGATATTTTATTACGTACACATACATCATCCGTGCAAGTACGTTATATGGAGAATAACCAACCTCCGATTCGTACAATTTCTCCAGGACGAGTATTTCGTAATGAGGCCATTTCTGCAAGATCACATTGTTTTTTTCATCAGGTAGAAGGATTATACATTGATAAGGATGTTTCTTTTGCAGATCTTAAACAGACGATACAATATTTTACCACAGAGATGTTTGGTAAATCAAAAATTAGATTGCGCCCATCCTATTTCCCGTTTACAGAGCCTAGTGCCGAGGTAGACGTTTATTGGGGATTAGAAACAGAGACAGATTATAAAATGACCAAAGGAACGGGTTGGTTAGAGATTATGGGATGCGGTATGGTGGATCCTAATGTATTGAAAAACTGCAATATAGACCCGCAAAAGTATAGTGGATTTGCATTTGGTATGGGTATAGATCGTATTGCATTATTACTATATGGAATCTCTGATATCCGTATGCTGAGCGAGAATGATGTCCGTTTTCTAGAGCAGTTTAAATCTGTATTATAAAATAAAAAGATTTTATTTATCTTGGGGTGAAAGTATAAAAAATATTTTCCCTAAAAGGTATGATATGAAGAAAGATATTGAAATACCAGTAGTACGAAATGTATATATTGCTGTAGTCAAAGAATGGAATAATGAGTTTTCTGGCTACGACTGGAATGCATATATTATTAATGATCAGGATATCCCTATAGAAATGGTATTAGTAGTTACCAAAGGATATGATACAGAAAGAAAAACCTCCTTGCTACGACATGGAATTGGGACGGTTGAAGCTAAGTCAACAGCCAAAATAGAAATGCTTCAGGAAGAGCTCTTTTCTATGAATAATGAATTCTCGGTGACTTTCTTTGCTCAAGGTAAATTGTATGATCGAAAATATCTTTTTAGAAAAAATACGATACATGAGAATGCTTTTCGAGATTTGCCGGTAATAGAGCAACGTGGAGTTTTGGTAAAGTAAACTACCTTCGGTGCAAGTCCACAAAGCATTTATAAAAAAAACAGTTTGATTTTGAGTTAAGCTTCATTAAATCGAGCTTGTCTGGTAAAACTCATTATCAATTGTATTTTTAATTATAGAAATCACAGATTCATAAAACCCGAAAACTTAGATGATTTTACATGTTAATTATCAAGGTATTAGGCAGGTGAATAGTTTCTTTTTGTTATTTTAGTGATAACTAAATAAAATCGTCATGAAAAACTATTGCACAATGAATTTTTTATCCCTAATTACTTTGAGTTTACTTATGAGTGGTCAAATGTATGCACAACCTGCACCTCCACAAGGTAAGGTATGGGAAGTAGTTCCTTCACTCTCAGATGAATTTGATGTATGGAATGATTCCAAATGGTGGAAACCTTTATGGAATTATGGAGAACCAGTTATGATGTTAGCTCAGAATTCTGGAGTCACGAATGGTAATTTATGGATCAAGGCAACATTAGATAACTCTTCTAATCGATGGTTTGAAACCTCTAGAGTAATGTCTTTTACTCAGATTAGTTACCCTATGTATACCGAATGTAAAATGAGAACCGCTCATATTTCTGCTTATAATACCTTCTGGATGAATAACGGAGATATTAATAATAGAGATGAGATCGATATGTGCGAGAATAACTCTAAACCTTCTATTCCTTCCAGGCAAGCAGACTGGCCTTTTTTAATGCAATCTCAATATTTTATAACGGTTGCAACGAATGATGATAGAGCAAAAGGCAATTTTGATAACAGAAACTTATCTCCCCAAAATCCTCTTAGAGGTGTAAAATGGAATGAGGATTATCATACAATAGGTGTGTGGTGGAAAGATAAAAATAATATGCAGTTTTACCTGGACGGTGAGCCGGCAGGTAGTGTTGTGACAAATCGTGATTTTACAAGAAGCCTTAATATTATTTGGGATTTATGGACGATAGACGCTCCATGGAGTGGAGGTGTTGCAGTAAAAAGTGACTTATCTGATGATCAGATAAATACGATGTATGTAGATTGGGTACATACATATTCATTAGAAGATGCTAATCTTAGTGTTACTGATATTAATGCTCCCAAAAGTGTGGTGTATCCTAATCCGGTAACTGATATCGTACATGTTAATCTAATTAACCAGATAGTGGATGATGCGGTAGTTAGAATTTATGACAATCTCGGACAGCTTGTAAAAACAGAAAAATTGCAAGGGCAAGATAATCAGATATCGATAAATGAACTTTCAACAGGTATGTATGTTGCTAGAATTTTTAATGGGGATTTAGTAGATTCAAAATCAATAATCAAGCGGTAATTCCGTTATTGCAATAAGCACAAAATTATAAAAGCGAGAAATTATTTACTGATTTCTCGCTTTTTTATTGAAGCAATTTAAACTTTTCTGATTCTGAAACTAAGTTGAAAAAGAATATTTTATTGTGGTAAATTCAAAGAATATAGGTATAATACGATTTATAACTAAAAATTTCGCATATTCATCGTTTCTTTTTCCTTTCTACTTCGTTTAAAAAATAAACCGTAACTATAGCTATGCTTGATTTTTTTGCCTTGCATAAAGAAAAAATAATTCAATGAATTTATACGAATTTTTTAATCACAAATCGTATAAGTCTTAATAAGTAGCATTTGTATTAGATCAAGATAACTATGATATTTATCTCTATAAAATGTTTACTTCTGCATATGTTAATACACTAATTAGTAAAACTTTATAAGATCAAAATTTGGTGTATTCATCATGGTCATATGACGTTTATTATATTCATCTTAAAATCTTTTTATATTATGAAAAAAGTGTCATTAATAGTAGTAGTAGCAATCATTCTCATTATATGGGCGTGTGAGAAGGAGCAAATCCTGAAAGAGGAATCAGTAGTCGTAGAAAATAATGATTCTGAAGAGCCGGAGACCAAAAAGGGTTGGGGACAAACTTGTTTTTATTATATCGAGTACGGATTAAAATGGGGAGGGCACTGTCATTCTTCATTTCCTGGAATCTGCGAGTATAAACGCATTTGTATTCCCGAAATTTATTTTGAACCGTGTCAATTAATTCCGTGTTGGCCAGATATTTTTGACCCGAGAATTATTTATGAAAAAATAGACCCAAGAGTGTTTATATCATTAAGAGAGAAATTACAATTAGATATTGATTCTCGCCATGGTGCTGTGCCTTTTGCTATGAATGAAGGGATATTGGGTTTACAGTTTTATGAAGAAAACAGACTTCTATCATCAGATGGAAAAATTCTTTTGCTGAAACAAGATCTTGTGTTAGACATAGAAACAACTAAAGAGCTTGGCCTGAGAGGAAATGTCCTAAAAGCAGGAGAGTACCCTGTAGTTTTTAATAAAGAAAACAAAACTTTTAATGCTATTTTGAATGTAGAAAAAGGTTTTGAAAGAGTTTCGGAATAATGTTCGAATATTAGAATGTGAGAGTGCTTGAGAAGTCGAGCACTCTCTTTTTATTGTAATACCAGTAAATTCAAATGACAAATGGTATTATAATTCTCAAATAAAATCCCTGCAAAAATCATTTCTTCTTATTTCTCGTCTGAATTAAAAAATACTTCAATTCAGTTTACAGTGATTTCATCTAAGAATTGAAGTAGTTTAATCCACTTCATTATATAATGCCAATGCCGTTTTAATAATATGCATCAAAATTCTTTTATCCTTCTCCAGAATACTATTTGATAAAATTACATGTACTAGTAAAAATAAATTTCCCCTGTTACTGTTAAACTATATCGCATATATTGAAAAACAATAATGTAAGAATTTTCTTGTGTATTTCATCGAAAAATCATAAAAATTAGCGCTTTTAATCTTGTTTTTACGTATTTTAACTAAAATAATTGCGCTGTTAAGTTTAACTATAAAACCTAAAAACATGCTAAAAAAATATTCAATTCTAGTCGTTATTATGCTCTTTCTATTTTCATTTCAGTCTTGTAGTGAAAGCGAAACTTCAGAAGATATTAATGAAATAGAAAATCCTGTAACTGATGGAGAGGTGACTAATCCTAATGCTAAGAAAGATAAAATCGAAGAGGTACTGACTACTTCTAAACCTGCATATATCGATGCTGCTAATGGAGAATGGGTTCTTATAACGGCAACAGAATATAATGCGTTAGCCTCAGAAATAGAAAATGTCTTTAAAAGCGGTATTTTGGAATCAGAGTACAAAGAATCTTCTAATATTATTACTACAACTTCTTCTCCCACTACACTTTCTAATGAGACCGAAGAAGCTGTGCTACCTAAAAACAGTTATTTATTTGCATTTAAATATTATGCAATACAAGCTAATGACCAACCAGGATTAAAGCTCAAACTATCCAGTGATGGTAATACCGAGGGATATACCGATATTGGAGATCCATTACCAAAGCATACAGGAGTTAATGAAGAAATATTCTTCTTACTTAAAGGAAATGACCTTTCAACAAATAGTAAATGCCATATGGCTATTTTTAAACCTGCCGGATTAACCATAGGAAGAAAAAGTAGTATTGATGATAATACCTATTTTTATGAATTAGGAGATACAACTAATCTAACAGGAAAAACCTCAACTCCCCTAAAATTATTATATCAAGGACTAAGTACAACGACAAAACAATGGTAATCAGTTATTAACAAGACTGATAATTAAAATCGCTCAATAGAGCGATTTTTTTTTACAAACTCATCCTCAAAAGTAGAAATAAAATCATCTATATATTTTTTCTTACGATCTTCTTTTCTTAATACCAGATAATGCGTTCTTTTTAATCCATTTTTTCCTATTCTCTTAAATCTAAGATCCTCAGAAAGGCGAAATGATTTTAAAGTCCATTTTGGTATACAGGATATACCCATATTAGCAGAGATCATTTCTAATGAAACTTCTGTTAGCGGTATTGCAGATATTTTGGCAGGTACTATTTTATCAGGGCTTAAAAACTGTTGATAAACAGAAACAGTTTCTATGGGAAAAGAATGAATAATAAGATGAGTATCACTAAAATCTGCAGCACTCAAGTATTCTTGTTTATATAAGCAATTCTCTTTATGCATTACTGCAAATATTTCATCTTCAAACAGAGGAATTACGGTTAAGCCTGTTGTGCTAACCAGTGAAGTAACTAATGCTATATCAATATTGTGAGATAACACTTTGGTAATAGGTTGGTGTGTTGCATCCAGAATCAAATCAATTTCTATTTCAGGATATAAGACGGCCATTTTTTGGATAAAAGCAGGAAGACCCTGATAAAAAGAGTAGCACTCGGTACTCACCTTAATAGCCCCTTTAGAACCTGTTCTGATTTTTTGAATAGAATTAAAACCTCGTTCCAGAATCTCCAGAAGTTCGTCCCCTGTTTTATATAATTCTGTACCTTCTTCGGTAAGTTTCCAATTATTTCTACTTCTATAAAAAACCTTAAACCCTAATCGTTCTTCTATTTCTCTAAGCTGATGGCTTAGTGCAGACTGTGTAAGGAATAATCTCTCAGAAGAATTCGCAATATTACCTTCTTCTGCTATCGTTTTTATAAGTCTGAAATATTTGATCTCCATACACTCAAAAGTACAATAATTTCAATCTTTGGTAATTGAAAAAATTTCAGCTATCCTAAAAAATCATTCAATTAAACTATGATCTCATAGAATAAATCTTATCTATTTTTGAACAAAACAATATAAAAAGCTTAAAAACGTGAAAAAACAAGTTGAATACTACCAAAACAAACTTTCTTATGAAATGGATCCTTCTGATTTATTTTTTGCATTAGAAAACCAAAAAGATATTATTATCATGGATACCCGTCAGCCTTTTGCTTACAAAAAAGAACATATTCCAACAGCAATAAACCTTCCTCATTTAGAAATGAC
Source organism: Aquimarina sp. RZ0 (assembly GCF_008370685.1). Taxonomy (GTDB): domain Bacteria; phylum Bacteroidota; class Bacteroidia; order Flavobacteriales; family Flavobacteriaceae; genus Aquimarina. Next base: position 56,862 of record NZ_VTZU01000003.1, read on the forward strand.
TCAAGAAAACACTGAAAAACTAGATAAAACCAAAACGTATATCTGTTATTGTGATGGTATTGGTTGCAATGCTTCTACAAAGGGAGCATTAAATATGGCTATGCAGGGTTTTACTGTAAAAGAATTAATAGGAGGATTGGCATGGTGGAAAATTGATGGGTATGCTACCGAGGGGACAAATGCTTCTACTGGCTCAGAGATACAATGCGCTTGTTAATAAAATATACTATACGTTTTGCCATAGCAAATGATATCGAATCGATTGTTAGTTTGTGTGCAGAACACGCAGCGTACGAAAAAATAAACTATGATATCACAAACAAAAAAGAAACGATGAATATGCGAAATTTTTAGTTATAAATCGTATAAAATGCCTGGTTATAGAAATCAAGAATGAGATTGTTGGATATGCTACATTTATGAAACAATTTTCTACCTGGGATGCTCAGTATTATATGTATTTGTGTTGTTTATATCTAAAAGAAAAAAACAGAGGTAATGGAATAGGCAAAGAAATTATGAATTGGGTCAAAACGTATGCAAAAGATCAAAATTGTAGTCGCATGCAATGGCAAACACCTAGTTTTAATACTGAAGCTATTAAGTTTTATAAAAACCTTGGTGCCATAGCCTACAACAAAGAACGGTTCTTATGGAGTTTGTAATGTGATTATACAGAAATTACCTCATCTTCATCGAGCAAATTTTCTTGTCGCAGGCGCAATACTATTTGAGCAACTGCTACAGTATCTTTTTCGCAGTAGATAATAATACGATCTATGTCTTTTTCTTCATAATAGACTTGTCTCACCTGACTCCCGTCAATATCATCTTTTGGAGAAGGAATACCGAGAATATTCGTTAATAATTTAAGAGAAGTATAATGTTTATAATCCCCGAATTTCCATAAATCCAAGGTGTCTAAATGCGGAACTTCCCAAGGTTTTTTGCCAAATAGGTTCATCTTGGATGGTAAAGAAATGTTATGAATAATCATTCTTCTGGCGATATACGGGAAATCAAATTCTTTCCCGTTATGAGCGCATAACAAATGATGAGGTCTGTTAAAATGTGTTTCTAGAAGATTTTTAAAGTCAATTAGCAATTGGCTTTCTTCTCCGTGAAAAGAAGTAGTTCTGAAAGACCTGGTTTCTCCTTTAAAAACAAAATATCCTACAGAAATGCAGACTATTTTACCAAATTCTGCCCAGATCCCTGCACGATCATAAAATTCTGATGGGGTGAAATCTTCTTTACGCTGATACCTGGTTTTATCAGCCCAAAGATATTTCATCTCTTCGCTTAAACTATCATAGCTTTCTTGTTCTGGTACCGTTTCTATATCCAAAAATAATACGTGTTCCAGGCTAATCTTATGAAGCATTATCTAACATTTTATAAGTTTCTTCTATATAAATAAAAAAATCTTCTGTAAAGGATTCTCCTGTTACAAAAGAGCCTCTATGATGCCCTAATCTCACTATAATTATATCATCTTCTGGAATACAGATTACATATTGACCCAAAATCCCGCGCATCGCAAATATTTCTTTGCCTAAATGATCTGATAGCCATAATCCATAGCCATACATAGCTCCATTTTCGAATCTTTTTTGGGTAGCTAATGTTATAAATTCTTCAGGTAAAATCTGTTTCTCTCCAAACTTCCCTTTATTTTTGAACAATACTCCAAAACGTGCAAAGTCTCTTGCATTACTTGCAATACAGCAATAAGCTTTCTCCATTCCGTTTTCCTCACTATCTATCTGCCATAGTGCATCCTGTTCCATCCCCATCGGTTTCCAGAAATTTTCACTCAGATATTCTGTTAATGTTTTTCCAGTTGCTTTTTCGATCACCATTCCTAATAGTTGTGTATTACCACTTAAATATTTAAACTCTTGTCCTGGCGAATCAATAATCTCCAATCCCATTATTACTTCTCGGATATCAGGATCATAATAAGCTCTGGCTGTTATAGAAAAAGGACTTGTGTAATGTTCTGTCCAATTGAGTCCTGATGACATAGAAGAAAGATCGCCTACCGTTGTCTTAGCTGCCAAACCGCTAGAAAATTTTGGTAAAAAATCACCTATTGGCTGATCCAGACTTTTAATAGATCCTTTCATAATTGCTTTACCCAGTAAAGCTGTAACCATACTTTTAGCCATAGAGAACGAGTTGGTTTTAGACTCCAGACTATATCCTTCGGCATAGTTTTCATACCATATTTTGTCATTCTTGATAATCATAAAAGCAACTGTTCCTAATTCTGAATTTGTAGCCTGTAGTCGTTCTGTGGTTTCCACAGTATTATAATCTGTATGTAATTGCCAGGGGATTGTGTTTTTTCCTTTTGCTATAGTACGATTATCAAAATGGGGATAATCATCAATATATGCTGTTGTATGCCCTGTCATATAGACTACCCTAATACCTTTAAGGATATAATCATAATCAAAAATATAAAGTAGTACTATAATGAATCCAATAAGGAATAAAAGCCCTTTAAGTATTTTTTTAATGATTTTCATATCTGTTGGAAATTTTGAAATCTAAGGTATGAAAAATAAATGCCTTTAAAGTTCTATGATACCAATAGTTAGCAAACGATTTACTAAATTGACAATAGCAATAAAAGAGTGTATTATATATTATCAAAAGAAAAGGTAAAAACAAGAAAAAATATAACTACCATCAAGTAAACTACCTCAGGGCAAGCCGAAGCACTTATTGAAAAAAACATTTCGATTTCGAGGCGTGCATCCGAGCATTTAAATCTCTATATCGAGTTTACCCAAAGTAATTTTATTTAAGAACTTGTATAAAATACTAGATGAATCGACCTGCTTTTTTTGCAGTATGCAATCTATACTTCTATAATTAAAAAAGTGCCTAAATAATTTTAGACACTTTTGAAAAATATATGTATTAAAAATTAATTTCAATTCATTTAGAAAATTGTGTTTACGATATATATTAGCCAGTAACTTACGTAATAAAAAAGTCGAGTTTGTGTAATGCTCATTTTTTTTTTTGAAATATCAGTTTCATATTTCTTTTTTTAAAACAAAGTGAAGCCAACAATGCAATAAATATCTAGAATTGGGGTAATAGATTTTATAGCTCATAATTTTATAAATATTCTAAATCATATCTAAAATCAACGTTTAATAAAAGTGTGACCCAAAGGTACTTTTTATTTGTTGTTTTGATCTGGTAAGATGTTTAACTCGATAGTTTCAATGTGTAAATTGATATTTATATTGTATAAAACGTATATGAGAAAAGTATTAAAAGCGATAATTTCCCTTAAATGACATTTAACTTATCATATAATGCTTTTTTAGAGTCTCTTGCAATAGGTAAAGATTTCTCATCACACATGATTACATACCCTCCCTGATCTTTTACTAATGTTTTTACGTGATCCAAATTAATAAGATAAGATCTATGTATCCTAAAAAAACCATATAACTGAAGCTTAGATTCTATGTATTTGAGGTTTTTAGAAATTACAACTTCTTTATCGTCTTTTCTAATAAAGGTAGTATAATTTCCATTACTCACGCAGTATAAAACACTTGGGATTTTAATGACATGCGTTCCTTTGGTATCTGTAATAGAAATTTTGGGAACTTCATGGATTTTGGCGTATAAGTCTTTAATTTCGTTTAATGAATCATCTTTGTGTTCATCTTCTATGTTTAATTGCGAAGCTTTATTAATTACTTCAACTAATAGCCTGGGATCAATAGGTTTTAATAGATACCCTATTGCATTATACTTATAACCATCCACTGCATATTGATTGTAAGCAGAAACAAATACAATTTTAAAATTTACTTCTTCTAATTCATTAAGAATGTCAAATATGGTCAGTGTACCTAATTGCACATCTAAAAAGACTATATCAGGATTTACATTAGTCAAACCTTCTAATATAGAAAGTTTATCTCCTGCCTCTCCAATAATTTCTACTTGCGGACAATATGTGTTTAAAAGTAATCGAATATTTTCTCTATCTTTTTTTTCATCATCTATTATAAAGCATTTCAGGTTGTGTCGTTCCATTATTTCTAATCTCTTTGATTATTGGCAATGTAATTACTACTTCAGTCCCTTTTGGTTCCCCCAATGTACAAAAAAGGTCATTTATAATCACGTTTGGATATCCCTCTACTATTTTATTTAAAATCTCTAAGCGTTCAATCGTATTTTCTGTAGCAATTGACAAATGAGATTTATCTTTTGTTTCTTTTTTTAAAGCTTCTGAGGCTGCACGACCAATTCCGTTATCTACTATTCTAAATTCCAGCGCTTCATTAATTAATTTTAGTGATATTTTTAATTCTCCTTTTTTTGACAGATGAGAAAATCCATGAATAATGGCATTTTCTATAAAAGGCTGAATAATCATAGAAGGTATTTTGGGATTTAGTGCAATAACGCTTTGTTCTATATCATAGACAACATCAAACTTTTCCTGAAATCGACCTCGTTGTAAATTCACATATGATTGTATAATATTCAATTCGTCATTAAAATGGATATAGACACTATCAGAACTTTTTAATACATTTCTGATCAAACCGGATAGCTCGGTCATATATTCATTTGCTCTTAGGTTATCGTTCTTAAGAATATAGTTTTGTAAAGTGCTAAAAGTATTAAATAAAAAATGAGGATTCATAGAAGATCGTAATGAGGTAAGGCGTGTTAATGTTAACTGCTCATTCATCTGATAATATCTGATCTTACCTTTGTATCCTCTGTATACCAATACGATCAATGCTACACATAATAATATACCCAGCGTATAGCTCAGCCATTTTGTTTTACTTACTTCTTTTTCTATTTTTAAGTTTTTTTCTTCAAGATGAGAAATGATTTTTTCTTTAACTTCTAGTAGTTTTTTTCCTTCATTTTTTGCCAATTCTTTGCTGATCTTTACTTTTAGCTGCCCAGCTCGAAGGGGTTTGATTTCTCTCAGGATTTTGATACTGGATTTTAAGTTCCCCATTTTTTCATAGGTTCTTGATAAGTCTTCTTTGGTACGGATTAAATCTAAAATATCATTCTTTTCTAAAAAACCTTTATGAGCGTCTAAAAAATACGATAATGCCTTATCATATTTTTCGAGCTTATATTCAATAGACCCCAGTGTATGTAACAAAGCGGGATATAGCTCATCACTATCTTTATAGGTTAATTTTTCTAAATCTATATTGTTTCTGATCACTTCGAGTGCTTTACCCGGCATATCTTTTAAGAAATATGCCCATGCTATATTATTATATGCAATTGTGCAACGCCTTGTCGAGGAAGAACTAGTACAATTTAGAGAAGCAAGCTTTGAATAATATAAAATTGAGTCTGCTTCACTTCCTACGAATGAAGCTGAGATATTTGTATACGTCAGCCCCTTTTTTTTAAGGTTATCCAATGGAATGTAGCTCAGTGACTTTTTAAAATCTTTTCTAGCCTGGTTCAGATCACCAATGTCCAAAAATAATCCCCCCCGATCCATAAAGACCGACCAATATATCTCTGCATCATCTATTTTTTCTGCATACGATAAGGATTTATTATAATAGTCCAAAGATTTTAAATACTCTCCAATTCTCTTATGTAATATTCCTAAGCGTATATTTGTCTGTGCCAGGCATTTATAGTCATTATTACTATCACAGTAATTCTCAATAAAATCCAAAACATCCATGGATTTCAAATATCCTTTCATCTGTCTGGTAAAAAAACGTTCTATTTTAAAGCCTATCTTTTTTACATCTACTTTTTCCAGACTGTCGACACCATAGGTGTTTCTGAGAATATCAAATACCATATCGTATTTTAACTCCGCTTCTGGATAGTTTTTAGCTTTTGCTAAGCTATCCGCCTTTTGTATAATCTTATTTAAAGAATTATTTTCCAGATTAATTGTTCGGTGTAACTCTTTATCTATGGATGCCTGGGCATTTGCAGAAATGCTTAGTATAAGAAATAATAAAAGAGTATATATTTTATACATAAACTGATCTAAAATAAGGATTGTTGTTTCACTGGGCTTTCATGCTCCAATAACCATTTTTTTCTCCAGAGTCCTCCTGCATATCCAGTTAGCGATCCATCACTACCAATTACACGATGACAAGGAACTACCACCCATAATGGGTTTTTCCCATTAGCAGATGCTGCTGCTCTAATAGTTTTAGGGTCGCCTAGTTTTTTTGCAATGTCCAGATAACTTACTGTTTTGCCAAAGGGTATTCCAGACAACTCATGCCATACTTTTTTCTGGAAATCTGTTCCGGACGGGTTTAGTTTTATATCAAAAGTTGTTCTTTTTTTGCTAAAATATTCTTGTAATTGTTTTACAGGCTCTTTTAAAGAATCTGCAATCTTTTCTGAAGGTTTCTGATGTGATTGCGATGTAATTGAAATTTCGGCAATCCCATTCTCATCACCTTTAATAGAGGCAATACCTAGAGGAGTTTCTATAAAAGCAGTTTCAATCATTCTTCTTTTTTATCCTCTAGTATCCCTAATCGTCTTGCGCGCTCTTCCCAATTTTTTCGTGCTAATTCCTGCATATTAGAATCTTTGTCACTTTCATCCATAATTTCTAACCCCAGGAGTGTCTCTATAACATCCTCCATACTTACAACTCCGCTTACAGAACCATACTCATCCACAACCAGTGCCAGGTGCTCTTTATGAGCCACTAATTTCTCGAACAAGCCTGGTACGGCAACATTGCGATCTACTATAAAAATTTTGCGTTTAAGGTCACTGAGTTTTTTATCGTATTTATCTTCTGCCAAATTCTTATAGATTTCATCTTTTAGCACGTAGCCTGTTATATTATCAGGAGTATCTGCATATACAGGAACCCTGGAAAAACGAAGATTTTTATTAGCTTCAAAAAATGACTTAATATTTTGCTCTTCTGGCGCTATTTTCATGACTGTTCTTGGCGTCATAATATCTTTTGCCAGTATTTCTTTAAAATTCAGTAAATTTCTAATTACCTTAGATTCTGATTCTTCAAAAACACCTTCTTCTTCTGCTATATCCGCCATGGCTGTAAAATCTTCTCTGCTCAATACAGATCCATGATGCCCTTTTCCTCCGATCAATTTTGTTGTTAACTGCAATACCCAGAGTATCCCCGTCCATTTTAATGGCCAGATTAAAAAGCCCAATGCTTTTGATGTAAAATTAGAAAGTTGTTTCCAATAGGTAGCACCAATGGTTTTTGGTATAATTTCGGAAGCTACAAGGATTAAAATTGTCATAATAGAAGATACGATACCCACCATCAAATCCTCACTTATCTCAAATCCTAAAATAGTTTTGGTTTCAGACCCATACAATTCTGCATAAGCGACTTTTGCCTGTACACCTACTAAAATAGCTCCTACAGTATGCGCAATCGTATTTAATGTTAATATTGCAATCAGAGGTCTATCTACATCTTTTTTAAGGTTCTCCAAAGTGGCAGCATACCCTTTACCTTCTTTTTTCTTAACATTTATAAAGGTAGGAGTAATACTCAGTAATACAGCTTCCAGAATGGAGCATAAAAAGGAAAAGAAAATTGATACTACACCGTATACAATAAGTAAAGCCATAATCTAAAGTTAGTTTTGCTAAAGTAAGAATTTGATAAGCATAAGTAAAGCAAAAATCTAAGAATAGTGGGATCATTTGTTACCAACCCACATATTCTGGTGGTTTGATCTCATTAAGATTCAAATACACAATCAATTGCCCACGATGATGCGTTACATGATCCTGAAGTAAGTTAAGAATCTGAAGTTTAGATTTATTCCCTGCAAAAAAATCGACGGTTAGCTCTAATTCTTTATCCTCAGTTTTAGTAATTTTATCATAAACCATATCAAAAGAATCTGATAAAAATGAAATAATATCTTTCTTTTTCTCAGGATTATTTTCTGAGAGTTTTTTTCGATCAAATTTTTCTTCAGAAAAGTAGGTAGTGCCTAACCAGCGCATGTTTCCACAGATATGAAGTAATTGATTTTTAAAATCCATTTCGCGATCTGTAGGTTTATACGCATATTTATCTTCTGGCATAGCGTCTGCTATTGCTAACAAATATTCTTTGGAATTCTTCCATTTTTCCAAGAAGGCGGATTTTGGGGTTACTTGTTGAGACATTATCGAAGATGTTATAAAAAACAGGGGTATAAAAACTTTGTTCATCACTCAATTAATTAATCACTCACTCACCTCATTCATATAGGCTGCTATCAATTTCAATTCCTCATCAGAAAACTTTGCTAATCTGGCAAAATTGGTTTTCATTACGGCATAATTTTCTGGATCTACAATAGGGTCTTTCTTTTGTCTCAAAAAACCTATAATATCTCCTTGCTGTTCTTTATAGATTTTCATAATTGTTTTGGTGCTGGGACCAACAGACTTTTTATCGAGTCGATGGCAGGAATAACAATTTCCTTTGCCCTTAAATAATTTCTCTCCTTTTATAAATTCAGGAGATTTTTCTTCTTTTTTTGCTCCAATGACAATCTTTTCTTTTTCAGGTTTCTTTTTGGATTGACAACTGACACCCATAAAGGCTGCGGATAGGAGTAGTAAAAAAATATTTTTCATTCTTCTGGTTTTAGTGTTTTTAGTCTATAATAATTTGGTTTTTAATACAGCGTATCAATATCTTCTTTAAAACGTTTTAATAAATCTTTGGAAAAACTGGTAATTACGCGTTCTTCTTTGGATCCAATACCATCACTTGCTTCTGCAATTTTGGTCAACGCATATATCATAAAGTCATATTCCTCATCAGGGCCATTATCAGAAAAAACCTCAATGACTTTTTTGTATAAGGTCTCAATATCATTCTGATTTCTGTTTTCATAATCAAAAGACCATTTTATTTCTTCTCCTTTTGGGTGAGCTTTTAAGATGGCTTCCAGCGCTTTTGCCTCTTCTTTCTTAATAACGCCATCACTCATGGCGATCACATACAATAATTCTCCAAAAGTCTGATATAATCGTTCTCTACTAACCATACTGCGTATTTTAAAAAATTAACCCAAAAGTTTAACCACGTCCTTAGCAAAATAACTGGCAATAATATGTGCTCCCGCTCTTTTAAAAGCGATTAACTGTTCCATCATAATAGCATCGTGGTCTAGCCATCCTTTTTCTGCTGCAGCTTTGAGCATGGCATATTCTCCACTCACCTGATATACTGCTACCGGAACATCCACCACATCTCTAATATCTCTAACAATGTCTAGATATGCCAGTCCAGGTTTTACCATCACAATATCTGCACCTTCATCAATATCCATTAGTGTTTCCTTAACGGCTTCATCCCGATTAGAGAAATCCATCTGGTATGTCTTCTTATCTCCAAAACCGGGTGCAGAATCCAATGCATCTCTAAAAGGACCATAGAAGGCAGAGGCATACTTGGCACTATAACTCATAATACCGGTATTTTTATAACTTTCTTTTTCTAATAATTCTCTGATTGCTAGAATCCTGCCATCCATCATATCACTGGGAGCTACAAAATCTGCACCTGCCATCGCATGAGAAAGAGACATCTGTGCCAAAATATTACAGGTAGGATCATTAACGATATATCCATCTTCTACAATACCATCATGACCATAAGAGGAATAAGGATCCAATGCTACATCTGTCATGACTAATAATTCTGGAGCAACTTCTTTTACGGTCTTGATTGCGCGCTGCATTAATCCATCTGGATTCAGTGCTTCTGTTCCTTTATTATCTTTTAGGTGATCAGGTACTTTTACAAAAAGCAATACTGATTTTAATCCCAAAGACCAGATTTCTTTTACCTCATCTTTCAGTAAATCCAGACTATATCTATAGTATCCGGGCATAGAAGATATTTCTTCTTTTATTTGAAGTCCTTCTACAATAAAAAGAGGAACTAAAAAATCTGTGGGGCTTATCGTATGTTCTCTAACTAAAGATCGAATTGCTTCAGTGGTTCGTAATCTTCTATTTCTACGTAGTTGATACATGAATTCGCTGGTAATTTTATAAGAAACGTAAATATACCAACTTATAACTTAATCTAAGATCATTTTCATAAAGTTGAGATCATTCTGTAACAAAATCTTAACTTATTAGTCTAACATTCTAATCAACATGGACAACAATATGCTAACAATAAAGAACCTTACCAAAACATACCCTAATGGAACCCAGGCGTTAAACGATGTGCATCTAAGCCTGGAAAAGGGAATGTTTGGGTTATTAGGCCCTAATGGTGCTGGGAAATCTACCCTTATGAGAACCATTGCTACTTTACAACTAGCAGATACAGGAACTATAGAGTTTGATGGCATTGATGTTTTTAAAAATCCTGAAGAGCTCAGAAAAATTTTGGGGTACTTACCTCAGGATTTTGGCGTATATCCCAAGGTTTCTGCAGAGATGATGCTCAATCATATTGCTAAGGTAAAAGGAATTACCAATTCCAATGAGCGAAGAGGATATGTTGCCGATTTATTAAATAAAGTAAATTTATATAAGTTTAGGACTCGCAATCTGGGTGATTTTTCTGGAGGGATGCGTCAACGATTTGGTATTGCACAAGCTTTACTGGGGAACCCAAAATTGATTATTGTGGATGAACCTACCGCAGGATTAGATCCGTTAGAACGAAATCGCTTTCATAATTTATTGAGTGAATTAGGAGAAAATGCTGTAGTGATCCTATCCACCCATATTGTAGATGATGTAACAAACCTCTGTGAACGTATGGCTGTGTTTAATGAAGGAAAAATTCTTGCACAAGGAAACCCACAGGAATTATCTGCCACGCTTGATGGTAAAATATTTAAAAAACAAATCGAAAAATCAGCACTTGAGCATTATCAGAATCAATATACTGTTCTTTCTAATTATTTAAGAGGAGGACAGTTTTTTGTAAATATTTATAGTGATATTCCTCCATTACATGGTTTTGAGCAGATCAATAACGGTTTAGAAGAATTCTATTTTTATAGTATTAATCAAAACCAACAGCAGGAAGTTTAATTATGAAGGAAATATTCTCTTTTGAACTATTATACCGTCTTCGCAGACCTGCTACCTGGATCTATATGGGGCTTGGTATGCTCATGGCAGGATTACTTTCTTATTTTCAACAATCATCTACGGCTCAATATGTAAATAGTCCTAACCATATTGCAGAAATTATAGGACCTATCTCTATATTTTGCATATTTTTCTATGCCGCAATTATGGGAGTGCCGATCTATAGAGATCAGGATCATAAAACTGCTCAGACCTATTTTACATTTCCTATTAAACAAAAATCATATGTATTAGGTCGGTTTTTAGGAAGTTTTACAATTGTTACACTCCTTAATTTTTGTATTGTACTTGCTGCCATCATAGGGGTCACCATGGGGATGTACGCAGATAGACCTGATTATGGTGATTATGATAAATTTAGTCTGTTATCATATCTACTACCATTTATATTTATTTTACAAATAAACGCTTTTCTCATTGGTTCTTTATTCTTCTGCTTAATGGCTTTTTTTAAAAAAATGTCTATTATATATTTAGGAGGAATTTGTTTATTATTATTGTATTCTTTGGCTGGAAATTTTACTGGTGATATTGATTACCAATGGCTTAGTGTCTATTTAGATCCTTTTGGAGGAGAGGCCTGGAGTTTTGTAAAGAAATACTGGTCAATTAATGAATTAAATACGAATCAATTACCAATACAAGGAAAATTCTTGTTAAACAGAATGTTATGGCTCAGCATTGGCTTTATTTTTTTTATCATTACTTTCCTGAGATTTGATTACAAAAAATTTCTTTCCTCTGGTAACAGAGCGCAAAAAACAAGGGATGATAATTACATCCCTTCTGGAATCATCTCTATAAAACAGGCTTTTACTAAAGAAACTTCACGTCAAAATTTATTTTCTCTAAGCAAAATTGAATTTTTATCAATTCTTAGAGACCCCGTTTTTATAATTCTACTGGTAATTGGGGTTATTACTTCTATAATAATCATTTATTCTAATAACGAGACCTATGGTACTCCCAACCTGCCTATTACTCGATTCATAATTGATAATATTAGTATAGGTATCACTTTACTCTCAATTATTATATTAATTATATACTCTGGAGAAGCTGTACATAGAACTCGTAAAAATAAAACCTTTGTTTTTTATGATGCGCTCCCTATAAGCAACCAAAATTTATATCTCTCTAAGGTACTATCGCTTATTGGGATTTCTGTTGTACTTACATTCATAAATATTTTAATTGGTATTTTATATCAGGTATTCCTTGGATATTTTGATTTTGATTTAGGAATGTATCTTACCTATAATTTTATGCTTGTCTTTCCTAATTTTTTAATGACCACATTGCTTGCATTTTTTATTCATGTACTTGTTAATAATAAGTTTCTAGGGCATTTCATTGTTGTTTTGATATACATAGGATCGCCTCTTTTGATTACACTTGCTTTTAAAAGTAGCAATCCTCTCATTCGTTTTAGAGGATCAACTCCTTTTTTTATAAGTGATCTCAACGGGTTTGGACATTATCTTACAGGAATTGCGTGGCTTAAATTATATTGGATTTTATTTACTCTCATTCTGATGCTTATCGGAAAACTATTTTGGGTCAGAGGATTTTTTACTACTGCAAAAGAGAGATTCACCCTGGCCAAACAACGATTTAATAGCAAAATGATCACCGTAGTAAGCATTACTATTCTTGCATTTGTATCTGTAGCATCTTATAGCTATTATAATCTAAAAATAATAAATACTATTGAGGATGGAGAGTACTATAATGAGATAGAAGCTGATGCAGAAAAAAAATACTCCAGACTGATCAACAAACCTCATCCACAAGTAACAGACCTAAAAGCCTATATAGATGTATTCCCGGCAGAGAGAGCTGTTGCTGCAAAAGGAGAATTTAGGATCATTAATAATTATAAAACAGCCATAGATACCTTACTATTAGAATTACAATATGGAAGTGAACATATGGTTTTGGAAAAAGTACTGTACAATCATAGAGAAATTAAGGCTTCAGTTGTAGATTCTACTTACAGGATGTATTTCTATAGGTTGCCAAAACCTATGCAACCGGATGAAAGAGCTGAACTTACTATTACTGTATCAGCAAAAACAAAAGGATTTGCCAATGCGCTGGAAACTCAGGTATTAAATAATGGAACTTTTTTAAACGGTAATATCTTTCCCAGATTTCATTATGATATTAGTTTAAGCGACAATGGTATTCGCAAAAAATATGGATTAAAAAAACTGGATTATTTGCTACCTCCCAGAACAGATACTACGGCATTGAAGAAAAATTTATTTAATGAAGATGCTAATTATATTAATTTTGAAGCCATAGTAAGTACCAGCGATGACCAAATTGCCTTAGCCCCCGGGAAATTAGTCAACGAATGGAAAGAAAACGATCGTGCCTATTATCATTACAAACTGGAATCACAAACAGATCTGTTTTTTAATGTTGTATCCGCAAGATATGATATAGAAAAATCAAGCTGGATCGCTCCAAGTGGTAAAAAAGTAGCGATTGAGGTATATCATTCTTCTAAGCATAAAAGAAACCTTCAATATTTTGTAGATGGTATAAAAGTAGCACTGGATTATTGTTCCAAGAATTTTTATGAATATCCCAATTCAATCATCAGAATTGTTGAATTTCCGGCATATGCTACCTTTGCCCAATCTTTTGCCACTACGATACCGTATTCAGAAAATTTTGGATTTGTTGCAGATTTTGAAAAAGCAGAAGATTTCAATTATGCTTTTAGAGTAACTGCCCACGAAGTTGCGCACCAATGGTGGGGACATTTAGTAACTCCCAGTAAAACATCGGGAGCCAATATTATTTCAGAAACCCTGGCAGAATATTCGTCACTTATGACTATGAAAAAGGAATATGGCGAAAACGGAATCAAAAACTTTCTTAAATATTCATTAGATGAATACCTGAGAAGCAGAGCTTTTAGTTTCAAACCAGAGCGTTCTTTGATAAATGTAGAGACCGGACAGCATATTTGGTATCGCAAAGGTTCTATGATCATGTATGAATTACAGGATATTATAGGAGAAGAAAGAGTAAATGAAGCATTAAAAGAGTTCTTAGAAGAATATAAAAATTTTGAAAAAGGGGTATATGCTACCTCAGAAGATTTATACCGAGCCATTTATGAAGCAGCTCCAGATTCTTTAAAATATGCAGTAGACGATGGTTTTAAGGAGATTGTACTGTATGAAAATCGAATTAAAGAAGCTACTACTTTACAGCTGGAAAATGGCACTTATGAAACCACATTTATCGTAGATTCCAAGAAAATTTATTATGATGATAAAGGAAAAGAAAAGCGAACAGATGACACTACTAATTATATAGAAATTGGTCTGTTTGGAGAAGATATTGTTGATGATCAGGACGTACCTCTTAAAAACCCATATTATCTGGAAAGAAAATGGTTAAAGCCAGGTGAAAATAAGTTTACCGTCATTACTGACAAAAAACCTGAAAAAGCAGGGATTGATCCCTATAATAAACTAATAGATAGAAACTCTAATGATAATCTAAAAAGAGTAGAGGAATAACAAAAATAGAACATCTATATGCTTGATAAAAAAATATAAGCTCCAGTTATAACAATTTAATTAGTTAGTTAAATTCCGAAAATCACGATCTAAACGCGCTGTTTCTATCGTGATTTTCTCATTTGTAAAAAATGTAGCCTTTAGTTTTTATAGAGAACTCATCTTGAGTAATACTTTGACCTATAAAAGCCAAGCTTTTCGGCTGAAAACCACTACTCAAGATAAGTTCATAGTGAATATTCTGGCTTTTTGTTTGTATCCAAAACATATTGAATTTTGATCCAATAAAGCTTTTTTTTGAAAAGTATAAGGGCTAAGAAAAGTAACGAAGCGCAGATAGATCTCCACCATTTTTCAGGAAATAGAAAAGTTAATATGAGTTTGGTAAGAACCGCAAAAGTATAGGTGAATCAAAAATATTTTAATGGGTAAATCATGTATTCTGTTCATACTGAAACCATTGTATAAATATACAGAAAAGCGTAGATAAGACTTTACAAAAAAATGCGTTATAAAGTAAAAAAATAAAATGGATATTAGCTTACAATCAGACACCATAAACTTAGTACAAAACAACAGTGTAAAAATTTTATTATCATTACTTTATGAATAATATTTGTAATTCTTTAAGAATAATTCACAAAAAATTATCACTGAATAATATTGGTGTAAATATCCCTGTAAACAGGGAGATGAAAAAATCCATTTTTATCTACTTTTATCCACAAGTGGTTAATTAAAAAAACACTCATATCACACTTAAATCAAAATAACAATGAAAATTATCCAAAAACTACTCTTAGTAGGTGTTTTATTCAATTTTATTTCCTTAATGGCACAGGAAAAAGATTGGATACAAAGTGCTCAGCAATCAGGAGCCAATTTTTATGAAATTCGTAATGAAATTTCCAAAAGATTTGAAGAAAAAAAGAAAAACAAACAAGTAGAAGTTATTAGTAAATCTAATAATATCAAAATTATAGGAGAGAATGATTTTGTTAAGTTTAGGAGGTGGGAGTGGTATATGAGTCAAAGAGTACATCAAGATGGTACGTTTCCAAGTAGTTTAGAACTTCAGCAAGGATATGACGATTTTGTAAACAAAGAACAAAGTATAACAGCAAAAGCGGCAGGAGCTACCTGGACTAATATTTCCAGAACTAGTAATGACGGTGGTTATTGGAGTATGGGTAGAACAACAGACATCGGTTTTCATCCGAGTAATGCAAATATCTTTTGGGTTTGCGGACAAAAAGGAGGCGTATGGAAAACTACAGATGGTGGTAGTACGTATATTCCGCAGGGAGATAATCTACCCTTTCTGGGAGCAGGAGCAATCGTAGTAAATCATGCCAATCCAGATATTCTTTATGTTACCACTGGTGATAATACAGGTGGACGCGGAATGGGAGTTTATAAATCTACCAATGGAGGAACTACCTGGTCTCCTACTGGTTTTACAAGAAACTTAAGCAATGGTGTGGTTTTCTATAATCTGGTACAAAGTCCTACAAACCCGGCTATATTATTAGTTGCTACTAATCTAGGGGTTTATCGTACCATAAATGCGGGTGATAACTGGACAAGGGTTGCTAGTGGTAGAGCAACCGATATTACCTTTAGTAATAGTGATAACGGATCAACCGCTTTCTCAATAATTAATAACAGATTCTATAAATCTACGAATCAAGGGCAGTCATTCTCAATAGTTAATAACGGTCCTAGTCACTCTGGACTTGGGAGAATAACTCTTAACAATGCGAATGTTAATCGCGTAATATCCTGGTCTAATGCAGGGATATGGGTTTCTAATGATAACGGAAACTCCTGGACTGAAAAAAATAAGGCAACCTATCCAAATGGAAGTATTGTCAATTTTGATGCCATGACCACTTCTCCTTATAATGCTAATACCCTGTACGGAGGTCAATTAGATGTTTTTAGAAGTGATGACAATGGTGCTACCTGGACACAAATCTCAAAATGGCACGGAGGTACTTCAATTACAGAAGTTCATGCAGATCATAGAAATATGGTATGTAATCCAATTAATGGCCTTATATACTCTTGTAATGACGGAGGAATAGATGCCTATAACGAGAGAGAAAATAGTATTGCTAACCGATGGAGCAGACATAGTGATGGACTTGTTATACCACAATACTATCATGCCGCCTCTTCAGAATCTAATGGTGCTATTATCGGTGTAGGGTCACAGGATAATGGGGGTTCGTTTAGAGATAGTTCTTTGACGTGGAAAAATTCAAATGGAGGAGACGCAGGAACTCAGGCTATAGATCCACAAGATTCTGATATCCGTTATTCTAATTATAATCCATCTCCTAATATTATAAGAACTACAAACGGATGGCAAAACTCCAGAGATGTTAAGCCTGATGATGTCAATGAATCCTGGTGGGTAATACCCTATGTATTAGATCCTAATGACTCTAAAAGAATTGTAGCAGGATATCACGCAGTGTACACCTCTGATAACCGTGGTGACTCATGGGAAAAAATAAGCCCTGATTTTTCTGCCAGTGATGCGTACTGGGAGGTATTACGATCTATTGCCGTAGCACCTTCGGATTCTAATGTAATATATGCTGGAGGTCCCAGAAGATTTCACTACACCTATGATAAGGGAAATACCTGGGGTTATAAAGATTTTAATCAGGATATCACCAGTATTACTGTTGATCCCAATGATGCAAAAACCGTATATATCACGTTTGGGCATTTCTCAAACGGAATGAAAGTAAATAAATCTGTAGATGGAGGAGTAAACTGGACAAATATCTCTGCAGGGATCCCTAATATTCCTGTATATTCTATCGTTACTCAAAAGGATGCCGAAGAAGTTTTGTATATCGGTACAGAATTTGGTGTATTTTATAAAGATGCATCCATGACAAGTTGGAAGGTTTATGGTACCAAATTACCGAAAACTCAAGTACACCACCTACACATTAATTATCACAGTAGAAAACTTAGAGCCGCTACCTACGGTAGAGGAATCTATGAAACCGCTCTAGATGGAGAAACAGAACTACCTTGCGAAGCGGCTACCAATATTGCACTTACTGCGGCTACCGATACCACATTAAACATCACATGGCCTGCTATCCCTAACAACAATAATTATTACACTTTTCATAAAAAACAGTCCACGTCAGAATGGATACATACACTGGCTCCTACAAACTCTGTTATACTACAAAATCTGGAGCCGGAAACCATCTATGATGTAGTAGTTGGTGTTGCATGTACAAACGGTAACAGAATACTATCCAGTACCTTACAATTCAAAACATTGAAAGACAATTCGTTAATACCGGGAGGTATTTATGAAATTAAGTCTTCATTACCTGACGGACGTAATCTGGATGTTTCAAATGGAGGAACTGCTGTAAGAACTAATGTACAAATATGGGAAGACAATGGAACGCAGCCACAACGATGGATTGCCAGAAACTCTAATGAGGAAGGATATTACATATTATCCCCGCAGCATGCACCGGATAAAGCGCTGGATGTTAAGGGTGGCGTGAATGCAGACGGTACTAATATTCACATCTGGACTGCTGATATAAACAATATCTCTCAAAAATGGAAAATAGAGAGTAGTGGTGACTCCTACGTGGCGCTGACACCCAAAGTAGCTCCAGGAAGATATTTGGATATCAGTAATGGACAAGATAGTAATGGAGTTAATGTACAAATATGGGGCGGTAACGGAACTCCAGCGCAACAATGGATATTAGAATACATAGGACCTTCCAGTAATAATCTGTCGGTAGCAGAAAATCTGGCACAAGAACAACCGCTATTATCAAAAGAAAAAACTATCGTGTATCCTAATCCGGTAAGAGAGCAGTTTACTATTAATTTCAAGAAAACATCAGAAGAATTAGGAAATGTTCAGGTAGAATTAATTAATAGTCTGGGAGTTGTTGTTAAAAACGTAAAAACAGCTTCGGTATTTACAAATGGAAATATTCAGATTTATACAGATTCTCTGACTAAAGGGGTCTATACCTTAGTTATCAAAAATGGGAATGGTCAAAAGATCCATACGCAGAAATTGTTGATTCGCAGATAGTACATAAAGCATTACTCAAGATGGGTTCACTTTTATAACTACTGTTATGATGAGTAAAAGTTATAAAAAGATTGATGAATTTTACTCCTCTTTTTCTCGAATCTAAACGATTAGACTTAACGGAAAATAAGAAAGGTGGCATTTTGATGTCGCCTTTCTTTATATATAATGCCATTACCTCCTCACGTCACATCGATTGCTGCGACCAGGGGGAGCAGTGTATCGAGGTCTCGATACAATTTTTTTCCGCTATCGCTGCGATAAATCACTACCAGACGTGCTAACATTATTTATTAACTTTTTTGAAGATATCTATTTAATAGATACACATTGTTAACCAGACCATTTGTTGTCTGAATTTTCTTTTACAGTAAATTCAAACAGTAACTGATATTACTTCGTATTACAATTTTCGCAATATGCTTTTCTTAGGTATTCATTTTCTAATAACTGAAACGTTACTCCTCCTTCTCCAAATGGATCAAAGAGTTTACAAAAGCGCTGTTGATCCTTAGAAATCGCATTAAGCATCATGGTTCTGTAATCACGTTCTTTGGTCAGTTCCTTATCTACAAGAGTGAGATTCAGGTAATAGAACAGTAAATCTGTACCTGCATCGATACTTTTTACTCTATCTTTTAGTAATTCTATAGCATATTCGATATTAGCATATGATGTAAAATACTGTGCCAGATTAAGATAGTCATCATTCGTGAGTACTATTTTTTTATACCGTGTATAGATATATTTCATGGATTTGTCCTTGGCAGCAAAATCTCTTTTCCGCATATAAGATTCACTTTTGATAATATGATAATTGATAAGCATACGGTCAATCAATACTTGTGATACTCCATAGTTTTTTAATGCCAGAATTTCTTTTTTAAACGCTTCTGTCTTTACTGGCTGTATACGATGCCGCCATATCTTAAATTTGGTTGCACAAATATTGTACTTGATTTTCTTATTTCTAGGTAATAATCTATCCAATTCCAGAAGTTTTGTGTACGTTCTTAGTACCTCACGCTCATTAATCATATACGTTAGCGATGTATTTTTATTGGCGAGTTGTGCAAATTGTTTTTGGGCAGGTACATCCAGCGTACTTATCTTATCCGGCGAAATTTCATTTCCTTTAATACGTTCAAAAATTGTATTTTGTAATTCATTCGCTTTCTCAATATTTTCTTCTAGCACAGCATTTTTATACAGAGAAATTAACTGGTCATTACTCATTGTTTTATAGCTATCTTTTTTCTGGAGTGATAAAGTGATGACTGCCTTTCTATGTTTTTGTAAATAAGGTTCTAAATCTGCATTGATGTTGGGATCCATAAGTTTAGCCTTGATTTCAGCTTTACTCAGGTCAGAAAAGCTAGCATATTCTGTAGTAGGAATAGTATTCAGAAATTCAACCCAATTTTCTGTAGCACTGATTTTTGTCTTTATGGCTGGTTTCTGAAACTCCTGTAACGCCTCTACAATACTAGCCGCGCGTCCTTCTTGTAAGGCTATATTTCTTTTCAAGCTTCCCTCTACAGAAGCGTATGCTTTTATATCGATTGTTTTGATAGTATAATCTGTGAGATGGAGAGAATCATATACAGGTTTGATATCATCGGTAGCATACGTGGCCTTATTTTTCTCAAAAGGGATCGTAAATTTAAGTGTTTTATATTTTAGCTTAAAGCCTTCACTTATCTGAGAAAAATCCTTGATCTCCGACTGATATGTTAGTGAATCAAGATACATACCCATATCTAGTAACTCTAATCGATAAGATTTCAGATCATAAAATCGATTATAACGGCAAAAATAATTATCGTTTATAAAATAGATATTAAACTCTAATTCTTTTCCTCTTAATGGTACAGGCACTACACCTACTTTTACCCTATACTTACCATTTGGTTGTTTTTTTAACCCTTTTTTGAGTGTTGCCGCATATATCGGTTTTTTAATATCGCCTACAATCCCATAAGAAGAGGGCTCTAATTTTTGTGTAGCACAATCATAACGATCTTTTGATACAATATCAATCATAATCCCATCTTTTGTATCCTTAAAAAGTTGATATGCCCACTCTTTAGAATTGATTTCAAAATATAACCCCTCCCGATCATCTCGCTTGATACTAAAAAGTACTTCTTTGGGCTTATTTCTAAATGCCTCCATACATTGCCTGCACTTCTGCTCTCTGTTTTCTATAGGAAATTGCACCCCAAAAACAGCCTGTCCCATCATAAAATAGCAGGACATCAATAAAAATATAAAGGGTAAGATCTGTGTGTGTTTCATTGTTATTATAAAATTATGTTACTGTTATTGCCTGAGGATTATATGCAAAAAACAATCCCTGACTTTTGTTAGTAACATATCTCTGCAATATGTTACCCTGCTCGGCTATATTTTATGTAGATTTTTTAATAGCTAAATACAAAATGATTGACTCCTTCTGTCTCATCGATTGCTGCGACCGGGGGGAGCAGTGTATCGAGATGCGATCAATGCTACCTACCTTGATGAGGTCTCGATACAATTTTTCTCTGCTATTGCTGCAAAAACCACATCACAACATCTATATTTTTTCTTCTTTTATCCAATCATTAATGCTTCATCCCACATAGTTTCATCATCTGTAAGATAGGACAGTATTGCTAATCCTACACCAGCAATACCATCCAATAAACAATCTTGTAATTTCCAGGATCCTTCATAGCCAAAGAGGTACCCTGCATAGCCATCAGTATGAGTAGCCATCTCCAGTCCAACATTTGCCCAGTAGTCCGCAGTTTTTTTAAATACGGTATCATGTGTCTTTTTATATAGAAATCTGTAGATATGTATGATACCAAAGGCTCCATGGCATACGCCTGCATCTTTTACCAGTGCTTCTTTGATATCCTTTCTCTTTGCACTTAGTTTTAATACAGTAATTGCTTCGTGCATCAAATCTTCATCTTCTAAAAGTTCACCTGCTCTTAACAGGGATATACCAACACCGAGATCTCCATAACACCAGGCTAACCTTGAGTTGTATCCTTCTGGTTTTTCTGAGGTGATCCAATTTGGAAATGTAGAGGTATACTCCATATCAGTATGTTTGCAATCCAGGATATGCTTTATGGCTGGTTTTACCAATGGAAGTGCTTGATCAGAAAAATCGGGATATATCGATACTCTTGATAAAAAATTAAGAATACTGGACATCCCATGAGACAGTCCCAGATTACATCCTTCAAACTTTTCTTCTCCTACTTTGATTACAGATTTCCACCAAATACCTGTATTACCAGAAATAGCTGTATCTGTCAAAAATGTAATCAGGGGCATAAGATGTTTCTGATATTGCTTTTTTGAATGTACTGTTTCGGCTTGCTGATATCGTTTTAAGAAATAGTACCCATAACCAATAGCACCATGGAGAAAATCATAATTATTTTCAGCGATATCCTTCTTCATGCAATCTAATAAATAATTGTCTAGTTCTGCTGTGATGACATCTTCCTGAAGTGTCACAAACTGTTCTTCTTTTAGTAATTCCAACACCCAGCATGCACCTGCAATTCCATCACAAAATGTAGGATATGAATATCCTTCCTGTATACGATTAAATGTTTCTGAAATAACAGCAGCCCCTTGATCTGAGTGCAGTGTATCTTCACTAAAGGCTGCATAATAAAAATGAAATAAAGCTATGCCAGAACTACCTCCCAGAACTCCTATTGTGTCTGGTGTACTAGTGTTCTGCATGAATACATCGGCTATTTCTTTTAACTTATCTTTTAATACGATTTATAACTAAAAATTTCGCATATTCATCGTTTCTTTTTCCTTTCTACTTCGTTTAAAAAATAAACCGTAGCTATAGCTATGCTTGATTTTTTTGCCTTGCATAAAGAAAAAATAATTCAATGAATTTATACGAATTTTTTAATCACAAATCGTATAATCTGTTTTTTAAATCCATATTTTGATATCCCGAATTTAGCGATAGTTCTATATTGTTATTCGAGCAATATACTTAAAATAGTATCTTATACCATTCAAACCTCAAAAATGACGCTACCTGTTGCAATGATTCTTTTGATATAATTCCTTCGACTCTGAATGTGTATCGAGATGCAATCAGTACTACTGCTTTGATTTGGTCTCGATACGGTTTTCCTCCGCTATGCTGCAAAAAACCACTACCAGACGTGTTAACTTTTTTTACTAGCCTGACGCTCTATTTTATCGATTTATATGACATATCCAAGCAGTTCTAAGATATGCTATACCTTTATCAGCAGTAGTTTATCACTGCTTTTTCCTTTTTTTACGATTGTATGATTTCTTAAAAAATTAGCTACTTTTAATTCGTGAGGAGTATTATGTACAGTATTCGTCAAATTGTTTTTGGTTAATCGTATTAATTCTGATGGAGCGTATTTGGTTTTAAAATAGTAGGTATCTAAGGGATTCCAGATATTAATTCCTCTTTTTACTTCTTTATACACATGAATCCAGTCGTTAGCTGCTACAAACTCACAGGAATTACCATTGGCTAAGATAGTAAACTGTGAAGGGGCTGCCATTTTTCTTATCCATATCAGACAGGATGATTTTCTTGAGATGTTCTTTTTGGAGGGGGCTTTTTGCATAAAATAATAAAATCTCCATCCTATGTAGAAGATCAAATACTTCAATTCTCTGCATTCCTTCAAAATTGCGCATTATTTTGTATAATAGTTCTTGTTCTTTTTTCATTAAATTCCTTATATAATCATTCTTTTCTGAAATCTGTATGTGCTAGAAATAAAACAGCAATGCTCTACACTCTTTATTTGCAGAATATCTACAACTACAGGTTGATAAAAAAGAGTGGCATATCATAGGTGAATGCTATTTAGATTCTCTACCCTAATTTCTATTAGGCATCCAAAATGATACAGTACCACTCTATAATTATATCTCTTAGTTTTTTGTTTTAAAATTCTATAAGGGGTAAATAGCTGTCGTCTATAGCATGCCTTCTCAGGTATCATCAGTATATCTGAGATTATCTGGCTAATTCTATATCGTTCAACTTCGGTTTAACTTTGATACGTTGAGAAGGCACTACTAATTAACAACTTCTTATTAATGACATAACGATGCAATTTGTTACCCCATATAGACTACTTTTCTGTATGTTTTTTAATGGGCTACATTTATTTTATTATGAATCAAATAGTTATTTATATAAAAATTGCGCTTAAAAAAATCACTTAGCTTGCTGCACTAACCTCCTTTGATAAATTTATATATGCGGATAGATTAAAAAAACTGACAAAATCTTTGCCAAAAAACCTACATATGTATTAAGAATTTTCCCTCACCGAATAATTCGCGAAAATACATTTATACAGTACAAATATCAATTTACACATTAAAATTGCCCTCTTAAACAACTGATTGAATACTGGTAGTGAATAAGAAGTATCTTTGAATAACCAAATACTAATCTTTGAATTTTTGATATGATTGTAGATTATTTATAAAATTTATGAGCTTTAAAATCTAATAATCCCCCAATTCCAGATTTTTATTGCATTATTAACCAAACTTTGTTTAAACCATGAAATATTAAACTGATATTTCTAAAAAGATAATTACACAAACTCAGTCTTTTTTTACAACATAAGCCATACGTTAATATATCGTAAACACAATTTTTTAAATAAACTGAAACTACAGTTTTAATAAACAACCATATCTAAAAGTGCCTAATTTCTTTAGGCACTTTTTTGTTGCAAAAAAATTAAGACATCAATACTTCCTGTAATTTATTTTTAATTTGATTTCTAAATCCATATTTTGTGACTCTAAATATGATCATTATGAACTCATCTTGAGTAGTGGTTTTTCAACCGAAAAGTTTGGCTTTTGTAGTATAATGAAGTAGGTTTTTTTTCAGCTTAGTCCTGTCTATGGTTGAAAAACCAACAAAATTAGCGTGCATAATGTAAATTTTGTAGGTCAAAGCATTACTCAAGATGAGTTCTATATCTAATTCTAATAATTGAATACCTAATCGGTTTTTGCATAGTATCATTTTGAACTAAAAAAATCAAAATATACCTTTGGATACTATCATTGAACATAGACTTAACCAACTTTTGAAATCTAAAAACCCATATACTTTTTTTGACACGCTCTGTTTTAGAACCCCTCTATTGCCTTTGGAGTTTTATAACCTGGTTTTTACAGATAAGGAAATATCAAAAGAGAAATATAGAGAGATCTGGAAGAATCCAGCTATTAAAGAGGCTGTTTTTTTGGCCTCCCCGGAACTCTATAACGCATTACAGAAATGGGCAACATCTAGAAATATAGATTCCAAATCAGAGAAACGATTACGATATTCCTTGCTAAAATATCTATCCCGTATTTCTGCTCGATGTACTCCTTTTGGGTTATTTGCCGGCTGTGCTACCGCATCATTTGGTTCAGAAACCAATATCAGTTTGGATACTATACACGCTTATGCCCGGCAAACTCGACTTGATATGCATTTTTTAGTTGAACTCGTGCAACACCTTGTAAAAATTGACCAGATTAAAAGCCAGATATTATGGTATCCCAATAGTAGTTTATATCAGATTGGGAACCAGTATCGATATGTAGAATATACCTATATCAAACAAAATAAGCGGGCATATACCATAGAAGCAGTTATGGCGTCATCATATCTGGAAAATATACTGGCAAAATCACAATCAGGTGCTTCTGTGGGTGTCTTATCCGAAATATTAATAGATGATGATATTACTAAAGAAGAAGCTACTGATTTTATCCATGAATTGATAGATAACCAAGTATTAGTAAGTGAATTAGAGCCTTCTATCTGTGGAGATAATTTTCTGAAACAGCTACTTGGGCTACTTCATACATTACATAATATTACTGATGTAACACATACAATAAAGGAATTAAAGAATAAACTTTTGCAGCTGGATATGACGATTGGCAATTCTATAACATATTATAAAGAGTTTATAGAATTGGCAGAAAAATTAGAAACTCCGATGGATAAGAAATACTTATTACAAACAGATCTATATCCCGTTGCCATATCCAGTACGTTAGATAGAAAATGGGGATATCATATAAGAAGGATGCTTCCTTTACTTAATAAGATATCTATTTCTCAAAAGGATACGAATCTAAGTCATTTCAAAAATGCATTTTTAAAACGTTATGAAACCAGAGAAGTACCTTTAACAACCGTATTAGATACAGAAATTGGCATTGGCTATTTACAAGGGCAGGAAGCATCGGATAGTACTCCTTTTCTGGAGGGGCTGGATATACCTTATCAAGAAGAGTCGATACCACAATCTTTATCTTGGGGCACCCCCTATAACATACTCCACAAAAAATTAGAGCAAACTATTGCTTCTAATGCGGTAGTTATGGAAATTAATGATGCTGATTTTGAGTCTTTGCCAGTACGCTGGGATGATCTGCCGGATACAATGGCAGCTATGGCAGAAGTAATCCTGCAGGATGGTAAAGAAAAGATGGTATTATCCTCTATAGGAGGAACCTCTGCTACCAATTTATTAGCCCGATTTACTCATGGCAATAAAGCCATACAAAAACAAGTGCACTATATAGCAGATATAGAACAGCAAATGAATCCTGATCATATTCTGGCAGAAATTATTCATCTGCCAGAATCCAGAATTGGTAATGTGATACAGAGAGTTTCTCTACGTGACTATGAAATTCCTTATTTAGGAAAGTCGAATTTGTCAAGAGAACAACAAATAGCTATTACCGATCTGATGATTTCTGTGCGACATAACCAAATACAGCTTCGTTCTAAAAGGTTAGACAAACGAGTACTGCCACGTTTAAGCAACGCACACAATTATAGTGCTAATGCACTACCTATTTATCATTTTTTATGTGACTTGCAGAAACAAGAATTACGTGCTTCTATTGGGTTTTACTGGGGAGCCGTTTTAGAAAAAAGGAAATTTTTACCCAGAGTAGTGTATAAAGACTTTATTTTATCAAAAGCCAGATGGCTACTTACCCAAAAAGATATTGAGATATTTCTACCGCTTACCAAGGATCCACTGATAGATGCCATTAGCTCCTGGAGAGCAGCATTATGCATGCCTAAACTCGTGCAATTAGTCGAGGGAGATAATACCTTGTTGATTAACTTAGAAAACTATGATATGATCCAAATGTGGCTGGATACAGTAAAAAAAATAGAAATTTTTGTATTAGAAGAGTTCTTGTTTACCGAAGAATCAGTAATTAAAGGAGAAAATAAAGGGTTTACTAATCAATTTGTCATCTCTTTTTATAATGAAGAAAAGTTAAAACAAGCTAAAGAAAGAGCACCTCATTTATCTGATAAAAACACTTGATTTGTTATGGATATTATAGCAACTAAACGAATCTTTATTGCGGGAGATACATGGCTGTATTATAAAATATATTGCGGAGAACGCAGCTCTGATCTGATATTAACAAAGACAATAAGACCTCTTGTTGCAAAACTGATAGAGAACCGGTATATTAGTCATTGGTTTTTTATTAGATACCAGGATCCAGACTTTCATATAAGAATACGTTTTCATCTCACAGATGTGCTGCATATTGGTTCTGTGATACTACATATTAATAAAGCACTACAATCTTATGTACAGGATGATATTATATATAAAGTGCAATTAGACACGTATATCAGAGAAATAGAGCGATATGGAGCGGCTACAATAGCATTCTCAGAAAAACTATTTTCAAAAGAGAGTGATATGCTTCTGCAAGCAATAGAAATTATAAAAGACGACACTCTATTTTTTTTATTTGTCATAAAAGCGATCGATACAATCCTTACTAATTTTAAATACTCTCTAAAAGAAAAAGTACAATTAACAAGTCTGAACAGAGATCGTTTTAAAGAAGAGTTTCTTGCAGATAAAAAACTCACCAAACAGCTTGACAAAAAGTATAGAACGATACAACACGAGCTATATTCTTTTTTTTCTACAACAGATCAAAACGAAGACTATCTTATTTTGTATCAGCTACTGCACCAGTACACCACAAAAACTGAAGAAGAAGTATCCTCTATTATAAACTGCTTAACAAATGATAAAGAGTTACAAAAAGGAAGCCTGATTAGTAGTTATATACATATGCTTGTCAATCGTGCTTTTAGATCTAAACAGCGATTTTATGAATTAGTATGTTATGATTTTTTGACAAAATATTATAAGAGTTCCTTATTTTCTAATTAATTTTTTATAAAATGTCCCTATAATTTTATAAGAGAGAGCACCTCAAAATTCTGGGAAGTTCTACTGGATCTCTATCTCCAGTATTATGTCTTAAAGTCTGGAAAATACAACCATATGTAAAAGGAAAATTATCATTTGGCTCGGTATGGGTAGAAGAAAATATTTTTAATGTTGTCAAAACGGAATCCTTAGGGTTTGGATATGGAGTAGGATATTGCCTATTGGGTTAACAAAACCATTGGGCTACATCTGGAATTTAGTCTACTTTTGTTATAATACGATTTGTGATTAAAAAATTCGTATAAATTCATTGAATTATTTTTTCTTTATGCAAGGCAAAAAAATCAAGCATAGCTATAGCTACGGTTTATTTTTTAAACGAAGTAGAAAGGAGAAAGAAACGATGAATATGCGAAATTTTTAGTTATAAATCGTATAACAAGGTTCAAATAAAAAAACTAGATGAAAGCAAAAAGGACAGGCACTATTCTCTATGTAAAAAAATATAAGGAATGTGTTGAATTTTATAATAAAAAACTAGAATTGCCTATACTATTCCAGAATAGTATATTGACCTGTTTTGACCTATTTGGTGCTTACCTAATGATAGAAAATGATGACAGAGATTCTTATCAAAATCTAAATGAAGCACATCAAAAAAATTTTAGCTGTATCCGTATTCATGTTGACAATGTTAAAAAATATGCAATTTCTCTTCAATCAAAACATATTGAAATTGACTATCAGGAACATGATTGGGGTATTGTTGCCAAGTTTTTTGATCCAGACGGTAATTTGATCGCTCTGAAAGATGAAGCTTCTTTTTTACAACAAATAATCGATTATCAATAAAATATTGTCCGTAACCTACCTCGGGGGAAGTCCACCAGAGGTTTATTAGAAAAAAACATTCCGATTTCGAGGCAAGCCTCGAAGCATTTAAGTCTCGATTATAGAGTAAAAAATCATAGTTGATCTTAATAGACACTCCATTAGAAAATAGTTCTTGAGCATCAGTATCAGCTAAGTTTTAATAGCCTACCTTCTTTCTTACTCTCGCAAGTACTTGATTGGCAACCTCTGAAGCTTTTTTAGCACCAATGGCCAACGCTTTATCTACTTCTTCAAGATTTTCTATATAGTAATTATAGCGTTTTCGCTCTTCAGAAAATGTATCAATGAGCAGTTCGTATAAAGCTTGTTTTGCATGACCATATCCATAGTTTCCACCTGCATAGTTTTCTTTCATCTGTACTATTTGCTCAGGAGTAGCAACGAGTTTGTATAAAGCAAACACATTGCAGGTGTCAGGATTTTTAGGTTCTTCCATAGGGATACTGTCTGTTTGAATCCCCATAATAT
Source organism: Aquimarina sp. RZ0 (assembly GCF_008370685.1). Classification (GTDB taxonomy): domain Bacteria; phylum Bacteroidota; class Bacteroidia; order Flavobacteriales; family Flavobacteriaceae; genus Aquimarina. Next base: position 86,282 of record NZ_VTZU01000003.1, read on the forward strand.
TTTTGCGTAACTTCTTATCAGGTAGAAACAGGTTGATGGTATTTCCTTTGGATTTACTCATTTTAGTACCATCAGTACCGGGAACATACATAGTTTCTTTTCTGAATTGCGCTTCTGGTAATACAAATAGCGCTCCTACCTGATTATGTATTCTTTCGGCGACATTTCTGGTTATTTCCAGATGTTGCTCCTGATCTTTCCCTACAGGAACAATCTCTGCGTCATACAAAAGGATATCTGCTGCCATCAACATAGGATATGTAAACAATCCTGCATTAACATCCTCAAGTCGATCAGCTTTATCTTTAAAAGAATGCGCCAATGTTAATCGTTGATATGGAAAGAAACAACTTAGATACCAAGAGAGTTCTGTCACTTGTGGGATATCACTCTGACGATAAAAAATAGTTTTTTCTATATCCAGCCCAAAAGCCAACCAGGTAGCAGCAGTAGAATAGGTATTTTCTCTTAGTAATGCTGCATCCTTAATTTGAGTCAATGAATGCATATCTGCAATAAAAAGGAAAGAATCATTCTCTGGCTGATTGGCCATCTGAATTGCAGGAATGATCGCTCCTAATAAGTTTCCTAAATGAGGTGTTCCTGTACTCTGGACTCCTGTTAGAATTCTGGACATAGTAGTTTTATAATTTCTCGCAAAGGTAATTTTTTTGTTCACATAGCTCAAACCAAAATTGTGTATTTTTACTACATGTTTATACTAAGACGTATCTTGATTTTATTATGGCGTATCTGGTTTTATATAATGATGGGAATGCCTATTGTTATATTGTTCCCCATATTATTGATATTGTCATCCAGAGAAGCCTGGTATCCTTATTTTTTTGTTGTGGCGAGATTCTGGGCAAAGATTGTGTTGTATGGAACAGGTTTTATCCCCAGTGTAAAAAAAGAAGGAGACCTGGACACTCATACGAGTTATATGTTTGTAGCCAACCATACGTCTATGGCTGATATTATGTTGATGCTATATTGCATAAAAAATCCATTTGTATTTGTAGGGAAAAAAGAGCTGACCAAAATTCCCGTGTTTGGTTTTTTTTATAAACGTACCTGTATTCTCGTAGATCGTAATAATCAGAAGAGTAGAAAAGCAGTTTTTGATCGTGCACAAGCAAGATTGCAAAACGGAACAAGCATCTGTATTTTTCCTGAAGGAGGTGTTCCTGATGATGAATCTGTATTGCTGGATGAGTTTAAAGATGGTGCTTTTAGATTGGCAATTGATCATCAGATACCCATAGTGCCTTTAACATTTTTGGATAATAAAAAACGATTTTCCTATACTTTTTTTAGTGGAAGCCCTGGCAGAATGAGAGCTTTTGTCCATAAAGAAGTGCTGACTACTGGATTAACACATCAACATAAAAAGGAGCTAAAAGAAAAAACATGGAATATCCTTTATACTAAGTTGGTGTCTGATCAACTATAGTGTATGGAGTGTATTGATGCCAGATGCAAGCGAAAAATATAAATGAATAAAATATTTGAGTTGGAAAGTGCTGAAAAATATAATGAGGCATTTACTCTTTATCAAAAACTGATTAAGGAGAACAATACAGATTTTGAAACTTGGAAATTCTATTTTTTCTTTCTGTGATCGATGCTTGAAGATGTAAATGAGCAATTTACAAAAGACATTGATGTACGAACTGAATAATGGACTGAATAAACACTCTGAATTAGCGGAATTTAATTTTATTACAGGATACACCGTTTCAATATTCCCTTATGAATTTGGAGATTACGAAGAATTAAACATAAAAGGGTCTGAAATGCTAAAAAAAGCAACTAAATTAAAACCTGAAAAACTTAATTTACAGAATGGTTTATTTAGACTCACTTAATTTAAATCAAAATGAACAAGTCGAATATGAAAAGATTTGTATTGAGACGCAACCGAAGGTTAAAACCGAATTTAATGGAAAAGGGCTATTAAATGAATATTTTAGCAAAATCCTTAATCGTGAAGGAAAAGCCAGCAGGTAACAATAGATCCTATAAAATCAGAGCAATTTATCTCCAGATCAAAAAGGTTATTCCTTTTTTTAGTGATGCAGAATTTTTATAAAGTAAACAAGAAATAAAAATGCACTGATAGATCGATTCATGTATTTTGCGTTACAACCATTAAAATGAGACATCCTCTAAGACAACATATAGAAGAAATAATTAGCCTTACAGATGAGGAATTTGATTTTGTTTTGAGTCATTTTAAGCAAATCAATAAACGCAAACATCAATATATTGTTCAAGAAGGAGAAATCGTTAATAAAGAATACTGGATAATAAAAGGTTGCTTAAAAAATTACTTTGTTGACAATACAGGGAAGGAACATATACTCCAATTTGGAATGGAAAATTGGTGGATTACGGATTATGAATCTTTTGTAAAACAAACCAAATCCAAAACTTCTATCGACTGTATAGAAGACAGCGAATTACTATACATATCATTCGAAAACAGAGATAAACTTACTGCTCAAATGCACAAAATGGAACGCTTTTGGGCTAAAAAAAGTAAAATCGGTCGTATTGCACTTCAAAATAGGATTCTATCATTGTTAAAAAATTCAACCAAAGAAAGATACGACTTACTTCTCGAACAATATCCGAAACTTTTCCAACGTGTTCCTAAAAAAATGATTGCTGCCTATTTAGGTGTTTCCAGAGAAACACTGAGTCGATTAAACGCATAATCCTGTTTCTTTCTTTGATCACTCCATGTGAATGTGATCTACATCACTTCAAATAAGTGATAAACCTCCTTTCTAAAATTTTAGGTGCTTATCACCTTTGTATGGCAATTAATTAATAAAAAAGTTATGCCATACATTAACATTAGAGTTACTGATGAACAAGTAACACAAGAACAAAAACGTCAATTAATAGAAGGTACTACGCAACTCGTAGTTGACATACTTCACAAAAATCCACAAACAACACATGTAGTTATTGATGAAATACCTATAGCAAATTGGGGAGTAAATGGAAAACAATATTTAGTCACTAAAAAATAAAGAAAATGAAAAACAAAACCGTAATCATTACAGGAGCATCTACAGGAATTGGTAAAGAAATTGCAAAATATTTTATAACGAGAGAAAGTAATGTAGTAATGAACTCTTCAAACGAAGAAAATTTAAAAAAAGCATACATAGAATTTGGCTCTCCTTCTAATGTCCTTTACTTAGCCGGAGATATTAGCAAACAAGAAACGGGTCAAAAACTTGTTACTCTAGCATTAAAAAAATTTAAGTCTGTAGATATTTTAATCAATAATGCAGGAGTATTTGCTCCCAAACCTTTTTTAGACGTTGAAGAAAAAGATTTAGATCTTTATTGGAGTGTAAACCTAAAGGGAACATATTTTACCTCTCAATCCGTGATCCCTCAGATGATAAAACAACAACATGGTTCTATAATAAACATAGGAACTGTTCTAGTAGAACATGCTATAGATGGATTTCCGGCAACAGCACCATTGACAAGTAAAGGTGCTATTCATTCTTTAACGAGACAATTAGCAGCTGAATTTGGAAAAAATAATATTAAAGTTAATACAATCGCTCCAGGAATTATCAGAAGTCCATTACAAGGAAAAATAGGAATTGAAGATGCAGACAGTTTAGCTAGACTGCACTTGCTGAACAGAATCGGAGAAGCAACTGAAATCGCTGAAGCGGCTTATTATTTGGCGACTGCTAATTTTGTAACAGGAGAAACAATTAACATAGCAGGTGGTCATACCATTGGTCACTCTATCTAGAAAAACATAGTTTGTATGTATAAAGAAAGTATAAAAGAAATCGAAAAAATAATTACTAATTATTTTGAAGGAATTTTTCACGGAGATGTAGCTAAACTTAAAATTTGTTTTCATAAAAATGTGGTTATATATGGAGACATTAAAGGAGTTGAGTATTTAAAAAGTGTAAAGGAATACCTTGAGGGAGTAAAAAACAGACAAAGCCCTAAAGATGCAAATGAGACTTTCAGAATGAAAATCATAGGAATAGATATTATGGGTAACATTGCAAGTGCAAAATTACATGTCCCCATGCTAGGGTATAATTATTATGACTACTTATCATTGGCTAAAATCAATACTGATTGGAAAATTGTAAATAAATTATTCACGCATGAAGAATAAATAATCAGTTCAACAGCATATAATACGATTTGTGATTAAAAAATTCGTATAAATTCATTGAATTATTTTTTCTTTATGCAAGGCAAAAAAATCAAGCATAGCTATAGCTACGGTTTCTTTTTTAAACGAAGTAGAAAGGAAAAAGAAACGATGAATATGCGAAATTTTTAGTTATAAACCGTATAAAAGCATTAGCGGTTTGAGGATATACCTGAACCGCTTTGTGTTTAATTAAGTATATTGACATCCGAAAGTAAAAGTGTTTAAATCCGCTACAACAATTACTCGATAATCGTGATTTAAATGCTCCGAGGCTTGCCTCGAAATCAAAATGTTTTTTTCAATAAATGTCTCGTGGGCTTGCCCCGAGGTAGTTTACTAATGAAATACCCAGGTTTTAGAGTAAAAGAATTTTTTGTTCCCGAATTTGAGTTGACACCTGGAAAAATGATACGCTTTTGGGTTCAGATACTACCTGAAAAAGAAAATCAGACTGACGGATACTGGGCAGTAAAAAGAATAGTTGAAATAATAGAAAAGTATAATAATCAGAATTTAGGGGCAAAAATACATTTGTGCCCAATTAAATTAAAAATAGGTCCCTTTGATTTTATTAAACCAATAAAGGTTAAAGAATATTTAGAAAAGGTATTTGGAGTAAAAAGTAATAAAATAAAAGATGATTTAAGTTCTTTTAATATTAAGCCTGAATACACTATAAGAGAAATGGGATATGCTCACCAAAAATTATTTTCTATCATTTGTGGAATTGAGCAGTATGATATAACTGCATTTGATTTTTATGGATTTGATCCTGATACTGAAATCAGGCTAATGAAATATATTCACGTAAAACTTGATGAAGGGAAATCATTATTGGCATTTGATAATTTAGGTTATAAAGAAGAAAATTTTGACATACTGAATGTTGAAAATATAATGATAGAGAGAGTTTGAAATGAAAAATCTAATAATACCATTTCTGCCTTAAAAATCGTATAAGAAAAGAAGATAGACCTTATAAAAAAAGCTGTTTCTCCCCAGAAACAGCTTTGTCATCATTGCTTCTTGTATAGCAATAACCTAAACACACATTATTTATTTTTCTTTTTCTATGACTAGAACCTAAAACTTACTCCGGTATATACCCCAAAGTAATAGGGTCTGAAATCTTTGGCACTTTCTTTAAACCCATTAAACTGATATTTAAGGATGGGTTCCATATTAATATGAAATTGCTCTGATAACTTATAATCAAGACCTATGCCAAAGTTTCCACTAAAGCTTATTTCATTAATATTAGATGCTTCTCCCAGATTAGTTTTGAAATCCCCTGCATTAATAGATAGTTCATTATTTTCTAAAAACAAGGTGCTTATGCCTCCAACCATATGAACTCCTAATTTTTTATCGCTGAGAGCATAGGTAAGCTCTATTGGAACTTCGATATAGCCAATACTATGATTAAGTAATCCTAAGTTCTGTTTTCCGACAAGACTCTCTCCATTAACATCCGGAGCAGCAGTACCTGGAGGTGTCTGCTGTTGATTAGTATTAAAGTCAGAGATAATAATATCCATAGAAGTATCATTATAATCAATGCCATTTAAATTTCTTCCAAAAGAAGAGGCCGAAAATCCAATACCTTCGGTGTTGTAACTTACATCCAATTTGTTAACCCCAGATCGAACACTAATCTTTTTATTAAAATTATAAGCAACCTGTATCCCATAACTTAAGTTTACCTGACCCGTTTTTGCATTGTCAGAAAACTGATTATTTACCGTAGATTCGTTGCCTGTTGGATTATAGTACACTGGAGCTATCGTAGGAATCACATCCCATCTTTTGATCGATTTTTCTTCAGCAATTGCTATTTTGTCCTTTTCTTTTTCGTCTATTTCATCAAAAATTGATTTTTTTAAAGCATCTGGATTTTCCGCCGAAGTATCGTCAAGTTCATCTTCTTTTTTATTAAGAGCGTCTGTTGTGCCTATATTTTCAGCAATAGCTTCTTTAGTGATTTGATTTTTATCAATAGAATCTTTGAAAGTTGGATTTTCTTTATCCGTGATTTTTTGTTTCTTATTATCTAAAGTAGGTATATTTTCAGCAATACCTTCAGTCGTACTTGGTTTTTTAATAAGCTGAGTATCTATATTATCCTTTGCGATATCAGTTTTCGGTTTTTTCTCTTTTAAAAGAGCTGTATTTTCTGCAATACTGTTTTTAGAGTTTTGAAGATTATTTTTATGATAAATATCCGGCATTTTTTCTGAAACCAAAGTGTCATTAGTAACGATACCAGTAATGGCTTTTTCAGAATTATTTCCAGATTTAGAGAAGATATCTTCTTTTTTCTGCATATCTGCAGTATTCGTATTTTGTACCATATTGGTTACAATACTTTCTTTGCGAATAGTATTTTTGTTAGGAATAGTATTTTTATTAACATCAGAAATTATAGTTTTAGCGTTTGTAGGTGTCTTGAATTTGGAGACCTTTTCCTCTTCGGTGTTTAGAGGTTTGCCAGAAATCCCTTCGTTATTTGTACTTTTTGTTTCAGAAGAATGTTCCTGATTCTCCGTATCTTGATTTTCCTGAATATCGACAAGCGTATTATTGGAGTTATCGGTATTATTATTATTATTATTATCCGGTGATATTGCGTCTATTTTGTCAAGAGCTTCATTACTTACTACAGAATCTTGATTTATAGTATCAGTCATATAAACCGATCCTATGGATAAAATTATGGTAACCAATGCTGCAACTCCAGCAATACGATACCAGAGGGGAATAAACAGTATTCGTTTTCGATCTTCTTCTTTGTGGGCTTTAATCCTTTCCCAGACCGCATCATCAGGAGTAACTTCAAAATTTTTGAATTTTTCCTGAAATAGCCTGTCTATGTTTTTCTTTTCGTTCATAGTCACCTTTCAATTGACTTAACCTGATGTTCCAGGTTGGATTCTATTTTTTCTTTTAAAATATATCTGGCTCTTGCCAAATTAGATTTAGATGTTCCTATAGAAATAGCTAACATTTCAGCGATCTCCTTATGAGAATACCCATCCAACACGTATAGATTAAAAACTAACCGATATCGATCAGGTAGTTGCTGAATTATCTCTAGCAGGTAATCCAGAGATACTTGATCTTCATCAATTTCTACTTCTGCTTCTTCTATTTGTTCTTCACTAACAATTTCAAAAACTTTTTGTTTTCGATATTTCTGTAAAGCGGTATTTACTGTTATTCGTTTTAGCCAACCCTCAAAAGAACCTTGATTTTTATATTGTCCTATTTTATCAAAAATGGTAATAAAAGCATCCTGCAAAGTATCCTCAGCACTTGTATAATTGTTAGAATACTTTAAGCAAATTGAAAATAACTTGCTACCGTACAATCTGTACAATTGTTCTTGCGCTTTGGTATCTTGTTTTTTACATTTTTTTATGAGTTGGTCTAAACCCACGAACAGTTTTTCTTTTGATTAGGCAGTAAAATCATTCTACTACCGGGACTTCTATTGTTAAAAATTGATTCTCGCCCTGATCGTCACGACCTTGCCAGAACCTAAAGATATAAGAGTCTTCTGACCCGACTAAAAAATTGAGTGAGGTTTCTACCATATCGTTTTGCTCAAGATCTTGACACACTCTATCATCAAATACAACATTAACGACCGCCACTGTGCGCTCATTAGATACTCTGTCATAATCAAAACCACCAAAGGAATGGCAGTCAGATGGTCTGAAATAAGAAACTGTTATTTTAAAAACTTCTCCCCTTGTAAATTGATCAGGAATATCAACCTCTTCTATTGGTACTGCTTCATAAAAAAAATTAATGCGATCATCATCGTCTAAACAACTATGTAAACAAGCTGATAGAATAATCATTATAATTATTTTTGCCTTCTTCATACTAATGACTATTTAGGTATTACATACCGGATTGTATAATATAGATGTATGTATAAATATAAGGTTGCGTATAAAACCTTGTAATTTTTAGAAATAAAAAGTCAAGATGAGTTCTTTTTAATTGCTTAACATATCTTCAATGCCACTTTTTAATCTAGAGTTTTACTTTAATTTTTGATGATTTTTTAAAAGCTGGTTATCAGTGCACAATAAAGAAAATATGCTTATCCGTAAGGTTCCCCAAGATAATTCCATCTATAAGAAACCGCTGCTATAATCAGCCTATCGAAGAGGTCATTAAAGTAACGTTTGTTGAATTTATAACAGAATTCATTGAGATAATTCTGTAAAAAATCATCATCTATTCTATGATGTACATCTAAGAACAACCTTTTGGCATTGCTTATAGCAGTATGTACCCAAGGCAACACCTTTACAACATCCTTTTTGGGGATGACCTTGGACTCTATTTCAAAGTCCTTTTCTAAATCCACATAGCTGGTAGACTTGTCTGCTACTATTTTTGTATTCTTCTCTACAGATTTTGTGATCTTTTGGGTTATGCATTCCTTTTTTAAAGATTCAACAACTTTCATTTTTAAATACCCTACCTTTTTCTTCTTGCCATGTTTTTTAGGATCATGATCATCTCCAGCGTCTCTAGATTCCACACTTACTAGGACTGTGGTTTAACGTTGGCTTCCTCGTCCACGTTTTAATGGTTCATTTATCCCTTGTTATAGAGACTGTCTCAAAAAAACCTTCATCCAGTTCTATCTCCTCCTTTAAGGTATACTCATCATCCCTAAGCCTCATGACACTTCTTAGTTTGTGCATCATCGCCCAGATAGGCTCATAGCGCTTATGACCCAACTGACGCTGGACTTCTTTTGCTGAAAACGACTTCTTAGTGCTAGTAAGAAAGTGTATAGCAATGAACCAATATTGAAAAGATAATTTACTACCATGCATCACTGTTCCACTTTTCAAAGTAGTACGGTACTTACATTTTTTACATTCCCATTGCTCTCGGTATTGTTTCCAATAGTGAGAGGTACAACCACACTTTTTACACGTAATACCTTGTTTTAGCCTGTAGGCTTTAAAAGCCGATTTGCAACTTTCCTCATCAGGAAAACAATTTGTAAACTCTAGTAATTTCATACCTATAAGATACGAAATCTATGCTAGGGAAATAAACGGATAAACATAAAAATTTTATTCTTTAATAATTTTAATCGCCTCTTTGATTTTTTCTTCGAGTTCTTCCATTAGTTCAGGATTATCATTTAGTAATGATTTTACAGCATCACGTCCCTGACCCAATTTAGTATCCTGATAACTAAACCAGGAACCACTTTTCTTTACGATCTCATAATCAACACCAATATCAATAACTTCGCCTGTTTTAGAGATTCCCATTCCATACATGATATCAAACTCTGCAGTTCTGAATGGGGGAGCAACTTTATTTTTAACCACTTTTACACGGGTCTTATTACCTTGTACTTCGCTATTACTATCCTTGATCTGAGTAGATCGGCGGATATCTAATCGTACCGATGCATAAAATTTTAATGCATTACCACCAGTAGTAGTTTCTGGATTACCAAACATCACTCCAATTTTCTCACGCAGCTGATTGATAAAGATTACCGTACAATTTGTCTTACTGATTGAACTTGTAAGTTTTCTTAAAGCCTGAGACATAAGTCGGGCATGAAGTCCCATTTTAGAATCTCCCATCTCACCTTCGATCTCACTTTTGGGAGTCAATGCAGCCACAGAATCAATAACGATAATATCAATAGCACCCGATCGGATTAAGTTATCTGTGATTTCTAGTGCTTGTTCTCCATGATCAGGCTGAGAAATAATTAAGTTATCAATATCTACACCTAGTTTCTCAGCATAAAAACGATCAAATGCATGTTCGGCATCTATAAAAGCGGCAATTCCTCCTGCTTTTTGCGCTTGTGCAATTGCATGTAAGGTAAGTGTTGTTTTACCAGAAGATTCTGGTCCAAAGATTTCTATAACTCTTCCTCTTGGATATCCACCTACTCCTAATGCTAAATCCAATCCTAGAGATCCGGTAGGGATAACTTCTACTTCCTGAACCGCACTATCTCCCATCTTCATTACGGTTCCTTTTCCGTAGGATTTATCTAGTTTGTCTAAGGTTAATTGTAACGCTTTTAATTTTGCATCTTTTTCTTTGTCCTTACTCATGCGTTTACGTTCTTTTATAAATGATTTTGGCTAAAATACTACATGTTTTTTGTATACACATTTTAAAAATTATACTTCTCTAGCTAATTTATTAACAATAGTGGCAGAGGTTCTTATGCCAATGATTTATTTTTTTTTGAATCACAACGCAACCATTTAAGTTTTACAACATCTAGTATAAAAGCAAACATTGAACAAATCGTGATGAAAGAAGATGTAGATGAAATTTCTTAAAAAAGTCGTAAGACATACCTGTAAAGGATGTATGGTTACTAAAATCTGTAGCTGTATAGTAGAAGGGGGTTAACCTCGCTAGTTTAATTCTTAGTCATTAGATTAATTTATAAATTAACGAATTAGCCCAAAAAATGCCTTGAAGTAATTTTTAAGGCATTTTTTTATTTTATCTTCTTGTATTTGTACTTTTGCACAAAATATTTTCTTTAACTTAAAAAATTAGTATAGCATGCAACTGTACAATAAATTAAGTGCAAAAGAGAGAGCAGCCCTTATTGATGAGGCGGGGACAGATCGTCTTACACTTTCTTTCTATAAATATGCACATATCGGGAATACCGAGATTTTCAGAAATTATCTTTTTATACATTGGAACGAGCTTGATGTTCTCGGTAGAATTTATGTCGCAAACGAAGGTATTAATGGGCAACTATCAGTACCAGCACCAAATTTTGAAGTATTCAAAAAACATTTGGATAGTATTTCTTTTCTGGAAAATGTGCGCTTAAATATTGCCAGAGAACAGGATGTAAAATCATTCCTTAAGCTAAAAGTAAAGATTCGTAATAAAATTGTGGCTGATGGTCTAAATGATGAGACTTTTGATGTCACTAATAAAGGAGTCCATGTAGATGCTTCGACCTTCAATCAATTGATTGAAGATCCTGAAACCGTATTAGTGGATATGCGTAATCATTATGAGAGTGAGATTGGTCATTTTAAAGGAGCAATCACTCCCGACGTAGATACTTTTAGAGATTCATTGGATATTATTGAGGAAAATCTAAAGGAACATAAAGAAGATAAGAAACTGGTAATGTATTGTACCGGAGGAATTCGATGTGAGAAAGCAAGTGCCTATTATAAGCACAAAGGATTTAAAAATGTGTTTCAGCTGGAAGGTGGAATCATAGAATATGCCAGACAAGTTGAAGAAAAAGGATTAGAGAATAAATATTTGGGGAAAAACTTTGTTTTTGATCATCGAAGATCAGAACGAATTTCTGAAGATGTAATAGCTAGTTGTCATCAATGTGGAAAGCCTTGCGATACCCATGCCAATTGTGAAAATGAAGCTTGTCATCTATTATTTATTCAATGTCCCGATTGTGGTGCAAAAATGGATAATTGTTGTTCTATTGCATGTAAAGAAATAAATGCCTTACCTTATGAAGAACAAAAAACATTAAGAAAAGGAAAGGGAAATAGTAATAAGATCTTCAAAAAAGGGCGATCAGAAGTGCTAAAATATAAACGGTAGTGCTAAAATGTTTTAGATACTATGGTTTTAAAAGAAATCATAGTATCTTTATCGATTAAGATATCTGGTGTATAACATATCAGATCTGAGTAAGAACCATATTTGTTGTGTATTAATCACAGACAAATTTCAATATAGTAAGAGGGTATGGGGTGTAGTAGTTGTTCCTCCGGGAAAGACGGACAACCAAAAGGATGTAAGAATAATGGTACATGTGGTACAGATGGTTGTAATAAACTAACTGTTTTTGATTGGTTATCTAATATGTCACTTCCTAACGGAGTGGCTCCTTTTCATTGTGTAGAGATCCGTTTTAAAAATGGGCGAAAGAGTTTTTTTAAAAATACAGAGAATCTTTCCTTAAGTATAGGAGATATTGTAGCTACAGAGGCTTCTCCGGGTCACGATATAGGTATCGTTACCCTCACGGGTGAATTGGTGCGTATCCAGATGAAAAAGAAGAAGATAGAGGTAGATAGCGAGGAAGTAAGGAGGATATATAGAAAAGCTTCGCAAAAGGATATTGATATATGGCAAAAAGCGCGGGATCGCGAAGAGAGTATAAAAGTTCGTTCCAGACAAATTGCAATTCGATTAAAACTACAGATGAAGATCTCTGATATAGAATTTCAGGGAGACGGTTCTAAATGTACATTTTATTATACCGCAGAAGATCGTGTAGATTTTAGGCAATTGATTAAAGAATTTGCACAGGAATTCAGTACCAGAATAGAAATGCGTCAGATTGGATTCCGTCAGGAAGCAGCCAGATTGGGAGGTATAGGCTCCTGTGGTCGCGAATTATGTTGCTCTACCTGGCTCACCGATTTTAGATCTGTAAACACCAGTGCGGCGAGATATCAGCAATTATCCTTAAATCCACAGAAACTGGCAGGTCAATGCGGAAAGCTAAAATGCTGCCTTAATTATGAATTAGACGCGTATATAGATGCATTAAAAGAATTTCCAAAAATAGAAACTAAGCTGTATACCGAAAAAGGAACGGCTGTATGCCAGAAAACAGATATTTTTAAAGGATATTTATGGTATGCCTATGAAGGTGAATGGATGAATTGGCATAAGATTTCTACAGAACATGCGAATGAAATTATCGAGGCAAACAATAATAAAGAAAAGGTCGCAAGCCTGGAAGAATTTGCTTCAGAATTACTCGAAGATACTAAAGTAGAATTTGAAAACGTTGTAGGTCAGGATAGTTTAACTCGATTTGATCAGCCTAAAAAGAGTAGTAGAAGAAGAAATAAAAGTAGAAATCGAAACAAGAATAGGCCTAAAGTATCTTCAGAAAAATCAAATACCCCTCCAGAAAAACAAAAACAGGAGACAAAAGAAAATAAAACATCTAATAAAAGAAAGAACAATCAACGACGCAATAATAAACGTAAACCACAGCAGCGTAATAAAAAGAATGATAAAGATTAGATTTTTAATACTACTTTTCCTTAGTATTGCTTTAGTTTCTTGTGATGATAAACAAGTGTTTGATCAGTATAAAACGGTATCAGGATCTTGGGAGCAGACAGAATACATGCATTTTGTAATCCCTGAGTTGGATAGTATACAAACGTATAATTTATTTATAAATATTCGTAATGATAATGCATATCGATATAGTAACCTGTTTTTGATTAGTGAAATGAGATTTCCAAATGGCAAAGTAGTCAAGGATACTTTGGAGTATCAAATGGCTTTACCAGATGGTACCTGGCTAGGAACAGGTTTTACGGATCTTAAAGAAAATAAATTGTGGTATAAAGAAAATGTGAGTTTTACTGAGAAAGGTGAATATACTTTTGTGCTGCAACATGCGATGAGAAAAAACGGGGAAATATCCGGGATATACTCTTTAGAAGGAATTACAGACATAGGTTTTAGAATAGAATCTTCACAAAACCCTTAGAAATGGCCAAAGCAACACCGAAAAGAACAAAAAAAACATCAAAATCGAATCACATTAGTGTATTAAAATATATCAAGTGGTTTTGGATCACCTTTGCATCAGGAATATTTTTGGTTATTCTTGTATTTCTTTTTGCTAGTTGGGGATTATTTGGGGAAATGCCTGATTTTGAAGAGTTAGAAAATCCTCAGAATGACTTGGCGACGCAAATTATTTCTTCTGATGGTAAACAAATCGGGACTTTTTTTAAGGAAAATAGAACTCCCGTCAATTTTGAAGAGCTGGCATCTGATTTAGTACATGCGCTGGTAGCTACAGAAGATGCCCGGTATTATGAACATTCTGGTATTGATGCCAGAGGGACGATTAGAGCTTTTGCTTTTTTAGGATCTAAAGGTGGAGCCAGTACCATCACACAGCAATTAGCAAAATTACTTTTTACAAGAAAACGATCAAGAGGATGGCAGCGATATACTCAAAAAATTAAAGAATGGGTCATCGCTACAAGATTAGAAAGACAGTATACAAAAGATGAGATCATGACAATGTATCTCAATAAATATGATTTTCTTAATCAGGCAATAGGAATTAGTTCTGCTGCCAGAATTTATTTTAATAAAAGCCCAAAAGAACTAAAAAAAGAAGAAGCAGCAGTATTAGTTGGAATGTTAAAAAACTCTGCGCTTTTTAATCCGTTAAGAAGACCAGAATTGGTAAAAACCAGAAGAGATGTCGTATTGTCTCAGATGGCAAAATATGAATATATTACTACAGAAGAAAAGGATAGTTTACAACAATTACCCTTAAAATTAGACTATGCTCCAGAAGGTCATTCTGATGGGATTGCCACATATTTTAGAGAATATGTAAGAAGTTGGATGGGTAATTGGGTGAAGAAAAATCCTAAAGGAAAAAATGAAGAAGGAGAAGATAAATATTATAATATTTATAGAGATGGACTGAGAATTAATGTAACGATTGATTCAAGAATGCAAAAATATGCAGAAGAAGCAGTACAAGCGCATATGTCTAATTTGCAAAAAGAATTTGATGAGCAGGAGAAGAAAAATAAAACTTCGCCTTTCAGAGATTTAACAGATGAACAAATTGATGGTATTCTTAAAAGAGCTATAAGAAGTTCTGCTCGCAGAAAGAAAATGCTTTCTCAGAATAAAAGTGAAAAAGAAATTCTTAAGTCTTTTGATGTCAAAAGAGAAATGAAAGTATTCTCCTGGAAAGGATATATTGACACAATTATGACTCCCAGAGATTCTATTTTATATTATAAGGGTTTTTTAAGGTCTGGTATGATGTCTATGGAGCCGCAGACAGGTCAGGTAAAAGCTTGGGTAGGCGGTGTGGACATTAAACATTTTCAGTATGATCACGTGTATCAGGGAGCAAGACAGGTAGGGTCTACGTTTAAACCCTTTGTGTATGCCACAGCAATTGATCAACTCAAATTATCTCCTTGCGATACCTTGCCTATGTCACAAATGACCATTCCAGCAGGTTCTCACGGAGTTATGGAAGATTGGACACCCAAAAATAGTGATGGTGAATATACAGGGTATCTAAGTCTTAAAGAAGCTTTGGCTAAGTCCGTAAATACTATTTCTGCCCGTTTAATGGATAGGATAGGACCAGAACCGATTGTTAGATTAGCAAAAAAATCAGGGGTAACCTCAGAAATTATAGAAGTTGCTTCAATAGCATTAGGATCCGTAGATCTCAAATTATCAGAAATGGTAGGTGCCTATAGTACATTTGCTAATGAAGGGATTTATAATAAACCTGTAATGATTACAAGTATCGAAGATAAAAACGGTACTACTTTGTATCAGTTCGAACCAGAGACACGTGATGTGATTAGTAAAGAAGCTGCATTTGTCACTCTTAATTTATTAGAAGGGGTTACACAATCAGGTTCTGGCGCACGTCTTAGATCTGGCCCATCTAATCGACATGATTATAAAAATGTAATTACAGGCCATCCATATCAATTTACGAATCCAATCGCAGGAAAAACAGGTACTACTCAGAATCAGAGTGATGGTTGGTTTATGGGAATTGTGCCTAACCTATGCACAGGAGTTTGGGTTGGAGGTGATGATCGTGCTACTCATTTTAATACCACCAGATATGGACAAGGAGCTACCATGGCACTGCCTATTTGGGCATTGTATATGAAAAAATGCTATGCAGATAAAACATTAAATATTTCTACAAGTGGATTTAAAAGACCGGAAGATTTAACCATTGAAATTGACTGTAGAGCATATAGAAAAAGTCTTCCATCAAGTAATGAAACTGATGATGATGATGAGCTAGGTTTTTAGAAATCAGTATCTTTAATGAAAGTATACGTAAGTAAAAATAAGAATGCTCGAAACGAAAAAACGACTGCTATCAGAAAATCAAAAAAAAATTAAATGGTTTTGGTTAGTTTTTATTTCAGTTGCGATGAGTACCGTACTTCTTTTTTTTCTGGCAAGTATAGGTGTTTTTGGAAAAATGCCAACTTTTGAAGAGTTAGAAAATCCCAGAACAGATCTGGCAGCTCAAATTATCTCTTCTGATGGAAAGCAGTTAGGAACTATTTTTAGATCCAATGAAAACAGAACTCCTATCGAGTATAAAGATTTGCCACAACATCTTATTGAGGCTTTAGTGGCAACAGAGGACATTCGTTTTTATGAGCATTCCGGTATTGATGCCAGAGGTACACTCCGTGCAATAATGTCTTTTGGGAGAAGAGGAGGAGCCAGTACTATCACACAGCAATTAGCAAAATTACTTTTTCACGGTAAAAGAATTAAAGGCTGGCAAGGGTACACCCAGAAGATTAAAGAATGGGTGATTGCTACCCGCTTGGAGCGACAGTACACAAAAAATGAAATTATTACTATGTATCTTAATAAATATGATTTTGCAAGACAGGCTATTGGGATTGGATCAGCATCACGTATTTATTTTAATAAAAAATCAAAGGACCTTAAGATTGAAGAAGCAGCCATATTAGTAGGAATGCTAAAAAGTGCTACATTATATAATCCAAAATCCAGACTTAAAAACGCAATAAATAGAAGGAATATTGTTTTAAGTCAAATGGCTAAATATGGTTATTTAACTGTTAGAGAAAAAGATAGTTTGCAAAAAATGCCATTAAAATTAGACTTTTCACCAGAAGGGTATTCATATGGGAGTGCCACTTATGTGAGAGAATATATTAAAGATTGGGTACAAAAATGGATAAAAGCAAATCCCAAAAGCAATAATAAAAATGCTGAAATCGAATATCATGATATCTATCGCGATGGTCTTAAAATATATGTAACCATAGATTCCAGAATGCAAAAATATGCAGAAGAAGCTGTTGTCGAGCATATTTCTAATCTTCAGCAGGAATTCGATAAACTGGAACAAGATAATTACACAACACCGTTTAGAGGTATTTCTGATCAAAAAATCAGTGATATTATAGATAAGGCAATCAAATCTTCTTCGAGGAGAAAGGTACTGTTAAAACAAGGTAAAACAGAAGAAGAGATTCGTGCATCTTTTGATAAGAAGACAGAAATGAGTGTGTTTTCCTGGAGAGGTACCGTAGATACCATTATGACCCCCAGAGATTCTATTTTGTATTATAAAAGATTTCTACATGCTGGTTTGATGTCAATGGTACCGGAAACAGGTGAAATAAAAGCTTGGGTGGGTGGAATAGATCATAAATATTTTAAGTATGATCATGTATATCAGGGAGCAAGACAAGTAGGTTCTACTTTTAAACCATTTGTATATGCTACAGCTATGGATCAGTTAAAACTATCTCCCTGTACCAAGGTTCCAAAATCCAAGATTACGATCCCTATAGGCAGGCACGGTGTTTCGGGTAAGAGCTGGAGTCCCACAAATACGGATAATGATTATATAGGTTCCCTTACGCTAAAAGATGCGTTGGCAGGATCCGTAAATACAATTTCAGCAAGATTAATAGATCGAATAGGCCCGGAACCTGTTATACGCCTTGCTAAAAGGATGGGTATCCAGTCAAAAATTGATACTGTTGCTTCTATATGTTTGGGAACAGAAAATATTAAGTTATCAGAAATGGTAGGTGCCTATAGTACATTTGCTAATGAAGGTGTCTATACGATACCCATAGTTATTTCGTATATCGAAGATAAGAATGGCACTTTGTTATATGATAATATTCCAGAAAGTAGAGACGTCATTAATAAAGAGACGGCATATGCAACTATAAATTTGATGGAAGGTGTTACGCAAACCGGATCAGGGAGAAGATTAAGAACTACGGATGCAAAAGGATATGTGTATAAAAATATAGTCACTGGATATCCGTACCAATTTACAAATCCCATAGCAGGAAAAACTGGGACTACCCAGAATCATAGTGATGGTTGGTTTATTGGAGTCGTTCCGGATTTATGCACGGGAGTATGGGTAGGAGCAGATAATAGAGCTACACACTTTGAGTCGGTTATTTATGGCCAGGGATCAACAATGGCATTACCTATTTGGGGATTGTTTATGAAAAAATGCTATAGTGATACCTCTCTACAAATTTCAACATCCGCGTTCAAAAAACCAGAGAATTTTTCCATAGAGGTAGATTGTGAAAAATATGAAAATAATGTTCGCAATACGAATGGTATTGACAGTGAATTTAATTTATAATACTGTTTTACTGGATAATCAAGATTTAAATGCTCCAAGGCTTGCTTCGAAATCAAAATGTTTTTTTCAATAACTATCTCGTATTACTGCCCCGATGTAGTTTATTCATTCTGCAAATACAGAGTGTAAATAGGATAGTATCAACTTTCTTTTTTCTATTAAATATTTCTAAAACTACGTAGGTTCAAACGTTATAGTACTATTTTTTTAGTACTTTTAGTTGGCATATAGTAAGCCTGATTTGAGTTTGCACATAAAAGAACAAAAAGATACAGTTTTATAGGGTAAATTCGAGTTGGGAATAGCATAAAAATAAGAGATTATGATCCAAAAAACGGTAAGTGGCGTTATAGAGGCAACAGAAGGTGTAAAAAGTAATATGACTTTTATGCTGGGAGGCTTTGGGCTTTGTGGAATTCCTGAAAATAGTATTGCTGCTTTAGTTAAAAAAAATATAAAAGGATTGACTTGTATATCTAATAATGCAGGTGTGGATGATTTTGGATTAGGGCTTTTACTTCAGCAAAAACAAATAAAAAAAATGATATCGTCGTATGTGGGCGAAAATGATGAATTTGAGAGACAGATGTTAAGTGGAGAATTAGATGTAGAATTAATTCCGCAAGGGACATTGGCAGAGAGATGCAGAGCTGCACAAGGAGGTTTTCCTGCATTTTATACTCCGGCAGGCTATGGTACAGAAGTAGCCGAAGGAAAAGAAACCAGAGAATTTAATGGCAAGATGTATATTCTGGAACAGGCTTTTAAGGCAGATTTTGCATTTGTAAAGGCCTGGAAAGGAGATGAGGCTGGAAACCTTATTTTTAAAGGGACAGCCAGAAACTTTAACCCCTGTATGTGTGGAGCAGCAAAAATTACGGTAGCAGAGGTAGAAGAATTGGTTCCTGCAGGAAGTCTGGATCCAAATCATGTACATATCCCGGGGATCTTTGTACAACGTATTTTTCAGGGAGAAAAATATGAAAAAAGAATTGAACAAAGGACGGTTCTAAAAAAAGAATAACGTTGCACGTAGTCTATAACTTTTTTGTATTTCATATAATTTTCTTTTGTGTCAGAATTTAAGTATTGGTAAAGAAAAAACCAAACCAGGCACAAAAGTATTTTGATTATTATATTAAGAAAAGAGCTTTTACTACTTCGTTTATTATTTAAAATAATTATTTAAAACTTAAAACACACAAAAATTATGGCAGCATTAAGATTAGGAGATATAGCACCTAACTTCACAGCGCAAACAACAGAAGGCGAAATAGATTTTCATAACTGGTTGGGAGATCACTGGGGAATTTTATTTTCGCACCCTGCAGATTACACTCCTGTATGTACCACAGAATTAGGAACGGTAGCAAAATACACTGAAGAATTCACAAAACGGAACGTAAAAGTTGCTGCATTAAGTGTAGATGGTGTTGCTTCGCATCACGGTTGGATTAAAGATATAAATGAAACTCAGAATACGACAGTTAATTTTCCAATTATTGCAGATGAAGACAGAAAAGTATCAGAATTATATGATATGATACATCCTAATGCAGATAGTCAGCTGACAGTACGTTCGGTGTTTGTAATAGGTCCTGATAAAAAAGTGAAATTAACAATTACATACCCTGCAGCTACGGGACGTAATTTTGATGAATTATTACGTGTTATAGATTCACTTCAATTAACTGCGTATCATAAAGTGGCTACTCCTGCAAATTGGAATCAAGGAGATGATTGTGTTATTGTACCTGCAGTAAGTAATGAAGATATTCCTAAGTTGTTCCCCAAAGGTCATAAAGAAATAAAACCGTATTTAAGAATGACCCCGCAACCCAACTAATTTTCATAAAATTAGTTAGTCAACATAAAAAAATAGTTTTTGACAACCTGATCAAATAAAATACATGGTATACCCCTGTATTTTGCGAAATCTCACAGGCTTTTTTTAAAGCCTGTGAGGTTCTTATATTAATAATTACAATGTTTTATTTAAAACAAAAAGCGTGATAGATTTTTCTTGATAGGATTGCTTACTATTTAAAATTACGCTGTAAACTACCTCGGGGCATTTAAATCTCGATGATCGAGTAAATGATTCGCGTGTGTTCAGAACTATTTTATACCATTTTAGTGTGAAAAAGGCAAATTTGAATAGGTATTTTATACATATTAAATGGGATTAGTATGATTTTAGGCACTAATAATATATAGGACAAGGATATCACTTTTGATAGGTGGATTGCCAAAATGGAAGCGGGACTATCAATAATTTCAGTATATAAAAATTAGAAGAAGATACATATGTTAGATAAAAATGGAATAGCAAAACGCATAGCTAAAGAGTTACAAGATGGATATTTTGTGAATTTAGGTATTGGGATCCCTACATTGGTAGCAAATTACATTCCTCAAGGGATAGCGGTAGAATTTCAGAGTGAAAATGGAGTACTGGGAATGGGACCTTTTCCTTTTGATGGAGAAGAAGACGCTGATGTCATCAATGCAGGAAAACAAACTATTACCACGATGCCTGGAGCTTCCTTTTTTGATTCTGCTACTAGTTTTAATATGATTAGAGGACAACATGTGGATCTAACCATTCTTGGCGCTATGGAAGTCGCAGAAAACGGAGACATCGCCAATTGGAAAATTCCTGGTAAAATGGTAAAGGGTATGGGAGGCGCCATGGATCTTGTGGCAAGCGCAGAAAATATTATTGTGGCCATGATGCATACTAACAGGTCTGGGGCATCCAAATTACTAAAAAAATGTTCATTGCCATTGACAGGCGTACAATGCGTAAAAAAAGTTATTACGAATATGGCAGTTTTAGAAATTACAGAAAAAGGATTTAAGCTGTTAGAAGTAGCTCCTGGAGTAACTAAGGAAGATGTTCAAAAAGCTACAGAAGGCACCTTACTTATAGAAGGAAATGTGCCCGAAATGATTTTGGATTGATTTTTCAAATTCTACTTGATCAATAACGTTTATTGCTTTTACTACTACGAATAATAAATAAACAAAAGCAACGTTCTATATCTAAATGTTTTTAAATATTTATTTTGAAGGAAAAATACTACGTTAAAGTAAGTTTTTAGCCTACTTTAAATGTTTACAAAGCCTCTGTAAGTGCTGTTTTTAACAAAAAATGTTAAATTTTTGTGTTTTTTATCTATTTTATAAGTACTTAAACGTTGTTTTGAAAAATATTTTGCATATTAGCAGTCCCTAATAAAGAGTATATTTTATAAATTATTAATTAATTTTTTAACCTCACACATTACCCTATTATGAAAAAGCGTATAAATCGTTTACAGAAATCAGTTAAACCAACAATTGAATTGATATCTAACTGTATGTATTTAGCGAAGAAAGTATTTTTGTTTTAATTCAAAATATTTTTTGCTAGCGTGATATCTTAGTATTTAATGATCATGATTTTTTCGATTCGTGATGAGAAAAACCTATTACCCTGTTAAGTGTAATAGGTTTTTTTTGTCTGAAAAATAAATTCTCTAGATCCGATCGTTTGATTTTTGGTATCCTCATACCATTTCTGGTTTAAACACATTTAGATAAAGAGCAAATTTGGGAATGTATTTTTAATTCAAAAAAGCGTCTGTACACTATAAAAATTAAAATAATCAAGTAGTAAAAATACGATAACAATTGTTATAATACTGACAAAATGATTAGTCAGTATTTCTGCGAATCTGCCAAAATTGGTTTTTCTTTTAAAAAACGATACCTCTGTACTAAAAAAATGTCGTTACAATCTCTGGGGCAGAGATGGTATCAATATTGCTTCATAACTGAATAACAGAACCAAAAATAAAACTCTATTTTTGTGTCTGATTTTGATAGTACGAAAAAGGTGAAAGGAATACAGCCACATCGTTCTATAGAAGAACACATTTTTTAAATCAATTTAGATTAATGAATTACTTAAAAAAGTTATCCAACTTTATTTTACCTTATAAAAAATATGCAATTTTGAATATTATTTGTAATGTTTTTTATGCATTATTTAGTACTCTGGCAATGGTATCACTGATGCCAATGATTAATGTCTTATTTGGTGAAAGTGAGAGTGGTAAAGAAAAGGTAACTGTCAAACCTGTTTTTGAGGATATTACAGATATAAAATCTTTTGTTGAGGATTCTCTAAATTATCTGGTTACCTCTATTTTAGAAAAAGAAGGTCCGCAGCAGGCATTATTATATATGATCATAATGATTATTAGCCTTTTTTTATTAAAAAACTTATTTGGCTATTTAGCAGTTTTTTTTGTAACCTATCTTAGGAATGGCGTATTAAAAGACCTGAGAGATAGTATCTATGATAAAATAATTAATCTACCCATCTCATATTATTCAGAAAAAAGAAAAGGTGATGTAATTGCTCGTATTTCTGGTGATGTGAATGAAGTTCAGGCATCGCTGTTATCCGTTTTAGAGTTAATAGTAAGAGAGCCACTTACTATTATTTTTGCCATTGTAGCCATGTTTGTCATTAGTGCAAAACTTACTTTGTTTGTGTTTATATTTATTCCGATAGCAGGTTTTATTATTTCACTTATTGGGAAAAGATTAAAGAAACATTCGCAAAAAGTACAGGAAGAACAAGGAGTGTTTTTATCCACACTAGAAGAAACATTAAGTGGGTTAAGAGTTATCAAAGGATTTAATGCCGAATCGCATTTTAATAAAAGATTTCAGGGTTCAACCAGTAGGTTTTTTAGATTTTCTAACAGCCTTGGTCACAGGCAAAATCTGGCTTCGCCTACAAGTGAATTTTTAGGAATTGTTACAATTGCTGCATTATTATGGTACGGTGGGACCATGGTTTTGGTAGATCATACATTAGCTGCCTCAAATTTTATTGGATATATGGCACTGTCCTATCAGATATTAACGCCTGCAAAGGCAATTAGTAAGGCTAGTTATCGAGTGAAATCCGGAAATGCAGCGGCTGATCGCGTCCTAGAGGTTTTGGATACAATTTCTCCATTAGATGATAAAGAAGGTGCTATTGTAAAAGAAGGATTTGATGCCAATGTTTCTTTTGAGAATATCTCGTTTAAATATGAAGATAATTATGTGTTAAAAAACTTTTCTTTAAAAATAGAAAAAGGAAAAACAGTGGCTTTAGTTGGGCAATCAGGAAGTGGGAAATCTACAATTGCTAATTTGATAACACGTTTTTATGACGTAAATAAGGGGGATATTACTATTGATAAACAGAATATCAAAGATTTAACTAAAAAATCACTACGGAGTTTGATGGGGTTAGTAACACAAGATTCAATTTTGTTTAATGATACGGTGAGAAATAACATACTATTAGGGAAAGAAGATGCTAGCGAGGAAGAGGTCATTGATGCATTAAAAATTGCAAATGCCTGGGAATTTGTCAAAGATTTGCCAAATGGTATCCACACTAATATTGGGGATTCCGGAGGAAAACTATCTGGTGGACAAAAGCAGCGTCTTAGTATTGCTAGAGCAGTACTTAAAAACCCTCCCATCATGATTTTGGATGAAGCAACTTCTGCATTGGATACAGAAAGTGAACGTTTAGTGCAGGATGCATTAGAAAAAATGATGCAAAACAGAACTTCTATTGTTATTGCTCATAGGCTATCCACGATCCAGAAAGCAGATGCCATTGTAGTGATGCAGAAAGGAGAAATTGTAGAACAAGGAACCCATACACAATTACTGGCTAGAGAAGGGATATATAAAAAGCTTGTTGGGATGCAGTCTCTTTAATACTATAGCTATTGATTTTTTAAGGTGTATTCGCATGTGTATTCAAAAAGCTTGAAACTTTGTTTTCGTGATAATAAGTCCCGCCAGGGAGATAAAAACCTACGTGTCCGCCATAATCTGGAATTTCCAGAAATAAATTAGCATTTTTATTAGCTTCTTTGATAGGATAGCATTTATCCCCTAAAAAAGAATCGTTTTTAGCATTCAGCAGTAAAGTAGGGATTTTAATATTGGGTAAAAATTGTAAACAACTACATTTGGTATAATAATCCATAGCATCTTTGTATCCATGAGCCTTACTAGTGTATAAATTATCTATATCAATTAATGAATCACAAGCTTTTATATCTTCAACGCTTATTTGATTCGGAAACTTTTTTTGTCTTTCATAAAGCTTATGCTTAAGATTTAGCAGGAAACGTTTTTGATAGATATAATTATAAGATTTGTTAATAGCAGTTAATGAATCGTATAAATCACAAGGAACAGAAATACCAACCGCTGCTTTTATTTCTGTAGGTAAAACTTGTTTTTCTCCTAAGTATTTTAGCGCAATATTACCTCCAAGGCTAAAGCCGCAAAGTGTAATGTTGGTATAAGAATATGTGTTGATAATATGATGTATAACTTCATGTAAATCATCACTAACTCCAGCATTGTAAGAACGGTAATATCTGTTTACTTGCCCGCTACAATTACGCAGATTAATGGCGGCTACATTCCAATGATGATCATTGAGGTTTTTAGCGAGTCCCAGGATATACTGTCTTTGGGCATTTCCTTCAAGTCCATGAATTAATACAACAAGATTTTTATCGTTTTTATCAGGTGCAAAACTCCAATCAACATCTATAAAATCTCCATCCTCTAATTCTATTCGTTTTCTTGTCTGCACCACAGCTTTTACTTTTCTCAGAAGATTAGGGTATATAGTAGAAAAATGGCTATTTTTAAATAAAAAGGGAGGATTGTATTCTGATGGTACTACTGGCATTAGTAAAGGATATTATCTTTGGGTTTTATTTTTTCTGGTAATTCTTTTTCGTCAAGCATATCTCTAAGGTCGATCTCAATAGTTCTACAAAGTGCAGTCATAGGTACGTCATTAATTCTACCTTCAAAAGGATCTTCACTATTACTACCTATTTTTTCCATAGTTGTAAATATCCAGGAAACCAGAACAGACAAGGGAATTATCAGAAAAATAAACCAGGGTTGGAGATGCTGTGACATATCGCTTACTTCATTTTCAAAAACATTAAGTAACCCAAAAGGCAATAATAAAACAAAAATCCAGGTAAAAACAGTGCTAAAATAAGCATACTGACGAGGAAAAGGAGTGTTTTTAATTCTTTCACACTTCCCCTGAAGATTATAGAACTCTTCTAGTGTTCTGTGAAACAATTGTTTATCAAATTCTGTTATTTTTTGACTACTAAGCAGATCTTTTAAATGTAAAGCTTGATTTTTTACTAAATGTGTGGCAGGATTTTTTCTTTTTATTAGATCTTGATATTCTTCATCAGAAATAAAAGCTTTTGTAGCATCGTAAGCAGGATTTTTTTCACCGTGTTTGTCAAAAAGTTTTTCGACAGCAGTATTTTCTTTTATTGAGAAAGAGTTAGGCTGTCTTAATTGTATGCGAAGTGCATTGATCCAGGCAATATGGCGATAAATGAGTATTTTTTTGGTTTCATAGTCTTCATTTACTAAGCTTAATACCTGATTGGCCCAGGTTCTACTATAATTAACGATACCTCCCCAGATTTTTCTGCCTTCCCAGAACCGATCATAACTTTGACTATTTTTAAAACCAATATAAAAAGCTACAGCTATACCAATAACACTAAGAGGTTGGAAAGGGATGTCAATGAATTTAAGTTCAAAAAAATGATAAAGTGAAAAAATAATTGCTGTATAGATAAAGAAAAAAATAATATTCTTCCATGCGTAACGAAGAATAATTCCCCAGCTGATGTTTCGTTTGATATACATTCTTTCAGTTTTGTTCTAAAATAAGAATACCTGATAGCTTATCAAAACTTGTGAGACGTAATTTTCTCGCTTACAATATGATTAGAAGTCATTGTATAAAAACGATTATTGATTAATGTCTGCTTTAATTTTAAGGGTATAAGTGAGCTGATGTTGCATTGAAAGATTGTTTTATGTGTTTTTGATAGAAAGAAACTATAGAATATTTTAACAAGTATTTATTATGTATGCATAATAGATGTTTTGTATTTTTGAGCACCAAAACATACTAAATATGTATTTAAAGGAATTCGAGATTAGATGGAATGATATTGATGCGAATCGTCATTTAGCAAACAAAGCCTATATAGAATACGCAGCTCATACCAGAATGTCTTTTCTGACAGAAAGAGGTTTTGATCAACGATTATTAGGAAAATTTAATATAGGACCAGTGGTATTTCACGAGCATATTTACTATTTTAAAGAAGTTTTTTATGGAAGACCTGTAAAAGTATCTTTAGAAATCTCCGGACTGAGTGAGGATAGTAAATTTTTTGAATTCAGGCATAGTTATTATGATTATAAAGGGCGAAACTTTGCTCTATGTGAGATGATTGGAGCCTGGGTGAATCTGGAAACCCGAAAATTGATTCCACTTCCGGAAGAGATGCAGACATTTTTAAAAGATGTAGAGTATCCGGATGATTTTAGAACACTTACCAAAGAGGATACCAGGAAGTTTAATAAAATCCCGGTAGATTTAGTGTAACTTTTTTTGTTTTCTAGTTACGAGATATACACCCGAGAAAATCAAAATAGCAGCGGTAATTTTTACAATATCTAGGGTATCTTTACCCAGCCCTATGGCTAATATTGAAGCAAGTAAGGGTTGTACATAGATAAAAACGGCTACCGTAGTAGGTTTAAGTTCGCGTATGGCAAATATATTAAGGATGTAAGTGCCAAAGGTCGCAAAGACAAGAACATATCCTATTTTTAGATATCCTGATACAGGGATCATATCAGTTTGTATATTGATAAGTTGCTGGTATCCAAATGGAAGTACGAATAGGAATCCCAATGAATACATCCATTTAATAAAAGTAAATGGGTGATACTTTTGTGTAATTTTTTTAATAATTATGATATAGATGGCATAGGATAGTGCATTTATAAAAACTAATATATTGCCCAGTGTTGGATTCGTGGCGGTTCGATTATTTCCTGATCCATAAAGTATAATGGTCAAAGCTCCGGATAATCCAATGAGTATCCCGATAATTTTCAGTGCATTTAATTTCTCTCGTAGCAAAAAAGTAGAAAGAATCAGTACACAAATAGGCACTGTTGTCATAATAACAGAAGCGCTTATTGGCGTGGTTAGATTGAGTCCTTCAAAAAAAGACAGCATATTGATTCCCACCCCAAAAATTGCAGCTCCTACAATACGTATATAATCTCTTTTTTCGATTTTTTCTTTGGGTCCCCAAAAGCTAATGATCCAAAACAACAATCCTGCTCCCAAAACCCTAAGCACAATAAAGCCCAAAGGTTCTACATAGTGAGGCATAACGTCTTTAGCAATGCTATAATTTCCAGCATAAAAGAATGCAGCAAAACTAGCAGCACAAAAAGCCAAAGTTCTTCTACTCATGTGCACTAGATGGAGGCTTTTGCAGCCTCAATAGTTTTTTTAGCATTCCCAACAAAAATCTGATCTTCGATAATTAGTACCGGACGTTTTAAGAAAGTGTAATGTTCCAGGATAAGATCTTTGTAATCATTGGGAGTTAGTTCTTGATTCTTCAGGTCACGTTCTTTGTATAATCTCGCCCTTTTGCTAAACAGTGTTTCATAGCTTCCGGCAAGTGCTTTCATCTCCTCTAATTGTTCGGGTGTTATAGCTTCATTTTTAATGTCTTGTAATGTGAAATCAGAAGAGGGGTTGATTTCATTAAGGATTCGTTTGCAAGTATCGCAGGTGGATAGGTGATATATTTTTTTCACAAAAAAGTAATTTAAATGTCAAAATAGACACAAAGGAAATTCTTTTCACAATTAAAACTCATATTTTTGGCTAAAAATTAAGAACATTTGTTATTCGCCCATGAAAGATCAATTAGAGATTACGAGAACCAATAGAAAAACACTGGAAAAAATTCTGAATTCTTATTCTTTAGAAGAGTTAAATAAAGTTCCGGAAGGTTTTTCTAATAACTTAATTTGGAATATTGCTCACGTGCTGGTTACACAACAACTTTTGGTATATAGACTAAGTGGTTTATCTCCTATGATTGATGATGAAATTATAGATTTATATAAAAAAGGCACAAAAACAGAAAAGCCGGTAAATCAAGACGAAGTGGATTTTATCAAAGATTTGTTATTTAGTACTGTAGATAAAATAGAAAAAGATATTGATGCTAATATTTTTACAGAATACAAAGAATATCCTACCAGTACTGGATTTGTTTTGAGATCGATTGCAGATGCAATGATGTTTAATAATTATCATGAGGGCGTTCATTTAGGATATATTTTGGCACTTAAAAAATCCCTATAAGATCTGGATGCTGAATAATTCAGAAGCATCTTTTTTGTTTAATCTGAGTTCTACCGGGCCATCGGCATAAGAGCTGATCTCATAAGAATTATAGAATAAAACAACGTCAGTATCTGTAAATCCAATGCTTGCGGGAAGTGTGAATTTATCATTATCAAAAAAGAATCCGGTACTATTGATGGATTGATCTTCGGGGATATTGTAGGTTTTTCTAAAAATAGCTTCTGCAAAAGATACAAATTTACCGTGATCCTTAAATAAGGAATTGCTATCTATAACTTTTCCTGTTTCAGGATCTAGATTAATGAATTTGAAATTTTCATTCCCGTGAGCGCCACCAGTAAAAATATAAGAATCAATACTTATAGAGAGTATATCTTGGTTTTGAAAGCTTAGATCACAATGGATACTAGCCTCATACGGAACAATTTCTTCGGGGAATTCCTGCTTTATTTTTTGATAAGATATATTAAAACTTTTAATTGCTTCTTCAATAGTTTCTATTGGTTCACCTTCGTCAATATGTAAAGTAGAAGAGGTAGCTTGTTCGATTTCGTGATTAATCTTCTTAGTGATATCCGTTTCATTTATAAATCGTAGTAATAGGATTTCTGTAAGGACACAGTCAGTATTTTTACAATCAAAAAAATCTTGTATAGCGATCGGTTGTTTTTCGAAAGTCAACATTTCTACGTTGTTACAACTATAAAAGCTGATCAAAATTCCTATCATTCTAATGAAGGAAAGTTTCATGTTAGGTTTTGTGTTAATCATCTACTAAAGGTGTTCATTGCAATATGATTAGTATGAATTAAGTCATACATTTGTTCAGTTTTTTTATATATAAACAGGCAAGTTAATTTATTCTTTTCAAAAATATCATACCGAATGAAATTTAATACAAAAGCAATACATGGTGGGCAAAAACATGACCCTGCATACGGCGCTGTAATGCCACCAATATATCAAACCTCTACTTATGCTCAGACTACCCCTGGAGGTCATAAAGGGTTTGAATATAGTAGAACCCATAATCCTACTAGAAAAGCATTAGAAGATTCTTTTGCAAGTATAGAGAATGGAAAATTTGGACTGGCATTTGGGTCTGGTCTGGCAGCAATTGATGCAGTCATCAAATTGTTAAAACCTGGAGACGAGGTTATTTCAACGAATGATTTGTATGGTGGTTCCTACCGTTTGTTCACAAAAATATTTGAAGGTTTTGGCATCAAATTTCATTTTATAGGGATGGAAAATGCAGAAGCTATAGAAGTATATGTTACTGAGAATACAAAATTGATATGGGTAGAGACACCTACCAATCCAATGATGAATATTATTGATATCAAGGCGATTGCAGAAGTGTCTAAAAAGCATAAGCTGTTATTGGCAGTAGATAATACTTTTGCTACACCTTATTTGCAAAGACCTTTGGATCTGGGAGCAGATATTGTGATGCATAGCGCTACAAAATATATAGGAGGTCATAGTGATTTAGTCATGGGGGCTTTGATTGTACGAGATGAGCAAATTGCAGAGCGTCTGTATTTTATCCAGAATGCTAGTGGAGCAGTTTGTGGCCCTCAGGATAGCTTTTTAGCGCTTAGGGGGATTAAAACACTTCATGTACGTATGCAACGCCATTGCGAAAACGGCAAAGCAATTGCCATGTATTTGAAGAATCACCCTAAAATAGAAAAAGTATATTGGCCAGGTTTTGAAGATCATCCCAATCACGAGGTGGCAAAATCACAAATGGACGATTTTGGAGGAATGATTTCCTTTATTACCAAAGGGAGTGATTATAAAAGCGCAATTAAAATAATAGAAAACCTTAAAGTTTTTACGTTAGCAGAATCTTTAGGAGGAGTAGAAAGCCTTGCCGGACACCCAGCCAGTATGACGCATGCTTCTATTCCTAAAGAAGAACGAGAGAAAACAGGGGTTGTAGACTCATTAATCAGGTTGAGTGTAGGGATAGAAGATGTGGATGATCTTATTGCAGATCTGGAACAGGCGATAGAGTGAACTGTTATTAAATTCAAAAAATAAAGTATAAGATTTTAAGAATATTATATATTTGATGTGAATAAATAACTATCTAGTAAGAATTTTTTAATTCAATTAACATATGCAAGCAAAGATAAATGCATTTATGGAAGAGGTAAAAGCTCGTAATTCTCACGAGCCTGAGTTCCTTCAAGCGGTTCAGGAAGTTGCAGAAACAGTAATTCCTTATATAGCTTCCAATGAAATTTATAATGGTAAAAACATTCTTTTAAGAATGGTAGAACCTGAGAGAGCTATAATGTTTAGAGTTCCATGGGTAGATGATGAAGGAGAAATTCATGTCAATAGAGGATATCGTATTCAGATGAATTCTGCAATAGGACCTTATAAGGGAGGATTGCGTTTTCACCCTTCTGTGAATTTGAGTATTTTGAAATTCTTAGCTTTTGAGCAGGTTTTTAAAAATAGTTTAACTACCCTTCCTATGGGAGGAGGTAAAGGAGGTTCTGATTTTGATCCCAAAGGGAAATCAGATGATGAAATTATGCGTTTTTGCCATAGTTTTATGAGTGAACTATTCAGGCATATTGGACCTGATACTGACGTTCCTGCCGGTGATATAGGAGTAGGAGGTCGTGAGATAGGATTTTTATTTGGTATGTATAGAAAAATGCGTAACGAATTTACGGGTGTTTTGACCGGAAAAGGACTTACCTGGGGAGGATCGCTGATCCGCCCAGAAGCTACAGGATACGGTACGGTATATTTTGCTCAAAATATGTTAGAAACTAAAAGTGATTCATTTAATGGAAAAGTTGTCACAGTTTCCGGTGCTGGAAATGTAGCACAATATGCAACAGAGAAAGCTACGCAATTAGGAGGAAAAGTAGTAACACTTTCTGATTCTTCAGGATATATTTATGATGAAGATGGTATTGATGGAGAGAAATTGGCTTTTGTTATGGAATTAAAAAATGTAAAGAGAGGTCGTATTCATGAGTATGCAGAGAAATATCCATCTGCAAAATTTCATAAAGGTCAAACTCCCTGGAATGAGAAATGTGATATAGCATTACCTTGTGCCACTCAAAACGAATTAAATGGAGATGATGCAGAAACATTGATTGCAAATGGTTGTATCTGTGTTAGTGAAGGAGCAAATATGCCTAGCACTCCAGAAGCTATTACAGCTTTTCACAAAGCAAAAATCTTCTTTGCACCAGGTAAAGCTTCAAATGCTGGAGGTGTTGCTACTTCTGGTCTTGAGATGACGCAAAATTCATTGCGTTATAAATGGACACGGGAAGAGGTAGATAATAAACTAAAGCAAATTATGGAAGATATTCATGCTGCCTGTCTGGAATATGGTTCTGATGAAGATGGATATATTGATTATGTAAAAGGAGCTAATATTGCCGGCTTTGTAAAAGTTGCCGATGCCATGTTAGCACAAGGAGTAATATAGTAATAGTTATATTAAATATATAAAGCTGTTCTAAAGATGTATTAGAGCAGCTTTTTTCATTATTTAAAAGCAATAATTACTATTTTAGCGTGTTATCAAGATAGAGTTAATATCACTCAAGGATTATGCAATATTTTAAACAATTAGTAGTTCTAATTTTTCCGTTATTTATTTTTTCTCAGGATTTTAGCAATCAATGGACCGGACACTATTCGTATTTTCGTATTAATGATGTTTATGCAATTGATAATAAGGTGTATGCGGCTTCAGAAAATGCTATTTTTGTTTATGATATCGATACAAGAACTTCAGAGACTTTTTCTACAGTTAATGGATTATCAGGAGAAACTATTACCTCAATATATCACAGTTCTGTATATAATATTACAGTAATAGGTTATGAAAATGGGCTTTTAGAGCTAATTATCGATGACGAAGTTAGAACTTTTGTAGATATTGTAGAAAAACCAACAATCCCTCCAACTCAGAAAAAGATTACTAATTTTTTTGAAAATCAGGAGATATTATACATCTCAACAGAATTCGGTGTGGTAGAGTTTAATTTAGAAAATGTAGAATTTGGAGATACATTTTTTATCGGTCCGGGAGGAACGCAAATTGATATTACGGGAACTGCTATTTTTGATAATTCTATTTATGCCAGTACTAAAAATAATGGAATATTAGTTGCCAATGTTAATAGCCCTAATTTAGTAGATTTCAATCAGTGGTCCACAGTTGTTCCGGGAACTTTTAATGGGATCGATATCTTCAATAATCAGATTTTGGTTTGGGAAAATAATAACCTTATAAGAAGTCTTAATGGAAGTGTTTTAACTACTTTGATTACAGCTTCATCTACAATAATTGATTTTTATACAAATACAGATGATTTGGTGTTGTCCTTTGCCGATAGATCTATACGTTATGATGGCAATCTTCTGGAAACACTAATAATTGAGAGTACTGCTGAGAATAATTTTGCCCTAAATACATCAATATCTTTTAATAATACAATGTATTTAGGAACAAATACCCGCGGACTTATAGAGGTTAGCGCTAATGATAGCTCTGCAAGAACTTCTTTATCTCCAGAAGGACCACTACTTAATGTTCCGTTTAGAATAGAAACTTCTGATAATAATTTGTGGGTAACCTTTGGGGAGTATGACACTTTTTATAATCCTTTTCCCTTAAAGAGTAGAGGAATTAGTCGTTTAACAAATGAAGGATGGTTTAATATTACAAATGACGATATTTTAGGGGCTACAAGCTTGAGTAATATTACCATAAATCCAAGAAACGAAGAGCAGGTTTTTATAAGTAGTTTTCAGGATGGTTTATTAGCGGTAAATGATAATGTTGTTACTAATTTATATAACTCGGCGAATAGCGGATTTGAATCCCTCGTTGCGGATGAACAGGTTGTGAGGTTAAGTGGGTCTTCTTTTGACAATAATGGAGATCTTTGGGTTTTGAATTCGAGAGTAGAGAATGGCTTAAAAAGATTTTCTATAGAATCTGCGCAGACATTTAATGTTAGTCTATTATCTGTTATTCCTAATACATCGGGTGATCTGGGTTTTAGTGATTTGGTTTTAGATAGAAACAGTAATGTCTTTATCGGAACTTATAGAAATGGTATTGTTGGATATAATGTAGGCTCTGGACAATTAATTAAATTATTTGGAGAAGATGAAGGAGCTGGCTTGCCCAGTAATTATATCAGAGCTTTGGCAATTGATAGAAATAATCAATTATGGATTGGTACAGAGAGAGGATTGAGAGTGTTGTTTAATACAAATGGGGTGTTTCAGCAAAGTAATCCTCAAACCAATCAAATCATTATTTTAGATGATGAAGGAGTGCCTCAGGAACTATTATTTGATCAGCTAATAACTGATATTGAAGTAGATGGTTCTAATAATAAATGGGTAGCGACAGGGTCATCTGGGGTGTTTTATTTTTCCTCAGATGGGCAAGAGACTTTAGCTCATTTTACAAGAGATAATTCTCCGTTGCCATCAAATAATGTTTTTGATGTTTCGGTTGATAATGCTACAGGTGCGGTGTACTTTGCTACCAGGAATGGACTTTTAGAATTCAAAGGAACTGCGACAGGGCCTTTGGATGATCTTGAAAATGTGGTTGCCTTTCCTAATCCTGTTAGACCTGGTTTTAGTGGGAACGTTACAATAAAAGGCCTTACAAGTAATGCAAATGTAAAAATAACAGATATAGAAGGTAATCTGGTATATGAAGAGGTTAGTGAAGGTGGAAGTATTCAGTGGGATACTACTGCTTTTGGAAGACATAAAGTAGCTTCAGGTGTATATCTTATTCTTATTACAGGTGAAGATCAGGCAGAGACAACAGTGTCTAAGCTATTGATTGTTAGGTGATGATAGTTGCTTCTGAAGCCATAGTGATTCATTCATTGCGTTATGGTGAGAGTGATTTAATTGTTTCTTTATTTACAAAAACCAGCGGTTTACGGTCCTATTTATTAAAAGGGATTTTAAAATCTAAAAAAGGTAAAATAAGAGCTTCTTTTTTTCAGCCATTGACTTTATTAGAAATAGAGGCCAGTCATAAAAACAAAGGAACTTTAGAACGAATAAAAGAGGCTAAACCTTTGATTCAGTATCAGACTTTGCATACTGATTTGATCAAGAGTTCAGTAGTGTTCTTTCTTTCTGAAGTATTAAAGAATGCAATTCGTGAGCAGGAAACTAATGAAGACCTGTTTCAATATTTAAAAACAATACTTTTATGGCTTGATGGTCACGATACTATCAGTAATTTTCATATTTCTTTCCTAATTAAGCTCACCCAATATTTAGGGTTTTACCCCGATACATCTGAAATATCAACACAGTTTTTTAATATGCGTGATGGTTGTTTTCAATCCGATAGCTCTAATGTGTATTGTGTTGAGGGAGTGCATATAGAAAAGTTTAAAGAGTTTTTAGGCACGACATTTGAGGAGAGTATGAGTATTAAACTTTCTAGGGGCATAAGAAATAATGTTCTTAGCATGTTATTAGTATATTTTGAACTACATTTGCACGGTTTTAGAAAGCCGAAATCAATTTCGGTTTTGAATGAAATTTTTAATTAAATAATGCGTCAATTTATATTTCTCTTATTAACCTTATCTATTTCTACGGCTTCCATTGCTCAGAAGATTACGGTGGTAAGTAAATCTAATAAGCAACCAATTCCCGATGTTGAAATCTACAATAAAATTAAATCGAAAGCGGTAATAACTGATTTTGATGGGATTGCTGATATTTCAGAATTTAAAAATAATGAAGTACTATATTTTGAGCATATTTCGCATATACCCAGAAGTTTTGTAAAAGCCAGAGTGCTAAAAAGAGGACATGTAGTATATCTTGATATTGATGAAAATCAACTGTCAGAAGTTGTTATTTCTGTCTCTAAATGGAAACAAGATAAGAAAGATGTTACTCAAAAAATAGTAAGTCTATCTTCTGATGATATTGCATTATCGACACCTCAGACATCTGCTGATTTATTGCAAAGTAGTGGTCAGGTATATGTGCAAAAAAGCCAGTTAGGAGGAGGGAGTCCAATTATTAGAGGCTTCTCAACAAATAGGTTACTACTTACTGTGGATGGAGTAAGAATGAATACAGCAATTTTTAGAGGAGGTAATGTTCAGAATGTAATAGCTGTTGATCCTTTTACGGTAGAACGAACAGAAGTGATTCTGGGTCCTGGTTCTGTAGTTTATGGAAGTGATGCCGTAGGAGGAGTGATAAATTTTTATACCAGCCAGCCTAAGTTTGCGATTAGTGGGAAAAATAAGTTAAGTGGTAACGCTATTGCTAGATATTCGTCGGCAAGTAACGAAAAAACAGGGCATGTAGATTTTAATATAGGATTAGAAAAATGGGCTTTTTTAACCAGTTTTAGTTATACTGATTTTGACGATTTAAAAATGGGAAGTCATGGGCCTGATGATTATCTGAGGAATGAATATGTAGAAAGGATAAATGGTGTAGATACTGTGGTACAAAATAGAGACCCGGAAACACAAATTTTTACGGGCTATGATCAGTTTAATATCTTGCAAAAAGTACATTATACGCCTAATGAGAATTGGGATTTTAATGTTGGATTGATTTATACCCAATCTTCGGATTATCCCAGGTATGATAGGTTGATCAGAAAGAGAGATGGAAACCTTAGGTCAGCAGCATGGTTCTATGGACCACAAAAATGGTTGATGAGTAATTTTCAATTGACGAATAAGCAAAAAAATTCCATGTATGACAAGATGAAATTTACAGCGGCATATCAAAATTTTCAGGAAAGCAGAAATGATCGTGATTTTGGAAATGATATTCTTTCCAGAACAAAAGAAAATGTTGATGCGTATTCTTCAAGTCTGGATTTTGAAAAAAAGTTTAGTGAAAAAACTACACTTTATTACGGACTGGAGTATATACTAAATCAAGTTGGATCTGAAGGGTCTGAGGTGAATATTTTAACAGATGAAGTAGTCGCTGCGCCTTCCCGGTATCCGGATGGTTCTACCTGGCAATCTATTGCAGCATATACCAGTATAAAAAGTAAATTAAGCGAAAAATTAAGGTTTCAAGGAGGGTTACGATATAATCGTATTATTCTATATTCAGAGTTTGATGACACATTTTTTGATTTTCCTTTTAGAGAAGCTAATATTGATACAGAGGCAGTTACCGGAACAGCAGGGTTTAGTTGGTTGCCAAACGATGCCTTGCAATGGAAGTTGAATTTTTCCACAGCATTTAGAGCCCCTAATATAGATGATGTGGGTAAGATTTTTGACTCAGAACCGGGTTCTGTTGTAGTTCCTAATCCTGATTTGGAACCAGAATATGCTTACAATGTTGAGTTAGGGCTGGCAACAAAATTATGTAAGAATTTTAAAATTGATGTAGCCACATATTATACACAATTAGATAATGCCTTAGTGAGAAGAGATTTTTCTTTAAACGGAGAAACAGAAATTGATTTTGGGGGAGAACCTAGTAATGTGCAGGCAATTCAGAACGCGGCAAATGCGAGAATTTATGGCTTTGAGGCTGGAATTAGTTATGATTTTGCCAGAAACCTTACTCTTTCTTCTCAATATACTTTTACAGGAGGAGAAGAAGAATTAGATGATGGGTCTATTTCTCCATCCAGGCACGTTGCTCCACAGTTTGGTAACACTCATATCAAATACACTGGGGATAAGTGGATGATCGATGCATTCGCAATGTATAATGGTAAGTTTGATTTTGAAGATTTAGCTCCTTCACAGCAAAACAATGATTTTTTATATGCCAAGGATGAAAACGGCAATCCTTATTCTCCGTCGTGGTATACATTAAATATAAGATCTCAATTTCAGTTTACTAAAAGTTTACAAAGTACTTTTACTATTGAAAATATTACAGATCAACGTTATCGTCCATATTCTTCGGGAATTGCGGGAGCTGGCAGGAACTTTATCTTATCATTAAAATATTCTTTGTAAAACTCGTGAGACCTATTTGATATTGATATTACCTTGATGGATAGTGTAGCGGTGTATTTAATTTCAGTTAGAAATGCCCTAATTGGATTGGGTTGCGTTGTATTCAAATAATAGCGTTATGTGAATAGTATGATACACTTTTGCTTATACGATTTATAACTAAAAATTTCGCATATTCATCGTTTCTTTTTCCTTTCTACTTCGTTTAAAAAATAAACCGTAGCTATAGCTATGCTTGATTTTTTTGCCTTGCATAAAGAAAAAATAATTCAATGAATTTATACGAATTTTTTAATCACAAATCGTATTATATGTATCTTAAGATAAAAACAAGGTTTTAGAGAACCTGACAGAATACTATTTATACTTTGAATTCGTTATGAACAATAACTTGAGCACAATTAATTTCTCCAAAGATTGAATACAAAAATACTAGATTTCACAATTAGTGCCAGTGGTGTTATAGGCTATTTTATAAGTATCTCATTAGTCACTACTTCTTTTTATAAGAGTCGTGCAAATAACTATCTCTCTCTATCCTTATTCTTGCTCACAAGTTTGACCTTTTTGGATTGGTATGACATAGAAAACTTCGTTTTAGATTTTTTGAACAATATCATGTTGGATTTTCTATTGGGAGCGGCTTTATTCACCTATTTTCTAATTCAAATTAAGCACAAGTACCTTAAAAAAAATTGGTACAAATGGCTATACTTTCCTTTCTTTTTCGCTGTGATTATTGAAATTTTTCTTCAGCTATATTTTAGTTTTAACCAGTATAGTGCAGATTTGGATGATCTGTTATTTGATATTAGGAGTAATATATCGTATGTCTACAATGTGACTTTAATCTTCTGGGGGAGAAATTTAATAAAGAACTCCGATACTATTTCAAATGATAAAAGACGTTGGTTATTAAGGTTAAATCTTTTTATTATCTGCATTATTATAATTTGGCTTTTATCTCAAATAGAAGTTTACATATTGGATTCTGAATATGTTACAAATTTCCTATGGATTTTACTTTCTGTTTTATCGTGGTGGATCTTGTATTATGGAGTATTCAAACTACAGATAGTGGTTCAAAAAGACGAAATACACCAATATTTAGTTTCAAAAAGTACAAAAGATACTCAGACAAAAAAGAGAATAAACGAAACGACTGCTTCCAAAATTATTACCGAACTATATGCATTAATGGATGTTGCGGAGGTGTATAAAAACCCGCTTTTGAGTAGATTAGATCTCGCAACTCAATTAGGAACTAGCGAAGGGTATTTGTCACAGATTATAAATCAGGAACTCAATAAAAGCCTTATTCAGTTTGTAAATGAATATCGAATAGAAGCTGCTAAAAATCTATTATGCAATCCGGTATTTAATAAATATTCTGTTGAGGCCATTGGTATGGAAGCTGGTTTTAAATCTAAAAGTGCTTTTTATAGCACTTTTAAAACTAGTTTTGGGATATCGCCAGGAGCCTTCAGAAAACTTCAAAAAAAGTCCTAATTCGTATAATTCACTTGTTTTAGTACGTCTCCAACCTTAAAGTTATGTTTTTGCTTTTTTGTAAAATATACTTTTATAACTATAAATCAAAAAACATAATTTCAATGAAAAATGCATTTAAAAGATCATTCAGTTTTCTCTTTATATTGTTTGCACAAACAAATTTTATAAAAGCTTTCAAAGGAAGTTCCTTATTCCTTATATCCATTTTTTTTGTTGCCTGCCAGCATGATGATGGCACCATTCCTCCTGGGGAAGATTTGATGAACGGTTTTTGGCTAGTAGCCGATAAGGGATGGATTTTTGAATTTACGGACGATAAAGACATATTTTATAATGTAAATACTACAGGATGTTCAATTCAGGATGATGATTTTAATCTCGAAGACTTTTATGGATTTAAGGTAGATTTAGTAAATGAAAATGAATTGGTAATAACTTCAGAATTATCAGATTCAGAAGTAATATGTACGCGGTTATCAGATCAAAACCCATATTGTCTACCTGATCAGATTGCTGCTACAGAAGATCCAAAGGTGAATTTTGACCATTTCTGGAATATTTTTAATGACTACTATGCTTTTTTTGAAGCTAGGAATATAGACTGGGCTCAATATGAAAACCTAAGAGATCAGGTTACAGAGGATAACTTATATGATACTTTAGAAGAGCTAGTGCTGTTGTTGGAAGATGAACATGTAGGTATCTTTGATGAAGAAAATGATATTCAAATTGAATCAGGATATATAAAATTGTTGGAAAGACTGAATGCTAACCTAAGTGGAGATCTTATCCTGGAGAATATAGACGATTATGACACGCTTGTAAATCAAAAAGTGACAACAATAATAACAAAATATTTAGAAAGAAACTTTGAAATAGATGAAAAACAGAATATTCTATGGGGATTGATCAATGATAATATTGGGTACATTCTTATTTCAACGATGGAAGGATATGGAACAAATTTTAGTAATGAATTGACAACATTAAATGAGGTATTAGATAGAATGATGAACGATCTTGAAGCGTCTGGGGTTTCTAAACTAATTATCGATATACGTTTTAACGGTGGAGGGTATGATACGGTAGCTTTGAATATGGCATCTCGCTTTATGGATCAGGAGCGAATTTCGTATTTTAAGAAAGCCAGATTAGGTAACGATTTTACCGAAAATAAATCCTTTTCTGTAGAACCTCGTGGGGATTTTCAATTTACAGAAGATATTATATTGCTTACAAGTCCCTATACCATAAGTGCAGCAGAACTTTTTGCGCTATGTGTAAAAGATTTACCGTATGTAACCCTGGTAGGAGAAAATACAAGTGGTGCTTTTTCTACGATTCTTACACATGTATTGCCTAATGAAGCAGTAATAGGATTATCTAATGAGATATATAGTGATGCACAAGGAGAAGTTTTTGAAATTGTAGGAATTGGGCCTGAAAATCAAGAAAATCAGGTCCCATTTTTGTCATCTTTGGATTTTCAAGAAGGAAAAGATAGTGGAGTGGAACGTGCTTTGGAATTACTAAATGATTAGACGTTTTCTGATCTGATACCAGTTGCCATTTGGATTTACTCGATAATCGAGATTTAAATGCTCCGAGGCTTGCCTCGAAATCAAAATGTCTTTTTCAATAAATGCCTCGCGGGCTTGCCCCGAGGTAGTTTACTGAAAAAAAATCTATTCATATTCTTGGAAACTGCTAGGAATTCAACGTGTTTAAATAATTAAATTTTAGTTTTTATACTAAACTCAATAGCCGTATTGCATATAGTTTAAGTTTTCAAGGTTATATCTATGGAATCAATGAATTTAGATACTCACTGTTTTTTTAGTGAGTTTTGTTTTGAAGTTTTTTAATTAAATTCTGATCAAATGCTTCTTTTAGGGTAGTAATTTCTTTTACATTTTCATTAGGAATGGCTATTGATAACACATAATGTTTTATTTTCCATCCCCCGGCAGTTTTTTCCAGAACACCACTTCCGCGACAAATGCCCATTTGTGTATTTAATAATTCGTCAAACCAGGCTAAGTTTGTTGTAGGTTGTGTGAAAATATTTCTTTCCAGTTTTGTAAAACTCCAGGCTTTTCCTTGATCAAAATAGGGCTTAGAAAAACTTTTAAAAGCAGTAAGAGCCCAGTTTTCTGTTGGGTCAGTACCTATAAAAATAGCATCTTCGGTCATGAGATCAAAGTATTTGTCAAAATCAGCATCTGCTGCTGCTTTATGCCAGATTTCTAGGGTGTTGTCAATTTTGCTATGGAGATCCTTGGGGAGTGATGTAGTTTGACTAGAACACAGTATTTGAGTGAACACGAATATTAAAAAGAGTATTTTTTTCATAAGTGTAGTATGTTTTAGTAATTAGCAACGAAGCGATGTAAACCTTTTTGATTCTGGCGGAAAATAGTTATTTTTTGCTCAATTGAAGTATGAAAAAGTCGAAAATGGATTCAAAAAGAACATTATTATAGCGAATTTTAAAAAAAGCTTAAACCACTTTAACTAATGAATTTATGAATGCTCATCTTTAGTTTATGCTTTGATCAAGGATTTTTTTCTTCAATATCCAGAGAATCTTTGATAATATTATTTTCTCTCAGTAGTTCTTTTTCGATGTTTTCTGGAATAGCCAGTGACAATTCATTTAGTTGAATAATTAAACTATTATAAGCCGTTATCATTCTAATTGTAGCGTCTGTAAATTTTTGAGCGTCAGCGTTTTTCTTTTCAGCTAACTGCATTAACAAGCCAGATTCTGTGGACAACACTGTAATTCTTGATTTTATCGTATTTGTTTTAAGGTCTTCTGATATATTCTCTTTAAAAGTTTCTACTAAAAAGTGTAAACTATCAGCGTGTTTTTTGATGTAAAATGGATTAGAGGAGCGTATGGATGACATTAAAGTGTTTAGATTCTGAAAATCTTCAAAAGTTTCTAGATCTTTTTCAGAAACTGGAGACAGTTTTAAAACATCCAAATCAACTTTTTCTTTAGACAAACTGTCTAATATGAAGCGTGTGTCTTCTTCTTGAGAAACAGTTGTTTTTTCGTTATTACATCCTAATAGGAGGAATAGATATATTATAGAGCAAAAAAGCGGTAATAATCTCATTATAATAGTTTCAATAATAAACCAAAAATAGGGAATATCGTTGCAACTAAAAATTAAAAGCCTCAAGTTTAATTCACTTGAGGCTTAAAACAATTAATCACTGGATGTTAATTATATTAGACATAGTACCAGGCATCGTTTCTATAAACAACCTGTCTCCATCCGTCTGTAGAACTATAATAGTACCATTTGTTATTCTGTCGATACACTCTTAATCCATATAAAGTGTAATATTGACCATTCTCATAGGTTGGCTCTCCACCGCCATTTCCTCCTGGATACATTTGTGCAATACCTTGTATGTCTGATGCTGATAATGCATTTCTTTGAATACGGTAAGAGCTTCCGTCTTTTTTGGTAATTGTAGGTCGGTTATTTTTAGAAAAAGAACGAGGGCCATACATCATAATCGATCCAAAATCTAAAGAACTTGAATATTCATCACCATCACGCCCTTGTTCTACATAGGTTCTGAAATTAAACTCTTTACCAGATTGGATATTCTGAAAATTAACAGTTATATATTGATCTCTGTCAGCTCTACTTTGTTCGTGCCATAAACCTATTGCATGTCCTATCTCATGAATGGTATTTCCAGTGCTACATCCACCTCCTAAATTGATATTTTGCCGTCCACCGACCATTCCTACACTTGATGAGCAACCGCCACCAGGTCTAAAATAAATATAATTACGTTGACTTGTTCTTTCTGTAAAAGTAAGATTCGTTTTGCTCTCCCAATGAGCGATGGCATCGGTCACTCTTGATTTGTTAGGTAGATCATCAGCTATAGTATAGTAAACAATATTATTAGTCCATCTACCAGATGTTCTTCCTACGCTTCTGCTCAATTCGGAAGCTTGCCCGTTTTCTAGAACAAAATTTGTATCATCTTTAAAAATTTCATCTTTTGGCAGAATGATATCTCCTTCAAAAACGTTTAAGCCATTGACGGCTTCATAAGATATTGGTAATCCTTTAAAATACCCTGTTTGTTCAGTTCCGTTTTCATTAAAACTAGCCCTTTCTGCTCCATCAAAAGCGGTTTCTGGTTGAATAGTGTCAAAATCTGAAAGAGGTTCGTTTTCAGAACATGCTACTATGGCTACTGCCATACTTAGCATCATAATTGATTTGTTAATTTTCATTTAAAGTTTGAGTTTGTATTATTTATATGTAAACATAAACTCAAGAAATAGTTAATTAGTGTTATTCGGTAAATAATTAACAATTTAAATTTTTTTAATTCAATAATTATCAGTATTAATTTGGCGTTTAAAATCATAAAAAACTGAGAATTATGTGTTTTTTGTGTCAAATATTCAAGAGTT
Organism: Aquimarina sp. RZ0; assembly: GCF_008370685.1. GTDB lineage: Bacteria > Bacteroidota > Bacteroidia > Flavobacteriales > Flavobacteriaceae > Aquimarina. The sequence continues at coordinate 130,028 of NZ_VTZU01000003.1, forward strand.
TATTTAATTTACTGTTAATACATGTAATGTTATTTTTGTTCTGGAATTGTATTTAAAAAGATTGTATTGGGGAAAATAGGTTATAGTAAATCGAAATATCAGTAGGAAGTTTTTTTTGGTTTAGCTAAAAAATAATTGACGTTAGATCAACATCAGGTTTTTTTAAGTATCCAGGAATTAAAGTTTATGTATCCTAATGCAGATTTAGGGATTGGGAGTTCTTCTAGTTGTTCAAGCAATGTTATAAAAGCTTTCTTTTTTTCTTTTTCAGAAAACTCAACAGTTTTTGATAGAAATTTCAATAATATTTTTTCATAGGGAGCTATGTTTTTTTGTTTTTTAATATGTTTTTTGAGAGCGTCAACAAGGTATCTTAATGTAAAGCTGTTTTTAAGCTCGTAATGCGTTAATATATTGAGCCAATATGTATACGTAATCAGATCTTTTCTGTCTTTTTTAGTTTGATGATTTAGGATAGTATTGATCCATAATAGTGCCTTTTTGTAATCCTTTTTCTGAAAATAGATATTAGCAAATTGGAAACGGAAGGATAGCCAATAGTTATTTGGTATCAGTGACTTATTTTTTTTAATATACTCCTGTATTTCAATAATTATTTCCTGAGTATTATGTAGCTCTGTTAGGCTTCTATGTACTTCTAATTCAATGTTATAAAGACGTAAAGTTTCTTTGATTAAGGTCGCAGAAATCGTTCCAATCTCTTTTGCTTTTTGCTTTAGAAGAAGAATTCTTACAAAGGCTTCTTTGTGTAATTTTTCAAAAACAAGAAAGCCGAGGTAATTATTGCTTATAGAAAAATACATGGTGAAATTTTCCTTGAGTAAATCAGGATACTGTTCCCATTCTTTTAAAAGGTTTTCTAATGTCTCTTTTGCTTTTTTGTTATTTCTGGAAGCTAGCTGTTTTCTGTATTTATATAATATTTTTAAGGTTTTATTTTGTAGTGAGAGGCTTTTCTTATGTGATAAAGAAAATTGAGTAGGATCTGTATTGGCAAGTAATAAATCAACATATTCTGTAGTGGATTCCAGGGTGTTCTTTTGATCCTGAATGATAGTTTTTAGCTCTGGTAAGTTTTGAGGAAACAGGGCTTGGTACACTTTTCTTTTCCAATCCTTAATTAAGAACAGCAGAAGATCTTGTTGAAAATTAACAGCTTTTTTTTCTGCACGTTTCAATTCGCTCTCACATATTGAATATTGCCCCTTACTGAATAATATCTCTACATTTCTTATAATATCAATTAGTTCTGCTTTTATCGAAATTCTAGCGTGGTAATTTCGCAGAGACTGAAGAATTCTTTGTTTTAAATAATTTTTTATTGTGGTTAATTGATTTGTAAAGGCTTTTTCCTTAAATAATTCTTTTATTTTGTTTTCATTATACTTTTTTTGAGTTTCTATGGCGTCAAATAGACTTACATATTCTGCATTTTCATTTCCTTTAGTACTGAGTTTGAAATAACGTTTTTCACTTTTGGTCAATGACTTGATTAAATAAAACAATTCTTCATTTTTTTTCATTTTAGAATGCTATGTTTTTTCAAAAATAGTATTTTTTCTAATCACTATTATCATATACCTTTGAGATATTCTTAATCAATACATTATATTATTATGTCAAATGCAATTAACTGGTTTGAAATACCAAGTACTAATTTTGAGAGAGCTGTAAAATTTTACAATGAGCTTTTGGATGTCGAATTACAACCTATGGAGATGGATTTCAAAATGGCTTTTTTTCCATACAAAGATGGAGGAGTAGGAGGTTGTGTAACTCATGGCAATGGCAATACACCTTCGCAAGAAGGAACATTTGCTTACCTTAATGGAGGGGATGATTTGTCAATTCCATTAGCCAGAGTAGAAAAAGCAGGAGGTAAGATATTAATGCCAAAAACATCTCTGGGAGAAAATGGTTTTATGGCTGTTTTTATTGATACCGAAGGGAATCGAGTAGCTTTTCACTCGATGGGATAGACATAATTATTTTCACTAGAAATGATATTAATCTGAACTTATTGAAGTTTTGACTTCTGCAAGTTCAGATTAATGAACATGAAGTTATTTTAGTAGGTAATTTTATTTGTGAAATAGTTTTTTTAAATTAAAAACAAGAATATGCAATACTTTACAGAGGATTTTGTACTCTTTTTTAAAGAGCTTTCCCAAAACAATCATAAAGATTGGTTTCACCAACATAAAAAAAGATATGAAAATAGTGTAAAAAAACCTTTTACTTCTTTTATTACCAAAATGATTGAAGAGATACAGCGATATGATGCTAGTGTACAGGTTGATGCCAAAGATTGTATATTGAGAATTAATAAAGATATTCGATTTTCTAAAGATAAGTCACCATATAATATACATTATACTGCATTTATCTCCAAAGCTGGTCGAAAAGATAAAAGTATACCAGGTATTTTTATCCGTTTTTCTCCAGAGGTGGTTGGTATTATGGGCGGATGCTTTATGCCAACAAAAGAGCAGCTTCAAAAAATAAGAACTATCATTAGTGAAAACCCTAAAAAGCTAAGAAAACTATTAGAAAATGATGATTTTGTGCAAAAATTCAATCATATCAAGGGTGATGTAATGAAGAGAATTCCAAAGGAATGGCAGGATGCTTGTAAAAAAGAACCGTTAATAGCAAATAAGCAGTTTTATTTTGTAAAGGAGGAATCGCCAGAATTAATAACGAGTACTTCATTAGTAGATACCCTTATGGAGTACTGGAAAACAATGCATCCTGTAAACACATACTTATTAAGAGCAATGCAATAGATTATGGCGTATAATGAATTTTTATCTGATCGTATACATCAGATTTTTAGAGAAAAGAAGGTCAATTTTTATGCAAAAAAAATGATGGGTGGATTGTGTTTTATGGTGGATCATAAAATGTGTTGTGGAATTCATTTTGATAAAAAAAAGGAGGTAGATCTTCTAATGGCTCGAATAGGAACTGAAGCGTATCCTACTGCTATAAAAAGAGATGGTTGCTACCCTATGGATTTTACAGGTAAACCTATGAAAGGCTATGTTTTTATATCGCCAGAAGGGTTCGATATGGACAAAGATCTGGAATATTGGATTCAATTATGTTTAGACTTCAATCCTTTGGCAAAAAGTAGCAAAAAAAGAAAGTCTACCGATAACTAGTTTATAAATATTTCTTGTACTTCTTCAGCAAGAATATAGTATGTGTTGTAATTTATTCTTACTTATTTTTTTCTACGTTTCGGGATAAGGATTTGATTGAGTAAAAACAGTCAAATCATGATTTTTTGAAATGAAATGCAGAAAAATAGTATCGAGATGAGGGCAATCATAATTTTCTTTTACAGTAAATTAAAAAAAACGTCTTGATAATGAATTGAAAAAAGTTTACACTTCTTCATAGTACCATTCCTGATTTTAACTTTTTAAATAAAAAGCACCCATTTTTTATTTAGATATATAAACGAAAAAGGATGAATCTTACCGGGGAATTTTAAGATCAGGATGATATAATACGATTTATAACTAAAAATTTCGCATATTCATCGTTTCTTTTTCCTTTCTACTTCGTTTAAAAAATAAACCGTAGCTATATCTATGCTTGATTTTTTTGCCTTGCATAAAGAAAAAATAATTCAATGAATTTATACGAATTTTTTAATCACAAATCGTATAATAAGGGGGCATAGATTTTTTTATCGCTAATTCACAAAAGTATTTGTAATCTTTATCTCACTTTTTCGACCTATGGGATATGTCTATTCAAGTTTTTAATAGAACAAATATATTCATAGCCTTACAATACCTGTCAGTTAGAAAAAGACAGAGTTTTTTGGCTATGATAGGCGTATTATTAGGGGTGACTACATTTATTGTTATGGTTAATTTCATGACAGGTGTGAATGATTTTTTGGACGATGCAGTTTTTAATGGAAGCCCGGATATTATTATTAGTGCTACATCTGAGAAAGAATCTAAAAATAGAGGATTTGTTGGATTGGCAGGTATTTCAGAAGAGAAACGTAATAGAATTGACAGCATTTTAAAAGTTGATCAAAATGTAGAGTCCTATGCGCATCAGATTGCATCGCCCGCAATTTTGATTAGTAATAGCAAGCAATTTCCTGGTAGTATTCAAGGAGTTTTTCCTATACAGGAACGCACAATGGTAGATTTAGAACGAAGATTACTCAAAGGCAAAGGTTTTCAGAGCTTATCAAAAAAGAATACCATTCTATTAGGAGTCAGTCTTGCTAATCGATTGCAGGTTTCTACTGGAGATACCTTAAAAATGATAGTGCCTAATGGAAATACAATTCAATTAAAAGTCTCAGGGATATTTAGTTTTGGGATTACTACTATAGATAATATAAGAACATACGTCTCAGCGGATATATTGCAGGATTTATTGGTACAGGAAAAAGGGATTACGAATGTACATGTAAAACTAAAAAATCGCGATAATGTTAGACTAAAAATTGCGCTGACAAGTGCAGTTGATGCTATTGATACAGAGGATTGGAAAGAAAATAATAAAACAATAGTAATAGGGAATAAGGTGCGCGATATACTCACCTGGTCTGTTTCATTTGCCTTGCTTCTGGTTGCAGGATTTGGTATTTATAATATCCTGAATATTACAGTAATTCAAAAAAGGAAAGATATTGCAGTTTTAAAAACAATTGGATATTCCAGTAATGACATTGTCTTTATTTTCTTGGTACAATCCATCATTATTGGTGTATTAGGATCGATAATGGGAGGCGTTTTAGGATATATTCTTAGTTATTTAATTTCTACCACCCCCTTGGATACATCTGATTTTATTATTGTAGAGACGTATCCGATTAATTTTAAAATATCATATTACATTTTAGGATTCTCTTTTGGAGTTTTGACCACAGTATTTGCTGGATATTTTCCTTCCAGAAAAGCGAGTAGAGTAGATCCTGTACATATTATCAGAGGCCTATGATTTTAGAAGCAAAGCATATTAATAAATTTTTTTTAGCACCAGAAAAACAACAAGTATTGAAGAACGTTTCATTGTCTTTGAATACAGGAGAATTAGTTTCGGTGTATGGAGAATCCGGTAGCGGAAAATCTACGTTACTATATATTTTATCTACATTGGATATTGATTTTAGTGGAGGTTTAGAAATATATGGTCAAAATATTAAGGAATTAAGCTCTCAAGAACTTCCTGATTTTAGAAATAAACATATTGGGTTTGTATATCAGTTTCATTATTTGCTACCGGAGTTTACAGTATTACAAAATGTTATGCTTCCAGCAATGAAATTAAATAAAAAAAATAAGGAAGAGGTTAGGGACGATGCATTAGTATTACTGGATGAGTTAGGGGTGAAAGAATATGCAAAAAGACCCTCTTATAAATTATCTGGAGGGCAACAGCAAAGAGTGGCTATAGCTCGAGCATTGATTAATGATCCTTCATTAATTATAGCTGATGAGCCAACAGGAAATCTTGACCAAAAAAACTCTGCGTTGATATTTGAACTCCTTAGCGAAATTACAAATTACAAAAATAAAACAATTGTTGTTGCTACACATGATTCTAAAATTTATAAAAATTCACACCGAACTATTGAAATGATTGATGGAGTTATACGACTATAATTGTGTAATAATTTAAAAATCAATAAAATGGAGTCAGCTGTGAGTAGAGGTATGATCGTATTTGATGGCGAATGCAATTTATGCAATGGTGTTATAGGTTGGTTAATGAGATTTGCTCCTCAATCTATTTTTCAGTTTATTCCGTTTCAATCTCCAAAAGGTCAGGAATTGCTAAAAAAGAATGGGTTTTCTACAAAAAGACTTGATACTGTTATCTTAATAGATGAAAAAGGATTGCATACACATTCTGATGGTTTTCTACAAATTGTTTCAAAAATCCCAAAATGGAAACGCATTGCTGCATTATTGGCATTTGTCCCAAGAATGATTCGGGATGGTCTCTATAAATTAGCTTCGAGAAATAGGGTAAAATGGTTCGGGCAATCACAAAGCTGTACTATTAATTTTAGATAGTTTGAAAATCTACGTTTTTTTTGTTGAACTCCTTGAGGGTCTGTTCCAAGAACTATGTAGTGTTTATCTTCAAAAAAGAAAAAACCTCCCTAAAAAAAGAAAAGAGAGGTTTATGTTTTAAGAATTACTCGATAATCGGGATTTACATTCCCGTGAGCTTGCCTCGAGGTAGTTTACTTTACCGAAAATTTATGAGTAAAACTCTTGTCTGAGGTTTTAATAGTATAGAAATAAATCCCTGGAGAAAGCTTATAAGTTGAAGGCATCAATTCTAACTGCTTCTTTTCTCCTTTTTGCAGATTTCCAGAAAATAAATCTGCAATTTTTCTACCACTTATCTCATATAGCTGTACACTGGTAGTCCCTTTTTGATTAGCATAAAAAACAAGCTTGGACTTTTCTTGTGTACTTTGTGGATTAGGATAGCTAAAAGCTTGTAAATCTGTTAGCTCTTTTAGTGCGTTTTCTATTACCTGATCTTCCATGTTTTTAATGCGTTCTACTGATAATATTTCTTGTGATCTGTTGAACCCAGATGTAAAACCTAAACCAAATGCGGTTATTGTTTCAGAGAGATTTTGCCCAACAGGGAAATCGTCCCCACCAAAATCCGAGGCTATTAATTCTTTCAGAACAAATTCATCTTTTACAAAATCAATATCTTTTGTAGTAGGGTCACCAAATGCGCCTCCTAAGGATACACCTGTAAGATTAACAATTCCTGCTGAACCTTCATCCATAAGTGTAGGTGTGTTATTAAAAGAATCACTATGAGCATTACCGAGATAGTGCCCTATTTCATGAGATACAATGTTCCCGATAACCACAGGCATTACATCCTTTGTGGTATAGCCTTCTGCAAGAGGAACAGAATTTATAGAAGTTATGTTAAACGGGCTATCTGGATTGGATAAAAGATCTAATAATACAATGGCATCATCTTCATATTCGTAATTGCCAATATCAAAGTTATTTGCAAGTCCAATTGTAGGAATACCAAATTCTGCACTGGTGCCACCAATGATTACTCTGCTATATGGTACCCCAATGGTTTCAAGTATTTGAGGTATTCTTTTTCCCAATCGGTCATTACCATAGTCGCTAAGAACCGTTACCTCAAAATCCGGGTTTATATTAGATTTTTCCAGATCCTTAAAATTTTCTTTAACTACCTTGGTTATGTCTACGGCTGATTTAATAAGGCTGAATACATTGTTTTCAATATTCCAGTTTTCTAAAAAATCTTTAAAAGGGGATATGGAGCGTACTCTATTTAAGACTTCATTATCAGGATCTTCATCTCCAAGTTTTAAAAACTCTCGTAATGTAATCTCTTCTACACCTGTAAAGTCCAGATATATAAACTGTTTTTTTCCTTTATTATTGGTTTCAAATCCAGGTCTGGAAACTGCAAGCTCTGCCTGATATTTTCCTATATTTTCTTCCATTTTGATAACATACCTTCCATTTTCTGGGATCACATAAGTAAATGAAGTTTCTCCGCTGGTAGGGCCGATTGATGCTTCAGAGACAGATGTATTTGTAAATACATTTGTTTTTATCCCTAGGGTACCATCTGGATGTAATAAACTAACCAGAGTTCTGGGGTGTAAAAAATCCTTGACGGCAATACCAAAAACATCCCCTTTCTCAAGATCCATAGCATAATGATCTACATCAGAAAATTTTTTGTAGACAGAAGTTTTTAGTTCATATGAACCTTCACCGATAGGTGCTTCGGGAATGAGTTTTATAGTACCATTTATAGAATCAAAAGGATCAGTAACAAAAGAGTTGGAAGGCCCTATAAATATATAGTACTTTTTTGTCAGTGGTGCTACAAATTCTAGCGTTACTGATATTTCTCCATCTTCAAGTTGACTAAAACGAGAACCAAAATGAAATCCTTCTTCAGTCACAACAGCTATTCTAGGGAAAAAATCTAATGTTTCCAGATTAGATACTTTTATTTCTACTAAACTATTCTTTTCTGCAAAAAATTCATACATATCTACATCGATGATCGTGTCATTATTCGACGGTCTTGGTGTATTTTTGATAATAGATGATGTAATAAAAGTTTGCTTTTGGATATTTAAGCTATCTTCAAAATCTACTAACTCTAATTTTTGGGACAATGGGATAGTACCATTGTTTTCTTCTTTTGCAGCGATAATTTTTTCCAGGGATCTAATAGAGTCATTTACCGCTAATCCTCCTTTTATGAGTATGTTACTTGTGTTGTTTTCGGCAGTACCGAAGTTTGGTAACATTTCTGCAGTAGCAGGAGTATTATTCAGGTTTTGATTGTTGTTTTCATTTTCGTTTACAATCACAGGCATTGCTTTTTTCTTAGATTTTTTCTCAGCAACTTGTTTCCTCCAATCTTTGTGAGTTTTATTGTTAATAGCACAAAGTGGAATGATTTGGTTATCTGATTTGTTTCTTGGTAAAGAGGTTTCGTTAGGTTGTTTAGAAAGAATTTTCTGAAGGGTTTCTTTTTCCTGTTTTATCAGTTTTTCTTGATCAATTTGGAATGTTTTACTATCCTGTTGTGCGATAACATTCATACCCAATAGTAGTAGGGTATACAGCATGTTTTTTAAGATGTTTTTCATTTTTTTTAGGTTTTAAAAGAGTTAATAATTAATTAGATGTTTTTGTGTTTTTTGATTTGGGGAGTTGCATTATGGTTATAGATATATCTAAGAAAGTTGCGCTCTCAGATTATTATTTGGTGTGAAAATTTATTTCCTATTTTTAGATAATAGAAAAACCTTAGCTTACTAGTTGAGCTACAAAGTCTTCTATGGTGTTAGTTAATTTGTCTAAATCGGATGTGTTATCCAAAGAAATCAAATAACAGTGTTATAGAAAGGAAATTTATGGTGTAACTAATCCTCTTGAAGAAGTCTTGATATACGATGATTATCTAATTTATCAGAAAGAAGAAAACGAAGAACTGGTCAAACTAGTGTCATTACAAAATAATGAACAAAGCAACTAAATAGTATGTTTGGTAATTTCTAATAATTGTAATAACTACTTCATTAGCGTGTTTACACCTTTAGTAAGTTATTTAAATAGCGAAAATCTGTGTATAGTTTTCATGGGGTTGAGGTTTTAAGATTATCAACAGAAAATTTGTTCCGTGAATATATTAAACATATGTTAAGATTAGCGTTAATTATTCTGTAAAAATTTAATAAAAAAACCGAGATATTGTTAAAATTGATTAATGGTTTATGGAGTTCGTATCAATTCTAATTTTGGATTTACTCGATACTCGAGATTTAAATGCTCCAAGGCTTGCCTCGAAATCAAAATGTTTTTTTCAATAAATTGGCGGGCTTGCTCCGAGGTAGTTTACTGATGAGGTAACATTTTTGTACTTATGATAAAAGGATACGCCTATATTGGGTGCATTCAGGCAAAAAAAATACTGTTATCAGACATTCCCCACATCAGAATCCGATTAATTCCTTAGGCTAACGAGGAAAAATAAGGCTGAAAAATAAAATATAATTAACTGATTATCAATAACTAAATTTGACATTACTCGAGAAAGAATTTATAGCACTTTAAGAATACTCCTATCCTTATGTGAAATCACAGTAAATAGAAAAAAAAGTACATTTTATTCCAGTAAACTCAAACAACGACTAGTATAGAAGTGTCTCATTTGTTCAAATTTCAACTCATTTTCGGTCAAAAATAAAAATCCGATATGAGTTCATGGTGTGTCCGTTGCTTTGTTATTTGTAATTCTTTAAAAAAAAGGTCGCCCAATATTAATTTGAACGACCTTCAGTTTTAAAGAAAAAAAGAACCTAATTAATCACTTAATAGAAAACTTGTAATTAATTTCTTGTCCGGGAGTTTTAATATTATAGATATATACTCCAGAGGATAGGTTGTATTTTGATGGTACCAGTTCTAATTGCATTTTCTCTCCTTTTTCAATCGTACCTGTAAATAACTGGTCAATCTTTCTACCTTGCAGATCATATAAGTCTACATAAACCTGTCCGCTTTTTTTAGAAGAGAAGACCAGGTGCGATGTTTCCTGATGATTCTGTGGGTTAGGGTAGGCAAATGCGTCTAGGTTATCAATTTGATTAAACAGCTCTTTGAGTGCATTTTTTTCCAGCTGTTCAATTTCTTTTGGGGTGTCTATTCCTTCAGACCTGTTTCCGGGAGTAAAACCCATGGCAAAAGCAGTATTTACATCGGTATGATTTACTCCTAGTATACCTTCAAGAGTACTGTGTTGATCAACAGTAAAATCTATATCTCTGGTGTTCGCATCCCCGAATTTTTCGCCTCTATCAGGAAAAATCCCTACAGCTGTTGAAATTCCTCCTCCTCCTTCGTCCATTAGAGTTAATTGATCATTAAAAGAATTACAATGAAAATTTCCTAAATAATGACCAAATTCATGAGCAACAATATTGCCTACAGCCACTGGCATTACATCTTCTATAGTAACCCCATCTGCTAATGGTATAAAATTAACAGAGCTTCCTTGATCATCTGTATTAGTACTACTTAGTACATCTAATAAAACCAATGCATCATTTTCAAAATCAAAATTACCCACATCAATATCATCTGCAATTCCAATGGTATCAAATCCTGATTCCTCAATTGTACCACCAATAATTACCCTGCTATAAGGTATTTTTAGTGATTCTAATATTTCAGGGATTTTCTTTCCTAGAAATTCACTACCGTAATCACTCAGAATGATCGGAGTAAAATCAGGATTAATCGTAGAAAGTCTTGACTCTTTTACGGTATTTTCTTTGGCAACTTCTGTTATGTTAAAAGCCATTTTAAGCAGATTATATTTTGTGTTCTCTATGCCCCAGTTTTCCAGAAAATCTTTAAATGGCGATAACGTTCTTATTTTGTCTAGTTCTTCATCCGGAATACTATCGTTTTCCCTGAAAAAATCTCTTTGATTAAAATCATCTACACCAGTAAAATCGAGATAAATAAATTGTTTTAATCCTTTGTTATTGGTTTCATATCCAGGTCTTGCGGCGACTATTTCCGTTGTGTAATCTCCAATAGTTTGATCAATTCTAAGAATGTAATTTCCATCTTGCGGAGCTATATAGCTAAAATTAGACCTTCCATCACTAGAAATTGGTGTTTCGGGTGCGTTTGAAAAATTATTGAAAGTGTTTGTGCTTATTTCAATTGAGCCATCGGGTGATAGTAGACTAATACCAGGATTAAGAACCAATTCATTGATTACAGATGCTCCCAGAACATCCCCTTTTTTAAGATTCATAGCATAATGATCGCTATCTAATACTCCATAATTTTCGAACTGAACCGTATATATCCCTTCTCCAAGTGGTTCGCCGGGAGGGAATGTCTCACCAGAAGAAGAGTCAAAAGGATCTTCTAATTGTTGTGCGGCAGAAGAAATGGCAAAATAATAAATACCCGTTTCCGGGCTTTTGAATTGCAATTGTGTAACTATGATATTCTCTCTAGTAATAAATTCAGGGCCTTTACCCGTTATAATTCCTCCATTTTCATTATATACTAATATTACAGGTGTCATTGTAGAAATAGCAGGATCACCAAATGTTTGTAGGAATATTCGAATGATTTGATCCTTTTCTAATATAATTGCATACATATCAATATCCCCAGTGCCAGATCCAGAAGCTCCGTGAGGACCATTACCAATAGTATCAGATAAATAGATGATTTGTACATCTTCTGGTGTGTTCGGGTCAAAAGTAATAAATTGAGCCAACGGTATAGAACCATTATCTTCTGGATTAGATGCTACCTCCTCAGCAACAAAATCAACATCTTCATCTCTGACTCCACTACTACCATTTATAATAATATTGTTTGTATTACTCTCTCCACTGCCAAAGTTTGGGATTTCCTGAGCGGTATCCAGAGTATTGTTGATACTTTGGTTATCATTCTCAATTTCATCTATAACAACAGGGTTATTTTTGCGGTTGCTATTTTTGTGTAATGATATACTCTTTTTTTGAAGATGTTTTCTCCATTCTCCAGTATCTCCTTTATTTTTTGAATGATAACTGGTAAAAGGGTTTACACCATAGGGCATTGAATTTGAAGAACTTTTTTCTGTTTTTTTATTTCTCTGTTTTTGCTTATAAAAGTTTATGTAATCTAATCTTTTTTGCTTGATTACCTCTTTGGATAATACATTGTTTTTTTCTTGTCCCATCAAATTCATATTAGCGCATAAAAATATACTTGCGATGATGATGGCGTTTCTGATGTAATTACTAATTTTTCTCATAAAATTTAAGTTTTAGTAGTTTGTTGTTATATCGAATCAGTGAATAGAAAATTTGTAATTAATTTCTTGTCCGGGAGTTTTAATATTATAGATATATACTCCAGAGGATAGGTTGTATTTTGATGGTACCAGTTCTAATTGCATTTTCTCTCCTTTTTCAATCGTACCTGTAAATAACTGGTCAATCTTTCTACCTTGCAGATCATATAAGTCTACATAAACCTGTCCGCTTTTTTTAGAAGAGAAGACCAGGTGCGATGTTTCCTGATGATTCTGTGGGTTAGGGTAGGCAAATGCGTCTAGGTTATCAATTTGATTAAACAGCTCTTTGAGTGCATTTTTTTCCAGCTGTTCAATTTCTTTTGGGGTGTCTATTCCTTCAGACCTGTTTCCGGGAGTAAAACCCATGGCAAAAGCAGTATTTACATCGGTAAGATATTCTCCTTGTAGTCCTTCAAGAGTACTGTGTTGATCAACAGTAAAATCTATATCTCTGGTGTTCGCATCCCCGAATTTTTCACCTCTATCAGGAAAAATTCCTGTCAAACTGGAAATCCCAAAACTTCCTTCATCCATTAAGGTTAATTCATCATTAAAACCGTTACAATGAGAATTTCCTAAATAATGACCAAATTCATGAGAAACAACATTTCCTACAACCACTGGTATCAAATCTTCTATAGTAACTCCATCTGCTAGTGGTGTAAAATTAAGAGAAATGCCTTGGTCATTTGGATTAGTACTACTTAGTGCATCTAATAAAACCACTGCATCATTTTCAAAATCGTAATTACCGGGATCAACATTATTTGCAATTCCAATGGTATCAAATCCTGATTCCTCAACCGTACCACCAATAATTACCCTGCTATAAGGTATTTTTAGTGATTCTAATATTTCAGGGATTTTCTTTCCTAAAAATTCACTGCCATAATCACTCAGTATGATCGGAGTAAAATCAGGGTTAATAGCAGAAAGTCTTGCCTCATTTACAGTATTTTCTTTAACAACTTCTGTTGTGTTAAAAGCCATTTTAAGCAGGTTATACTTTGTGTTCTCTATGCCCCAGTTTTCCAGAAAATCTTTAAATGGCGATAACGTTCTTATTTTGTCTAGTTCTTCATCCGGAGTACTATCGGTTATCCCATGAAATTCTCTTTGATTAAAATCATCTACACCAGTAAAATCGAGATAAATAAATTGTTTTAATCCTTTGTTATTGGTTTCATATCCAGGTCTTGCGGCGACTATTCCCGTTGTGTAATCTCCAATAGTTTGATCAATTCTAAGAATGTAAGTTCCATCTTGTGGAGCTATATGGGTAAAGCTAGCCCTTCCATTTCTAGGGATTGGTGATTCGGATGCATTTGTAAAATTATTGGCAAAGTTTGTGCCTATTTGAAGTGTGCCATCAGGAAAGAATAGACTAATATTAGGTTTAAGAATCAATTCATTGTTTACAGATACTCCCAGAACATCTCCTTTTTTAAGACTCATAGCATAATGATCTTTATCTAGTATCCCATAATTTTCAACTTTAAGTGTATATGTTCCTTCTCCAAGTGGTTCGCCGGGAGGAGATGTCTCACCAGAAGAAGAGTCAAAAGGATCTTCTAATTGTTGTGCGACAGAAGAAATGGCAAAATAATAAGTACTTGTTTCCGGGCTTTTGAATTGTAAAATACTCTCGGGAGCAAAAAAGAGAGCGCGTTCAAAAGCTACAATTTTTCCATTTTCATTATACACTGTTACCATAGGCATCATTGTAGAAACAGAAGGATCCCCAGATGTTTCTATTATCATTCGAATGATTTGATCTTTATTTAATATAATTGCGTACATATCAATATCCCCGCTGCCTGATCCAGAAGCTCCGTGAGGACCATCACCAATAGTACCAGATAAATTGATAAGTTGTATGTCTTCTGTTGAGTTAGGGTCAAAAGTAATAAATTGAGCCAGCGGTATAGAACCATTATCTTCTGGATGAGATGCTACCTCTACAGAAAGAGAATCAATATCTTCATCTCTGACTCCACTACTACCGTTTATAATAATATGGTTTGTATTACTCTCTCCACTGCCAAAGTTTGGGATTTCCTGAGCGGTATCCAGAGTATTGTTGATACTTTGGTTATCATTCTCCATTTCATCTATTACAACAGGGTTATTTTTGAGGTTGCTATTTTTGTGTAATGATATACTCTTTTTTTGAAGATATTTTCTCCATTCTCCAGTATCTCCTTTATTTTTTGAAAGATAACTGGTAAAAGGGTTTACACCATAGGGCATTGAATTTGAAGAACTTTTTTCTGTTTTTTTATTTTTCTGTTTTTGCTTATAAAGGTTTATGTAATCTAATCTTTTTTGCTTGATTACCTCTTTGGATAATACATTGTTTTTTTCTTGTCCCATCAAATTCATATTAGCGCATAAAAATATACTTGCGATGATGATGGGGTTTCTGATGTAATTGCTAATTTTTCTCATAAAATTTAAGTTTTAGTAGTTTTTTGTTATATCGAATCAGTGAATAGAAAACTTGTAATTAATTTCTTATCTGGGAGTTTTGATATAAAGATCGTTGGTAGGAGTACTGCAAAGAGGTAGTTGATAGGATGTCAATCAAGAAAATACTTTTTAGCATAGGTTTAATAGTCTTTTTCATAATAAATTTCAGGTATTAGAGTTTTATTAATAAACAGGCTAATTATTGAAAACCCTACTTGTATCATAAATAATACTGTAGTTGCTACTATTGTAATGTATCGTAGCCCTTATGTTTTTTTAAATTACTTTTAGTGATTTTTTAACTTAAGAAGGGGTATTTTTTCAGGGGTTGGTGCTGCAAAAAGAATAAAATGATTACCTTTTTTACTCGATAATCGATTTTTTTTCAATCAACTCATCTTGAGTAGAGGTTTTCAGCCGAAAAGTATGGTTTTTGGACTATAATGAAGTAGGTTTTTTTATCATAGCCATACGGTTAAAAAACCAACAAAATTAGCGTGCAACATGTAAATTTTGTAGGTCAAAGCAGTACTCAAGATGAGTTCAATATATGTCTCATGAATTTATTCCTGGGTAGTTTTCCAAAAATAGTTGATTTGAATTCTCTGTAGTTGTTATTAACAATCAAAAAAAAGTCATTAAATTGACAAAAACAATTCTAAATTCTAAGGGAATGATTCTGTATTTTAATGAAGACCATTTTTTATCTTTGATATCACAGAAATCAGATAGTAATGAAATACTTTTTCGTGTAAAATTACCTATCAAATTTAATGCTTGGTTTTGATAAACAACATAACATATTGTATAAATAGTCCTAAAATATGGCAGGAAATTATACACAAAAATACCTTTTCAGAATTAAAAAATAATCAGTTAACCTTACAGGAGAAATCAGGTAAAGGAACAATAGATGTGATTAATATCCAGGAAGGTTTGGCAATTACCTTTATTGATGTGACACTAGCAGAAAGCCTGAAGCTGATAAGAAAACCTGCCGAAACAAATGATTATTTTATCCTTAATTTTTATTTTTCAAGTATTGAAATCAAAGAGCAAATAGATGCTGTTATAAAATCTGTAGGCTTCACATATTATAGTATTATGTTGCAATCTTCAATGACAGAATCAACATCGGTAATACCTGCGAATATTCCCATACATATTTTTAATATTACTTTTTCCAAAAAATGGTTACATCAAAATGTATTAGGACTTGATGATGAAGTGCTTCAGCATTTTTTTAATAGAGAAGATCCTATATACCTATATGAAAATTTAGATTTTAATTGTAATCGCATTCTGAAAGAAATTAACCAAGCTTCAGATAGTTTAAACAAGGTGACTTTGTTTGCTAATGTGTTACAATTATTGGCAATTTTCTTTAAAAAGATAGAAGCACGTGCTACATTGAAGAAAAGCATTAAAATTAATGCTAACGACCTGGAAAGTTTACTAAAAGTAAAAGAACAGATTGAATACAATTGGAAAGAAAAACCCTCTAATGAAAGATTAGCAAAACAAGCAAGCATGAGTTTGAGTAAATTTAAGCAGTTGTTTAAACATGTTTTTGGGAGTAGTCCTTATCAGTATTATTTAAGTTTTAAGATGGAAAAAGCTATGGAATTACTTCAAAAAAAAGAGCATTCTGTTTCTGATATAGGATATATAATAGGATATTCTAATCTAAGTCAGTTTTCTAAAACCTTTAAAAAAACATACAACTGTCTTCCAAGTGAGGTTTATAATTCATAGAATTCAATAGAAGTTTTTAGTGTAGCTTTAGAATATGGCTTTTTGAAGTATTCTATTGTCTTTTTGGGCTATTTTGACATTGGACATCTATATAGCTTTGTACTGTTAAATTTATTTTGGGTGCCCAAAATAAAAATTGTTATGTATAACCAAAATTCAGGTTCAACAAACCACCTGAATCTAAAAGCTAATTTTATGCAACGAAAGATGTCGAAATTTTTAATGTTCATTTTTTTTGTTTTTCTATTAAGTAATTGTGATACTTCTGATGATACTGTGCCTAATCCCGATCCCGATGTGGCATATACTCTGTTGGTAGAAAAAGATGTAAAAATAAAAATGAGGGATAATGTCTCATTATTTGCAAACGTATACCGCCCGGATGCAGAAGGTAAATTCCCTGTAATTATGACCTTAGGGCCCTATGGCAAAGATGATTTACCCGCAGCATACGACCCTGTTGATGATGGTAATATACAGGTTTCAGAATATGCTGCATTTGAGCTTCCGGATCCGGCATATTGGGTAAAAAATGGTTATGTGGTGGTTGCTGTAGATAGCAGAGGCTCTGGCAAATCTCCCGGCAAAACCAGTCTGTTGGAAGAAAAAGAAGCAGAAGATTTTTATGATGCTATTGAGTGGGGAGGAGTACAAAGCTGGTCTTCCGGGAATGTTGGTATCACCGGAGTTTCATACTATGGAGTTTCACAATGGAGAGTTGCGGCAATGAATCCTCCACATCTCAAAGCAATGATGCCGTACGAGGGCTTTACAGATGTATACCGGGATGGTACGTATCATGGAGGTATTTCCAGTAAATTTATTGATGGATGGTTTAATTTTAGGATATTAGAAAATCTTTCTCCAGGAAATACCGGGTATAGAGATCTGCAGAGCGAGATAAATCAAAGCCCGCTGGCAACAGCAAGTGTTTATAAAGATTTGGATATTAAGAGTACGCTATCACAAATAAAAGTTCCGGCTTATGTAGCGGTAAGTCTTCAGGATCATGGATTACATACCAGAGGTACTATCAATGGTTTTAGAGAAATAGGATCATCTGAGAAATGGTTAGAATTATTCGGCCGAAAAAAATGGGAATATTATTATTCTTCTGATGCTACCTCCAGACAAAAAATGTTTTTTGATCAATTTTTGAAAGAAGAAGATTCTGGAATTTTTGGTCAGGCAAAGATACGGTATGAATTAAGAGAGGCCTATTATAAAGGAGATGTTAAGACAGCTAATGAATGGCCAATAGCAAATAGAAAGCTTACAAAAATGTATCTGGATGCAGAAACCATGACAATGGATAAGGATTTAAAAAGTGATACACAAACCGTAAGTTATGATGCCAGCGTACTAGAAGATCCATCGCAAATTACGGACACGCAAAGAGTGATATTCAGGCATTCATTTGAAGAAGATACAGATATTGTAGGAAGTATAAAATTACATGTATTTGTGAGTTCTGATATAGCAGACGATATAGATTTGTTTGTGGGTATTCAAAAAGAAGATGGAGCGGGAGAGCATGTGTATTTTCAAGGACCCGCAGAAGCAGCTGGACAAGTAGCAGCGGGCTGGTTACGTGTCTCACATCGCGATTTGAATACTAGTTTGTCTACGGCTGAAATTCCATTTCATACGCACGATCATGTTGAAAAAATAACTCCCAATGAAATTGTAGACGTTGAGGTAGAGATATGGCCTACGACCGTAAGATTTACTAAAGGAGAAAAATTGTTGTTAGTCATCCAGGGGAATGATATTGTAGCCTCTCAGGAAGAACATAAGGGTATTCTAAACAGAGGAAATACAAGGATACATACAGGAGGAGCATATAATTCGTATTTACAGATTCCTGTTTTAAAATAGATTTATTATATAATTCTCACTTCGATAACTTATAATAACAAAAAAGTCCAACATTTTGATGTTGGACTTTTGCTCCTCCTCTTGGGCTCGAACCAAGGACCCTCTGATTAACAGTCAGATGCTCTAACCAACTGAGCTAAGGAGGAATATATCTTTGCAAAGATATCGTGTTTTTCTCTTTTGCGAGTGCAAATATATACTAATTTTTCAATCTCAAAAAGATTTTTTTAATTTTTTATTATTAATTTTTACTTAAAAGATTTTCAAGTATCATTTCTAATCAAAAAATAGGTTGATTTTTATGATTCTTTACTCGATAATCGAGATTTAAATGCTCCAGAGCTTGCCTCGAAATCGATTTTTCTCCAATAAATATCCATGGGTTTACGCTGAGTAGTTTACCCAAAAATCAATTTATATAGATCATTTCCATTGGCAAATAGTAATAATGTAATAAGTATAATAAAACCAGTTAATTGTGCATATTCCATAAATTTATCTCCGGGTTTTCTTCCTGTTATAATCTCATACAATAAAAACATCACATGCCCTCCATCTAATGCAGGAATCGGCAGAATATTCATAAATGCCAAAATTATAGAGATAAAAGCAGTGGTACCCCAGAATGCTCTCCAGTTCCAAGAATCAGGAAAAAGACCTCCAATTGCTCCAAAACCACCTACGCCTTTATACGCACCAGTACTAGGATTAAAGATTTTTTTCATCTGTTTTACATAACTTCCCAGTGTAGATACACCTTTGTCAATTCCAGCTGGAATTGATTCCAGAAATGAATATTTTATCTTTTTTAGAGAAAGAACCCCTCGCTTTTCTAAATCTTCAAAATCACGGGTTCTAATCACTCCAATTTGACCATTCTCATTTATTTTGGCTTCAACAGTCTTTTCTGAAGCACCATTTTTTGCTGTAAGGGTTACTGTTTTATTTATGTTCTGGTCAATAATTGTTTTGATTTCATCAAGATACGTAACTTTTTGACCATTGATTGCAATAATTACGTCTCCCTTATTTAGATTAATCCCCTTGTTATGAGAATCTTTAGGAACTTCAGCAATAATAAATGGAAATCTTGGTGCCAGAAAAGAAGTTTTTTCTTCCATTTCTAAGAGCTTGGCAATAAAATCTACCGGAATTTCCTGATCAAAAGTAGTACCATTTCTGAGGATTGTCATTACATTGCCATTTATAATTTCTAATGGTAAGCTTCCAAATTTTTCTATCGGGTTACCATCTACGGCAAGTATATTATCGCCCGTTTTAATACCAAGTTTATCTCCAATTTCTGTATTGGTTACGTGAAAACCATCTTTAAGGCTATCTGCTTTGATATACGCATCTCCATATGCATATGCTAATGCAACATATATAATAATCGCCAAAATAAAGTTAACCGTTACACCACCGAGCATAATGATCAATCGTTGCCATGCCGGTTTGGATCTGAATTCCCATGGTTGTGGTGGTCCCGCCATTTGTTCTTTATCCATACTCTCATCGATCATTCCGGCAATTTTTACATAACCTCCCAGAGGTAGCCATCCAATTCCATAGACAGTTTCACCTATTTTTTTCTTAAATAAGGAATATTTTACGTCAAAAAAGAGATAAAATTTTTCTACTCTTGTCTTAAATAGTTTCGCAGGAATAAAATGTCCCAGTTCGTGAAGAACGATTAAAAAGGATAAACTTAGTAATAGTTGTATGGCTTTTATAAAAAATGGACTCATAGGTCTTGTATATTATTTTCAAAATTAAATCACGCAAAAGTAATCTTTTAGACCAGTTTATGAAAGAAATCAGAGATGCAGATGTTGCTTTTAGTATTTTTTTAGCGTAAACCGCAATTCCATCAAAGATAATCGGTGTAATTTTGTAATCTTATTTACATTCGGTTATGTTTAGATTCTTTGCCAGATACAAATTCTTTGCCATCGTTCTTTTTGTCCTTTCTGTGATTATTATTTCTATTATATATTCTATTCTAAAACCCAAGAAGATATTGCAGGTGTATGAGCCCTACCGAATAGATGCTACTTTGGTCGATAGTACGGTGCATCATATTCGTAAGTATCATAAAATTGCAGATTTTAGCTTACTGAATCAAAATGGGGAAGAGGTAACACAAGATGATTATAAAAATAAAATCTATGTTGCCGATTTTTTCTTTACTACCTGTCAGACAATTTGCCCTATTATGACAGGGAATATGAAGAAAATCCAGGACGAGTTAAAAGAGGATCAGGAAGTTTTATTATTATCGCATACAGTGATTCCTGAAACCGACAGTGTTCCGCAATTAAAAAAATATGCACTCAAGAAAGGAGTAGATGATCATAAATGGAACCTGGTGACAGGTGATAAAAAACACATTTATGATCTGGCCAGAAAATCATATATGGTGGCTAAGTCCGATGGAGATGGTGGTCCCTATGATATGATCCATACAGAGAATTTTGTTTTGATAGATAAAAAAAAACGTATTCGCGGATTTTATGATGGAACCAATGAAGAAGAAATCAAACGCTTATTAGAAGATATTTCAATCTTAAAAGAAGAAAAACTACCAAATACACACTAATATATCTGGTAGAATTCATTTTTTACCGTACTGTGTTATATAATTCTCATCTGAATTTAAAAATAATTTAATACAGTTTATGGTGATTTCACTTAAGAACTGCTATTAATCCTGTAAAGGACAATCAGTTGGATTCTCTTCACATACGGCATCTATCCACTGCTCGAATCCATCATAGAATGTTTCATTAAAGAATTCAATAAGCTCATTAAAATCTACATCTTCAAACAGTTCATCAGCATCGAGAGGTTCCTGGGGATGGATATTGTAGTTCAAAAACTCAATTTCGCTGTCTTGAAGCAATTCAATAACAAGCTTTAATGGCGCGTTCATAACCGGATTAGTTTGAGTAAAGGGATATGGAAAAGACCAGTTTTCATTTGCTTCATCACAAGAGCCTATAGGTCCGGTGAATTCTATTCCGCCAAAATAAAATTCATTTCCAAAAAGTCCCAGAATAGAATCATCTGGTCCATTTTCCGGAACATAATTATAAGGAAATGTATTAACTACTTGTCCACCTTGATCAAGCCATATAAATCGATCAGCCTTTCTGATTCTCATGCCACAAAAATTGTTTGGGAATATGACTTCATCTTCATAATAAGGAAGTGCAGGTAAAAACTGAACAGGGATTGTGATTTTGGGTTTATCATCAATGATCGTTGTAAAATCTATGACAATTCGGTAGTTTTGACTACCAAGTGTTCCATAGGACAAATCAATATATGGTGGTAATTCTGGAAAATTCTTCGGATCCGGAGTATCACCACCATTTCCTGAATCTACAACGGCATCTTTTTTATCCATCATAAAATCAAACTGATCCTTGCCCATGGCATTCTTGACCCTGAGACGAAAAGATGTTTTTACATTGGTTTTCCAGGAATAGGTATATACTTTGGTTGAATTCGCCGGGATTTCGAAACCTTCAGGAATAATTCCTGACGGATTTTTCATAGATTTCCACTTTCTGTTAGCGTAATATTCAAAATAGACTTCTGGACCGCTATAAGCACTACAAGGTGGACTCTGACAGATACTACCTGTAGGAGCATTGGATATATAATGATCATTACTACTGTTCTGAACGGCTTTGCTACATATTTTTCCTTTCCACTTTTTACTATTATTCATGACTGCGTGTAGCCGATATCTTGGACCTTTGTTACAGGCAGAAGGAGAAAGACTGGCACAATCATTTACAAAACCCTGGTAATTATTTGGAGTTTTATCCAGTTCTACAAATTCTGGATTTCCTAAAAATCCGCCTGCAATAGAACTGGTAAAATTACTATTCTTACATGCAACTATTCTTCGTGAAGGAGGCGTTGCAATTTCAATAGGAAAATTCATACCGGCATTTCTGGCCCATCCTTGTTCTTCAATATTTTTGGAATGTATAGAAGTATTCTTCATTTTTAAAAAGGATGGAATCCGAGTTCCTGGTTGAGAAAGTGCCCAGAAAGCTTCCTGTTCAGAAAATTCTTTTCCGGTGAGTTCAGAAATAGTATTTAAAACAGAACATTCTGAACAATCACTTTCTTCCATGATAAAAGCTCCCTGAAGTTCTCCATCATCAATTTTATGAAATCGAATTATGTTTCCGTTATCTAATATAATTTTGGCTTCTGTGTCAGAAATTTCAGAAAGCTGTTCTAATGAGTTGGTAGTAGGTTCTTTAATTTCTGTTTTTTCACACGAAATTAGAAGTATTACCAGAGAATACATCCATATGCCGATTTTTAAGTTTCTCATGATTGTAAGGATAAATAGTGTTATTAAGTACTTACTCTATATAAGGCTTTTCAGTTTCCGCCTGATTCTAAATTTAGATAAGTCAAAACTACAGCGTAGTACATTGAAAGAGTCCGAAATCTTTGAAATTCAAAATTTCCAGACAGATATTAGGTGTTATCCCTGTTATATATGGGGGTAAAGAACTATGGTTTTTATATCATAATACTATTGATACAAATACTTAAAAAGAAATGAGCTCTGAGAGCGATTTTAAGAATTTAGCTTTTCCAATAGATAATTTTCACTTACTTTTGCCTTGTTTAAAATTAATCTAAATAAAGACTTGAAGATTACAATTGCAAACTTAAAAAAGGGGCAACGTGCCTTGATTAAAGAAATAACATCAGAAATTATTCCACTAAAGTTATTAGAAATGGGGTGTTTGCCTGGGAATGAGGTAGAATTAATACAAACAGCTCCTTTTCAATGTCCTATGTATCTTACTATCAATGGGAGTCATCTGGCGATTCGTAGAGAGATGGCAGCTCAAATAGAAGTCGAAATTATATAACAGCGTTTTTTTATGGCTAAGCAAATTAAAGTTTCACTTATAGGAAACCCCAATACAGGTAAAACGTCTGTTTTTAATTTGCTTACCGGTCTTAATCAACAGGTAGGAAATTATCCCGGTATTACCGTAGAAAAAAAAGAAGGTATTTGTAAACTACCCAGAGGAGTGAAGGCACATATTCTTGATTTACCTGGAACTTATAGTCTTAATGCTTCTTCTCTTGATGAAAATGTAGTGATTGAGATTTTACTCAACAAAAAAGATAAAGATTTTCCTGATGTAGCCGTAGTCGTTAGTGATGTGGAAAATCTTAAAAGAAATTTATTACTTTTTACGCAGATAAAAGATTTAGAAATCCCAACGATTTTAGTCATTAATATGGCGGATCGTATGCGTAGTAGTGGAATTTCATTAGATATCCCTCTATTAGAAAAAGAATTAAATACTAAAATAGCATTAATCAGTGCAAGAAAAAATCAAGGTATTGATGAGCTCAAAAAATTAATAGTTGCATATGGCTCATTGTCAACAAAACCTTGTGTTAATGCATTAACTTTTGCCCCAGAGTATTTTAACAGACTTCAAAAAGCATTTCCTAAGCAATCATTGTATAAACTTTGGTTAGTGATTACTCAAGATGTAAATTTCAGGAAGGTTGATAAGAAGAAATCTTCTATTACTCCTGATTTTGAGATAAAATCAGAAAGTGAATTAAAGCGTTTTCAGCAAAAGGAAACCATCAAGCGGTATCAATTTATCAATGGAGTATTAAAAAAAGGATTGATAATTGATGAAAAAGCAGCTACTGGTATGCGTGCCAGATTGGATAGGGTATTAACTCATAAGTTCTGGGGGTACTTTATCTTTTTTGCGATATTATTATTTATTTTTCAGGCTATTTATGATTGGTCATCTTATCCGATGGATCTTATTGATGAAGGCTTTGCCTGGCTTAGTGAAGTAACCAAATCCGGACTCCCATCAGGTCCATTTGTGGATCTGATTACCGAAGGTATTATTCCTGGTTTGGGAGGTATTGTCATTTTTATCCCTCAGATTGCGTTTTTGTTTCTTTTTATATCTATTCTGGAAGAAAGTGGCTATATGAGCAGGGTAGTGTTTCTTATGGATCGGGTGATGAGAAGATTCGGACTAAGCGGGAAGAGTGTGGTTCCGTTAGTTTCTGGAACAGCTTGTGCCATACCTGCTGTGATGGCTACCAGAAATATTGAGAACTGGAAAGAACGTCTGATTACTATTTTGGTAGTTCCTTTTACTACCTGCTCAGCAAGACTTCCTGTTTATTTGATTATTATTTCCCTCGTAATTCCTAATGAAAAAGTGGGATGGATATTTAGTTATCAAAGCCTTACGCTAATGTTGTTGTATTTTTTGGGATTTGGAACGGCAGTAGGTTCTGCCTGGATACTTAATAAAATATTAAAGATCAAAAGTAAGACCTATTTTGTAATCGAAATGCCAGGATATAAACTACCATTACTAAAAAATGTAGTTATAAATGTAATTGAGAAAACAAAGGCATTTGTATTAGGTGCAGGGAAAATAATCTTAGCTATTTCTATTGTATTATGGGTTTTAGCAAGTTTTGGTCCTAATGATAAATTCAGTAATGCAGCGCAGATCGTTACAGAAAAATACACCAACTTGTCAGGAGAAGAGTTAGATCAAAAAATAGCTTCTCATAAATTAGAATATTCTTTTATTGGATATGCGGGAAAAGCTATTGAACCGATTGTAGCTCCTTTGGGGTATGATTGGAAAATAGGAATAGGAATTATCAGTTCTTTTGCTGCGAGAGAAGTTTTTGTAGGTACATTGGCAACAATTTATAGTGTGGGTAGTGATGAAGAAGAAACTATAAAAAACAGGATGAAGGCAGAGGTCAATACGGTTACCGGAGGTCCCTTGTTTAATCTTGCCAGTGGGATATCATTATTGCTGTTTTATGCTTTTGCGATGCAATGTATGAGTACGCTGGCTATTGTAAAACGCGAAACCAATAGCTGGAAATGGCCAATGGCGCAACTTATATTTATGAGTGGACTGGCATATGGCATAGCATTGATTGTATATCAAGTTTTAAAATGAATTCAATAAAAGAATAAGTTTTAGTATCTTTAAACGACCGAGTTTATATGAATATCCTTATACAAAACATATTAGTATTTCTTGTTGCTGCGATGGCGATGGGTTTTTTAATTAAAAAATTCTTTTTAAAACCAAAAGTAGTTAAGACAAACAAAAAAGGAGTGTCAAAACCTTGCGGTGCAGCAAAATGTGGATGTCATTAAGAGCATGTTTTAAAAGAATACAAATTTAAAGATTAATAATTTGAGGCTTTGAGTGCATTTTAGGTCATTGATCATATCGAGAGATATATAAGGTTTTTAAGCAAGTTCTAAAATGTCTATATTATTAATAATAGCAGTATATTTTTTTGATTCTTGGTAAAATATATGCCATTTTATCAGTAGCAGTATTTATTCCAGTATGTCTATTACTGAAATATGTTCTCAATAAGATTTTGCTATTTTTTAAACCACTTTAACCGATTAGTACTTATCAAGTACACGCCTATAAAAATAAGAATGCAGCAAAATAGTTTGGTTACCGTAATATCTCCTTTGTACTGACTATCAGGGAAAAAGCAAGTTATTATGGCAACTAATAACATAGCCACAGCAGGATGTACATAAATATAGCTGCTGGATACTGCAGGTTTTACATATTGCAAAGCAAACATATTAAGCAGGTATGCTAAAAAAGTTGGCCCAATGATTACATAGCATAAAGAAATCCAGTTAGAAGTTTCATATGTTGTAAAATCCGTATCCAGTAATTGATCAATACAAAAAGGAAACATACCTATAAAACCTGACAAAAAAGTCCAGAATATGATTGTTATAGGTTGATATTTTGCCGTTAAAGGTTTTATCAGTACCAGATAGAATGCAAATGACAATGCACTAAGTCCTATAAAAATATTTCCTTTTAGAGAACCTGTTCCTAAAGCTGAGTTCCCCAGGTAAATTAGTAAAATGGCACCACTACCTCCCATAAATATTCCTAGAATACGTTGTACAGTAAGCGGTTCTTTTAGTATAAAATAACTGATGATAATAGTAAATATAGGCATAGCCGTTACAATAATTGCGGCATCCACTGGGGATGTCAGGCTTAACCCATTCATGGAGAAGAATTGATTAGAGGCGACACCTAATAGTCCACATAAAAACAGTCTGGGAATATCTTTTTTTTCTACATTTTCTTTACTAAAGAATTTTAGAATAAAAAATAACAATCCAGCGCTACCAATTCTTAAAAACACTAATGCAGAAGCTCCTATTTTTTCAGGCATTAAACCTTTGGCAATAAGATAATTGGCGCCATACATAGTGTTGAGACTCAATAATGCAATGTGTGCTTTTGCCTTGTTGGAAATCATTTTTAACATTGATTTAATTACAGTACAGTACTGTTACGGAGTACTCTTTTGTTGTTTATTAAAGACCATCTATTGATAGATATACCCTAAATGTAGTTTTTATTATATGACTGTGGGTTTCTTTGTGTAAAATCTAGCGTCTACTAAGTATTTGATAGTCAAATACTTATTATCTAATCAGGCAATATTAAAAAATTAAACAGGATTTAAAACTTTATTTTTTGCTTTTTTTGGATATAACATCATTTTTTTTCAAATATTTTTATCCCTGATAAAATTAGTGGTAGCAATGCAATTAACATTTATTTAACGAGTAGTTCCAGGTAATAATCAGACGGATTTATTTTTTGATCAGATGACGGATACGGAATTAGATTATAACCAAAAATTGTCTTATTATGTGAAGTAATTAGTTCTTTGATATTCTTAGGAGATATACCTTTAGCTCCGATAATGATTTCTTTTTCTTCTAGCAAATCATCATTCTCATACAGTCCGATAAGCACTGTAGCTTGTCCAGCCCAGAAACAAGTCACATCCGAAGGACATCGGGAATCCTCTACAACTTTTATGAATTTAACTGCCTTTTTATCTAATGTAAATGATGTTCCTGTTTTTAGCTTTGTAATAATTTTTGGAGGAGTTATTTGTATAGAATCCTGTCCCATTATGTAAATGGGAGCTATCAGTAATAGTGTAAAGATATATCGTTTCATCTATTCTTTTTTATTATGTTAGCGGTCAGATAAGAGCCCTTAATGACTAAAATAAACATTCTTTTGTTGTTTTATAAGGATTTTTTAATCGTGTTGATTTCATAAGGTATTTTCATTCGGGTTCTAATGTAAGATAAAATATCAATGCTCATCTAATATTTTGCTATTCTTATAAATTGCCTTTCTGAAGATAGCTTCCTTCTTATATCCATTTTTTTCGAGTATTTTCATAGAAGCGATATTATGCTCAAAAACTCCTGCATAAATTCTTATCAGATTTAGTTTTTCAAAACCATAGTTGGTTATTAGTGCTACCGCTTTGGTTGCAATTCCATGACCCCAATAAGGTTCTCCAATCCAGTATCCTACTTCTGCGGATTTGTGATAAATATCTTTCTGAACTAACAGACTGATTACTCCGCATAAGTTGTTTTTATATTCAATAGCAAAACTTTGCTTTGGGGCTTGAGATTTTGTAATTTTTATAAAGGATTCAGCATCTTTTTCAGAATATGGATGAGGAAAATAATCTCTTACATTATTCCAGATATTATAGTTATTAGCGAGCAGGGCTAATTGTAATACGATTTATAACTAAAAATTTCGCATATTCATCGTTTCTTTTTCCTTTCTACTTCGTTTAAAAAATAAACCGTAGCTATAGCTATGCTTGATTTTTTTGCCTTGCATAAAGAAAAAATAATTCAATGAATTTATACGAATTTTTTAATCACAAATCGTATAATTTGTCTGATAACCTAAGCTCTCTTAGGATAATTTCCTTGTCTTTCACTAGTTTTTATTTTTTTTAAATATAAAATAAAAAATACTCCAAATATTTACAATATGGATAGGGCTATCATATTTCGTTCTATATTTATACCGACTCAAGTTGGAAATGATATTCATGTAAACATATGCAAAAGAAGAAAATTATTATCACTGGTTCAGGGATAGCAGGATTGGCATCGGCTATTCGTTTACAGAATCAAGGTTTTGATGTTCATGTCTATGAAGCAAATTCATATCCGGGAGGTAAATTGACTGAAATTCATAACTATGGATATCGATTTGATGCAGGTCCGTCTTTATTTACAATGCCACACTTTGTAGAAGAGCTATTTACCATTTCCGGAAAAAAAACCTTGGATTATTTTACCTTTCAAAAGAAAGAGGTCATTTGCAACTATTTTTATGAAGATGATACCCGATTTACAGCTTTTTCGGATACTCAGATGTTTGCCAGAGCGGCAGAAAAAACCTTTGATGTGCGTGCAGATGCTATTTTGGACTATTTTGAGAATAGTAAACTAAAATATGACCTGACTTCATCTGTTTTTCTGGAAAAATCATTACATAAGTTAGCTACATATATGTCTATTGATACTATAAAAGCAATTGTAAGTATGCGTGCTTTGGGGATTAATAGGAGCCTGCATCAGGTAAATAAAAAGTATTTTGAGGATTCGAGATTGGTACAGTTTTTTGATCGATTTGCAACCTATAATGGCTCCTCTCCATATTTGACTCCAGGGATTATGTCTATCATTCCTCATTTAGAACAATATTATGGTACTTTTTTCCCAAAAGGAGGTATGTATAGTATAACAAAAAGTATATATCAATTAGCATTAGATATCGGGATACGATTTCATTTTAATACAAAAGTTGATCAGATTATTGTAGAAAATAAAATAGCCAGAGGTGTCCTTGTAAATAATAGCAGAGTAGATGCGGCTGTCGTGATTTCTAATATGGATGTTTTTCCCACATATAGAAAATTATTGCCTGGTCAAAAAGCACCTGAGAAAATACTAAAACAACCAAGATCAAGTTCTGCTTTGATTTTTTACTGGGGTATTAAAAATGAATTTCCTGAGTTGGATTTACATAATGTTTTTTTTTCAAAAGATTATCAAAGAGAGTTTGACTATATTTTTGAGAAGAAACAAGTCACTGATGACCCTACAATTTATATTAATATTACGGCTAAGCATGAGGAGAGTGATGCGCCTAAGGGATGCGAAAACTGGTTTGTTATGATCAATGTTCCGGCTAATGAAGGGCAAGATTGGGACGAGATTATTACCAGATCCCGTATTAATATTTTGAATAAACTATCGCGCATACTAAATACGAGAATTGATGAATTAATTGAAGTAGAAGAGATTCTGGATCCCCGAAGTATAGAATCCAAAACACAATCGTATCAAGGTTCGTTATATGGGGCGGGCAGTAATACTGAATATGCGGCTTTTTTGAGACATCCTAATTTTTCCCAAACTATTAAAAATCTATACTTTTGTGGTGGTAGTGTCCATCCGGGCGGAGGAATACCGCTATGTTTGTTATCGGGTAAAATTGTCTCAGAAT
This sequence comes from Aquimarina sp. RZ0, assembly GCF_008370685.1. Classification (GTDB taxonomy): domain Bacteria; phylum Bacteroidota; class Bacteroidia; order Flavobacteriales; family Flavobacteriaceae; genus Aquimarina. The sequence continues at coordinate 160,018 of NZ_VTZU01000003.1, forward strand.
TGATTAAAAAAGATTGTAAATCCAGCTAAGTATGAGAGAGGATAAAAAGCTCACAATCTCGATTTTTATTATTTGGTTGTTTAATATATCAGGAATACTGGGTATTGTTTTTGGGCATGAAAATTGGTTTTTAAGGCTGACACCATTGAATTTGTTGATCTATTTGGGACTCATTTTTTGGAACTCGTCAATACATAAAAAACTGATTTTAGCATTATTGATTCCTTTTAGTATTGGGATGGTTGTAGAATACTTAGGTGTCAATTATGGGGTAATTTTTGGGAACTATGGATATGGAGAAAATTTAGGCTTCAAAATTCTTGGAGTTCCATTAATGATAGGTGTTAACTGGGCAATTTTGATCTATTGTACTGCTGCCATTTCAGAAAAAATTCATAAGAACATAATCTTTTCTTCTCTGATTGGAGCTGTACTTATGGTAACTCTTGATATGATTATAGAAATATCAGCTCCAAGATTCGGTTTTTGGGAATTTATGAATGGCGTTGTCCCTTTACAAAACTATATGGGTTGGTTCATAACTGCCTTTATTGCTCATATATTATTCCAAAAAGTATTCAAAACCTTGCAATACACACTTTCCATCCATACCTTCATTGCCATGTTTGTCTTTTTTACAATATTTTTGTTTGTTTAAATTATTGAGAGTATAGGAATTTAACTTCTTTTTGCAAGTCTATTTCGTTTATTTCGTTTAATTTTATATGAGCGCTGTTAAAATATAAATAATGGAATCTTTTATAGATATTAGAAAACCATCTAAAGACGAGCAATTGACAGCCAGGAAGTCATATGATACGCTCGCTGCTATTTTGGAGCAATTAGAAACCGAAAATCCCGAAATAGAAATTAAAGAAACACAAGAGAAAATAAAAGTTCCATTACATGCATTAAAATTATTGGCTAAAATTTTAAAGGGTTTAGGTCAAGGCACTCCAGTTTCTATCGTACCTGTTCCCGCAGAAATGACTACACAAGCAGCCGCTCAGTTTTTGGGCTGTTCAAGACCGCATTTGGTTAAATTATTAGAAGAAGGACAAATTAATTTTACGAAGATTGGTAAACATAGGCGGGTTAAGTTTGATGATGTCGTGAAATACAAAAAAGGAATAAAAACCAGGCAGAAAGACCTTCTAAGAGGAATAATGAAATTAGATGAAGAATTAGGTATGTATGATTCATAGTATTCGGTTTATTTTTTTTGGATACTAACGATATTTATTATTTTGAATTACTTATTGCGAGCTATATACGTCCAAACGGAGTATTCATATTTTGATGAGTGGGAAAACGAAATGAAAAGAAAAGGCGTCAGTGAAGGTGAAATTAGGGAGAGCGATGACAAGACTAACAAAGCATTTCGAGGTGTATTAGTACATAATAACACCTCGCGGGTTGATGGATTGAGTTTGTCAGATCCTAAAGGGATTCATATGCTTGCAGTTGTTGTCAAAACTAATATAACTGTAACAAATAATCTAAAAGATTTTCCCAGAGAGTGTCTTCAATATTTTGGTTTGATAACTAAAGGTACAAGTTGTTTTTTAGCTGACATTATTGATTTATATTCAAAAAATACAATCAAAGCTTTTAAAGAATTAGTAGTAAATAGGAGAAATCCTGATTTGGATGGAAACAAGGTCTTGGGGATTCTGAGAAAACAAAGTCTTAAAAATACTGTAGATTGCCTACATTCTTTATTTTAAAATTGATAATTAAGTTTTTCTTATGCAAAAATACGATTACATTATTATAGGTGGCGGAGCATCAGGTTTGATGCTTGCATATCGTATGGCAATAGATTCATTTTTTGATCAAAAGCAGGTCTTGATAATTGATAAAGAAAATAAAGATAGGAACGATCGTACGTGGTGTTTTTGGGAAGAAAAAAAAGGAACCTGGGATGCTGTAGTAAGCAAAAAATGGGATCAGATCTTTTTTGGGAGTGACGACTATTCTAATCAGACTTTAATTTCTCCATATTCTTACAAACTTATCAGGAGTAAGTATTTTTATGAGTTTGTACTTAAAACATTAAAAACAAAATCGAATGTTACTTTGGTTCAGCAACAGGTTGTTGATATTATTGATGAAGGAAACGCTGTAGAGATAGAAACAGATCAACAGATGTATCTGGGTGATAAAGTTTTTAGTAGTGTTTTGTTTTCGTTGGCATATAAAAATCAGCAAAAATATCCAGTATTGCATCAACATTTTATAGGTTGGTTTATAAAGACAGAAGCGCCTGCTTTTGATAGTGATACAGCTACTTTTATGGATTTTAAAGTTCCTCAAGAAGGAAATACAAGGTTTATGTATGTACTGCCACTTTCAGAAACAGAAGCTTTATTTGAATATACTTTGTTTTCTGAACATGTTTTAGAAAAACATGCGTATGAGAATGAGATTTCCAGATATTTGGAAAAAAAAGGGATAGAAAATTATACAGTAATAGAGAAAGAAAAAGGGTGTATCCCTATGACTTGCTATGAATTTAGAAAACAAAACTCTGAGAATGTATTATATATTGGAACAGCAGGTGGCTGGACAAAACCGAGTACAGGATATACGTTTAAGAATGCCTCAAAGAAAACGAAATCACTGATTGCATATATTAAAAAAAATGAAGACGTATCCAAGTTTGATACAAGAACCAAATTCTGGTATTATGACCTATTGTTTCTAGATCTGTTGTATAAAGAAAATCAAAAAGGTGCTTTTTTGTTCTCAAGGTTATTTAAGAAGAATAAAATTACAAAGATTTTAAAATTTCTGGATGAAGAAACCTCGCTTGCAGAGGACTTAAAAATAGCGAGATCTATGCCATCTTTTATATTTTTAAAGATGATTTGGTATCGGATTTTTAATGATCAATAATTGAGATTGAAGGAATCAATTTTATACCACCCCTCGTTCTTTCTGTATTTGCTCGTATGCTTTTTGTACTTCTTTAAATTTTTCTTCAGCACCTTTGATATGCACAGGATCCATATGCTGTACTTTATCAGGATGGTATTTTTTTGCCATAGTCCTATAGGCTTTTTTTACTTCAGCATCTGTAGCAGTTTTTTCGATTTCCAGAATTTTGTATGCGTGATCTCCTGTTTTAAAGAACATCGCTTTGATGCTTTCAAAATCTCTGAAATTAACCCGCATAAAACCAGCCATTTTCTGTATTTCAAGAGCTTCTGCTTGACTAACCTGTCCATCAGCATTTGCAATCCCAAATAAAAAATGAAGAATCTGTAATCTCGCTTCATAACGAGTACGATGTGTAAGAAATATACAGATTCGCTGTGAAGATATCTCTCTGTTTTTTATCACATCATTAAAAGTTCTAAAAGTAGCATTGGCACGTTCTTTTCCGTAGGCACTTACAAAATATTGGCGTACATAATCAAGTTCGGTTTGATTCACCTGACCATCAGCTTTAATAACAATGGAGGAAAGAGAGAGCAGGTTTAATTCAAAATCTCCCGGAGTTACCTCTTCTTGCTGAGAAAATACATTGGTAAAACTTCTTTTGTTTTCTTTTTTATTTCGGGTAGCATCAAATAAGCTTCCCAAAATAAAGCCAAGCAAAGCTCCTGGTAATCTAAAAAAAGAATAGCCTAATATGGCTGCTATCCATTTAATCATTCAATAACAATTTTTTGAAGGTGTAAAGATACTTGATTTATCTAATCCCTGATTAATATATGCCATATTAGTAAATCATACCTTCAATTCGTTACCAAAAATTAACATTAAAAGTTGGTACTATCTTATAATTCAGATATAAGCAGGTAGTAATAGAGAATAAATAGTTTTATTTTTAAAAATGTAATTGATGTATACGACTACTTGGCAGTCATAGTAATATGGTACATTATTTGTACCTTTGTATAAAAATTTTAAATAAAAATAGTTAAGAAATATGTATCCAGCAGATTTAGTAAAACCAATGCGCGAAGATCTTACCAATATAGGTTTTGATGAATTACAGACAGCAGAAGCAGTAGAAGCTGCTATAGCAAAAGAAGGAACAACTTTGGTAGTAGTGAATTCAGTTTGCGGATGTGCAGCGGCAAATGCAAGACCGGGAGCAAAATCCTCCCTGTCTAATGATAAAAAACCAGATAATCTAGTAACAGTTTTTGCTGGGGTAGATCGTGAAGCTACTGATAAGGCTCGTGGATTTATGGTTCCGTTTCCTCCGTCTTCTCCATCTATGGCGTTATTTAAAAATGGAGAACTTGTGCATATGTTGGAGCGTCACCATATTGAAGGCAGACCAGCAGAAATGATAGCAGAGAATCTTAAAGATGCTTATAACGAACACTGCTAGAATAAAAGAATACGTTTATCAATTTATAAACCGTCTGCAGTTTGCAGACGGTTTTTGTTATTAAGTACGCTGAATTATTTTTAGCTCTAGGTATTCTGGACGTTGTAATTTTATGCGCAAAGAATTGGCTAACTAAAAATAATATCAGACCTTGCACTAATGTAGTACGAATTAAAATTTATTAATTGCTAAGAGAAGTTATGGGGGCAATAAAAAGGGTAGTTTCATATCCGCTTTCAGTAGTTTTCTATTTGTTTTTTGGATTAACATTGGTAATTTTTCATCCTTTGCAATGGCTAGGAGTTACATTATCAGGAGCAGGAGCTCATAGAGGAGTTGTGAATATAATGAATCTATGTTTACTTAGGTGTTTACACATATTGGGAGTGGTAATTAGTTTTGAAAATAAACACAAGTTGCCTAAAAATCGTTCATTAATAATTGTTTCTAATCATCAGAGCATGTTTGATGTTCCGCTGATTTCCTGGTATTTGCACAAATATAAACCTAAGTTCATTTCTAAAATTGAATTGGGTACAGGAATTCCAAGTATTTCTTTTAATCTAAGGAATGGAGGTCATGCGCTCATTGATAGGAAAAATCCAAAACAATCAATTCCGGTAGTTTCTAAATTTGGAAAGTTCATTGCAAACAATAATTTTTCGGCAGTTATATTTCCTGAGGGGACAAGAAGTAGAAATGGAGAACCTAAAGAATTTGCTCATACCGGATTAAAAATAATGTTTAAAAATGCTCCAAACGCATTAGTTGTCCCTGTTACGATTAATAATAGTTGGAAACTGGTAAGATTTGGTAATTTTCCGATGGGAGTAGGTATTCATCTGACATTAGAAGTGCAGAAGCCATTGGAGATAGGTAAATTACCTATAGATGAATTATTGAATACTGTAGAAAATAGGATAGTCTCGACTATAAAAATATAAAACCAAAAGCTATGGCAATAGATAATATTAGGTTAGAAGTAATGAAATTACTGGAAAAAAGGATTGAATCGTACATAGATCGATTTTTGATTCCGATAGATGAGGTATGGCAGCCGACGGATTTTTTACCTAATTCGCAGAACGAAGATACCTTTTTTGATGAGGTAAAAGAGTTAAGAGAATTAGCAAAAGAACTCCCATATGATTTTTGGGTAGTTTTGGTTGGAGATACCATTACAGAAGAGGCGCTTCCTACTTATGAATCCTGGTTAATGGATGTAGAAGGAGTGAATCAGCACGAAGGGGAACGAGGAAATGGATGGTCTAGATGGGTTCGGTATTGGACTAGTGAGGAAAATAGGCACGGTGATACTCTAAACAAGTATTTATATCTATCAGGGCGTGTAAATATGATTGAAGTAGAAAGAACTACACAACATCTAATTAATGATGGTTTTGATATTGGGACTGATAGAGATCCGTATAAAAACTTTGTATATACCAGTTTTCAGGAATTAGCCACTAATATTTCTCACAATAGAGTAGCCAAATTGGCGCGAGAGTATTCTAATAAATCACTAGCAAAAATGTGTAAAATTATTGCGGGTGATGAAATGCGTCATTTTAATGCATATAGTGAGTTTGTAAAGAATATCTTTGAAGTAGATCCTAGTCAGATGATGGTCGCTTTTAGCGATATGATGAAGCATAAAATAGTGATGCCTGCAGTGTTTCTTAGAGAATCTGGTAATGAAACGGGTACTGCTTTTGAGGAATTTTCTAATGCTGCCCAGCGTATAGGTGTGTATACCGCTCAGGATTATATCGATATTATGCAACGCTTAATTACCAAGTGGGAAATTGATAAACTTGTAGATCTTAGCGATGAAGCAGAAAAAGCTAGAGATTTTGTAATGAAATTGCCAGCTAGAATGCAAAGAATAAGTGAAAGACTTGTGATTCCAGAAGAAATTTTCAAATTCAAATGGGTTGAACCAGCATTGGTTAAATAAATAGGAACTACTATAATTATGACTCAAGATCAAATTATAGATAAAACTATTGATTTTGTAAAGGAAACTCTTAGCGGAGCAGAAGGAGGACATGATTGGTTCCATATTCAGCGTGTCTTTACCAATGCAAAGCAAATAGCCTCTGATGAAGAGGTGGATATTTTTATTGTTTCTCTGGGAGCCTTACTTCATGATATCGCTGACTCCAAGTTTCATAATGGAGATGAGACGGTAGGCCCTAAGGTAGCTAGTGATTTTTTAAGAAGTCTTCAATTAGAAGAAAATGTAATTGACCACGTAGTTCATATTATAGAAAACATTTCTTTTAAAGGAGGAAATAATGTTCAGAAATTTAAATCTCCAGAGCTGGATGTTATACAAGATGCGGATCGATTAGATGCCATAGGTGCTATTGGTATAGCCAGGTGTTTTAATTATGGAGGGTTTAAGAACAGAGCATTATATGATCCGGAAATAGCTCCTAATCTAAAAATGACAAGAGAAGAGTATAAAAATTCTACAGCACCAACAATTAATCATTTTTATGAGAAATTACTGCTTCTTAAAGATAAAATGAATACCAAAGCAGGTAAAAGAATTGCAGAACAAAGGCATGTTTTTATGGAAGAGTTTTTAGAACAGTTTTATAGAGAATGGAAAGGCAGGCATTGATGAGTTGCCCACCTATAGTTGTTTTGATGTTCATTTTTTGATGATGATTATACCATTTATTAAATGATGTACTGAAAATAGATATACTTTTCTTTTAAAGTACATTCAAAAAAAATGGCATTACTATTCGTTTTTTTGAATGATTATGAAAAAATGTTAACCGTAAATTCTGCGATTAGCAGAAAATAATTTAGAATAATGCTTACTAATACTTTGGTAAATGCTATCATAATTAGTGATTTATTTTTCCGTTATTAATGGTTATTAATTTAGAAGAACGATTGTTTACGAATTCCATGGTAAATCTGTCTATCTCCTTATATCCGTCTACTTTATTGATTAATAATGTATTTATTCTATCCGCTTCTTCTATTAGATTCGAATATTTGCAATTTTTTAATTCATATTCTACAGTTTCTGTAGATGTTCCTTTTTCAGAAACTAGCAACCCTTTTACATATAGGAATTGATGAATATGGTCGCATTTGCAATTTGATTTTAAAACATTTAGTATAGCATTAGATTTATCTTCTTTTACCTTTTTTGCAAATAATTTGGCATAGATTAAAATTCCTGCGATGATTCCAATAGAAAATAAAACTAATTGCTTTCTCATTGTTAATGTCTTTACTTGATAATCGAGATTTAAATGCTCCAGCTTGCCTCGAAATCGAAATGTTTTTTCAATAAATGTCTCGTGGGAAAACCCCAGGGTAGTTTACTATAGAAAGTATTTCAATGATAACTGTATCAAAGTAATTACAAAAAAACAGTAATAACAAGGTGGGTAAACCCAATTTAAAGAAAAAAGGGTTGTAAATACGAATTTAATATTCTGAAAATCAATATTTTGAAATATTGTCTGCATAGTATTTTTTAAGATTTTACTTTGCCCTGTTTTTATGAATTTAGGATTGTTTTATACGATTTACAACTAAAAATTTCGCATATTCATCGTTTCTTTTTCCTTTCTACTTCGTTTAAAAAATAAACCGTAGCTATAGCTATGCTTGATTTTTTTGCCTTGCATAAAGAAAAAATAATTCAATGAATTTATACGAATTTTTTAATCACAAATCGTATTATACCAAAATTAACAATCCTAAAGCAGATTTGCCTGGTATATTAATAGCAAAAAGCGTTTCAATTTTTAGCCAAAACTTAGAAGAGATATACCATTTTGGATTTTAAAAAAACTAGTGTTTTGATTTCAACTCTTTTATATAAAAAGAAGGTAATAAACCGGTATGGATTTTAAAGTACTTAGAAAAAGAATCTGCACTCTTATAGCCTACTTCTTCTGCAATGGATTTAATTGAATAAGACCTAAATTTGGAATCGTTTTTTAATCTTACAATAGCATAGGCAATTCTTAAATCATTAATATATGTATTAAAATTTTTTCCAAAATGTGAATTAATTACTTTGGATAAATACGAAGTATTGGTTGCTATTTTTTTTGCTACATTATAGAGGTTACATTCCGTTTTAAGATAGTATTCTTGAGATTCTATTTTTTGTAATCCTTGTAGAATTTGTTCATATAGTTGATCACTTATATATAATTCTGATGATTGAGATTCTGATTTTTTATTTTTTATGTCAGTTAATGGTTGTTTTTGTGCAGGTGTAATCTTAGTATGTATGTTTTCTTGTTTTTCAATTTTGGTCAATAGAATATCAAACTTTTTTTTATTCTTCTTTTTTGCTTTCTGAAAAAAGAATACTATAATCACTAAGCTTATACCAAACAGACTCAAACCAATTTGAGAATATGTAAGTCTGTTTTTCTGTTTTTTCTTTTGATTTTCCAGAATATCAATTTCACTTTGATAATCTGCCATGGTGATATCCCGTATTTTTTTTGATGCAGAGGACTTTTTGGAATTCAATTTACTAAGACTAAGGATATGTTGTTCATAATAGTAATTAGAGTTTTCTAAATCTCCATTTTTTTTATGAGCTTGCCCCAATAATTTATAGCACCTGCTTAATTCATCAGAGTTACTATATTTATTTGTAAGTATTTCTAATGATTCTGAGAGTACTTTGATACTTCCTTCGTATTCTTCCTGATTAAGTTTGCACTCACCAATTAAATTCAGAATTTTCCCTAAGAATACAATATCATTCGCTTTATAGCATAGACTTTTTGCTTGATTTAGAAATGTAAGTGCCTTTGTATATTTTTTTTTGTTTTTATAGATAATACCCCGGTGCAATAATAGGTCAATATGTATATTATCGATTTTTGTTTTTTTTGTAAACTTGAGTCCTCTGTCATTAGCATATAGTGCAGAGTCTAATAAATTTAGTTTTATATATGCTTCGGATATTCTGGCATTAAAAAGCATGAGTCCTGTGTGAACTCTTTTTTCTGTGCTTTTATGTGCATACATGAGTAGTTCTTTCTCACTGTTTTTTAGTTCCGTTAAGGCAGTCCGATAATCTCCGGTTCTTAATTTTATAAAAGCCAGATTTGTTTTAATGATAGATATGTACGATTGATTTTTGATTTTTTCTGCCTTGGATAATGCTTCAGAATATGCAGAACTTGCTTTATCATATTCTTCAATATCAAAATAATGATTTCCTTTGAGATTGATTATAAATATATTTTGATCGCGCAATTCTTCTTTTTCTGCTATAGAAGAAGCATTATCCAGATATTCAATAGCCAACTGATTATTCCCGGAATTGAGATTGGCAGTACTAAGATGTTGCAAAGCTTCTATCATATTCTGGGCGTCGTTAGTATCAAATGCTCTTTTGTATAATAAATTGCTTAGAGAAATGATTTCTTCTACTTTGCTATGATCCAATGCCTCGATTTGCAATCGTATGTCTTCCGTATTCTTGTCAATGAGAATTTCATCTACTTGAGCGATGCCTTTGTTTAAAGATATCACAAGAAAAAAAAGGAATAGATGTAATACATTCATTAAAGAGAGGGTTGATATTCAAAAGTAACCAAAAAAACCTTTAAAATAAACGCAATTGTCCATCTTTATGGGACTCGTGCAATTCGCAATTTATATAAGTTTTATATGCTGTGGGGAAATATTTTTTTCTGGCTATGTCAAACATTTGATGTATTTGATCTGCTATATTACCTGTTCCTTTCATTCTTCTTCCGAATTGGCTATCGTTTAGACTACCTTCGTGACACTCCATGATTTGATGTAGAATTTTGTCTTTTTTATCGGGTAACGTATTTTCTAGCCATTTTGTGAATATCTGGCCAATAGCGCCATTTAATCTTACTACAGTGTATCCAATACTTTTTGCACCGCGTAAAGAAACTTCTTTGGATAATGATAATATTTCGTGACTGTTAATGGATGGAATGATTGGCGCCATCATAACATTTGTTGGTATTCCTAAAGCATTTAATTTTTCTAAGGTCTCCAGACGTTTTTTAATACTTGCCGTTCTGGGTTCCAGAATTCTTCTGGTTTCTTCCTTTAAGGATGTAATGGATAAGAAAACAGATACCAGATTGTCTTTTGCCAAAGAAGAGAGAATATCAAGATCTCGTTGTATGAGAACATTTTTAGTAATAATCCCAACAGGATGTCTATATTTTAGAAAAACTTCCAGAAGCTGTCTGGTGATTTTGAGCTTTTTTTCTATAGGTTGGTAGCAATCTGTATTACCGGATAGTGCAATTGGGTATGCCTTCCATTTTTTGCTTTTCAATTTTTTTTCTAGTAATTCCGGAGCATTTTTTTTGACCAAAATTTTACTCTCAAAATCTATTCCGGCATCATAACCCCAGTATTCGTGAGAATTACGTGCGTAGCAGTAAACACAGCCGTGCTCACACCCCTGATATGGATTAAGAGAATAAACCATGCCAACATCGGGGCTTGTCACCTTGTTTACAATAGTTTTAGGAAAAGTTTCTATGAAAGTAGTCTGATACTTATGTATAGGTTCTCCTTCCTTCTCGAGGTAGTTGAGAAAATCATCACGCAATTCATGTTGATGTGCAGAAAATCGATTATGAATTTTTTCCTGAGCGCCTCTTCCTTTGATCACTTTTTTTGGTTCCAAATGCTGTAGTATTTTAAAATGATAAAGATAAATAGTTACATTGGAATATTTCCTATTTATTATGGAAATATTCCAATTAATATAAAATTGTTTAACCTTTACTGTAATAAAAAGCACAAATTTTATCAGGTAAGATTACTCCTTTTTCCAGATTCTGTTTTTGAATACATCATCTACTGATGTGTTAAAAATGTGATTAAAGTAATTGCTCATAGTTTTAATTCCCACAGCAGCAATTACACCCAAAATATGGTTCTGAGTGTAACCGGCATTTATAAAATTATCAATATCCGTTTGCGTAAGTACTCCTCTTTTTGAGGTTACAGTTTTTGAAAATAGACTTAATGCTCTAAGCTTTTTATCTGGTATTTCAGAATTGTTTCTTATAGCATTTGTAACTTCGATAGGGACTTGTGTCATTGTATCACCAACAAAACTATGGGCCGCCATACAATACGCACACCCATTGTCAAAAGCGATTGATAAAAATATGACTTCTTGCTCTTGCGGATTAAATCCTGAGTTGGCTCTAAAAGAAGTATAGGATGATACATACCCTTCCAGCAATGCTGTATTATTCGCCATACCACTATACATATTAGGAATAAACCCTAATTTCTTTTGAGTGTTTTCCAAAATTTTAGTTGAAATCGTATCTGCTTTTTCAATTGGTTTAAGTTCTAAATTCATTGTTTTCTGTAGTTAAAAAATTAATTAATTTAATTCTAAGCAATCGCTTAGTTATTGTGTAAAAAAAAGATTATAAATTTTCGAATGTACTTTCTATAAAGTCATCTAATTGTTTTTGATCAAACATTTTTGAAGCGACAGACAACCCTTGCAAAGAGACCATCAGGTAGTTTGCTTGTTTGGTAATCATTTCTGGAGTTTTTAACTTATTTGATTCTAATTTTTCTATAAATAGTGTTTTTACATTAGTAGCAAAACTAATAATATTGGACATTATTTCTGTATCAGCTTTCTCTCCTAACTCATTTACGGTATTGGTAATTAAACAACCTTTTTTGGTACGTGTGCTATCTTTAGAGAAATTAATAAAATCGTAGAAATATTCCTTGATCGATTGTATACCGCCAGAAGAATTTTTGAGTTTATCTATGAGTTCTACCTTAGCTTTAGCTCTATAACAGGCCAAACTTTTTAGGAACACTCCTTTTTTATTTCCAAAGCTAGAATAGATGGAAAATTGATTAATTCCCATTTCCTTTTCTAACATACGAACAGAGGTAGCTTCGTATCCATTACGCCAGAACAATTCCATTGCTTTTTCTATAACTTCTTCTTCTATATATTCTTTTTTTCTAGCCACATTTTAATTCTTAAACACAAAACTAATCGATTGCTTAGAAATAGCCAAATAATTAAGGAAGAAAAATAACAATCGGGTTTCAATTAATCATAAGCGTGTCAATTTGAGTGAAATTCTGATAAGGATTTTGTGTCGTACACATGTGTTTTTGGTTTAAAAACCTATTATCAAGATACTTTTCCGTCGTTAAAATGCTACCATTGGTCGTATTTAATCTTTTACATTAAGAATCGAGAAACTCAGGTTAATATAGAATTTTGAATGAATTTCTATTGATCAAGTATAGATCTTATGCGTTATTTTCTTCCATACTTGTAGCGGTTACATTAAAAGGATCTAAGGATTTTAAAGCTTTATTTACAGAATCAATATTGTCAAAAGTTAGTAATAATCTTAAGCCGTTTCTAGTGTTTTTTTCTTTCATTTTGCATTTGCCAGGATTTTGCTGTACAAATTTTAATACATTAGAAAACGAAGTGCTTTGATAAAAGTCTGATTGCTGATTACTAATAAAATATCCAATTAATTTCTTTTGTTTTAATATAATTTTCTCTAATCCAATAGCTGTAGCAATCCACTTGATACGTACAGAGTTTAATAAATCAATTGCCTGATCTGGTAATTCTCCAAAACGATCAACCAACCGTTTTTCATAGGCTACTAATCCTTTTTCATCCTTAATAGTATTAAGTTCTGTATACAAGTTTAGTCGCTCTGTAATATTGTTAATATAATCATCAGGGAATAATAATTCAAAATCAGTATCAATTTGAGTGTCTTTTAGATATACTTTTTTCTGAGCCACATCTTCATAGAGTTCTTTAAATTCATTTTCTTTTAATTCTTCAATAGCTTCATTCAGAATTTTTTGATATGTATCAAAGCCAATTTCATTAATAAAACCACTTTGTTCTCCGCCTAACAGATCACCCGCACCACGAATTTCTAAATCTTTCATAGCAATATTAAAACCACTGCCCAGTTCTGAAAACTGCTCTAATGCTGTGATACGTTTTCTGGCATCTTCTGTCATTGCAGATAATGGAGGTGTTATAAAATAACAGAAAGCTTTTTTATTACTTCTACCTACACGACCGCGCATCTGATGCAGATCAGAAAGCCCAAAATTATTCGCATTATTGATAAAAATAGTATTTGCATTCGGGACATCCAGCCCACTTTCTACAATCGTCGTAGAAATCAGAACATCAAACTCTCCATTCATAAAAGAAAGCATTAGACCTTCTAATTTTTTTCCTTCCATCTGTCCGTGGCCAATCGCTATTTTAGCATCGGGGACTAAACGCTGTACCATACCAGCTACTTCTTTAATATTCTCAATGCGGTTATGAATAAAGAATACCTGACCTCCTCGCTGGATTTCATAACTGATAGCATCTCTAATGGTTTCTTCGCTGAATCGAATGACATTGGTTTCGATTGGATATCGATTGGGTGGGGGCGTAGTAATTGTGGATAAATCCCGTGCGGCCATCAGACTGAATTGTAAAGTTCTTGGGATGGGCGTTGCGGTAAGCGTCAAGGTATCTACATTCTCTTTAATTGTTTTTAATTTATCTTTTACAGAAACCCCAAATTTTTGTTCTTCATCAATAACTAATAAACCAAGATCCTTAAATTTCACATTTTTATTGACTAGCTGATGGGTACCAATAATAATATCTACGCTGCCGTTTGCTAAATCTTCTAGTGTTTCTCTTTTTTGTTTTGCCGTGCGAAAACGGTTGACATAATCTACCACTACAGGAAAATCTTTTAATCGCTCTCTAAATGTTTTGGCATGTTGAAAAGCGAGTACTGTTGTAGGAACCAATATTGCCACCTGTTTCCCGTTATCTACCGCTTTAAATGCAGCTCTGATAGCAACTTCGGTCTTACCAAAGCCTACATCTCCACAAATTAACCTATCCATAGGTCTTTCGCTTTCCATATCAGCCTTTACATCTGCAGTTGCTGTACTTTGATCCGGTGTGTCTTCATAGATAAAAGATGCTTCTAATTCATGCTGTAAATAACTATCTGGATTATATTGAAAACCTTTCTGCAATCTTCGTTTTGCATATAATTGAATTAAATTAAATGCAATGTGTTTTACGCGCGCTTTGGTTTTTTGTTTGAGTGTTTTCCAGGCTTTAGAACCTAGCTTATAGATCTGAGGTGGTTTTCCGTCTTTTCCATTAAATTTTGAGATTTTATGTAGCGAATGTATACTCAGGTATAAAATATCTCTTTCTCCATACACTAATTTAATAGCTTCCTGCTTTTTACCTTCTACTTCTATTTTTTGTAATCCGCCAAATTTTCCTATTCCGTGATCAATATGTGTTACATAATCACCTACCTCAAGATTGGTTAATTCTTTTAGGGTAATCGCTTGTTTTTTGACATATCCGCTTTTGAGATTAAATTTATGGTAACGCTCAAAAATCTGATGATCTGTATAGCACACATTTTTTCTTTGATCATCAATAAACCCCTGAAAAGCAGCAAAAACAATAGTCTCATATTGCTTTATATCCAGATCAGAATCATCAAAAATATCGTGAAAACGTTTTGCTTGTTGCTCACTAGCACAAAAAATATAGTTTTTATATCCTTTTTGGTTATTTTCATTAAGGTTTTTAATTAATAAGTCGAATTGCTTATTAAAAGAAGGTTGAGGTGATGTGTCAAACTTAATGGCATAATCTGCTTTTGTAAAGGGTTGATTACTCAATTCTACCAGAGAGAAATCCAGTAATTGTTTTCTAATTAATTCTGAAGAGGCAAAAAGTTCTTCTGGAGTTCCGTGTTTAATATCTTCAGAAAGGGTTTTGAAAGCTTCTTTGGCTTTTTCAAAATTTTTATCAATTCTCACAGAAAGCTGATCAATATCTTTAACAAAGATTACAGTTTTCTGGGCAATATATTTCAGGAAGCTTTCTCGTGTTTCCTGGAGTGCTTTATTCTCTACATTAGGAATAATGTCTATTTTTTTTCTTTGATCAGTCGATAGTTGTGTTTCTGCATCAAAGGTTCGTATGCTATCTACTTCGTCTCCAAAAAATTCTATACGATATGGCTCATCATTACTAAAAGAGAATACATCTACAATACCTCCCCGCACAGAAAATTCTCCAGGTTCTGTAACAAAATCAACTCGCTTAAACTGATACTCGAATAATACTTCATTCACAAACTCTAATGACAAGATATCTCCTACTGAAATCTTCAAGGTATTTTTTTCCAGTTCTTTTCTTGTCACGACTTTTTCAAACAACGCATCGGGATATGTTATGATTAATGCCGGTTTTTTTCTGGAATTAATACGATTAAGTACCTCTGCACGCAACAAGACGTTTGCATTATCGGTTTCTTCAATTTGGTAAGGTCTCCTGTAACTACCGGGATAAAAAAGGACATTTTTATCACCTAATAACTGTTCAAGATCGTTTAGATAATATGCGGCTTCTTCTTTGTCATTAAAAATGCAAACAAAGGGTTTTTCGGTAGCGTTAAAACTACTTTCGATAGCAAAAGATAAAGATGATCCAACAAGTCCTTGGAGATGAATTTTACTTTCTGACTGGGCAATAGCTTTCCCCAGTTTCTGCAATTGCGGAGACTGTGCAAAAGTTTGCGTGATTAAATTTTTACTCACGTAGCAACAATTTTATAGCAAATATACTATTTTTAGGCATTGCGAGATGTGCAGAAAAATACAATAAAACAGATCATCCTTACTTTTACAGATGTATCTGCCAATTATCAAATTGTGAGGATACCATTTCTAACCAAGCTTTAATTTCCTTGTCATTTCCAAAATACCGATTGATCTCAATACCAATTTCTTTCCAGATGTCACCATCATTAAGTAATTCCTGCAACTCTTTTTTTGTTTTGGTTAAAACGGTTTCAGAATTTTCTTTTAGATACTTTTGCACCACTTCATAATCGGTTAATTGATCCAGATCGGACTCGGGGAAATATCCCGTGAAAAATTGAAACAAATACGGATATTTTTCTTCTAGCATAAAAAGGGATTTATAAAAACCGGACCCTAAAAGTATAAAATCACATATAGATCCGGTAGTGTTTCAGTAAAAAAGGATTAATTAGGATAAGATGTTAATACATAATAACCGTTTGGGGCATTTGAGCGTTTTTGAAGGATTACTCTAAACTTTCTGGAAGGATTTGGATTATTTTGTCCACGGCGCAGTACAACCCCGACATTTTTTCTATGAGTGTAACTTAGTGTAAGACGGGAGCTTCCGTTAGTAATCCAATTATTTATTCTGCTTCTATTAGCATTGATGGTATTCACAATAAGTTGTCCTGCCTGATTTAATTCATAAAAAGTACTGGCGGCACTAATGGAGCTGGAGTTTAATCTATTGCGCAGGTATGTCGTTGATTTACCTACGTGGCGTTCTATGGTGTGACCTCCTAATCTTTCTTGTTGTCGTAAGAAACCAGCATTTTTTTGCTGAAGAGAAGTGTCTTCGAGATCAGAATATTGTTGCATCTCTTCAATGAAAGAAGCGTCTGGTTGTTCACAAGAGGTAAAGAATAAGGAAATAAATAGACCTAAAAGAAAGGAAGAGGTAATGCGTTTTAGTTGTAAGAAATTCATGAGTTTGATTTTAAAAAAGGTTAAAAGAGACTCTGGCCAGAATCCAGCTAAATTTTCACGAATGTAAGTGATATAATTCAGGATATAATAATGTAAGTGTTAGCCTTTAGTTATGTATGAGTTAAGAGGGGTTTTTATGAAAAAATAAATACTTAATTACCTTGATATATTTTCTGTTCTAAAATTAGTTCCTTTTTTTATTATTCATTCACCAAGAAAATGATAAGGTTCACCAATTTTTTTTATCTGAGTAATTTACAATAATAAATTTGTAGTGGATAAAACAAAAAAAGATGAAAAACTTATTTAAAACAAGCACATTTTTATTAATTATTTTTTTTCTCGGCTGTAATTCTGATGATGACAATCAGAACTTTGATAGTAATAATCACTTAGGTTTAACAATGGGAAACCTAAGTGATTTTAAATTTAATGAGGTAACATATACAGATATTCAAATACAGCAACCAGAAATTGTTAATGGAGTAGAAAAAACTAGGGGGCAGATAATCATTACAATTCCAGGATCAGCGGATGAGCTTAATTTGAGTCTGGCATCAGTTAATTTTGATGAATCCAAATTTACAATCTCTCCAAAAGTAGGATCAGTACAATCCTTTGAAGAAGGAAGTGTTATTGTGTATACGATAACCTCTTTAGAAAACCCGGAGAAAAGCATGTGTTATCTTGTTTCTGTAGTCAAGACAGGTTCTTCTATAGAAGAGTTGAAAATTACAGGTTTTATATTTGAACAAAGTAAAAACTCAGGATTACCTATGGATATTGAAGCAGTAAAAATAGTAGAATATCCAGTTTTGGGCGTCAATGCAATATTTGTTCTTGTTCCTGTTGATACAGATTTGACTAATTTAGTTCCAACTATTTATTTTGAAGGAGAAACGCTAACATATAAGCAAGGAGATAGTGGTTTTGTTCCATATCCAATAACAGCACTTAAGGTTGATTTTACCAGTAACTATGATTTTATATCTTGGAAGGATAAGAATCAATTTTTCCTATCAGTTAATAGTTCAGGAAAACAAAAAAAATATCGTGTAATTGTAGATATTGAAAACCCAGTAGATTTACAACAAAATTCGGTGTCAACTATGGATGTAACTGAAGGTACTTCCAATATAAGTTTTATTTTTGAAAATTGGATACATAAAGGAAATCATCCAATATTGACTAATATTAAAGCAATTGATTTTATTGATAATACAACTAATAGTATAGGGAATATATTGAGCAAAGCATATTTAGAACCAGCAAACGGGATATCATCTTTCATTATGCCAGGACAAGAAGGAAGAGTACGAGTTATAGTTGATGCTAATGAAGCTGTAATAGGAGACTATGATGTGGATATTGTATTTTCTCCAAAATATGATGTAAATCGAGCGTTTATTTGGGATGAAGTTGATGACTTAAACCCAGTAGAAGATATCTTTACTAAAGTAGAATTAAATGTTAAAACAAAAGTTATAAGTAGATAGTCTAATAATAGATGTTCTGCGAATACTGAAAACCTTAATAGTTTGGTAATACCATCCCAATATGAAATAACCGAATAAGATTGCCTCTTTTGACTTGACACTTCGTTATAAAACTGATTGATAACCATAGGCTATCAATCAGTTTTCTTCTTTGTCTGAAATCAAAATAGTTTAATTGCGTATTTCAGTAATTTTATATAAGACAATCAGAACTGAAGGTGATATAAATAGAGTAGAGATTAAGCCTTTGCTAAGGCCTAATTTTTTAGATAGATTGCCCCATTATCCTAAATTTGATTACTTGCATTATGTATTTATACTATTGTTATTCGAATTTACTAGAAAGAAAGAGGATGTTTTTGGAGACTAAAAATTAAGGTTTTCTCCCCATAAGTTTAAATGATATTATAGTTCTAAATTATTAGTATTTTTTTAATATCCTTGAGTTGATATTTAAATAGATTTGCAACTTAAAACTAATGTGTTTTTATGATCAACAATGAAAAAGTATTAATAGTAGAGGATGAGTTTTCCATTGGATTGGATATTAAAATTAGTTTAGAAAAACTAGGGTTTGTTGTAGTGGGAGTTGCTAGTAATTATGAAGAAGCTATCAAATATGCTACTGAAGCAATGCCCGATGTGGTTATTATGGATGTCAATATTTCAGGAGATAAAAATGGTATTGTTGCAGCAGAAGAGATTTATGGTAAATATAAAATTCCGATCGTTTTTCTCACTGCTTATGGAGATGATAATACATTTAAAGAAGCATTAGAGTCTAAGCCTTTTGGATTTTTACTAAAGCCTTTTAATATAAAAGAGTTGTCTTTTACACTACAAATAGCATTACAAAAACATCTGGAAAATAAAACCTTTGTGCCCATACTGTCTGATAATAAAATATCTGATACTCTATTTGTCAAAGATAGATCACAGTTCATAAGTGTTAAAATAAATAAAATTTTATGGGTAGAAGCTATGGATAATTATACACAGATTATCACCCGAGACAAAAAAGTTTTGGTAAATATGTTTTTGAAAGAATTTTATAAAAAAGTCCCACAAGATAAATTTTTGAGAATTCATAGATCCTATCTGGTGGCGCTGGATAAAATTGATAAAATAGAAAACAGATTTGTTTTTATTGGGGATAAAAATATTCCAATAAGTAAAGCATATAAAAGCCAATTAATAGAGCGGTTAGATATTCTATAACTATGAAAAGAGTAGTACTTTTTTTAGAGAAATACGTTTCTCTCTTTTTATTATTTTTCTGTATTTCATCAACTGCACAAATTGATAGTTTAGAACAAAAATTGCTAAAAGCTTCTAAAGAAGATAAAGTAGAAATATATATACAACTAGTTACTAAGTATGGTGAAATAAAAATAGATAAAGCTGTTAATTATGCCAAGCAAGGTTTAGAATTGCTAAAGGATAAAAACAGTAAAGATGCTGGTTATTTTTACATGAGACTTGGAAATTTCTATAATAAAAAATCTCAACATGCGCAGGCACTCTTATACCATAAAAAAGCATTAGAAGTCTCAATAGAATTGAAATACGAATTAGGAATAGGGAAGTGCTACCAAAATATTGGAGTGACCCACATAAAAATGGGTCAGTTTGATCAAACACTTGATTATTATTTAAAAGCACTTAAAATATATAAAAAGTATAATGAACAAAGCCTAATTGTAGGTATTACAGGTAATATCGGTTCTCTATATTCTTGTAGATTAAAAGATGATGAGAATGGGCTGGTATATTATAACAGGGCACTAGAATTGTCTGAAAAAGCTGGTAATGATAAATTTAGAGCTCATGTTTTGGGAGCTGTTGCGGAAATGTATATGAGGCAAAAAGATTTTTTAAAAGCTAAAAAAAATCTAAAAGAATCCATTTCTACTGCTGAAAAAGCAAATTATTTTGAAATTAATATTTCTGGTTGGAGTAATCTGTCTATAATTAGCCTAGAAGAAAATAAACTTTATGAAGCATTGAACTATGCCAAAAAAGCATTAAAACTTAGATTGAAACTAGGTCATTCTGAGGATAGTACATTATCCTATTTAACATTGGCAGAAATCTATGAAAAACTGGGAGATAATGATGCTGTAACATCAAACTATAATGAAGCATTATCAGTAGCTATAAAATCACAAGCCTTACCACAATTATCAAAAGTATACCATGCCTTACATGAGTATTCTAATAGGAAAAAAGAACATAAGGAAAGCTATAAGTATTTATTAGAATATAACGAAGTCAAAGATTCCCTATTTAACATAGAAAAAGACAAAAAACTAAAAGAAATACAAGCGCAGTTTGATTGGGAGAGTAAAGAAAAAGAAGTGCAATTATTAACCAATGAAAATAAAATAAAAAAGATAGAGAATAAGAATCAGCGAACTACTCAAATTATATTGATAATAGGATTAGTTGCGCTGACTTTAGTTCTTTTAACGCTATTCTATGCTTATAAAAATAAAAAACTGGCCAATACAATTCTTGCAGAAAAGAATAAAGAAATCTCTCAAGCTCTGGAAGACCGTGAAATATTATTAAAAGAAGTGCATCATAGAGTCAAAAATAATTTGCAGATTGTATCTAGTTTACTCAGACTTCAGCATAGTTTTAGCAATCATAAAAGTTCTACTGTGATTCTAAAGGAGATTCAGGATAAAATACAGGCAATGGCTATTATTCATGAAAGGTTATATAAATCCAGTAATTTGTCATTGATTAATTTACGAACTTACCTGGGTAACTTATTGACCTATTTTAATACCAGTTACAATCTTACAGAACAAAATATAACAATTAATACAGTTATGGATGATATTGATCTGGATATGGATTATCTGGTTCCTTGCGGTTTAATTGTCAATGAAATACTTGCTAATAGTATAAAATATGCATTTCTGGATGGTTCGAATGGGCAGATTAATATAAAAGCATCTAGAAATCAGGACGAATGTATACTTACAATAGAAGATACGGGAGTTGGTTTTCCTGAAAATTTTAGAATAGAAGATTGTCAAACTTTAGGGATGCAACTTATACAGGGACTGGTAAAACAGATTAAGGGTACGGTAGAGATTATCTCTAATCCAGGTGCTTGTTATATTATTACATTCAAGAAGAATATATAAATACAAAATAACCATAGTGTTTACCCCTTTTTTTGGAGTATTCACCATAAAAATAATACGGAATACCATATTAATTTAGAAATGCAATAATGACTTGATAGTTTTGTTACAAACTTTAAAAAAGAAGTAATGAAAAATAGTATCAAAATAATTACTATAGTTACAATAATGGTATCTGTATTTTTTGTAATGAGTTGTGATTCTGATGATAATTCCGCAAGTATCATAGGGGTATCTGGGGTTAAGATAGAAGAAGCTAGACTTTTAGATTTCCCATTATTAGGAATTCAGCGTACAGCAATAGATATTATACAACCAGAGATTGTAGACAATAAAGCAGTCACTTATGGAGAGATTAAAATTACTGTTCCTGGTACAATTATCTCTCTGAGCAATATACATGCGTCTATAACATCAGAAGAACTTAATTTGAGTAAGTTTAGTATCTCACCAGGTAATGATATAGAGTTGTCTTTTGAAGACGAAAAGATACAGATATTTACTATCCATAATGCTATAGGTGATAAAGAAGAACTACTTCATTATAAGGTGAGTATTATAAAAGAAGCAGTTGTTGACCCTGAAACATTGAAGATTACCAGTTTTAAGTTTGAGAAAAGTAAAAACCCTGGTTTGGCTGAGGATATTACGATTTCTAGAACTATAGAAGAACCAGGAGGAGATATTTTGTATGTTTTTGTCCCACTAGGAACTGATTTTACAAATTTAGTACCGACGGTTACATATGACGGAGCAAAATTATATTACACGCAAGACTCGTCAGTATCACCTGAAAACATAAACGAAGAATTTCTAGATGTAGATATGAGTATTGATTTTAAATATCCCAAGTCCTTCATATTAATGGTTAGAGATAAAAATAATGATCAGTTTAGAACAACTAAAGTTATTGTAGATGTTATTAACCCAGTTAGAATAGAAACAATATCAGTTACGACTCCAGATGTTATAGGAGGCTATTTATCAGAAGTTTTTGGAGGTGTAACTAGGTGGGTTAATCAAGGTAATCAGAAATTAGGGTATCAAAAACCACCAACTTATAAAGATATGAGCCCGATTATTACTCCCACTTTTAATGTAATTACTGCACGTAGAAATTTTCCTTCTCAAGGATTGAAACCTGGAGAAAGTGCGGATATAAATGTTATTGTAAATTCCAGTTTTCCCGAAGGGACTTATACAACGACCGCAGTTTTTTATACCAGAATATATAGAGATAGTAATGTTGATGATTTATTAGAGCCAGTAAATCTTACAATAAGTTCAAGGATTATTAGATAATAAATGGCTCTAGTTTAAATTAGCGAAATTAATCTTATGTATAAATTATTGATATTCAGTTTTTTGTAATTTAATGTCACTAAAAAATATCCTCCCCCAGCCCTTCCTTCGAAGGGAGGTTTATACGATTTGTGATTAAAAAATTCGTATAAATTCATTGAATTATTTTTTCTTTATGCAAGGCAAAAAAATCAAGCATAGCTATAGCTACGGTTTATTTTTTAAACGAAGTAGAAAGGAAAAAGAAACGATGAATATGCGAAATTTTTAGTTATAAATCGTATTAGAGGGATGTTCAGCATTATTTAGATAACAACGCTAATTTAAACTAGAGCCATAATAAATATAAAAATAACCTCTGCATTATATAGCTGCAATACTATTTGATTTAAAAATACTAAAATAAAAAACTAAGATACTTGAGGCTTTTTTACGTTTCTAAAATTACAGTAAGAAGCTAATCCCAAAAGAGGCGAAAACTTTCATTCTTATTTAAAACAGTTTAGTAATCTCATAAAATCATCTTTAGAATTATACACATTACAAGATATCCTCACTGCATTTCCACGAAAAGAAACAATGATTTTTGCCTCTTTTAAAGATGTTTTTAATTTTTCTGAATTGATATGCTTAGGAAGGTAAATCCCAAAAAGATGATGAGCTCTATACTGGCTATCTTCTATAAAATAGCCTAGATCTCTAAGTTTATTGATCATTTCTTTTGAAATTTGTTCACAATAGTTCTGAATATTTTTTGGCTGCCATTCTATTAGCTGTTCTATAGCTTTAATCATCATTGGGGTTAGAACAAAATTACTGGATTCGCCCACAGAGTATCGAGCAGCTTTTTCCTGATACCTATTCTCATATTGGGTAAGACTCGCAAAATCTTCACTGTTATAGCGATTCATCCAATTATGTTCGATAGGTGTACCATCATTAAACGCATCACTGTAATAAGCCATTCCTATAGAATAGGGGCCTAATAACCACTTATATCCTCCACAGATTAATGCATCTGGTTCAATTTCTTTTATAGAAAAAGGAAAGGCACCTACACTTTGGGTTCCATCAATAATCAGCATGGCCTGTACTGTTTTTGTTTTTTCCCGAATCGCCTTTAAATCAAACAAAGTTCCATCTGCCCAATGTACATGTGGCATAGCAATTACTGCTGTTTTGTGGTTTATTGCCTCTATAATATTTTTATTCCATTTTTTACCTCTATTTTCGAATTCGGTAGGAGATTTGATGATTTTTAGAATAGCTTCGTTTTTTTTAGCAATTTCCTGCCAGATATACACATTACTTGGAAATTGTTCGTCCGCTAGTATTATCTCATCTCCTTTCTTTATAGGGATATTATTGGCAGCATTCGCAATACCATAAGATACAGAAGGTATGATTGCTATGTTTTTATAATCAGAAGCTTCTATCAAAGAAGCAAAACGTTGTTTTAAGATTTCTTTTTGTATAAAAAAATCTTTAGGCAATATCTCATCAGGTCTTGCTTTTTTGGCAACAGATTGCAACCCTATCTCGGTAATTGATCTGAGTTGAGGTGACATATAGGCTCCATTGAGGTATGTAACATCATCAGAAAGATCAAACAACTGTTTTTGGTTTTGCATAGAATTTGTTTTAAACAATAAAATTACTTTTTCCTAAGTGTATGAAAAAGGGTTTGTGAAAATATTAGGAATTATACCAAACCTCAAATGAAATTACTTGCTAAAATCATTTCTTTTTGTTTCACATTTCGAAATAAATGGCATCAATAGCGTTGCTATCTGTGAATTTTATTTCTCGTCTGAATTAAAAAATAATTTGATTCAGTTTACGGTTATTTTATCTAATAACGGGTATTACTTCGTTTTTAATCAGTAAAATAAGAGGAAATAAAAACGATAATTTTAAATTTTAAAAGGACTTTTAGTTTACTTATATTTGCGGCAAATTAAATAAAAGAATACATGTCAATATCTAATTTGTTTGATAGCGGTTTTAAGAAAAGAAACCAGGATCATTTTGCAGCTATCGTGAGAGTAGCTATGAGCGATGGTATAATAACTGATGAAGAAAAAGCTTTTTTAGACAGGACAGCTCGTAATCTTAATATATCAGATAGTAACTATAGTGAGATTCTTGAAAATTATGAAAAGCATCCAATTAATCCACCAACTAGTTATGATATTAGATTGGAGCGGTTATATGATTTATCCAAAATGGTCTATGCGGATTCTATCAAAGGAAATGATCAGGTAGTGCTTTTGGAGAAATTAAGCATTGGTTTAGGGTTTCAAGCAGATAATGCAAAGTATGTAGTGGATAAAGCACTTATTTTGATCAATGAAGGTGTGGACAGAGAGACATTTGCCGAGGAGATTAAAAATATGAATAGATAAATAAACAATAGGTCACTGGTATAAAAAAATCAAAAAAAGCCGCTTATACAGCGGCTTTTTTAGCTATTTGTTTTGTTATTTTGTAGAGTAAATCTTCCTGTTCAAAAGGTTTGGCTATAAAATCATCCATTCCAGCTCTTAGACATTTATCTCTTTCTTTTTCTCCAATCTTTGCTGTAAAGCCTATAATCGGGATTTCTGAAATAATTTTGTCGCCATAATTATTTCTAATCATGCGAGTTGCCTGATACCCATCGATTTTAGACATTTTTAGATCCATTAAGACTAAATCGTAGTTTCTTCTTTCGAGATAGTTAATAGCTTGTTCTCCATTAAGGGCAACATCTATAAAAAAATTGCCTTGACTTATCAGTATTTTCATGACCAGATATTGTGTGGCTTCTTCATCTTCGACCAAAAGAATTCTAAATTTCTTTTTAGTTTCTGGCAATGTATATTTTTTCTTTTTCTTTTGTGATGTTGTTTTTGTTACTTCGAATTTAAACGGCAGTTTTACTTCAAAAGTAGTTCCTTTTTCTGGTTGGCTGGTTACTTTTATTTCACCGTTCAGAAGATTCACCAGGTTTTTTGCAATCGCCAGTCCTAATCCAGTACCTGAAATCTGTTTGTCTTCATTAAATCGTGTAAAACGATCAAAAATACGCTCCAGGTTTTCTGCTTGTATCCCGAATCCGGTATCTTCAATTTTGAAATTGATACTTAATTTATTGGTTCGTTGATAGTTTTTTGTGACCGAAAGATGTATGCTTCCTTCTTCAGTAAATTTAAAAGCATTCCCCAGTAAATTATTTAATATTTGATATACTCGCGTTCTATCGCCAATCAGATATTCTTGTATATTGGGATCAATGTATGTACTGAATTCGATTTCTTTTTTTTCTGCTAGTTTTGAGTAAGTTTCATCAAACCCTTTAATAAGATTTACAAATAAAAATCGCTGATCAACAATTTGTATTTTCCCAGATTCGATTTTAGAAATATCGACCATATCGTCAATCAATGCATTAAGATGAATGCTTTGTCTCTTTATAATACGCGCTAATTCTTCTTGTTCAAAATTTAATTTAGTTTTTTCTAATATTTCTACAAAACCAAGAATACTGGTTAGAGGTGTTCTGACCTCATGATTTATATTGGTTATAAAATTGTTTTTAAATTCTTCTTTGTCAAGGAGATATTTGTTTTTAAGTTCTAATTCTTTTGCTTTTAGTACAGATTCATTTCTTTGTTGTGCTATTTTATTAAGCTCTCTATATTTTGAAGTGTATTCAAAAAGGATAACGGTTATTTCCTGTGTATTAATAATTATAGTAATATCACATATTTTTTCAGTATTATTTTCTTCCAGATGGATACAGGGGAAATTATAGGTAGTTTCTTCTTTTTCAAAAGAATCAATGAGGCTTTTTAGTATTTCGAAAAAAGGATGGCAGTCATATATAGAACCTCCAACTTTCCAATCAAATAATTTGGCATCTGTTTTCTTAATAATCCCTTCTACGGTAACTAATATAAACTGAGTTTTCTCACTAAACAGTAATGTATCTTCTTGATATTCCATAGTATCAGCTAGTTATTTCTTTAGCGAGATCTGAGAAAAAATTCTGCACATTTTTGTTGGTTTTGGCACTGGTGAGACAATCAAATTGTATCTGCTTGTCTTTGAATAGTTGCAAAATGTCTTTTTCATTTACTAAATCCAGTTTATTACCTATGATTTTAGTCTTTACTTTGGGATAATTTTTTGTGAGATAGTCTATATCTTTGCTTAGATCCTGATATGTATCTGTACGGGTAAGATCAAATACATAGATAAAGGCGTGTGATCCTAAAAGGTAGGATTTTCGGGTATCTTCTATATTGGTATGACCTTCGGTATCCCATATGATCATAGAGAGCTCTCTGCCATCCGGCATTTCTATAACTTTCTTTTTTATCTGAACACCTAGGGTAACTTTGTAGTCTTCAGAAAATTCGTTATCCATAAAACGTCTGAATAACGACGTTTTTCCTACACCGAAGTGTCCTAAAAGCACAACTTTTTTAGACAATTTCATCTTCAAAATGTTTTTTTAATTTTTTAGTAAATAACTCACTATCTTCTAAATCTCTCTTGGAGATATGATGCTGAGCAAAATCAATAATTTGATCTTCTAATACTTCTTTAAACATGATACTATATGCACCAGAGATTACGGCTGCAATATAATACGAATAAAAGTTTTGTATATGTATTGTATATAATTCATATTCTATCATTTGAAGATTTTGATCTCCTCCCTGGAAAGCATCTTCTACAAAACTTTTGATAGCCGTTAGCATTCCGGCTACCATATCTTTATCGACAGTGTTTTCTGATAACGGACTATAATCTGCAATTAGTAATCCTGAGTTTTTCTCGATGACAAATAGCTGGATTAGCCTGGGTTTTGCGTAATCAGAGAGTGCGAGATCTCCTTCGCTAATTCCCTGAGCTCTGGCCTTGGTTTTTCTAAACCAGTTTTTAAAAGAAAAAGCACTTTTAGTTTTTCTGCTAATATTCTCACTCAATAATCTCATTTCATGAGCAATGTATTTCTTAATCATTTTACCAATGATAGGAAATAGTGCTTCTACAACGGCATCCTGAGAATTTTTGATTTCTTCTTTTAAAGCGGCAGTAATAGTAGGACCTAATGTTTTGGGTATTTCTTGTACAAATTCCTCTAATTTGTCTTCAATAATAGGGTCGACCTTATGCGAAAGCTCTTTTTTTTGATGAACAATTTTACTTAAATCCTCTAGTTTTTGAGCAATGGAATCAGTATATTCTTTCTCCTCTGTAAGAAGAAGTTCTTTAAGAATTTTGAGTTTATCCTGCGCTTCCATACCCTTTGGTAGCTGGGTTATTACTTGTTAATTTTCTCTCCCATGGCAATCAGCAGATCACCCAAGGTCTTTTTGTCAACTTTTTTGGTATCCAGCATCTCTACTTTATCAGCTAGATTGTCTTCTAATTCTGTAATTCGTATGTTTATATCTGTACTAAGGTTGTCTATTGCCTGATGTAATTCTTTACGTGTGTCATCAATAAAATCTTCAAGCTCTTTTTTCTTTAAAGAAATATCTTTTTTTACACTTTCGAATTCAGAATTATAGGCGGCTATGTTTTCTCCAAAAATCAGATTTTTTATAGCTTCTATTTTAGAAGAAGGATCATTTACTGTCTGTTCTTCAACAGCTTTTTTTTCTTTAGACATGTTGATCAGTTTATAAGTTTTCTATGTGAGCTTTACGTAAAATTAACATAAAAAATATTAAAAATGACTAGTAATTTTTGATAATGTTAATTTTATCAAAAAATATACAGTAGCCGTACAAAAATGCAATAGAATTTATGCGGTTATAGGGTGTAAAAATGGGGGGAAAGAAAGATAGACTATACACGGTATAAATTTCTTTTACAAGAATACTAAAAAAAATAAGATTATTTGGTTTAAATGATCACTCTTATTTTTTAGACTTCATAAATGACGCTACTTTTTCTACCATGTTTTTACTTCCACATATAAAAGGAGTACGTTCGTGTAATGCTGTGGGTTTAATATTCATAATTCGTTTATATCCATCACTAGCCATTCCTCCGGCTTGCTCAGTTATAAATGCCATTGGATTACACTCATATAATAAACGAAGTTTGCCATTAGGCGATTTATAGGTACTGGGGTACATATATATACCACCCTTGATCATATTGCGGTGTATATCACTTACGAGTGAACCAATATACCTGGAGGTATAGGGTCTATCATCTTTTTCTTCCTGACAGTACTTTATATAATCCTTAATTCCTTGAGGGAAATGGATGTAGTTGCCTTCATTTACAGAGTAGATCGTCCCATTTTCTGGAAATTTCATATTCGGGTGTGACAGATAATAGGTGCCAAGTGCTGGGTTTAATGTAAAACCATTAACACCATGACCAGTAGTATATACCAACATGGTAGATGTGCCATAAATAATATAGCCTGCTGCAACTTGCAGATTTCCTGGTTGTAGAAAATCATCAATTGTAACTGGTGTGCCGGTAGGAGTAACTCTTCTATAAATGGAGAAGATAGTTCCTACTGAAACATTAACATCAATATTAGAACTACCATCTAATGGATCCATAAGAACAACATAATTATTTCTATGATCATTATTCTGACCTTTTATAGTGATAAAATCATCATTTTCTTCAGAGGCAATCCCGCAAACTATTTCTCTGTTTGTGAGTGTGTTTATAAAAGTATTGTTAGCAAGAATATCTAGTTTTTGCTGATCTTCTCCTTGGATATTTGTTTCGCCTGCAGCTCCCGTGATATCGACCAAACCTGCCTTATTTACTTCATGATTTACCATTTTTGCTGCTAAGCGGATTGAGTTAATCAATCGAGAAAGCTCTCCACTGGCATATGGAAAATCTTTTTGATTTTCAATTATAAATTCTCCTAAGGTTTGATTTTTTCCTGTCATTTCTGTTGTGTTGATGCTGTGCAAAAGTATTATTTTTTACATTACTATATCGTTTTCGTAAGTTTAAATGAATAATCTTTTTTATGAGTTATGATAATTTATAATAAGAAAATAATAACATTAGGAAATTCTCTGGTTTCTATGGTATAATTTTATAGTTTTGATAAATTTTTGATCTATGGATTATTTAATTAGAGATGCGATGGCTGGTGATATGCCAGAAGTTCTTATGCTTATAGAAGAACTGGCAATTTTTGAAAAAGAACCAGAAGCAGTAGAAGTGACGGCAGAGGATCTTATTAGAGAAGGTTTTGGAGAACATCCTTTATTTCATTGTTTTGTTGCAGAAACGAATGAGGGAATTGTAGGAATTGCATTGGTCTATTTCCGTTTCTCTACCTGGAAAGGTAGAACAGTACATCTGGAAGACTTAATTGTAAAAGAATCAATGAGAGGAACAGGTATTGGCACAGCGTTGTATAAAAGAGTGTTGCAATATGGAAAAGAAAAAGGAGTAAAGAGAGTAGAATGGAATGTCCTTGATTGGAATAAACCAGCTGTAGATTTTTACATAAAAAGCGGAGCCAGAATTTTAGAAGGTTGGCAGGTTGTTCAAATGGATGCTAAGAGTCTGGAAGCGTTTATTTCTAAAATTTAAATTAGTGAAGGTTTTTAAGTTTGGTGGAGCCTCTGTAAAAGATGTAAAAGGAGTACAAAATGTAATCAATGTATTACAAAAAACAGATACTTCTAATGCAATAATTATCGTTTCTGCGATGGGAAAGATCACAAACGCTCTGGAACAGGTAGTTCATAATTATTTAAATCAAACAACTGAACTTAAAGATTCGTTGGATTATATTAAGAACTATCATCAGGGAATTTTGCGAGAACTCTTTAAAAATGGACGGCACCCTGTTTTTGAGAAAATAGAAGTATTCATATCCGATCTGGAGACAACACTTGATAGAAATAAATCAACACAATATGATTATGTTTATGATCAGGTTGTATGCTACGGAGAGTTGATTTCTACCACTATTGTTAGTGAATATTTATTGGATCAGGGATATAAAAACCACTGGTTGGATGCAAGGGATCTTATTAAAACAGATAATAGTTATCGAGACGCCACTGTAAATTGGGATAAGACACAGCAAAATATAATTGAAAAAGTCAGTAAAATTGGGCTTACTGTATCTCAGGGTTTTATAGCTTCGGATCCTAATAATTTTACGACTACTTTAGGAAGAGAAGGTAGTGACTATTCTGCTGGTATTTTTGCCTATTGTATACAAGCAGCCAGTGTAAGTATCTGGAAAGATGTACCTGGAGTATTAAATGGAGATCCCAGAGTATTCAAAAATGTAAAATTACTTTCTCAGATTTCTTATGAAGAAGCCATAGAACTTGCTTTTTATGGAGCTTCTGTAATACATCCTAAAACACTACAACCTTTACAAAGAAAGGAAATCCCTTTATATGTCAAATCCTTTATTAATCCTGAAAATGAGGGAACCTCAGTTAAAAAAGGACAAAGATTAATACCTTTTATACCTTGTTATATAGTAAAGAAAAATCAAATATTATTATCCCTTTCTTCGTTAGATTTTTCTTTTATTGTTGAAGACAATATCAGTGAGCTTTTCAATCTTTTTTATAACTATCAATTAAAAGTAGATCTGATCCAGAATTCTGCCATAAGCTTTTCTGTGTGTCTTGATGATAAGTTTAATACTTTTGATCAATTGCATACTAAATTAAAGGCAAAATTTAGAGTTATTTGCGAAAAAAATGTTTCGTTATTTACCATAAGACATGCTACTGATGACGCTATCAGTTTATTAGAAAGAAATAAGAATATTTTACTTAAACAAAGCACTAAAGAAACCTATCAAATGGTTGTAAAGCAGTAAGATGCGGTATTCCATGATTTTGTTATATTTGTAGTTAGCACAAAACGTATTTAATGGCGGTAGTAACCTCAAAAGAAGTGGCCAAAGGCCTAAAAATAGATAAACTTGGTTTTATTGGCACTTTTATTGGTTGGCTAATTCTGAAAATTACCAGACTGTCCAAAGTTAATCGTCAGTATGATGATATTAGCCATTTATCCGGTACTGATTTTGTAAATGCTGCCTTGGATATGTACGGAGTAACATTCGAAATTCCTCCAGAAGATCTTAAAAGATTGCCTAAAAACGGGGCTTTTATTACCTTGTCCAATCACCCTCTCGGAGGATTGGATGGTATTTTATTACTAAAACTAATGCTAGAGCATAGGTCTGACTATAAGGTTATTGCAAATTTTTTGTTGCATAATTTCACTCCGTTAAAACCTTATATTATGCCAGTGAATCCTTTCGAAGATCGAAAAGAGGTCAAATCAAGTCTTGCCGGGATCAAAGAATCTGTAATTCATCTAGAAAAAGGGCATCCTTTAGGTATTTTTCCTGCAGGTGAAGTGTCTACCGTAAAAGATGGTAAACACTATGTGGATAAATTTTGGGAGCCTGGTGCTATGAGATTAGTGAAAAAAGCAAAAGTACCGGTAATACCTATTTACTTCCATGCCAGAAATAGCAGACTCTTTTACAAATTGGCATCTATTAATGATACCTTGAGAACGGCAAAATTGCCTAGTGAATTATTTTCTCAAGAAAATAAAATAATAAAGGTCAGAATCGGGAATCCTATTTCGGTAAAAGATCAGGACGAATACGATAATTTGGTAGATTTCACGAATTTTTTGCGTAAGAAAACCTATATGTTGGCGAATCCTTATGAGAAGAAAACATTAAGAGAAACCATTCCTCAGAACTTAAAACTCCCTAAATTACCTAAACAAATTGCTGTCGAAGGTAGTATTAATTCAATAGAAGTAGAATTAGAATGTTGCAGGGCAAAGGATATGAGGTTGCTGGCAAGTAAGAATTATGAAGTTTTTCTTGCAGGCAAAGAATGTATCCCAAATGTTTTACACGAAATAGGTAGGCTAAGAGAGATTACCTTTAGGGAGATAGGAGAAGGAACAAATCAATCTATAGATTTAGATCCTTTTGATGACTATTATCATCATATGTTTCTTTGGGATAATAGTGCCAAGAAAATTGTGGGAGCATATCGCATGGGGATGGGTAATGAAATTTACGCTAAGTATGGTATTAATGGATTCTATTTACAAGACCTCTTCAGGTTTGAGCCAGAATTGTATAAAATGATGAGCGAATCTATCGAGATGGGAAGAGCTTTTATAATTAAAGAATATCAACAACGACCCATGCCATTATTTTTACTATGGAAAGGTATTGTACATTGTACATTGCGTTTCCCTAACCATAAATATTTGATCGGTGGTGTAAGTATAAGTAATAAGTTTAGTAATTTCTCTAAATCATTGATGATCGAATTTATGAAATCTCATTACTATGACCCGTATGTAGCACAATATGTGCGTCCAAAAAAAGAGTTTAAAGTAAAACTTAAAGATGCAGATAAAGACTTTGTTTTTGATGCTAGTAGGAGTGATCTTAATAAGTTTGACAAAATTATTGATGAGATAGAACCAGGAAGTCTACGCATTCCTGTATTGATCAAAAAATATATCAAACAAAATGCAAAAGTTGTAGCATTTAATGTAGATCCTTTATTTAATAACGCTGTAGATGGTTTAATGTATATTAGAATTGCAGATTTACCTGATAGTACTGTAAAACCTGTAATGGAAGAGTTTCAAACTGAACTGGAGCAGAAATATTTTAAAAATGTAGATAAATAGCTCCGGTGATATGCTAATGAACACCCATAAGATTCGTTTGTTCATAATTTCTTTTTCCTTTTGATTGAATAGTGCAATAGTTTTTTTAAAAATGTAGGATTGCTTTTCTTTTCTTTTCTTTCTATTGTATATTTGTGTATTGATTATACGATAGGAGCTGCGTTTAGATTATTTTCTTAACCTAAATATCTTCCCACCCTTTTATTTACTCCTATATAGTTTTGATCAATATTTTACTAGACTTAACATAAAGCATCCATTTTTCTGGAATTAATATGCTATTTCATACAAAATAGTATTTGAAGCTGATCAGTATTCCGGATAGACTTAAAACCCTACTATGAGAAAAAAACTTATTTACTTGTTTATTTTAGTGTGCGTACACGTTCAAGCTCAGTTACCAAATCAAAGCTATACTGATAACGAGTTGTCAAAAATTATCAGCCCTCAAATGAGCAGGCGCCATTTTAATCAACCCTCGGTTATTAGTGGTCATGTGGTTTTCGCAGGAAATGCAAAACATGAAATTTGGAATATTAGCGACCCTTACAATCCTGTTTTTGTGAGCGAAATGATAAGCAGACATGCTTCTGGAGAAGCAGAGAGTCATCAGGTATCATATATGAAAGATAACAATGGAAAAATTTACCTTGTTACTATTTCAGGAAAAGGAATTGATATATGGGATGTTAATGATATAAAAAATCCAAAATATCTGGCGGCATTAGAATTACCAGGAATTGATTACGGCGATGTGTCAAATGCAGTATGGGGAGTCTCCTGTCAGGGGAGTGTAATATATGTAGGTGCAACAAATAATGGTTTGTATGTGATCAATGCAAAAAATAAATCCAACCCCGTTTTGGTTAAGAAACTTTCAACCACAGAAATAGGAGGGATTTTTGCAGGACCATTATTTAACATCGGAAATTTATTAGTGATTACAACCCCAAAGAACAGAGCAGGGATTGCTACTTTGGATATAAGTGATTCCTTTAACCCTGTATTACTAGATAGTTATAAATCCAATAAAAAAAGTTATATAGGTGGTTTTTATGGTAAGCATGCTACATTAATTACACCGTTTAGAGCTATAGACGTTACCACAGATCCTTCTAATATTAAGGTAGTAAATGAAAAATCCCTAAAAGTTTCAGAGTACGTATCGTATGATGATGGATATCTATTTCTTGGAGGAAAAAGAGGAGGTACAGAAGGTATCTGGAAATATGATATTTCTGATATTAGTAATCCTAGACTTGTTAGTAGAATTAAGGGGAGAGATAGACGCTGGGATGATCAATTTAGCTGCCCTATAGGTAATATAGTTGTTGTGGCTGATGATCAAAATGTAGGAGGTTATGTAGGAGGAATAATTGCAGTTCACGATACAAAACGTGATACCAAAGCGCCCGAAGTAATATATGTAAACCCGACAAATGAATCAATAAAGCAGTCTGTAAATTCTAAAATAGGAATCTCCTTTTCGAGTTGGATTAATTTTAATAAAATAAATAATTCTGCTTTTAAAGTTCGTAAAGTCGATGGTGCTGTTGTAGAAGGAACATTTGGATGGACCTATACTACCGTTACTTTTGAACCATCAGAACCTTTGGAAGCGAATACTCAATATGAAGTTATTCTCGAAACTAATGGGATTGAAGACCTGGTAGGTAATAAGTTAACCAATAGATATAGATCTACGTTTACTACCAAAGGTGCTGTTATCGATAATAATAATATTGCTGTAGAAAAGCCTAATGCCATTAGAACAGGAGAAAAAGTATCCTGGAAAATAGTAAACCCAAACCCGGCATATGAATACCGATGGGATGCAGGAAATGGAGAAGAGGTAACCGGAATTGATCCGGATTTTAGCTATGAGCAACCCGGGCGATACAATGTGGTTCTATCCGCATTTGGGAATGAAACTATAGTTATAGAGGTTGAAGATGGAGAAGGTAAAGGAGGTGTAAGAACAGGTTCTTCAAATACAGGTTACTCAGGATCTGGCTATCATGATTTTCCTTCGTCCACCGGTGCGAATGTTTTTAGTGAAGTAAAATTTA
This sequence comes from Aquimarina sp. RZ0, assembly GCF_008370685.1. Taxonomy (GTDB): domain Bacteria; phylum Bacteroidota; class Bacteroidia; order Flavobacteriales; family Flavobacteriaceae; genus Aquimarina. The sequence goes on from NZ_VTZU01000003.1 coordinate 195,743, forward strand.
ATGCTGCTACAAGAATTACCGGAGAGTTAAGAATCAGGTATGCTATGGGAGCTTCTGGAAACAGACCCCTGAATTTATCAATTAATGATGGGGTCAATAGGAAGGTTGATTTCCTTTCTACCGGATCTTGGAGCACATACAAGGAAGTTATCGTGCCCAATGTGACGATTCCGGCAGGAGAGGTGTCTATAAAGTTGTCTGCAACAGCAGGAAGTCAAGGCGGTAATATTGATTCTTTTAAAATTACTCGAAATCAATCCGCTAACACACCAATTGGCACAGTTGCTTTTACACAGATTGTTAATAATTCTACAACTACCCAAAAGCCAAAATCTAGTAACCAACTGGTTAAAAAAGGGAATAAAATCTGGGTAACTAATGAAGATGCGAATACCATTACCTCTATTTCTGAAAGTACTTTAAAAAAAGTGGATGAAATCGCAGTAGGTAAGAAGCCGATAGCTATATCAGATATGGTTAATAATAGGCTTTGGGTTCTTAATAAAGAAGATGCTACTATTAGTATTATTAATGCTAGCACGGCTAAAGTCGTTAACCAAATCAGATTAGCTCGCGGTTCAAAACCATCAGGATTGATTGTAGATAATAACTTTTCTAAAGCATATGTTAGCTCAGAGTCTTTAGGTAAAATATTCGAAATTAGCATTGCTACAATTTCAATATCCAATGAATTACAGATTGCTACAGATAAAAATGGCATTTTACCCAAGTTAGGCGCCCTGGCCCTTGATGCAGAGGGTAATAATCTATATGTAACTAGGTTGGTATCAGAAAAGAGAGTATCCGAAATTTATAAAATACCTACTACAACCTTTAATAGTTATAGTACCATTTCATTAAAAGAATCTACAGGGACTGATGGCGCTTTGTTTGCCAGAGGAATACCAAATTATCTTACACATATGGCCATATCACCTGATGGAAAATCTATGAGGGTAGCTTCTAAAAAAGATAATATCAAGAGAGGGCTTTTACGAGATGGATTAGCCTTAGAACACGATAACACTGTTAGAGCGATTACCTCTTTTGTCAACTTAGACAATGATACAGAGGTGTTGCCTAAACGACTGGATATTGATAATACAGATCGTTGTCATTCTGTTACCTACAGTGATCAAGGCGATATTGTATTTATTGCAATGCCCGGCAATAATGAAATATTTGTGGCTGATGACCAAAATAACCTGGAGGTTGCCCGATTGAAAACTCAGGAAACACCCACATATACTTTATATGATCCTGATACCAAAAGGTTGTATGTGTATAATTTTTTAGGCAGATCAGTATCAGTATTTGATGTAGAAGGAATTATCAATGGTGGATCAACGTCTTCAAAACTCAGTGATATAAAAACAGTATCAAATGAATTACTTACAGCGCAAGTCTTAAAAGGAAAAAAATTGTTCTATGATGCTACTTCCAGCAGGTTGACTCAAGAAGGGTATATGGCATGCGCCAGTTGCCATCTTGATGGAGGCGGGGATGGACAAATCTGGGATATATCTAATCTGGGAGAAGGTTTTCGTAATACGATAGATTTACGAGGAAAAGGAGGTACGGAACACGGGCGATTACATTGGACAGGGAATTTTGATGAAGTACATGATTTTGAAAATCAAATTAGAACATTAAATAATGGAACTGGTTTATTATCGGATCAACAGTTTGCTAATAGCAAAGATCCTCTTGATACAAAAAAGGCTGGATTAAGTGCAGATTTGGATGCCCTGGCTGCATATATTACTTCACTAAACACCTTTTCTGAAAGTCCCTATAAAAAGTCAAACGGTGATTTAACAACACAAGGGCAGAACGGGCAGCAGGTATTTAATAATTTAAAATGTTATGAATGTCACAGTGGTAAAACCTATACGAGAAGTAGTACAGAAAATTATTTGTATGATGTAGGGACCATATCTCCCACAAGTGGTAAACGTATTGGCAAAAAACTATTAGGTATTGATGTGCCTACTTTAAAAGGGTTATGGGCGACAGCACCATACTTACATGATGGTTCTGCCGCTACTATACGGGACGTATTGACGACTAAGAATCCTGATGGAAAACATGTGGATATTTCAGAGTTAAGTGCCAGTGATATGAATGATTTGATAGCATATTTAAAACAATTAGATGATAGCACTCCAGCGGCATTAGATTCTTCTATTAGTATCGCAATTACAGCACCTACAGAAGGACAACAATTTGATATAGGAGATGATATAACATTGACCATGTCATCTAACTTCACTAATGTAAAAAGTGTTGAGTATTATATCAATGATGAATTGGTAGCTACTAAAACTACGACTCCATTTAATTACCTGTTAGAAAATGCTGCTGCTGGAAAAAAAGAAGTGATCATCAAAGTTTTTTATGGAAAAGGTACAGCTGTTATCAGTGAATGTGTTGAGTTTAATGTAGGTGACGTTTCTTCGGATATATCGAGCGGTACCTATTATATACAGTCTACTGCTTCTGGCCAATATGTGTTTGCCAATACTAATGATATTTTAATGGTAGATCAGAATACTTCTGATCCGCATAGATGGAAAATAGAGGATATAGGAGGAGGAAAATTTACAGTTCAGAATGAAGGTACTGGAAGGTATCTTACTGTAAAAGAATCGCAATGTGAAAAAGGAGCTGATATTACACCTTCTGATCATGCTACTGATGAAAATACGCAATGGTTCATCACCAAAATAGGAGAAAATTACTTCTTTAGACCTGCGCATTGTACTTCTCAGGTATTAGATAAACGAAGTGGAAACGATAAGAGCGTACATACCTGGGACTATAATATCAATAATGGGAATCAACAGTTTACACTTATTCCTGTACAAGTGGATGGAGATATTCAGATGTCTGGAATATACTATATACGTAGTTTGGCTAATAGTCAGCATGTAATCGCTCCTGGTTGGGATAATTTTAATGTTAGAATGAATGAAGCAAAGGAGTTTAATGATCAGAAATGGGAGTTTACACATATTGGAGGTAATATTCATACCATTAAAAATATAGGGACTTCCAGGTATTTAGAGGTGCAAAGAGGGCTTTGTGAGAAAGGTGCAAATATTAATAGCTGGACAGATTCAAATAGTAATCATAAAAAATGGTTTGTGACTAAAAAAGGCGACAATTATTATTTACGACCAGTACATTGCAAAAATTTTGCCTTGGATAAAAACTCCGGAAACTCAGGTAATGTACATTTATGGGAGTATTCTACAGCTAATACTAATCAAGGATTTGAACTTGTACCTGTTAATAGTGTAAGAGCTACCGATCTGGGAACTGCGCAATCAGGTCTTGTTATTTCTCCAAACCCTGCTCGATATGAATTTAGACTCGATTTAAGTAATTATATGAATGAATCAATTATATATTCCATTATCAATATAACAGGACATACTGTAGCTCAAGGTTATTTTGACCTAAAACATAATGATTCTGAATTGATTAATGTGCAGAAACTGCAGTATGGTATGTATATCCTAAAGGTAAGACCAGAAAACGCTAAAGGAATTGAATTAAATACAAAATTTATAAAAATTAAATAGTACGTATTCGGTATATATAATTCGAATTTATAGACGCTAGAAGTAGAGAATATGATAATTGATAATAAGGGAGTTGCATTGAATAGTAACTCCCTTATTATATTATGTATGTTTTAATTAGAAAGGTTGAGAACCGTTTTTTCTACAAAGTTTTTGCAATACGTTTTAATCTCATTTCTAGTTTTGGTAAAAGCCGCGTGAATTTCTTCCTCGGTACCATCTATTTTGGAAGGGTCAAAAAAGTTATAATGCAATCTTTCTGCTTTACCAGGAAAGAAAGGACATTTTTCTTTCGCATGATCACAGACCGTCAGGATATAATCGAAGTTTATGTCTAAATATTCTTCCAGATTATTAGAAGTATGATTAGAAATATCGATATCATCTTCTTTCATAATAGCAATGGCTCTGGGATTTACCCCATGAGTTTCTACTCCTGCACTATATATAGTAGCAGTATCTTGTGCAAAATGTTTAAGGTATCCTTCTGCCATTTGACTTCTGCAAGAGTTACCTGTACAAAGTACTAAAATATTTGTCATTCCTTTTGTTTTTAGTATTTCCTAATAAGAGCTTGTTTAAAAACCTTACTTCCTGAAAACAAATATTTTAAGAACCGTGAGCTTACTTCAAATAATTAAAATATCTCGATATTCTCATCATTTGAAGTGTCCTAGAACCTCAAACTATTGATTTTCAATTTGTATTCTTTTTAAACATACTCTAAGGGAAATTTGTGGTGTTTATGTGATTATATTATTATGTTACTTCTTCTTTCAAGAATGGTGTTATCATACCAGGTGTTATTTAGTTTTCCTATTTTTTCTCTAAAACCAATTTCTCTAAAACCTACGGATTTGTGCAAGTTAATACTGGCAATATTAGTACTAAAAATTCCTGCCTGCAATGTCCACAACCCTTCTTTTTCGCTTTCTTCAATAAGTTTTGTTAAAAGTAGTTTTCCAATTCCTGAATTTCTATATTTTGATGTTATATAAATACTAACTTCTGCTACACCGCGATATACATCCCGTGTGGATACAGGAGCTAGGGCTGCCCAACCTATAAGTGTCTTTTTGACTGTCGCTTTTAATCTGCAAGAAATAAGGTGAGACCGATTCCATTGATCCCAGGTTGGTATGCGTGTTTCAAATGTTGCCATTCCTGTTTCAATACCTTCCTGATAGATTTGGCGAATTGCTGCCCAGTCTGATGGATCAAAATTTTGTATTTCAATATTCATAGTATCAAATTGAGAAATAGATCATTTTTGTATGATACATTTGTATCTTATGGGTGTAGAAATGAACTATAGAAAAGGTTGTTACAGCGCGTTTCATTTATTTTTTAATTCAATTTTTCGTCCGTCTAAGTCCTTAACCAATGCAGTCAAACCCCATTCAGTGTGTTTAGGTTTTGATAGTATTTTCCAGTCAGAGTTCTCTAATTCAATAATTTTGGCCGCTATATTTTCTATATCAAATCCAAGCCTTATTGAATTATCAGCCTTTTTCATAGATTTAGTTAAAGGATAAATCTCAAAAACAAACTCATTTTGTTCAGATGCATAATGAAAAGGTCCATTTCCGTGTTGGTGATAATTAAACTCAAATCCTAATAACTCATATTGCTTTTTTAGAATTTCGGGAGTAACTGTTCTTATGACTAATAAATTTATCTTCATATTTTAAAATTACGTTCTCAAAAAACTCAATTTAAAATAATTCTTTAACGGCAGTTCCCGTAATTTTAATTTTTCCTCCAAATGGTAGTGCTTCTGCTTGATATATTGTTCTTGCTGGTCGTTTATCCTTGGGAAATAATTGCATATATAATGTATTGATTTCAGGAAGGTCTTTTAAGTTGTCAAAAGCAATATCAATAAAAACAACATCATCTTTCTCAAATTCAGCGTTACTTAGCGCAGAAAAAAAGTTAGAGAATGCGAGTTTTCCTTCTTCCAGGATTGTTCCAGAAATATATTTTCCATCAATATTTACAGATAATTGGCCACTCACAAAACACATATTATTGACGACTACCGCATGGCTGATAGGATTTGACCAGTTAGGAAGACCTTTTCCTTTTGTGATATATTTTTTGTTATTCATAAATTCATTTAAAGTTTGTTCTACCTACATATGCGGAATAGGGTTGAGATAGATTAACAACAGCCACTTCCGGGAGCACAGGCATTGGCTTCAACTGTATTTGTTTCAGAAACCCCACAAGCTTCTTTGGCTTTGCAATCAGTAGGCTGAATAGCAAGTTTCATAAGTAACTGGCCTTGTTTAATTTCAAAATCGGTAATATGTAAATGGGCAGTATGAAACATAGCGTTACTGTATTCTATTTTCACAATGGCATCCATCTCATAGGTTTTCATCGTACCTACCTTTTTTAGTATTGCCAGCGCTTTATAAGTGCTTAGGTATTCTTTTTTGCCTAATTCTGAGGGACTTTCCCATAACTGGATAATAGTCTCTTTCCAGGAATCTGTTCCCGAACCGCAATCTACAGCGTCTATGGCTACATGCTTAACTTCTGTAATATGATAATTAGTGCCTACCAACATTCCGGGGGCGTACTCAAAAACTAAAGACTTGTCTTGATGTTCACCCAATAATGATATAAATTCTGTTGTATTCATGTTTCTGTTTTTATTAGTTTATGTATTTGTTTAACAACAATTTTGTTTAGTGGTATTAAAAAACGAATTTAACGATTGCTGTAGCTCATTCCAGCGCTCAATATCGATACAATAACACATGCTCTTGCCTTCTACCTCACCTTTTAATAATCCAATGCTTTTTAATTCTTTGAGATGTTGCGAAATTGTAGGCTGAGCGAGCCCTATTTCTTCTACCAGGTCATTACATATGCAAGAGTCTTGTGTACTGATATGCTGTAAAATGGCAATGCGTGCCGGATGACCTAAAATTTTAAAAAATTGTGCCAGATCATTTTGCTGCTGGTCAAATATTTGTGTTTTGGTTATACCCATATTGATATTTTAATATCGCAATATTACGATATTAAAATGAAATAAAAAAGCCGAATACTATTTTTTTCGGCTTTTATTCCATTTCTACCTTAAAATTACCGACTAAAATTTGTTCTTTTCCCCTTATGCTTCAAAATAAAATTAACCGATTAGGCTATGCTTAACTTTTCTTTTGCCTAAAGAAAAAGCAACTGTATTTTATTTGGGTAATTTTAAAACAAAAATGGTATTATATATATTGAAATCATTTGAAGTTGTGGTTTTTAAACTGAAAATGTAAATTTTACAAGCAAAAAACATTCCTCCAGATACGTTTATTTAAAACCAGGGTTTTTTACCAGCCTGATAGGTTTGAAAAAACTCCTCATCTGATTTGGTGAGATATATGATTCCTTCTATGAGTCCAATAATTGCAGGAATATATATGGTGAACGCTCCAACTACAATACAAAACATAGGGATTGAAATTAAGGTAATACCTAACAGTATAAAACCTTCTTTTTGATATCCTAAAATAAACTTGTGTATTCCCAGACCACCAAATAAAATCCCCAGAATTCCGGCAAGTACTTTTTTGTTTTCGCCACTATTGGAAGCAAATGTTTCTTTTACTTCGTCCACAAACTCACTGGCAGTTTCTTTTGCTTCTTCTGCAAAATCTTCTGCTTTATCGCCAATGTTTTTTGTAGCTTCTTTTGCATTGTCCATAGCGTCTTCAGCTCCTTTTTTTAGATCATCCCCTAAATTTTTGTTTTCTTCACTCATAAAAATTATAATTTATAGTAATTGATTATAGTGTAGAAAGTTACAAAAAAAAACGTTCTGTAGGGTTTTTATGTAAAAGCTTTATCGAAGGGCTCCCAAAGTTCAATTTTATTTCCTTCTGGATCTATGATCCAACCAAATTTACCGTATTCATATTCTTCTATTTCCCCAATAACCGTTACACCTTCTTCTTTTAGCACCTTTAGTAATGTTACCAGGTTTTCTACTCTGAAATTCATCATAAACTCCTTTTTACTAGGCTGAAAATAGGAAGTATCTTCTTTAAAAGGACTCCATTGTGTAGAGCAATCATTCCCTTTTTTGTCTTTCCACCAGAAGGTACATCCATAATCATCTACGGGTAACCCGAGGTGTTTACCATACCATTCTTTTGTTGTTTTAGGATCTTTGGTTTTAAAGAAAAACCCACCTAATCCTGTGACTCTATTTTTCATTGATACTGCTGTTTTTTTATTTTTTGTTGATATTGCTTTTATAGATATTGATCCATTGATTCACAGTCATTTTAGAAGCTAATTCTCCGATAAGTTGCATAGGGATTTGATCAATTTTTTTAAATCGAATACAGCTTTTTCCCATATCAAGTTTTGTCTTTACATATTTTGGATACTCAGCCACAAACCAATCCATTAATTCCTGACTAGCATAGATTCCGCTATGATATACTGCAATAAAGTTCTTTTGTGACGCAATATTCATAAAAGGTAATGGTAATTTGGGATCGCAATGGTATCCTTCTGGGAAAATTGTATGAGGTACTATGTATCCTATCATACCGTAACTTATTTTTTCAGAAAAACCCTCTGGAAGGTTTTCTTTAATTACCTTTCTTAAGGTATTCATCGCATCTTTTCTTTCTTCTGGAATGGCATTAATATATTCATCCGGTGTTTTTGCTTCGTATTGCATAGTATTTTATCGATTAATCTGTAATTATTGGTTTGCGTTGTAAAATTAAACCTGAAATTAATGAAATTATAAATCCAATAATAAAAACGGTAGCAGACATTAATAAAAAGTTCATCACAGGACTGGAAAACAATTCTTTTTGTGCTTCTATTTCTGCTAGTTTAGCTTTAAACTCAGCTTCGGGAAGTGAATTTTCCATTTCTTCAACGATATGTGTGTAGTATTCTGTTGCAAAATTAGGATTGATGTATTTTATATAAATAACATCAATCAACCCAAAAGCCAGCGAGGCAAATAGAGAAATTAGCATTCCTATAATTAATGCTTTTCCAAAAGAAACAGCACCATTATTTTCTTTATCTCTGTACTGCTTAATCCCAAAAAAGACAAACATCAAAGAAACAATCATAGTGGTGTAGCCAATAATTTCCTGGGTGGCATAGGATAGGTTTTTACCGATTAACCAACCTAATAAAAATAATATAGATATGGTGATGGCGCTATATATTCCATATCGTAATACTGTGTTTTTCATATGTATATAAGTTTTTGAATGAATGATTATACCATTTGCCATTTGAATTTACTGGAATAGAATGTTCCTTTTTCACCTCAGTTTCAGAATAAAAATAAACCGTAGCGCTGCTATGCTTGATTTTTATTCTTCACCGAGATAAAAAAAATCTTAATTTTCTTTTACAGTAAATTCAAACAACAACTGGTATTAGACCAAAAGTATGTTCGAAAAGTAAAAAACAACTCATACTAAAGTATGAATTGTATAACACTTTTGGACTAAATCGCTTAAAATGGTATTATCCGGAGCTCTTTGGCAATTTGGATTGCCTGTGTTCTACGTTTTGCATCTAATTTTAGGAGGATTTTTGAAACGTGGGTTTTTATGGTGCTTTCTGAAACAAAAAGCTTATCGGCAATCTCCTTATTAGATAATCCGGATGCTATTTCACATAACACTTCGTATTCTCGCTTACTTAACCCTAAAGATTCGATTTTTTTATGATCTATTTCTATACGAGGAGTTTTACTATTATGAAGTTGAAGTACTTTCTTATTAATAATAACTCCTATGATAAAGAAAATAATTGCAATGCCTGATATTATAAGTTCTATAGAAGTATCACCAGTAATAAAACTATACTTACTTATCTGAAAAAGCATAAGTAATGCTACGGCTAAGGCCCCAAAAATGAACACAGTTTTTCTCACGGTATAAAAGTAATAAAACTGTAAGTTACCTATTTAGTCTGGTCGGTAATACAGCGAAATCAAATTTGTATCTTTTTTCGCAATTTAGAATTATGAAAATCATCTATTTCTGACCAGACTATTTAAGTACATTAATCTCTTTTTGGAGATTGTTTTTTGCCTGATGTTCGAATTTATGATAGAAATAATCAGTTTTAAAAATTCTGGGCATATCAATAAAATGTTTTAATACTTTGATCCGGCCTTTGTTATAGGCAAAATCCGGATAATACTTATATTCTTTTCTTACATTTTTAAAATAAGATTCATACACTTTCCAACTACTACCTAAAATAGAAAGATCTGCATCTGTAAAATAATTGACATCGCTGTTTTCTGATATATGATGACCTTTGGTAGCGAGAATTATTTGATTACAAAGTTCAATTCTTTTTGTTTCTATATGCAATGATGACAGGACATCAATAGCTTTTAGCGCACTTTTTTCTTCATTATTTTGTTTCAAAATATTGTACACATAGTCGTGATAGAACAATGAAAACACTATCATATCCCAATCGGTACTATCTTTTCTAACCAGAAGTAGGTTTTGATATACATGCTCCAGATGGTCCAGTGTATGATAAAACTTTCCCTTTTTGCTATGGTTTTTGACGATCTCATCCCAAAGCAATGCGATGTATTTACTATCTTCAGAATAGTTAGAAATCAATGAAAAGAAAACTTCTTCTAGCAAAACTCGGTTTTTATTTTATTTATGACGGTCTGAGCCAATTTTTCCTTAGACTCCATAGTCCAGCCGGCAATATGAGGACTTAATATCACATTCTCTAACTGAAGTAATTCTTTTAGCGGTAGCGGCATTTCTTTCTCTGAGGTGAATAAATCTTCAAAAGAAGATTTTTCATATTCCAGTACATCTAATCCAGCCCCCAGAATCTTTTTTGTTTTGAGAGCTTCTACCAGATCTTTGGTTACAACACTTTTTCCTCGGGCAGTATTAATAAACCAGAATGGTTTCTTAAACTTATTGATGAATTGTGTATTAATCATTTTATCAGTTTGAGGTGTCCAGGGAGTATGAAGGCTTAGGACATCTGTTTTTTCAAAAAGCTCTTCTAATGCTACCTGAGTAGCATCGCTATTTTCTACATCTTCTTTGATATCATAACAGATTACTTCTACATCAAAACCTCTTAATTTTCTTGCAAAAGCACGTCCCATATTTCCGTAACCAATGATGCCAACAGTTTTTAGATCAAGTTCAATGCCTCGATTTTTTTCTCGATGCCATTTTCCTATTCTTACCTCTTGATCTGCGGTGTTAAGTTTGTTGAATAGTGACAAAACCATTCCTAAAGCGTGTTCTCCTACAGCATTGCGATTCCCTTCTGGAGCAGAGAAAAGCTTGATTTCTTTTTTTAAAGCATATGCAACATCAATATTTTCTAAGCCCGCCCCTACGCGACCAATAAATTTTAGTTTTTCAGCCTTGTCGAGAAATGTTTTATCTATCTCAAAACGACTTCGGATTATAATGCCGTCATAATCGCTTATAATCGTTTCTATTTCTTGTTTGGTATCGGTATAGTTTTCCAGGTTTTCGAATTTTAAATTTCTTAGCTGTGTAAGCAATAAAGGATGGTTTTTATCTAAGTGCAGTATTTTCATTGAAGAATTCATTGATATTTTAAAAGTGAAGTGATGTAAGTTTTTTTTTATTCTGACGAAAAATAGTTGTTTTTTGACTTCACAACAGTGCTACGAAGTAAGAAAAATACAAAAACTGAGTGAAAAGGAACATTTTTATGGGTATAAAGAATTGAAAAAAATGTAGATCACCTCAGTACGTAGTAAATGTAAAAAAGTTCTTGTTACAAAAATATGATTGTAATCAGAGAATCTCAAAAAATATTCAAATAACTGATCAAAATGATTTGTTATAAGGTGTGATTAACCTGATACATATGCTAATTCGACTAACTTGCAGGAATAAAAATAGTTTTTATTCTGTCGATAATACCTTGTAAAATACTAAAAATTGCATCAGAAGAAAAACCGCCGATAAGTGCCAATATACTTTTATTAAATAAGTTGATTCCTTGGGGATCGATTTTGTAGAAAGAAATTATTTCAGAACTAATGAGTCCTGCGATAACACCTAATATAATAACGGCGATATAGTATACAGTATCTTCTGGCACGAGTGTGCTGTTTTTTACAGAAGTGCTTACATTTTTTAGTAAATAAAACAATACACCTAATCCTGCTACAGATGATAGATATCCCATATTAAGTAATAGCGGCATTCCATTATTATCCATGACGCCTTTATCAAGAGAATCATTATTTACATCTGGCGAGATCCCTGTAAGAACAAATGTAATCAGAAATAAAAGGGTGAGCAGTATTAGATTTCTAATTAAGGGAAGTTTACCAAAAAGTGACTTATTTTTTTCTTTTTGATTCAATTCCCTGGTGTATGCTATCGATTTTGGAGTAGCTGGAGCGATATTTTTGCAAAGTAGGTTATGAGCATTGATCAAATCATCTACAGAACTGTTCTGTACAAGGGCATTTATTTCTGTATTAATAAGGATACCATTATATACCGCAAAGGATAACATATTATTAATTTCATGACTTAATTCATCAATTATTTTCTTAGAAATACCAGGTGATGTTTCTGTTTTTATAATTGTTTTTTTTGAAATTTTTTCGGGCTGTACGTCTGTATTACTTGGAGTTGTCATTATATAGTTTTTATACATAGTGTCTGGTCAGAAATAGACGATTTTCATAATTTGAAAGATTTTTGATGAAATTTAGAATTTATTTTTTGAAGTAGATGCTATGCATCAAACAAGTAAAAATAAATTCTAAATTTCGCAAAAAGACACACATTTGATGTTGCTGTATTTCTGACCAGATACTAAATAGTATTGATTTGCTAAAGCTATAAAATTAGAAGCACAATTAATTAAGTGGTTACACTTGTTTTTTTGTATAAACAAAGTATAAATACTGTGGTTATACCGTATAAAATTGTCAGAAATTTTCACTCAATTTGTAATAAGTGAATTTATTCTATTTATATACACAGCCTATAAGATAAAAAATTACGTGATTAGTTGGTAAATTCATAATATTCCCTTCATAAACAGGTGTTTTTACTTATTTAGGATTTTAAGTGATATAAGTAGTTTTGACTATAGACAAGTAAAGGTATACATAACATAGTATGCGAACCCTATTAATATAGATCACACAAGTCTTAAATGAGTAGTAAAAGGGCTTTTATTGCAATGTTTTTTTTTCTTTTATTTCAGAGTAGCGTGTATTCGTTGACTTTGATAGAAGCGTATTCTTTTGTGCAAGATACTTCTGAGGTTACAAAGAAAACCAAAGGAGCTTTGGGATTTATTAAGAAGCTATTTCATCACAATGATTCGTCTAAATTAGCTAAGAAATTTATACATCAGCATCATAAATTATTAAAAGATACTAAGAAATCTACTTTTGCTACAGGTATTAAAAAGATACTTCATAAAGATTCTGTTTTTAAAACCAGAAAAGATTTTGAATTAGGATACGAAGTATTTGGCTGGTATCCTTATTGGGAAAAGGATTACTACAAATATCTTAACTTTTCATTATTGTCTACAGTAGCATATTTTTCATATGAGGTGAACCCTAAAACAGGAAATGCTATAACTACGCACGATTGGTCAACAACACCTCTGATTGATTCTATTCAACAATATTCTGATAAAAAAATATTACTTACTGTAAGTAATTTTGGACAGAAGAATAATAGAAGCTTTCTTAATAATACCAAGGCAGTTGATCAATTGGTAAAAAATCTGATAAAGTTATTAGCTGATCGAAAGGGAAATGGAATCTGTATTGATTTTGAAGGAGTTGCCAAGAAAGAAAAAGAAGAATATACCTCTTTTTTGCTCACACTATCTAATGAACTAAAAAAAGCAAATAAAGACTATCTGGTATACATAACATTACCTAGTGTCAATTGGAGTGAAGCATTAGAATTTGCATCAATAAATCAATCGGTAGATAAGTTTGTGATCATGGGGTACGATTATTATGGAAAAACCAGTACTGTAGCTGGTCCTGTATCTCCTTTAGAAAGTGGTAAGGAATGGGAGCCCTATAATCTTACAACTTCTGTAGATTATTATTTAGAAAACAAAATACCAGGTGAAAAACTTCTTTTGGCATTACCTACTTACGGGAGCATCTGGGAAACTAAAACTCAGAGTTTACAGTCTAAAGCAAAGGCATTTATAGGAAATCGAACATTTAGTTATATCAAAACTGAAATAGAAAAAAATGAACAAATTTATATAGAACCTCTTAGTAAAAGTGCCTATAGTACCTATAGCATTAAAGGCAATAAAAAACAATATAGGCAATGTTGGTTCGAGAATGACTCCAGTTTTGTATATAAAACGAAGCTTATCAAAGATAAAAAGTTAGCAGGAATAGGCTTATGGGCTTTAGGGTATGACAAAGGCTATAACGATATATGGAAAGTTATCAGTGCAGAAATGTCTAAACCTGCTAAAAAATCAATAGATGAAGAAACGGCAGTTGCTACTAATGACTCCATTGGTAACAATGATAGTAATTCTATTTTTTCAGGCATTACCAAAAAATTAGGACTTACAGATCCTGATAGCAAAATTAATACTGTAGAGAAGAAACTGATATCTATAACGAATTATAAAAATATTCTACTATATACCATGTCATTCATATTATTTTTTGCCTGTGTAGGTTTTTTGGGAGCGATGTGTACACCTAATACCCGGGCGAGTTTTTTCAATGACGCTTCTTTAAAAGGATATTATATAGGTCTGATGTTACTGTTGGCTATTGTTGTTTTTAGAATGATAGGATGGATAGAAGATAATACTGTGATGCTTACAGTAGGTTTTTTACTAGGGATATTGGCTTTTTATCTGGCTAATAAGATTATTGAAAGAAAGAAAAAAGAATTACCATGAGTAGTACAATAACGGTAAGTGAAAAAAAGCTGAAAGCTGAAGAAGGCAAGTTTAAAAAAATACTTGCTACAGTTAAGAAATTAGTATCCAAAGAATTGCTTTGGTTTCTGCTGGTTGCTATTGTATCTATTCCGATTGCCTTGATAATTTCATATGTAATTCATACCTACGGGTCTGATGAGGTGCTAGAAATATTTGCAATTGTAGCCGGTGATCAACCAACATTTATGGTGATTTATGCAATCTGTGCTATTGGGATTTATATATCAAGAATTATTGCCAATGCCATTAAGACGCAATTAGAAACTTTAAAAAAAGGGTAAATGTTAGATAAGGCTTTAACATTCATAGCATCCTATCTCAACCAAAATCTAAAAATGACTTTTGGGTTGAATGAGGATGTAGCAGTTTTAGGAAGCCTAGTAAATCTAGATGGTAGCATTACTAAAAATATCGAAAATAAAGTCATACTCTCCATTATTAATTTAGAACACGAGAAGACCGTAAAAAATATGGGAGGGTATATACCGAATCAACAAGGTTCTTTTGGTAAAGTAGATCCTCCGGTATATCTTAATTTATATTTATTGGTTTCGGCAAATTATAATTCTGAAAATTATCTGGAATCTCTAAAAATGTTATCCGCTGTTATAGGTCTTTTTCAATCCTCGATCATTTTTACGCCAAAAACGCATCCCGAACTTGATCCTTTAATCGAGCGATTGACTTTTGAAATTTATAATATTCCTATCCAGGAATTAAGCCACATATGGAGTGGTATTGGTGCCAAGTATGTACCATCAATGGTATATAAGATAAGAATGATCTGTTTCCAGAAAGGAATAATAAAAGAAGAAGTATCGGCGGTAAGCGGGCTGGGAACCAATATTAAAAAATAACACTAGATGAATAAAGATCTTCAAGAATGGTTTCAACTGGAAATACTACACGAGTATTTTGAGATGCACTTGTGTCCTGTTTTTAAGGTAAAGCCTTTTGCATCAACTCAGCAATTGATGAAGAATTATACTATTCATATACAACAACTGGGTAATGTTTATAAAGGATATGTGGGAGTCTCAGATACCAAAGCTACGTGGCAAGAATTAAAAGGCGTAGAGGATTTATATTTTCAATTGATTCATACGGATTCTAATTTTGCTAATTATACCGATGTTTCTACTACTAAAAAAGAAGATACCTTACTTTATATCACAAATTCTATAGTTGCCAATAGAGTACAGGAGCAAGAATCCATTGTTCCAGATACTTATTTACCTGCACAACCTTTACGATTTAATGTTTCAGTACCATCAGACAAACTCGTTACCGTACGTATTAAAAATAGTAAAGGAGAGCGTATACAAACACAGGTTTCTAAAGAAAAAAAATCCCGTGTTTTTGTAGATATTGAGGTTTTTGGGACAGGTATCTATGAGATTTGGATTGATGATAAACTCATAAAAACATTTTTTGGTACCTCTGAGAGAATGGATGAGAACTGTTACGGGATTTTGCATACACAGATGAGATCTGTTATAGAATCTTTAAAAGAAAACAGAGTGCCGTCATTAAAAATTAATTTCCCTGCAAGAGCTACCTATTGGCAATATGCTGTGGTAGTTCCTGATGATAAAAAGATAACCATTCGGGAACTATTACTTGAGGGGTCGGATAAAGTACAGTATACCGGTCCGGAAGAAAAAGAAATCGCTGGAGGAGTAGCATCAAAAATATTTACTTCATTAAAAATGATAAAGTTTCAGCAAAAAGTAAAAGAACATCCTTTGTTAAAAATAAAATATAATAATGATTTTTCTGATACTGTATTAGAATTAGATCTAAAAATGCCCGTACCGAATGCATCAAAGGTTGTTTCCAAAAAGCAGAATAACGAGAATTTATTTTATTCTCAAACTATAATCTATGTATAACTCTTAAATTAAAAAGAATGTCAGTAACAGCAATGAAAACCCCAGGGGTCTATATCCAGGAGCTGGATGCCTTTGGAAATGCAGTTGTACCTGTGCCTACGGCAATTCCGGCTTTTATCGGATTTACGGCGCAGACCAACTATAATGGTAAAGACCTGGTCAATAAAGCGGTTAAAGTAACCTCTTTGGCAGAGTTTAATGCAATTTTTGGGAGCAAACCTCCTCTAATTCAATTTAGTGTCACTGCAATTTCTGCCAAACCACCGAAACCCGCTACTCCGGCAGCAACAGATCCAAAAAAGAAACCAGCTGATGCAGCTTCAAAACCAGCTGGAGATACGAGTACAGCCTCTGCGGTTCCTGATTTTCTAATGGGAACTAATGGATATTCATTAGCAACATCTACTGTAAATTATCGATTGTATAGTGCTGTTCGATTCTTTTATGAAAATGGAGGAGGAACCTGTTATATTGTATCTACGGGAGGATACGATTATTCGTTGACAGGATTATCATCTACAAAACCCTTTGAAGATGCATTAACCGTGCTGACAAAAGAAACAGAGCCAACGATGATTGTAATTCCGGATGCAGTGGAATTAATGGATCCAACAGAGGCTGAACTGGCTAATAAGTATGCTTTGTGTTATACATTACAGGGAGAGATGATCAATCATTGTGGAGAATTGGCAAGTAGAGTGGCGCTTATAGACATTCCAGGGGGATATAGTGAGCCATTAGTAGGAACCACTAGTATAGAAGGATTCAGAAATGCAGTAGAACCTACACTTCCTAAGTTTAATAGTTATGCTGCTGCATATTATCCGTGGCTACACACTACAGTGAATCAATTAGGAGATGTATCTTATAAAAATATTGCACCAGGAAGTTATGCTGCTGTAAAAACATTATTAACATCAGAATTTCCGGCAGTAACAGATCCTAAGACTAAAAGTGCTGTACCTAATCCCATTACTAAGTATATAACAGCATTATTTGCAGCAAAACCTGCTGCAGATGGTATTACTCAAGATAAAGCAGATGGAGTACTTAAAAATTTAAGTGCGTCTTATAAGTTATTGTTAAAACACATGCTTGAGAAACTTAATTTAATGCCTCCCAGTGCTGCCATGGCAGGAATATATACCACAGTAGATAATAATGAAGGTGTATGGATTGCACCAGCCAATGTAGGAGTACAAGGAGTAATCACGCCGGCTGTAAAAGTAGATCATCAGGCGCAGGAAGATCTTAATATGCCATTAGATGGTAAATCAATTTGTGCCATCAGGGCTTTTCCCGGTAAAGGAGTTTTAGTATGGGGAGCAAGAACATTGGATGGTAATTCTAATGATTGGCGATATATCAATGTGAGAAGAACACTCATATATATAGAACAATCTGTAAAAGAAGCAGCAAGTGCTTATGTTTTTGCGCCTAATGATGCCGTAACCTGGGTAGCTGTAAAAAGTATGATCAGTAACTTTCTTATAGGATTATGGAATCAGGGAGGCCTGGTCGGACCTAAACCTGCAGATGCATTTTCTGTAACGGTTGGATTAGGAAGCACTATGACAGGTGATGATGTTCTTAATGGAAGAATGATTGTAGCAGTAAAAGTTGCAGTATCACATCCTGCAGAATTTATTGAGATTACTTTTCAGCAGGAAATGCAGAAAGGGTAAGGAGGTATATTAAAGAAAATAAAAAATAAACTAATATTTAAAAACATACAATTATGGCAGATGATGGATCAGCACAAGGTGCAATTTGGCCGTTGACTAAGTTTTATTTTACAGTAAGTTTAGGTTCACAAGATAGCACGGCTTCTTTTCAGGAAGTTTCTGGATTAGAAACAGAAACACAGATTGTAGAATACAGACATGGAGATAGCAAAACATTTAGCACCATAAAAATGCCTGGAATTGCTAAAACAGGTAATGTGACGCTTAAAAAAGGAGTGTTTGTAAAAGATAATAATTTCTGGAAATGGTATGATGCTATAAAAATGAATACGATCAAAAGAGAAACAGTAGTCATTCAATTATTAGATCAGACTGGAGCTCCTACTATGACCTGGACATTAACCAATGCCTGGCCAACAAAAATTACGGCGACAGATTTAAAATCAGAAGCAAATGAGGTAGCAGTGGAGACGCTAGAATTAGCGCATGAAGGCTTAACAATTGCGAATGAGTAACTATGAGTAGTGATTATCCCATTACAGGTTTTTATTTTAGACTAACTTTTCCTTTGGAATTAGGATTACTGGATACTTCATTTAAAGAGGTGTCGGGGATGGCGATGGAAATGGGAATCGAAGAAATTGCAGAAGGTGGGGAGAACCGGTTTAAGCACCGGGTTCCTACTGGAGCAAAATACCAAAACCTGGTTCTTAAACGAGGATTGACCACCAGTGTATCGGCACTTTCATTATGGTGCGAGGCTACCTTAGCAGGTGGTTTATCCTCTACGATTATAAAGCAAACCGTTATTGTGAGTCTTATGGACGAAAATTCTTTACCTATTAAAAACTGGAGCTTTGTAAACGCCTGGCCTGTAAAATGGGAGTTTTCGCCATTAAATTCCATGAATAATGAGATTGTTATAGAAACACTTGAGTTAACCTATGATTATTCCTTAGTACTATAATATGCCAATAGAAATAAGAGAACTTGTTATCAAAGTTAAAGTAGAAGAGAAAATGAATACTTCTCAAGAGCTTTTGGATATGGATGAGGTGCGAAAATCGATCACTTCTATTTGTAAAAAAGAAGTAAAGAAACAATTGGAGAAACATAAAGAACGATAGATGTCAAAAGATTTGATGGAGATTATAGCATATTCAGATAATGAATATTCTGGATCGGGCACCTCAAGCTGTACGGTTCAAATCAATCCTGCATCCTACTCTCATGAACATAGGACATCGTATAATAACACAGTGTCTCAGGGAGCACCTGGTGCAACCTTAAAATTCAAAGGAATCTCGCCGGAAAAAATATCTTTTGATATTTATTTTGATGCTACAGGAGCGGTGAGTACCGCAAGTATTCTAGATTCGCAAGTAGCTGTGGATGATCAGATACAAACTTTTAAAGACGTATGCTTCACTTATAATGGAGATATCCATGAACCTAATTATCTAATTGTGTCCTGGGGGACATTAGTTTTTAAATGCAAGCTAACCTCTCTAAACATATCTTATACATTATTTCAGAGTGATGGTACTCCATTAAGAGCTAAATTATCAGTGTCTTTTGAAGAAGCTATCGATGCTGATTTGATCGCTAAAGATGCGGGTAATTTATCTCCTGATCTTACACATTTGGTAGAAGTAAAAGATGGAGACACCTTGCCTCTTATCTGTTATAGAATGTATGGTGATACCAGTTATTATATGGAAGTTGCAAAATATAATAATTTACTCAATTTTAGAGATATCCCTCCAGGGACAAAAATATATTTACCACCAATTAAATAAATTATCTCATGGCGAGTTCACCAATAGTTGAAGGGAATCACTTAGTAACTTTTACCATTACCTCCGGCGGTTCGGATATTCCAGATACATACCAGGTACTGGACATAAAAGTAATACAAGAAATCAATAAAATAGCAGAAGCCGAAATTACAATCAGAGATGGCAGTGCATCAGAACAAACTTTTGAAATTACTGATGCAGATACTTTTGTGCCTGGAGCAGAAATAGAGATAAAACTAGGTTATGAAAATCAAAATGATAGCGTGTTTACAGGGATTGTGACCAAGCAATCTATAAAAATAGATGCTTCTGGGTCTATATTATTGATCACTTGTAAAGATACAGTGGTGCAGTCTACTATTGCCAGAAAAAATGCTGTGTTTTTATCAGCTACAGATAGTGATATTATAGAACAAATTGCAGGAAATTATAGTTTTGAAAATGCTGTTGACGCTACCACTGTTACACACGAAGAAGTAGTTCAGTTTTATGCTACAGATTGGGATTTTATTGTAAATAGGGCAGAGGTAAACGGGATGGTGGTTTTTACGGATAGCGGTACATTGACAGTTGCAACTCCCGGAGTTAGTGAAACAGCTGATTTAACGGTACAATACGGATATGATATTATAGAATTGGATGCAGAGATTGATGCAACAAGTCAATACAGTAGTGTAGAAGGTAACTCCTGGGACATGGCGAATCAGGCATTGACCAATGCTACAGCAAGTGAACCTACGGTTAACGATCAGGGTAATTTATCAGGGTCAACATTAGGCGAAGTATTATCAGCTACCAATGTATTGAATGCCTCGGTACCTATTACATCCGATGCTGTTCAGGCCTGGGCAGATGCTGTATTGTTAAAATCCAGAATGTCCAGATACAGAGGAAGTATTACTTTCCAGGGTTCAGCTTTGGCTAAGGTAAATGGAACAATTACATTAAATGGTCTGGGAGATCGTTTTAATGGAGATGCATACATCTCTGGTGTTACACACTCTATAGATGATGGACAATGGCATACAGAAGTAAAAATAGGAATGTCTCCAGAATGGTTTAGTGAGAAAGCAAATACCTCTGGCCCCATAGCCTCTGGCTTATTACAGGGAGTAAAAGGATTACAAACCGGAACAGTAAAACAAATTTATGAAGATACTGGTGGAGAATATAGGGTAGAGGTACAGATTCCTGTATTAGACGATGATACAGCTACTGTCTGGGCGAGAATGTCTACTTTTTATGCCAGTAGTAGTGTTGGAGCATTTTTTTATCCCGAAGTAGGAGACGAAGTTATACTGGGGTTTATGAATGAAGATCCCAGATTTCCAATAATTTTGGGAAGTGTATATAGTAGTGCATTGACACCTCCCGTAGATATTGCAGATGCCAATAATTATATAAAAACGTTGATGACCAAGAGTCAGTTGCAACTACAGTTTGACGATGAGAATATTGTGATGACCATAGTAACACCAAACAATAATACGATTGTTATTAGTGATCAGGATCAGGGGATTACAATTACAGATGAGAATAGTAATCAAATCCAGATGAATGCAGATGGGATTACTATCCAAAGTCAATCCAGTATGACTATTCAGGCTGCTGATGATCTTACCATACAAGGATCATCGGTAACGATTACAGCAGATAATGATTTGACAGTGAGTGGTAGTTCGGTATCAGCATCAGCAGATCAATCAATGACCATTAGCGGTAGTAGCGGATGTGATATTAGTAGTAGCGGAGAAACAAATATTAGCGGATCTATGGTAAACCTTAATTAATATGAAGTATAAAACATCATTTTTAGGAACCGGATGGGGATTTCCTCCAACATTTCATAAAGAAAAAGAATTAGGTGTCGTTATGGTATCTGATGAGAAGGATATAGAGCAATCTCTTGAGATTCTATTAAATACGACCATAGGAGAACGTATAATGTTACCTAAATATGGGACTGATTTATATAGTTATTTGTTTGAATCTATTTCTAACTCCAGAGTACATCTTATTAAGGAAATGCTCAGAACTGCTATTGTAAAATTCGAACCTAGGATTAAATTAATAAAAATAGCATTAGACGAGTCTGATTATCTGGACGGAATTATAAGAATAAATTTAGATTATATAATTCCTTTGACGAATACAAGATTTAATCTAGTGTTTCCATACTATAAAGTAGAGGGAACAGATATACCTTTATTATATAAAAAGCAATTACAAAAATCAGAAGTTTTGCCTAAAACATTAGAAGATATTACCTAATCGATAAGTACATTTTTTTTAAAGTAACAACAGTAATGATCGAAAGACGGAAGGGAACCATACAGCATCAGAGAAAAAATGAAAACCTGATTAGGCAGGATTTTAAAATAGATGATAGATCTTTTGAGGATTTGTTGGGGTATCTTATATCATATGCAGAATACATTAATTTTTATAATATAGACAATCATATTGATGGTAACTGGAAGGTTCTTTTAGAACATGATCCAATCTTGTATATGGTAACAATTATACAGGAACCCGTTGTTAATCTCACAAGTATTGACGATAACAAGAAAACAGTTCAGGATATATTAAAGTGGTATGATAAAATAGAAAAATGGAAAAAAGATTTGATAGGTTTTCATGAAGATATTTTAGCAAACAAAATCGGAAACATTGTATCTGATGTATTACAATATCAGAGAGAAAACTTGTCAGAATACCTCAATAGTATTGAAGAAAAAGAAAAGCCAGAGCCCAAATCATTTTCTGAGGCAATTCAGCGATATTCTAAACCACCACCAAAGAAAAGGGAGGTAGATCTACCCGAGGTAGTAGAGACATTAAAGAAGATTATCCTCCATATTCAGGATTTTACAAAAAAATATCTAAGGACGTATATTTTTAAAAGAGATGACCACTTGCCTAATAATGCCATGTATATCACTTTTGTAATGCTTTATGAAAAATTGCAAGGTCATATCAACCAGTTATCAAAAAAGCACCTTGATTTTTATTACAAAGAGATACTGCAACAGACAATAAGTAGAGCGATTCCCACTACTGCGATTGTATGTTTTGAGGCAACCCCAAAATCAAAAAGTACTCCAATCCCTGAAGGGACAGAGCTTTCTGCGGGTAAATTATTTGGCAGTAAAAAAGAAATTCTTTTTAAAACCAATAAAGCCATATTAATAAATCCTATTAGTATACAATCTATAGAAACATTATTTTTTAATAAAAGTTCCTTTATAAAAGTAGGCACAGATCTTCCAATTATATCCAGTATTCTAAAAAATCAATTAATACTCAATGCTAAAAAGAATCCCGAAACTAATAATTGGGCATTATTTGGAGCAGATCAAAATACATTAATTAATTCTGAAATAGCCCCCATAATTACTACAGATGTTGGATTTATGATAGGATCTCCCGTGTTATTTCTGGAAGAAGGAAAGAGAGAAGTTACCCTAAGCTGTACATTAGAAGAAAATTCTGCAAGTCATATATTTTGGAAATTATTGGAGCAAATGACAATCAATGAAAAATTACCATTTGATGTCGTATGTGCCAGAGTTTTTGAAGAAGCATTTATAATATCATATACATCCATAAAGAGTTGGGAGACAGTTTCTTCTTATGAGGTATCGTTTAACAAAGAAGAAAATACATTTATAATACACTTTGTTCTTCAGAATACAGAAGCCCCAGTTACTGCATTAGCCTCAGAAAAAGAGCATTCTGTTTGGCCAATGATCAGGGTGATATTTGATGAGTATGCTCCAGTGTATGTCTATTCCTTCTTTAAAGGAGTCATTCTCGAAGATATAACTATTGATATTGAGGTCACAGAAATCAAAAACCTGGCTGTATATAATAACATAGGTAAAATGCCATTAACTAAAGCATTTGACCTTTTTGGGCCACTACCGGCAAAAGGAGGATACCTCATGATAGGCAAAAGTGAATTATTTAAAAAAGAAATAACCCATATAGATATCGATATTGATTGGGAAGCAGTACCGGCAGAATACGGAGGTTTTGATACTTATTACCAGGAATATACAGAAGCATTTGCAAATGATTTTTTTAAGGTAAAAATACAGACACTATGCAATGGATATTGGTTTCCCAGAGAAGAAGCATTAGTAGAAGAACATAATCTTTTTGAAACAGAGGATTGTCTTACTCCAGAAGGGTATGATAGCACCTTGGTGTCGTCCAAAAAATCTTTTTCATTAAATAACCTAGGGAAGTATGAGTTTTCCAGAGATTACAGGCTTCAGGATCCTCTGAAATATACAATACATACCCAAAGCGGATTTATAAAACTTACACTGGATTCTCCGGTATATGCTTTTGGGAAAGATCTATATCAGAAGAATTATACAGAAATAGCCACATATAATGCTAAGAATGAAGAAGAATTACCATTACCTAATAAACCCTTTATACCCAAGGTAAAGGGAGTAACCCTGGCGTATAAGGCAAAAGATGTACTTTATTTTAATAATTCTTTTTCTAATGATGATAGTACCGGTGTAATAGCAGGCGATTATCTGCATATAACACCTTTTAGCATCCAGAAAATAATAAGTGATAGTAAAGTGTATAAAAATACAATAGTCACGGATTATGATGGAGAAGGATATTTTTATATAAGATTAGATGGGCTTAGTACAGGTGTTGGGTTTTCTTTGTTTTTTGATTTGCAAAACCAAACAACAGCTTATAATTCAATAAAAAATAATATTGTATTTCAATTCAAAACATCAGATAGTTGGACAGTACTTACAGAAAAATATATGATCTCTGATAGCACCAATCAACTGACAAAATCAGGTATTATAGAATTCAGATTACCAAGCCATATTACAATCAACAAAGAAGATATATTCGAGATACGATGCATAGCAAAAAAACAAGCCTATACATATCCCACTATAAGAGGAATCTATGTAAATGCTGTAACCGCCTCTTGTACAACCGAAAATATTGATATTGTTGGTAAGCAGATAGCCGCTAATAGGATTACTAAAATAGTAAAGAAAATACCTGGAATAAAACAGGTGCTACAACCAGCACCTTCTTATGGAGGAAAGCTTCCGGGAACACCAGATATGCTGTACACAGAAGTAAGTGAACGAATACGGCATAAAGATAGGGCAGTTACTCTTTGGGATTATGAGCGATTAACATTGCAGTACTTTCACGAAGTAATTGCGGCAAAATGCACCAATCTTAACGATAATTTTAAACCGCAGGCAGGCTATGTACGATTGATCGTATTAAGTGCCAAATGGGAAAATGAACATCATCATTACTTTAATGGAAACGAATTATCACAAATAGCAGAATTCATCCAGAAAAAATCAAACTCATTTATAAAGGTAAAAGTCCAGAACCCAGAAGTAGAATGGTTATTGGTAAATTGTATAGTAACCTTTTATGAAGAAGATGATGGTGGATATTATATCAATGAATTAAATAAGGTAATTAGTGAATACTTATGCCCAATGCCATTAGGTAATACTAATATTGAGGGTATTGGAGCTACCGTAGAGCCGCGGATGTTAGTGAGCTATATAGAAGACCTGCCTTATATACAGGGAGTTGAAAAATTAAATATAGAACATATTGTCAAAAAAGAGATGAATGATTTTACATTGAAGGTATATGAAGAAAGTGAAATGATACGCCCTACAAAACCTTTTTCAATTTTAGCCCCGATGCATAAACATCATATCAATTCTCACGCTGCAATAGAAGAAACTCATGGAGAAGCCACAGAAGAAGAAATGCTAAACTTACAGGTAGGCATAGATTATATTATCGAAGCAGATGAAAAAGAAAGCAAACAGGAACTAGAGAAATCTGAGTCCTCAGTACTAGATACAACAACAGAAGTAAAACCCAAAAAAGAAATAGTGCCTTATGACAAATATAATACGGTACTGACATTTACAATTGAGAAATAGTAATTAGAAACTATACAATATCATATCCCCAAAGACTTCAAAAATAACGAACGGATACTCATTACCTAAATAAGATCAAAGTGAAAATAAAGCTATTAAACAGACAGAGTCTTAAAGCACTTTTTAGTGCAGGAGCTCGACCCAAAGAAAGTAATTTCTCTAGTCTTATTGATTCTATGATAAATAAGATCGATGATGGTATTTCTAAAAATACAGAAGATGGATTAGTATTGGCTCCACAAGGAAAAGAATCCGATAAGGTGATTAGCTTTTATGAAAACGTAGAAGATGAATTACCCCATTGGAGCATAGAACTTAATCAAGAAGATGACAAGGGCTTGTCTATCGTTTCTCCTGTATCTGATAAGGAAGTCACGCAAGTAATGCATTTACAGAAAACAGGAGCGATTGGTATCGGAACCAGTAAACCAAGAACGGCCCTGGAGGTTGATGGAATTTTGGGAACGACAGCACGCGTAGGAACTTATATCCTGGATACAGTTCCTGCAGACGGCGAGTGGCATGATATCATTACAGGATTGGATGGATGTGTCGCCTTTGAGATAGTCGCGCAGGTAGGAAAAGAAAAAACAGGTAAATATGCTTTGCTGCACGCGCATGCAATAAGTACTTTTGGTAAATCTCACCATAAAATCAGAAAGACGCAGGCACATTACGGCTGGTTTTGGAATAAAATAGCCATACGATTTACAGGTAGTACCTATAATTATAAACTACAGCTTAAGACCCGATCAAACTATGGGTCGGGTAAAAAAATTAATTTTCACGTTTCAAAAATGTGGGATACAAAGATCATGGAACTTTTTAAATAAGCAGTAAGCTTTTTACACGAGTGGATAGAAAAGGATATATAAAGAAAAAGAAGAAAGGGACAGGTCTATACGAAGATCTTCATCTGGAGGGATTAGAAGTTCTTCAGAAGTTGAGTGGTGCCGTATGGACAGACTATAATGAACATGATCCCGGGGTTACCTTATTAGAAAATATATCCTACGCACTTACAGAATTAATACATAAAACAGAGCTGCCCATACAAGATCTTCTTATACAAAAAGAAGGAGAAGAATTACGTTCTGGGGATAATGGGCTATTTGTAGCATCAGATATTCTAACGACAGATCCTATTACCTTTAATGATTACAGAAAAATATGGATTGATCAAATAACAAATGTAAAAAATGTATGGATACATCCTGTGGATGTTGAATCATCATCAGTTAATAATGCTAAAGGATTCATGTATGTCTATGTAGAGAAATATGTATATGCACAGGAGCCTGAGGAAGAACTCATAGAGAATCAACGCATTATTAAAGAAGTAATAGCCTTATATAATGATCATAGAAATTTATGTGAAGATATTTATAAAGTAGAAATATATGAACCTTTATTCCTCACGCTTGAATTAGAAGTATCTTTATCAGAGAAAGTCGATGGAGAAGAAATATTGGCAACAATACTGAACAAAATAAATAATTATCTGACTCCAGAAGTCAACTACTATCCATTATGGAAATTGCAGGAAAAAGGAATGTCTGCCAATGAAATTTTTAATGGTCCGCGATTATCCAATGGATTTATTCTGGATGAAGATCTAAAAGACCCTTTAAAAGAGATTATTATTTCGGATATCATAAAAATTATAGCTAGAATTGATGGAATCCTGAGCATTGCTAATTTTTGTCTAAAGTATACCGATAAAAAAAGCGGAAAAGAAGTATCTATAAGAAATCGTCTGAATATCCCGGTAAATACTGCACCAGTAGTTAGTTTTCCAGCGGCAAACGAAAAATTGATTTTTGAGAATTCCGGGATTTTTTTTCAGCCTGATTTAGCAGAAACAAAAAAACAATTGTCATTCATTCAGGCATTGGATTATGGAAATTACAGAGCAGCTTCTACTTCTTTAAATAGAATACCTATACCACAAGGAACTTATAAAGATATAAACTATCATTACCCAATCAGGAAACAGTTTCCAGAACTATACGGAATAGGAGATGTTGGTATTAGTGCAAATGCTACCCCATTACGAAAAGCACAGGTAAAACAATTACAAGCATATCTGATGCCAATCGATCAGCTGATGGTTAATTTTTTAAGTCAATTAAGCAATCTATACACATTATATGATGTTCATAATACAATAGAACGGTCATATTTTACAAAAGAATTACCAGATTTAGACGATTTGATAGAACTGATTAGACCTCCAGAAAATTACGACGATATCTCTGTTGTAAAATCCTATTGGGATACCCTGGTAAAAGCACTTAATACACATTTTGATGTAGGTGTTTTAGAACGTTTTGATGCCATTGCAGATCAATTATTAGCTAGATATAATGAAGAATTTAGAACCTACGCATTACGCAAAATTAATAGTAATAGTTATGGAGAAGCTCTTACATCTGATCGATTCGAGAAAGAAGCGTTAGCAATGAAAAGGGCTTTTATAGCATCATATGATTCAATAAGTTATACCCGGGCACGTGCTTTTAATTATCATGCCTTATCAGAAACAGGTGTACAGAAAAATCAGAAACAATTAATTCCAGGATTGTTTAGAAAAATTGCAATTCTTACAGGGATGAATGATTTTAGAATACAGTCGCTCACTAAAATTCTGGAAGATTCTGGAGTTATAGTGCATCCCAAGGCTGTAGAAATAGAACTTAAGGTTAGAGAAATAGATATCCATACACCAGAAGAAGATATTGCAATTGTCACTATAGAAGATGTAGTTGTTAATGAAGTGATAGAAGAAGACTTGTATAAGGCAATGCACTACGTAGGGACAGAAGATAGTATTCTAAGTGAAATATTAAAAAATGGAGTGTTATCACAAAATTATACCATTAAAAAAGATCCTAATACTGATGATAAGTATTATATTTTATATAAAAGAGGAATTACGACTTCCAATATAGCACACATCTGTGACAGCAGGGAACACGCGGTTGCATCTATTAAGAAAGCGATTAATTATTTGGTAGCGCTTAGTCATAAAAGCGAAGGATTTTTTGTATTAGAACACCTATTATTACTACCTCCATATCACGGAGATTATTTTGGCTTTTATCTTGATTTTTCTTTACTCATGACAAAAGTGAATTTACGAATACAGCATCATGAGCAAACTTCATGTAACTACCGAAATCGAAAAATAAATACACTATTAGAACAACTATATCTGGATGAATTGCAGTATAAAGGAATCTTGAGGAATGACTGTTATACAATAGAAATTGTCAGTTCAGAAGGAGAAATACTGGCTATATCAAAAGACAGGTACGATTCTGAAAAAGAATGGCAGGATGTGATCAAAGAATTACAAAATGAATTATCTCTTGTGGATAAAGAACAATTGTCAGATATCGTTCAGTGCTATGTATATTATGGGGCACATGCGGTAAAAGAAGATTTTTTTTCCTTCAGGATGAGTTTTATTTTACCATCCTGGCCGGTACGTTTTCAGAATGAGAGTTTCAGAATGATGTTTGAAAATATTGTATATGAACACCTGCCAATCCATTTAGTAGCCAAGGTATATTGGCTGGACTATAAAGTAGTTCATTTATTTGAAGCCTATTATTTTAGATGGCAGGAACTAATGATAGATGATCAGGGTCATGAAGACCGCGTGTATCAGGCATATCAGTTGATAACTATGTTACAGGAATTAGAGCAACAATATGATGAATTTTGAAAAATGAGCAAACACATATTATTAAGAGTCAGCGCTATGAAGTAGTATTGGAGCAATCATCTGAGGCCTATAGCTATCAATCTAAAATAAGCTACCTGCAAACCTATCAGATACAGTCATTGTTGCAAAAAATAATGGATAAATATAGCTCAGAAGAATTTCTGGATCAATTTGAAGAAATTGTCTTGGATTTAGGAACAGTTTCGCCTTCAAATTTTGAAAAAGAAATATTTTATAGGGTAGAAGAAGCACTAACTACTTTTTTAGAAAACAATTCTTTTGATAACGGAACCTTAAAAACAGGAAAACGAGTACAGATCTATAACAAAAAGATAGATCAGTTTGCATTTTTTCTAAAAAATGGGTATGTAAATTGGCAGGTTGTCACTACAGAAAGACCAGAACAATTATTTCTGGAGCTGATAGCGAATAATAAAGAGGCACTTATTAAACTAGTAAAAGAGCAAGGTCAAAAAGAGGTCATACGCACACGTATGATTGCACAATTAAAAGACTCTTTTTTAGAACAAATAGTAGAAGGAGTTGCGGGTAATGAAGGGATTTATATCAATCAATACCGACAGGATATTATCAGGAAGCAAAAGAGTGAAAAACTAATAGAAACGGCAACAGCTGATTTTAGAAAAGCTACCTGGGAAATAGTACTGACATATATTTTTGTAGAAGCCAATGGATATTATAATAGAAAGAGCTTTCTAAAACTTTTGATCTATAAAATTGCACAAAAATATAGATTGACCTATAAGAGCCTTCTCAGAACAATTATATTGGGGATAAAAGATAGACATGACAAGGGAAGAAAGGTTTTGGATTTTGAAAAACTGCTGATCACCCTTCAGGAAGAGGCAGAAAAAGAAGGAAAAACAAGAAATGATTATCAGAAAAAGGGACTAAAAAAAGAAGAACAGGATTTTATAAAAACCCTTCAATATTTTATGAACTACGGTTCATTACCTGTGGGAATTGATATTTCTTCTTTTCAAGAGTTTTATAAAAAAGTAGTGTCTTATATCGATAATCATCCCAGAATATTTACAGACTTTATTGATGGTTGGATACAACAATCATCAAAAATAGATCGGTTAATTAAGCAATTTCCGGATGCAATACTCTATAAAATACTCAGTCGTTCAAAAAATACCATAATACTAAAACTTACAGCTTTTATGTCCTTAGTACATAAAATAGCTGAACAAAGACTGATAGAAGCAAATTCTCTGAAAAAAATACAGGGAATGATTCTTCTCAAAACCTATAAAAAAATACTCCATGCATCAGGTAGTGAGTGGAGAGAATTCTTATTTCAGATCATACTTCATATAACTATCGATACAGAACTTCTTGAGGTATTAAAAAAAACAGAAAGCCTACTTCCATCTCAAGAAAATGAGATTGAGATGCTGTACTCAGAATTAATAATTAATAGGATAGAAGTAACAGGAATAGAGGAGGTTCAGGTTTCAGAGAAGGTTCTCTCTCAGGTTGGGGTTTCAGAAAGATTATATCATGTTTATAATCAGAGAGAAAGAAGTAGTGTAGAAGAATTTAAGGTATTTTTAGAAAAAGAAATACATATTGAGAAAACCATAAAAATAGTATACACTTTATTAGAGCTTTGTGCTAAGAGCAAGACGTATACTACTACAGAAATTAGCGAATGGGTAGTAAAAAGAGTTGAAGAATTAAAAACTCAAGGAAAATATGCTAATCATACTTCTGTGATAAGAGAAATCCTTAAGTTATTAAGGCAATTAGGAATACCCGAAACCATAGTTATGGGTGTAGAAGGAGCATTAACGATTCTGCAGAAAAGAAAAAACAAACAGCTGCCAGCGATAAAATCTTCTGATGAAATATCCCGAAATATTCCGGATACTATCTATAAAATACTCATAGAACAGATCTATGATCAATTTTATAAACAAACAGAGCAGAACCTACATGAGCGCATTACTACGCTGTTTCTTGAATTTTCAAATACATATAAAGTATCAGTTACTTACCTAAAAGAAGGATTAAAGAAACAAATTGCTAATCGGAAAGATGTACAATTGATAAAAAGAATTATAGAAGATATTTCATCCGAGAGTACAATAACAGTACAACAAAAGGTGATAAATATCCAATATAAGC
Source organism: Aquimarina sp. RZ0 (assembly GCF_008370685.1). Taxonomy (GTDB): domain Bacteria; phylum Bacteroidota; class Bacteroidia; order Flavobacteriales; family Flavobacteriaceae; genus Aquimarina. The sequence goes on from NZ_VTZU01000003.1 coordinate 227,557, forward strand.
TGGATGTTATACAGTATTTCTCTGATACGGCTACATTACCCTGGTGGGCAAAAGACACACAGCGATCAGTAGTACAAGAATACTTGGCAGAGGTAATAACCGAGTTTCCAGAACGCTTCTTGCACTGGTATAGAATGGCAAAAAACCAATACCTGTTGATTGGTATCATGAAAGAACATACTTATGATACTTTTCTAGGGCAAATAAATTCATCTGTTAGTCGTCAGGTATTTCAGATTAAAGAATATATAGAACAGCTACTGACAAAAAAAATTAAGCAGATCAGACAAGTTACACAGGATCATATTCATCACATACGGCATATGATAGTTAGCTATGCTTTCAAAAACGGGAGCATACATACGTTGGATTTTACTAGATATCTGATCAATGCGATTGCAAGAGTATTTACTATTGAAGAAGATAGCATCAACATATTATTAAATGAACAAATAAAAGATAACAAAACAACCGAGTTTTGTGACGAAGTTTTTTCGTGGCTGGATTCCCAGGTAAAAAGAATAGCATCTCAGGATGAGGTAATAGAAGTAAAAAAACTTATTGAGGAGCAAAAGGATTGGGAAAGTGTCATCAGATTCACTCCCAGAAAAGAGGTATTGTTCATTCTCAAAACCATTCAAAAAACGAAGCCGGCAGGATTGCTTTTTAATCTAAAACGGATGGCTTTCAGAAAGCAGTTAATAAGCACATTAAGTCATAAAGAACAGCTAGTATTGGTACAATTATTTATGGATATACCAAATCAATCTAAGTTTACAGATATGATGACTGTTTTCGAGAAATTACGCAGGCACATCACAGGATCTCAATATCAAAAAATTTGGGCATATTTTATAGAAACAGTATTATTGACCATCGCAATAGACAAACCTGCAGATTGGTCTGTAAAAAGATGGTGTATGCTACTGACACAATCAGTCTGGATGCTAAAAGATGCGATAGATCCAGAAACTATTCTTTTGACAATAGCAGCGGAGACTGCGGGAGCGATACAGAATGTGCTGTTGCAAACACGGGAAGGAATAGTACAAAAGAAAGAAGAAGTTTTTCTAATAGAAGAGGAGGTAGTGTTTCAGGAAACACCAGAAGAAATCATTGGCGATGCCATATATATCAAAAATGCAGGAATGGTCATTTTGGGACCGTATATTCCCATGTTATTTGATCGGTTGAAATTTACAGAAAACGGGAAATTCAAAAATGAAGATTGTATACAAAAAGGAATACACATACTGCAATATGCGGTTACAGGCAGGGCATATGAAGAAGAGCAACAATTGGCATTAAATAAAATTATATGTGGGATAGATATCCATACCCCAGTTCAAAAATATGTAGATATCGCCCCGGAAGAAAAAGAATTGGTAAAAGGATTACTACAAGCTATTATTACGAATTGGAGTATTCTTAAGAATACGTCAATTGAAGGGCTTAGAGAATCATTTTTGCGTAGAGATGCGCGAATTGTGATTGAAGAAGATAGTTATATACTTACAGTCGAGCAAAAATCATTTGATATGTTGCTGGATCAAATCCCATGGAGTATTGCTAAATTAAAATTGAGTTGGATGCAAAAATTATTAGAAGTACTATGGAGACAATAACAGAGAAGAATATAACAATACAGTTGTTACAAGAGATTGCCTGGCTCGAAACTATTATCGATACTTCAGTAACATTGTATTTTAAAAATGAAAGTCCATATGGTTCTGTACAAGAAATAAAACCTCCTCCTATAGAAAATGAAGAGGCTGGGTATGCCCAGTTATTAAGAAAATATGATCTTAGTTTTGAAGAACGCGTAATACTCATTTTGGCACTAATTCCACATATAAAACCACAGTGTCTGGATGTATTTCTTATAAAAAATAAAAATATAGATACAGAATTTTCAGAATTTGGAGGGCTAAAGGACTCAAAACACGTTGGTTTTATACCAACTATCGAAACAGCATGTTTTATTGTGGGAGGAGCTGATGATATGGCTATTAGACTAAGATTTATGAAAAAGATTCATAAAGATCATTTCCTGTATCGCGACCGTATTTTACAAGCAGAAAAATATCCGATCAGATTACAGGAAAAATTAGAACTCTCTGAAGAATCATTACATACGATTATTACCGGAAAAGAATATGTACCTACATATAGTTCGCGATTTCCTGCGCAATCAATCACCACAAAGTTAAGTTGGGAAGATCTTATCGTAGCTCCAAGTGTTAGGGAACAATTAGATGAAATCCAGCAGTGGTTGCAACATAGTGATCTTATATTGAGACAATGGGGGCTCAATAGAAGTCTGAAACCCGGATTTCGGGTATTGTTTTATGGATCTCCGGGAACCGGAAAAACATTAGCAGCTACATTATTGGGAAAAACAACTAACACTCCTGTTTTTAGAATAGATCTCTCGATGATTGTGTCTAAATATATTGGAGAGACAGAAAAAAACCTGGGACATTTATTCGATGAAGCTGCATCAAAAGATTGGATTTTGTTTTTTGATGAAGCCGATGCTTTGTTTAGTAAACGTACACAAACCAACAGCTCTAATGACCGTCATGCCAATCAGGAAGTAGCATATTTGTTACAACGGATAGAGGATTTTGATGGGTTGGTAATATTGGCTACTAATTTACAAAGTAATATAGACGAAGCTTTTTTAAGACGTTTTCAGATTACAATTGATTTCCCAAAACCAACATATAAAGAACGAAAGCTATTATGGCAAAATATGGTAGGAAGCATTTTTGAAATAGAAGAAGGAGCTGATGTGCTTGATACCATAGCAAAAGAATATGAGCTATCTGGAGGGGAAATGATTAATGTGGTAAGATACTGCGCTATAAAGGCAGCGAGTCGCGGAGAAAAAAGAATAATGTTAAATACGATTATGAAAGGTATTAAAAGAGAATATAGTAAAAGCAATAAAACGTTTAATTAAAAAAAATAGAAGAATATGGCAAATCAAGTATGCAGTGGAGCGATTATATCCTGCTCTTTTGGGTCTGCACCTTCCACATTGACAATATTACCAGTTAATATGGTAAATACAAGTAGTATGCCTGCAGCTACTATTATGGATTATACTCCACTGGTCAATATTATGAGTTTTGGCACCTGTTCATCACCGACAAACCCTACTGTAGCGGCAGCAACCAGTGCAGCACTTGGAGTTTTGACGCCCATGCCCTGCATTCCAGCCACTGCTTCACCCTGGACACCTGGTATTTCTGATGTGGCGATTGGTAGTCTATCTGCATTGGATGATAGTAGTACGTGCACGTGCAGCTATGCAGGGACCATATCAATTACATCCGCGGGTCAGGTACAAACTACGGTTTCATGAATACAATTGGGATGTTAATTTCTAAAATAGTAGAGAATCCTTATGTGAATGTTATAATATCTATAGGATTAATTTTTATAGGGATTGAAGAGCTATATAAAGATGATGTTTTTAATCTAAAATTTCATTGGAAACATATAATGAGTTTTTATGGATTGTTTATGTTATTTCACTCGATGTTTAAAATTTTGAAAGGAGGTATTGGAATCTATAATACACATAAAAAACTAAAAAAGAAGAGCTGAGGTTGTTTTATTTTTGAGGGAATTTTTAAGTTTGCCAACAAAACCAACTAATAGTTTATTTAATGTCAATCTTTGTCTTGCATTAAGAGGAGTTTCATTATGTTTTTCCCAAAACTTAGCTTTTTCTAATATCATCTCTAAAGTGTTTCCAGTAGTTAAGAGAGAACGATATAAAGTGGAATGTCTACTTTTAATAGGACAGAAAAATATAGCCCGTAATCTTATATTTGAATTATGGCAAAAAAGTATGAAGATGAATTTATACGAATTTTTTAATCACAAATCGTATCATACCATAATGAAGGACTTCCAGCCAAATAATAATCAAATAAATCAGATGTTGTTACAAGCATATAACTAGCGAGTAAACCACCAAAAGAATGATCAGCGAGAGTGTAAATATAACCTTGTCTGAATACTAAATTTTTAATTTACACATTATTCAGATAAGATGACAAATACAGAACAACAAGAACTAGAGAAGAAAGCTCTTGA
>NZ_VTZU01000042.1 GCF_008370685.1 Aquimarina sp. RZ0
TCTGAATATTTTTAGTGGCTAAGTACACAAGCTTGAGCAATGCCATATCATTGGTAAAAGCACCTTTAGTTTTTGTTACTTTTCGTACTTGGCGATGAAAGCCTTCTGCTGCGTTAGTGGTATAGATCATTTTACGGATAGGAGCACTAAATTGAAAATATTGTGAGAGTTCCTCCCAGTTATTTTGCCAACTATCAATGACCACCGGTTTTAGAGGGCTCGTATTTAGAAAGACGTTCTTTTAGTGCTACATTCTCCTTTTCTAAGAGATCTAAACGAAATTTGAGAGCTTCTAACTGAAGTAGTAATACGATTTATAACTAAAAATTTCGCATATTCATCGTTTCTTTTTCCTTTCTACTTCGTTTAAAAAATAAACCGTAGCTATAGCTATGCTTGATTTTTTTGCCTTGCATAAAGAAAAAATAATTCAATGAATTTATACGAATTTTTTAATCACAAATCGTATAATACAGAAGTGTTCATACTGCTAAGTAAATAAAACAAGTGATAACCAAAAAATAAAAAACATGACAATTAGGCATGATTCAACATTTAAAAAAAAACAAACTGATTAGTTACAGTGTAGTAAATAGACTGATTAGTTACAATTCTCTCTTTTTTTACTTTTTTTTTCAAATGTTTTGAACGCTATTGGACTTCTATTAATAAATATTTAATATAAAATTTTAAATCTCTATTTCTCCTACTAAATAGGGTACTGAATATCCACTGAGAAATACACTGTCATTATGAAGTATACAATCGATTTCTCCACCTCGCTTAGATAATTGTAGAGCTTTTAGTTTTGATTTTCCTAATTTCTTTGCCCAGAAGGGGACAAGAGATACATGGGCAGACCCTGTAACCGGATCTTCTGGCATTACAATTGCATTAGCATCAAAAACCCTGGATACAAAATCAACAGATTTTCCTTCAGCTGTGAGTATCGTGCATAAATAAGGGAGCTCTTTGAGAAACTCAAGTTTTGGGTTTTCTGCAAGAACTGATTCTTCAGAATCTAGTGTAATAATCAAATCTCTGGATGCATAAGCTTTTATAGGTTTAGAATTTAGTGCCTTAAAAACTTCCTTAGGAATATCTATAGGTTGTGGAGGACGAGAAGGAAAATCTAAGGTGATCAAACCATTATTTTCTTTCTTCGCCTTTAGAATTCCACTTTTAGAAGAAAATATAACCTCATCTATTGTTGTGTCCAGGTAATTAAAAATGACATACGCAGAGGCTAAAGTTGCGTGACCACATAGATCAATTTCTGCATGAGGCATAAACCATCTAATTTCATAAACATCATTCTTTTTTACAAAATAACCAGTTTCGGCCAGGTTATTCTCTATAGCAATATTTTGTAGTGTGTCATCATCTATCCAATGAGGTAAATGGCATATTGCGGCAGGATTTCCTCCAAATAATTTTTGTGTGAAAGCATCAATTTGATACATTGGAATTTTCATGGAGCTAATAAATTTTTAAGATTTGACCAGTATTCGTGTTTGTGAGTGTATATTCATAAATTTTTACCACATCTTCTATTTGTACAGGAAGATAACCGGCAAATTTTTTGTCTTTCGGAAAACCACCTGCGATCGCTCCGGAGGCAACAACATTAAGACGGATATTTCGTTCTAATTCTCGGGATGCAGCATTTACAAAGCTGTGTAATGCTCCATTTACAAGTGAGAGTGGAACTGTATTTGGCTCATAATGTTCTGCAAGAATACCTGTTGTAAGGGTTATTGAGCCATTATCTTTTAGATGCTTATTTGCTATATGTACCAGATTTACCTGTCCCATTAGTTTACTTTGTATCCCAATGTAGTAATCTTCTTCTGTAAGCTCTGATAATGGTTTCCAGGCAGCTGTGCCTGCTGCATTTATTACAGCATCTAATTTTGGTAACTTTTTAAAAAGTTTTTCTATAGAATCTTTATTCGTTATATCAATAGGGTAGGAGTCATTTTTTCTGGAGGCTCCGTATACTTCATGATGTTCTTTTAAGGTGTTGTAAATTTCTTTTCCTATTGTACCTGTAGCACCAATTACTAAAATCTTCATAATTATATATTTAATTTTATGAATATGTTGTTTTAAATTTTTAAAGTTCTTTATTTAATGTTTTTATATACTCAGCAATAATTTTTTCATTTCTTTTAAAATAGGTCCATTTTCCGTGTCTTGTAGGAATTAATAAACCAGCTTTGTGCATAACTGATAAATAATGGGAAATTGTGGGTTGAGATAACCCAGATTTATCCTGAATATTTTGACCGCATACTCCAAAATCAAAATGCCCCAACTCCAGATGAGGAGGGAAATTTGCTTCAGGATCTTTTAACCACTTTAGGATTTCTAACCTTGTGGTATTAGAAAGTGCTTTATTAATCTCCAAAATAGCATCTGAATTCATTTTTCAAATATACATATTTAATTTTATAAATATGTTGATTTTATACTTTATTGATTTTAGAAGAACTGAGGAATATTTTTTAGCTTTAAAATTCAGAAATTATATATAACAAAATTTTAATGTAAGCATCTGGTAAGTATATGTATAGTAGAGAAATCAAGTATACTAATAGATTAGCAAAAGTTTACCTGATGCTTGCAAGAGTTTTTATCTAGATACTTCTCGGGATAAGTACTTTTTTATGTATCTTCTTTGGTAGTACTTTAGAGATAGAGTACACTAAATCACTCGAAGCGATACTACAAGGTATTTATTGAAAAAAAAATTCAATTCTGAGACAAGTTCGAAGCATTTAAATTTAGACTATCGAGTAAATTTTACCCTAAAGATTCATTAATGAATAATTCATTATAAAGAAGTTCCTTTTAGTGTTACAATTATAGATATATTACATAATCAATAAATTAATATCTCTGTATGATAACTCAAACCAATCTGCAATAGATTTATTGGTTAGAATACCGTGGTAAAAATACAGACCATTTTTGAGACCACGATCAAAACGTACCGCATTTTCGATACCACCTTCTTCACCTATTTGTAATAAATAAGGAGTAAATATGTTACTAATCGACAGGGATGAAGTTTTGGCATATCGAGAAGGTATATTGGGGACGCAATAATGTATTACTCCGTGTTTTTCGAATGTTGGATGATCATGTGTGGTTACCTCACTGGTTTCAAAGCATCCACCCATATCAATACTTACATCTATAATAATAGAACCTGGTTTCATGCGTTCTACCATGGTTTCTGATACAATAATCGGAGAACGATCTTTACCTCTTACAGCACCAATTACAGTATCACAGCGTCGCAGGGCTTTAATCAGATTTTTAGGTTGTATAGTAGAGGTATATAATGGCCTGCCTATATTGGTTTGTAAACAGCGCAATTTTGTAATAGAGTTATCAAAAACCTTCACATTAGCACCAAGTCCTATTGCCGAACGTGCTGCGAATTCACCTACAGTACCCGCACCAATAATAACAACCTCGGCTGGAGGTACACCACTAATATTTCCTAACATCAAACCAGAACCTACTGTTGCATTGCTCATCAATTCTGAAGCAATTAAAATGGCAGCAGTACCTGCAATTTCACTTAATGCCCTTACTGCCGGATATGCACCATCTATATCTCTAATAAATTCAAATCCTAAAGCAGTAATTCGTTTCTTTGCTAATTCCTGAAAATAATTTTTGGACTGTGTTTTTAGTTGTAAAGCTGAAATTAACACTGTTTGTGGGTTTATATGTTCTAATTCCTTAATAGAAGGTGGTTCAACCTTAAGAATAATGGGACATCCAAAAACCTTTGTAGTATCTTTTGTGATTTCTGCACCCGATTCACTGTATTCTCTATCTGTAAAACTAGCGCCAATACCAGCATTAGACTCTATCAATACGCGATGGCCGTGCGCTGTTAGTGCTGCAACGGCATCAGGAGTAAGACATACTCGTTTTTCTTGATAGCTGGTTTCTTTGGGGATGCCAATAAACAATTTGCCCTTTTTTCGTGCTACTTCTATCATTTCTTCCTGCGGAAGAAGTTGCTCCTTAGTAAAGGGAGAGGTTGGTTTATTCATGTGTGAAAAATTCGATATTTCAAATTACGAATAAAAAAGGATAGCATGCAAATGTAATTGGTCGTTTAGATTTTGGATCTAGTATATTTTCTAAGGAGAAAATACTGGATAAAGCTAGTTTGTTTATGAATTTTGGAATCTTTAGTAAAACCTGTTCCGCCTGTTTTTTTATTAGATTTATTGAAATGATCTAATTCTGATAAATCAATTTCACGAATGTTAAAGGATTATTAATTGTAATTATTTGTATTATAGTGAGTTCATGTTTTTACTCCATTAAAAGTATTCTTTTACCATCATTTTGTAGTTTGATATTAATTTTAACACAGTTTTCTGGTAATAAACGATGCACTTTTTCGGGCCACTCAATAAAAATCCAGTTTTTTTCATCTAAATATTCTTCAAAACCAATATCATAGGCCTCCTCTTCGTGTAATATTCTATAAAAATCAAAATGGTAAATTAGTGATCCGTTTCCTTGATACTCATTTACTAAAGAGTAAGTCGGACTGGAGATTGTATCTTCTACACCTAATTGTTTGCAAATTTCTTTAATCAGTGTTGTTTTACCAACTCCCATTTCAGCATTAAAGAGAAGTGTTTTGGTAGGTACATTAGTAATTAGCTCTTTTGCCACTTTAGGTAGTTCCTGTAATGTATATGTTAGAACCATTGCTTATATCTATATTATTTATAATACACTAAGTTTTTAGTTTAAGATTGCTTTTAAAAAGCAAACTATAAACCTTTCTTATATACGGTTAGTTTTTTTAGAATAAAATAACTCGCCAAAAATAGTGCTATTTTTTCAGATCATTTTTATGTTGTAATTAGGATTAGTTTTTATTTTAAAAATCTCTAACGTTCAAAAAAAGTTGTACTTTATATAATTTTGATAATGAGTTGATTCGATATTTTTAATGCTGATGAAAATAATTGTTTTCTGATGATTAAAGTGAAAGTTGTAGCCTTGAGTCAGAAAAGCTTCGCTTTTTCAGTATGATGTAGTGTTTTTTTATAGCAGAACTTATCTTGACTTTTTCGATTTCCTAAAAAATGGCTGACATTCGTCCATCATTTTGCTGTTTTTTTCGTCTATCGTGCTCCTATAGACTGCAAAAAGTGCCTCATCTGTACAAATTTTAACTCATGTTTGGTTAAAAATAAAAAGTCAAGATAAGTTCATAGGTAAAGAAAAAAAAGGAATCTTTAAAACGTCATAAAGATTCCTTTCCATAATTTAATAGTTATTTTATTTAATTATTAATTTCAGAGTTTTACCATCATTAACACGTATAAAATAAATACCTGTTGCTAAGCTTGATATTGAAATAATTTCGGTAGAATTATTAGCAATTGTTTTTGAAAGCTCTTGTCCATATGTATTATAAACGCTCACAGTATCTCCTTTACCAATACCTTCTACAAAAATGTTATTACCTCCCAGTACTGGATTGGGATAAATATTAATAGCTTGAGATTCTATTGTACTTCCAAGATCAAAAGATTTATTGTTTTCTGTACGCCAATCAAATGTTTCCCAGGCGTTAGGGTTATTTCCTTTAGGGAATACTGCAGAATTATTTTGGTTATGAGCAGCCTGCATCCATTTTCCAGTTTGTATGCTTCTAAGAGCTACTTTTCCATTTCCTCGATTTCTCCACTCAAATCGTTCCCAATTTCCATCACTATTTCCTCGTGCTCTAAGGATGATATTTTGATTGGTATTATTACTTTGTACATATTTACGAGCTGATAAGGAATAAAGTGCCACACCACCGCGACGATGCCTGTCAATTCTAAATTTTTGACGAGTTCCTTCAACGCTATTTTTGTTTGCATATAGGTCATTGGATAATTCTTGTACTGTGGATATAAATTTACGATCTCCACCAGTTTTTCTAAGGGAAATGATACTTCCGATAGGAGCACCATCCGCGTTTCCGTCACCACTTGGTGGGTTTGTTCCATCACCAGATGAACCTCCGGCAGATCCATTAACTCTAACTTCTGCCATGTGTAAGAAATTCTTCCCTGCTAATTGTACTCTAACATAACGTCCGCTTCTGTTTACATTAATAGTTGTGGGTCTTTCTGCTTGTCCGGATGTGAAATAATTTCCTACTCCAGATTGGCTGATAGATTGGCTCAGGTTTTTGGTATTAAATCGATTGTTTGATACGAGTACATGAAATCTTGATAAACGATTACCACAGCATCCATCTCTATTGAATACCTGTACGTTAGAAATATTTTGAACACTTCCTAAATCTACTTCCCACCAGGCATTATTGTCATTATTTGTATGAGTGATGTTGCCAGTATTTCCATCAACAGCTTTTTCAGAACCATAGCTATTGTTGTTATTTTGATAAGTACTGGATTGACTTGTAGTTTTTCCTAAAGCTAGATTTGTTGCGTTTCCAGAATTTCCTCCGCCGCCGGAATTTCCACCACCACCAGAATTCCCTCCTCCCCTGGAATTGTTAACAGGTCTGTAAGTGCGAACCCAATCAACTCGCATAACATTTTTAGAGTTATTACTAAGATCGCTATTAGGTGAAATAGGTCTGCCTGCATGACTCTCAATGTCTAAAATCATAAATAGCTCTCGAGTAATCTGGTTTGCGTGGTCATTTTTATTTAAAGGAGATGAGTTTACATTCGGATAAGGAACTTGTAGTATTGCCTGAGCAAAACTTCCGTTCAATTGACTTTTATACCTTCCATTTACGTAATGTTGACCATTTCTCGTTGGTACACCATCGATATAAAATGTGATGTCATTAGGACTTTTCCAATAGACACCAAATCTGTGATAACCATTTCTCCAAAAATCTGTTTGATTCAGACTATTGGCTTCAGGGTTTGTCTGAAAAAATACCTGATACGTATTATCGGTTATAATAGGACCATTAGGTCCTTGTCTCTTAAAAACATGAAAATTTGTTGACATTTGTTTACTGAAGAAAGCATCTGGAGATCCACCATATACCTCCAGTACATCAATCTCATTAAACCCTCCACTATCAAGCATCCAAAAATTTGAAGAGTTTTCAACATTGGCAACCTTGATTCGAGCTTCCATGAAAATAGGATATTTTACCTTACGTTTTGAGGAAATTACACCACAGTTTACTCTTCCGTTACTACCGGGTGTCGCTCTTATTTCTAATTTTCCATTATTAATCTGCGTATTACCAGTAACCCAGTTTGTGGCACCTGGTCCTCTGAAATTTCGATCAGGATTGTAACGATCATCCCATTTGTTTGTAAATCGGTTATCATTTTTGTTGTTGTAATTAAAATCATCAGAAAAATTTTCCTGTAATTGCCATACATTCCCCGAACCTGGACTAGCGGGAACCGCAAGCCCATTCCAATCTTGTGCACTTATTGTAAATGTAAAAATGCTAATGATTAATAGAATTAATTGTTTTCTCATTTTATTAATTAATATAAAAAGTGTTGTTTGTGCCTAATACAATTTTTCCCCATGAAAAAAAGCCTTTTACAAATCATTAACCAGCATAAATAAACGTAGTTTAAGTTTATTTTTCTGGACAGAAATGCAAAGGCTTTAAGAGTAATTGGCATTTATTGCCTTTTGACTAAGTATTATTTTTTATCAAATTGGTTGTAGATAAATAATAGACTCACCCAAATAGAGTTCGTGTTAAATAATTAGAGTATAAATTCGTCAATAAGTCATATAATTTAGTTGTTTTACGCTTTTATTAATTTTTAGCAATTGTTAATAAGATATTAATAATTATTTAACACGAATTTAATCATATATTAGGCCTGTGTCAAAGGAAAGAAACTAGATTAAAACTAGACAATACCGGTTTTTAATGTAAGATTAACAAATGTTTAGAGTAGTATATTTATACTTAAATAGCTGATAATAAATATATAATGTATGAATAAATGCTATTTCAGTATTTGAAAATAATTTCCTACATATAAAATAAACTTAAAAGATAAAAGGAAGTTTTTACAGCTAATTTTATGTAGGATATTTGTCAGGTGAATAACTGTATTTAGAAAATTCCTGATATCTAAAACATAAAATTATATCAAAATGCAGTATTGATTTGAGTTTAAGGCCTTCAATACAATAGTTAATCCGATAACTATCAATCTTGAATTACTTTATAAAAAGAAGTACAAATGCGTCAGCAGAATCATTTAATGCAAAAATAAAAGCATTTAGAGCACAGTTCAGAGGTGTCAAAAATGTAGAATTCTTCCTTTTTAGATTAACAAGAATATTTGCATAAACACAACAATTGGTCTTGATCCGAATTTTTCCTCTTTGGGCTAGCGGGAATATTTGTCTAAACACAACAATTGAGCTTGATCCGTAAATATACTAACGATTAGAAAGGTGCTAAAAACAAGAAAACCTACTTATTATCAGTAGGTTTTGTCTTGTGATCGCGACAGGATTCGAACCTGTGACCGTCTGCTTAGAAGGCAGATGCTCTATCCAACTGAGCTACGCGACCATTATGATGGTATGTCAAGATGTATTATCAGATAAATAAAACAGTCGTGATAGAATTCAAACATTCTATGCGTCGGTATTTCTTTTTACTGTTACTTGACATTTTCAGCGCGGCAAAGATACAACACATTGGGATTTTTGCAAGTATACAAAGAGTTTTTTTTAATTTTTTTTTATATTTTATATTTTACATTTTAGTTACCATGGCTCGCGTGCTTTTAATCTATTGATTTTCCATAGATTATAGTAGAGCTTTTTTGGATATTTGTGTGCAATGAAAAATTATAATACCACTTCTTGCTAATTAGCCTATGGTGTTCTTTATAAAATGAAATAGCAACGACTACATAATTTCGGGAATACCTTCGCAGCTAATGTCAGAATATGGATTACAAAATATTGCATCTGGATATATTTTTATCATGAATAGTGTTTTGAAAATTATAGAAGCATCAGTAGGATCGTATCTGATCACAGTCTTAAAAACTCAAACCAAAGAAAAACACCTCAATTTATATAAAATAAATACAGAGTTTGCCACTGATATTGATAGCAAATGAGAGCTAGAAAAAGAAATAAAGAAGATTTATAATGAGTTACAACCAAAAACTTCAGAAATGTTTAAGTTATCAAGGAGCTTAGGTTCCCAGAAATTGCTTCTTTAAAAGATATATCTATCAAGACCGTAGAGTCTCATAATTCAAAGTCGTTGCATACCTTTAGAAAAAGGTTAAAGGACTATTTATAAAATAAAAATAGGGTACTACTGGTTGACAAACGTCCTATAGTAAAACACCTATTTATGAAAAATAGCTTAGTTCGAGAAGTAGAGATTTGGGCTTATGTGTCAAAGAGCGCAAATGAAGCTACACGTATAAAAGTTGAGCATTGGAAAGACTCAAATGACTTTGATGAAGAGTTATTCGATTCAATAGTAAAACTTTATGATGTAACGGGAAAAAATCCTTTTGATGATGTTATTGATATTGAGGTAGAGAAAGCTAAATTCTTCTCAACCGTGGCGCCCACCAATAGAAAAAGCCAAGGTATACAGAAGTATTTGAAATATGCTGCTGTAGTTGCGTTGTTTATCTCAATTGCAGGCATTACCTATCAAAGTCTATCTGGCAATATTATTATTATAGAAACCGGTTATAGAGAAGAAAAGCAAGTTACTCTTTCAGACGGTTCTGTGGTTTGGTTAAATGCCGGGAGTAAGATTTCTTATGAAGAAAATTCTCCGAGAACAATTCAATTACGAGGTGAAGCTTTTTTTGAAGTTGCTAAAGATAAAGCACACTCTTTTACAGTAGAAACATCCGATAATGTCATTGTAAAAGCTTTAGGTACAAGTTTTAATGTTAAGGCGTATCCTGAGAATACCTATTTAGAAACGACACTTCTTAGCGGGAAAGTCGAAGTATTATCAAAAAACTATTTTGAAGAAAAAATTGTCATGCTCCCTAATGACAATATTAGAATTCTTAAAGCCGATGGAATACCAGTAAAAACTACAATTCAAAACGAGGAAGCTATTTTGGCTTGGAGAAAAGGTGAAATTCGATTTGAAAACCTGTCGTTTAAAAACATTGCTAATGATTTGAATAATCAATTAAATATAAAGTTAGTGTTTGAAAATGAGTCAATTGCCGAGTCTAGGTTTACAGCTGTTTTTGATAGATCTACTCCTATAGAAGAAATTTTAGAAGTTCTTAATGCCTCTAAGAATTTTAAGTATAACCTAAATCAACAAACAAATGAGTGGATGATTAAATAAAAAAAGTGGGAAAATTCGAGCTTTCCCACCTAATTGAATCAATAAACCAATCTCCGAAGATTAATATTAATTAACAATTAGCTATTGTTTCATTTTATGAAGAAAATATGGTAGAAAAAGAATGTCATTAGATGCGAAATTTTTATTCGTAAATCGTATTACTCCTGAAAAAGTTTTTTTAGCATAGACTACCCAAGGTTTATTAAATAAAGTATCTACTATGCTCTGTAAGTTTACAGGATCAATCTCTACTTTGTTTTTCAGTTGTTTTAACTGCTTGAGAAAGATGGCTCTAAAAACTTTACTCATTGCTTTTACAGGGAAGAGGTATTTTCCATTTGAGCAAGTTTGTCTCCATCTTTTTTGTTTGTTTATACCTTCAGATAGTACCATACAATGAATATGCGGGTGCACACTTAAATTCTGCCCCCAAATGTGTAAAATACTAATCATTCCACTTTTTGCTCCAAGATATTTGGTGTCTTTAGAAAAGGTTTCGATTGTTTTCCAAGCAGTACTAAAAAGGGTGTTGTATAGTTGTTTAGGATAGGTTAAAGATAATAGCCAAGTTCTAATATTCTATTGACTTGTTTTTTTACGATCCTTTAAAAAAGCTGTTTTTTCTTCTTTTGTTTTGTATCTTGCAGGGGATATAACCTTTTGCGATCCAAATCATTCTTTTGAACATTCCATATGCAGAATTTTAAATAGTCACCTCGTTTAGCTTTAGATTTGACTATTACAGCCTTTTTAAATTGAGGTACATTCTCTGTTTTTTTTGCATACCAGCTCAAAAACATTAATTATTTCATTGTTTACTGATGCAGAACCACCTATAAATGAAAAATCCGTTCGTATTTTATTGAATACGAACGGATTGCATTTGTCGGGGTGGCAGGATTCGAACCTGCGACCTCCGCGTCCCAAACGCGGCGCGATAACCGGGCTACGCTACACCCCGAATTTTGATATAAGAATCAAAATACATTGCGGAGAGACGGGGACTCGAACCCCGGCGACACTTGCGCGTCGACAGATTAGCAATCTGCTCCATTACCACTCTGGCACCTCTCCTTTAATCAAAAATTGATTATGAACGTCGCATTTAATATTTCAAATGCGGATGCAAATGTAGCTTTTATGAACCTACAATGCAACATTTTTTTAGCATTATTTTTATTTTATTGTATCTTATATTTTAAAAACTTGAAAATCAGTTTTTTTGATAAATTAGGTTCTTGAGTTTTTACTTAATATCACTTTAGAGTTGATTAAAACAAGCATTTCCTGGAAGAATTATATATTTGTGTTAATTGACCTAATTGAATCTACTGTGCTTACAAATAAAAATATTAAAAAAATGAAGAAACAATATTTATTACTTCTTTTGTTATTGATACAGGCGTGCTTATTTGCACAAAAACCTGTTTTGTCCGAAGATTTTAATTTTAAAATTGGAGAGAAATATAAGCGTGTAAAAAGTTTACGATCCTATTTTATAGCTTCTGGAGATAGATTGATGTCTATCAAAAAAGGAAGAACGGATATGACCATACAGCGATTCTCTCTGGATGACCTAAAAGAGGATGTAAAAAAAAGGCAGGTGATAGAAGATAAAGGAGATTTTCAGACCGTAATGAGTTTCGGTAGAAATGCTATCGCCTTTTATACTAATAAGGATAAGGCGTTTGCCCAAAGAATTATTGTGAAGAATGCTGTTGTAGAGAAACCAATACTTATTGGAAGTGACAAAGATAATATTGCCAATGATTTTGGTTTTAAAAGTACATATGGATTTGATGCTGGTGGCAGAATCCATCAATTTGCCTTTAAAAAATCATTTGATGGGAGTAAATTATTGGTTTTATTCAGAGTGAAAACGGCTAATGATGAACCTGATAAAATAGGGATAAGTGTTTATGACGCGTCGTTAGAATTGATCTGGAAAAGAAAAGTAACGTTACCATACAGTTCGAAAATAATGCAAGGCGAAGATTTTGCTATTGATAATGAAGGAAACTTTTATATGACAGCTTCTATCTTTAATAATGAAGATGAGGAGAAAAATAAGTTAGAGTCTAGCTTTAGAACCGAAGTGTTTGTTATTAAAGAAGACCCAAAAGAAATTACCAAAAGTAAGATAGAACTTTCTGGAAAATCAATAATGGATGCTGCGATTGGATTGGATACCCGCGGTAGAATTAGAATATCTGGTTTGTATAGTAATCAGTATACAAAAGTAGAAACATCAGGGATGTTTTCTGCGAGTATAGATACTACCGGTGTAGTGAGTTTTGTGGTAAAAAGTGATATCCCCAGAGAGGTGTCAGAACAATATATTCTTAATCGAGAAACACGGGTTAACGAAGGAACTCAGGAGCAAGATGATAAAAAGGATTTTGAAGACTTAAAAGTGAATAGTATTGTTTATAATACAGATGGGAGTATGGTAGTATTAGGAGAGCAGCGTTATGTAGAGTCCTTTACTACGTCAAGTTCTTCGGGTTCCAGAACGACGTATAAGCATTATTATAGAGATGTTGTAGCTTCCAGAATGTCTGAAGACGGGAAAATAGAATGGTTTCATAAATTACCTAAATATCAAACTGGTGCCAGAGGTAAAAAAAGTATGTCTTATTTTAATTTTGTGAATAAGGGAAAACACTATTTGTTTTATATTGATGATTTTACAAATTTAAAAAGATCATTTGATGAATTCCCAACTAGGTATTTTGATGGTAAAAAGGAGTTTCTATACTTAACTTCGTATACGATAGATAATGTATCTGGAGAAGTTATTAAAGAACCAATACTTACCGGGAGTGATATAAGAAATTCTCGCCTGGATCATCTAGAAGTTAATAAAGCCGCTATGTTGCCCAATATGGATATGATTTTTGAAGCTTTTGATGGTAAAAAAAATAATCTTTTGCTTAAAATTTCATTATCAGAATGATGTTCATGTAGATATCGATAATACAAGTAGATACATAAAAAAATAGCACGGCATATTGTTAGTGTAATGATTCACCACAAAAATCCATTTGTAGAATTAGAATAGTATACATCCCAATTAGAAGTTGATAAAGATTTTGCGGTAAAATGGATTATCCTTTTTTATACTTGTGGGATTAACGAAAAAGAAAGCTTTTAGAAATAATATCTTACAATAAGGTCTGAATTAGATATAAATATTATAAAACTACTTCTTGGAGATTTCAATTGAAGAACACGTAGTAACGGAACTTATTTCGCCTCAATAGAAAATTATATTATTTATCCTGAAAAAATTATAGAAATCCATCTATTAAAAAGTCAAGTTGCTACGCTTGTGGAAGTTTGTCTGGATAGCTACAGTTAATTCTGAAAAATCATATATGTATATCAAAAAATATCTGATTACTATTTAACAAGAAAAGATTTACATTTTGACCGGTAGGAAGTGATATGACGACTTTAAAACTGGTTGGGTATGTACTAACAAAGTCAACGGAACGAAAAAGTATTCTCGCAATATTGAATCTTCAATTGAATCTTTATATTGAATTTAGCGTAAATATGGAAGTAGGATATATGGTCTATAGCTAAAAAAGCTTCTATAGAAATAGAAGCTTTTTTTTTGAATTATACTTTTTTGAGTATACTAATTTAATATCGTTGCATTAAGACTCTGTTGATTCTTCTGCTTTATTGATTTTGATGGTTAATTCATTAGAATTTTCATCAAGATCCATAAATATAGTATCCCCTTCTTGTAACTGAGCGTTGATTATCTCTTCTGCCAAGGCATCTTCAATGTATTTCTGGATAGCTCTTTTAAGCGGTCTTGCGCCATATTGTTTATCAAATCCTTTTTCGGTGATATAATCTTTGGCTTTTTCGCTTAGGGTTAGATCGTAACCTAAATCTCTAATTCTACCATATAATTTATCTAATTCAATATCAATAATTTTATGAATATCCTCTCTTTCTAATGCATTAAAAACAACAACATCATCCACACGGTTTAAAAACTCAGGAGCAAATGCCTTTTTTAATGCGTTTTCGATAACCCCCTTCGCATAATCACTAGATTGACTCTTTTTGGCGTTTGTTCCAAAACCAACACCTTGACCAAAATCTTTTAATTTTCTGGCTCCTATATTAGATGTCATAATAATAATAGCATTTCTGAAATCGATTTTTCGACCAAGGCTATCCGTTAAATACCCATCATCTAATACCTGAAGCATCATATTAAATACGTCTGGATGTGCTTTTTCAATTTCATCCAGCAAAATTACAGCATAGGGTTTTCTTCTCACCTTTTCTGTGAGTTGCCCTCCTTCTTCATAGCCTACATATCCCGGAGGAGCTCCAATAAGTCTGGAGACTGCAAATTTCTCCATGTACTCACTCATATCTATTCTTATGAGTGTATCTTCACTATCGAATAGTTCTCTGGCCAGCACTTTGGCTAATTGTGTTTTACCAACACCTGTTTGACCAAGAAATATAAATGAACCAATAGGTTTATTAGGGTCTTTCAGACCGGCACGGTTACGCTGGATTGCTTTTACAACCTTTGCAACTGCTTCATCCTGACCAATTACTTTACCTTTTATTAAGCTTGGTAATTCTGCCAGTTTATTGCTTTCTGTTTGTGCAATACGATTTACAGGAATTCCTGTCATCATAGAAACTACATCAGCGACACTTTCTTCATCTACAATTTCTTTGTGCAGTTTAGAATCTTTCTCCCACTGTTCCTGTGCTAGTACTAATTCTTTTTCAAGATTCTTTTCATCATCTCTTAGCTTAGCAGCTTCTTCGTATTTTTGTTTTTTAACAACACTATTTTTTAACTCTCTAACTTCTTCAAGTTTTTTCTCTAAATCCAGAATTTTTTTAGGAACATCAATATTGGTAATATGTACTCTGGAGCCTGACTCATCCAATGCATCAATTGCTTTATCAGGTAAGAAACGATCTGTCATATATCTGTTCGTAAGTTTTACACAAGCCTTGATAGCTTCATCGGTATAACTCACATTATGATGCTCTTCATATTTTTCTTTGATATTGTTAAGAATCTCAATAGTCTCTTCTATATTAGTTGGTTCCACAATAACTTTCTGAAAACGCCTTTCTAAAGCTCCATCTTTTTCAATATACTGTCTGTATTCATCGAGGGTAGTTGCACCGATACATTGAATTTCGCCTCTGGCAAGTGCGGGTTTAAACATATTAGAGGCATCTAAACTTCCTGTGGCACCTCCTGCACCGACAATGGTATGAATTTCGTCTATAAAAAGAATTATATCTTCATTCTTTTCTAATTCATTCATAACCGCTTTCATGCGTTCTTCAAACTGACCTCTATATTTAGTACCGGCTACCAAGCTGGCTAAATCTAAGGTCACGACACGCTTGTCAAATAGGATTCTGGAGACTTTTCTTTTTACAATCCTTAGTGCAAGACCTTCTGCTATAGCAGATTTACCTACACCAGGTTCTCCGATAAGGAGTGGATTGTTCTTTTTGCGTCTACTTAATATTTGAGAAACACGCTCTATTTCTTTGGTTCTACCAACAACCGGATCCAATTTTCCATCTTCTGCCATGGCTGTCAAATCTCTTCCGAAATTGTCTAATACCGGAGTTTTAGATTTTTTATTGGTTTTGCTTCCACCAGTAGGAGAGTTAAAAGGATTATCTTTTGATGCATCTCCGGTCATATCATCATCCTCAGAAAATGATTCCGCTTTTGGGTTTTCTATATATTCTTCTTCGTTAGCAATCATATATTTAAATTGATCTTTAACATTATCATAATCTACTTTGAGTTTGTTTAGTAACTTAGTAGTTGGATCGTTTTCGTTACGTAGTATGCATAGTAACAGATGTGCAGTATTTATAGACGAACTTTGGAACAACTTAGCTTCCAGGAAAGTAGTCTTTAAAGCTCTTTCTGCTTGTCGTGTTAAATGTAAATTCTTTTTTTCGTTGGTAGCTACTGCTACAGTAGGATTTGCGGGGCTAAGAATTTCAACTTTTCTTCTCAAGTTTGTTAAATCTATATCTAACGCATCAAGGATATTAATTGCTTTTCCACTTCCATCACGCAATAGACCTAACATAAGATGTTCCGTGCCAATAAAATCATGTCCTAATCTAAGGGCTTCTTCTTTACTGTATGCAATTACATCTTTGACTCTTGGTGAAAAATTATCATCCATATATTTTAATTTCTTTCTTTTCTTTTCTTTATTATTAAATATAGTAATTTTTAAAATTACATTGGCAAAAACTATTCCTTTTAACCATGATTAACAATAAATATGACATTATAGCATACCTAGTCTTGTCATATTTATTAAATAATTTTATAATAAATCCACCATTAATTTGATCAATTATTAGCTTTAGTGAGTAAATAGACAAAAAAAGCTTTAATAATCAAAATGTAACTTTAGAGACTTATTAACTATATAGGTCGTTAATGTTGTTAATAAATTACGTATATTACGTAGGCTATAGGTTGTTAAAAACGCGCTAATTTGCTTAAATTAGCGCGTTTAATAAATCAAATTTAGAATAAATAATTTTATGGCAGAAGGAGAAAAGCTAATACCTATCAATATAGAAGATGAGATGAAGTCTGCTTATATCGACTATTCGATGTCAGTCATTGTGTCTCGCGCACTTCCAGATGTAAGAGATGGTCTTAAACCGGTACATAGAAGAGTTCTATATGGTATGTATGAGTTAGGCGTTAAAGCGAATAGTGCTCATAAGAAATCGGCAAGAATTGTTGGAGAAGTGTTAGGTAAGTATCATCCTCATGGTGATACTTCTGTTTATGATACTATGGTACGTATGGCTCAGGAGTGGAGTTTACGATATATGTTGGTAGATGGTCAGGGTAACTTTGGATCTGTAGATGGCGATAGCCCCGCAGCGATGCGTTATACAGAGGCAAGAATGCGTAAGATATCAGAAGATATGCTTGCTGATATAGAAAAAGAGACAGTAGATCATACATTTAATTTTGATGATACGTTGCAAGAACCTACAGTTCTTCCTAGTAGAGTACCTGGTTTATTGATCAATGGAGCTTCTGGGATAGCAGTAGGTATGGCTACTAATATGCCTCCTCATAATTTAAGCGAAGTTGTAGATGGTACCATTGCTTACATTGATAATAATGATATTGAAATAGACGAGCTTATACAACATATCAAAGCTCCGGATTTTCCAACTGGAGGAACTATATATGGTTATGATGGAGTAAGAGAAGCTTTTAAAACAGGAAGAGGTAGGATTGTGATTCGTGCCAAAGCCAGTTTTGAAGAAGTAAATGGTAGAGAATGTATTATTGTATCCGAAATTCCTTACCAAGTGAACAAAGCGGATATGATTAAGAAAACTGCTGATCTTGTTAATGATAAAAAAATTGAAGGAATTTCTACTATAAGAGATGAGTCTGATAGGAAAGGAATGCGTATTGTTTATATTTTAAAAAGAGATGCAATACCTAATATAGTACTCAATCTTTTGTATAAATATACTGCGTTACAATCTTCTTTTAGTGTTAATAATATAGCATTGGTTAAAGGAAGACCGCAGTTATTGAATGTCAAAGAAATGATTCATCATTTTGTAGAGCATAGACACGAGGTTGTAGTGCGTCGTACAAGATATGAACTTAGAAAAGCTGAAGAAAGAGCTCATATTCTAGAAGGATTAATTATTGCTTCTGATAATATAGACGAAGTAATTGCGCTAATAAGAGCTTCTGCTAATGCTGATGAAGCACGAGCAAAACTGATCGAAAGGTTCAAGTTATCTGAGATTCAGGCAAAAGCAATTGTTGAGATGAGATTGCGTCAATTGACAGGTCTGGAGCAAGATAAGTTGCGTGCAGAATATGAAGAATTGATGAAAACTATCGAAGACCTTAAAGATATTTTAGACAAGAAAGAACGTCGAATGAATATTATTAAGGAAGAGCTTGCCGAAGTAAAAGAAAAATACGGAGATGATCGTCGTTCACAAATTGAATATGCAGGAGGAGATTTAAGTATTGAGGATATGATTCCTGATGAAAAAGTAGTTATTACTATTTCTCATGCTGGATATATCAAAAGAACTTCTCTTAATGAATATAAGAAACAAAACAGAGGAGGAGTAGGTCAAAAAGGAAGTACTACCCGTAATGAAGATTTCCTTGAGCATTTGTTTGTAGGAACGAATCATCAGTATATGTTGTTCTTTACACAGAAAGGGAAATGTTTCTGGATGCGGGTCTATGAAATTCCTGAAGGTAGTAAAACATCAAAAGGTAGAGCGATACAAAATCTGATCAATATAGAGAATGGTGATAAGGTAAAAGCATTTATCTGCACCCAGGATCTGAAAGATGAAGAATATATAAATTCTCATTATGTCATAATGGCCACGAAAAAAGGTCAGGTCAAAAAGACATCTTTAGAACAATATTCAAGACCGAGAACCAATGGTATCAATGCAATTACTATTAAGGACGATGATGAGTTGCTCGAAGCTAAATTAACAGATGGAAAAAGTCAGGTTATGCTTGCCGTGAAATCTGGTAAAGCTATACGTTTTGAAGAAGAAAAGACAAGACCTATGGGTCGTGGAGCTTCTGGTGTTAGAGGAATCAGATTAGCAGATAAAAATGATGAAGTGATAGGAATGGTAGCTGTTAATGATATGGAAAGTAATATTCTTGTAGTATCAGAAAATGGTTATGGAAAGCGTTCTAAATTAGAGGACTATAGAGTTACTAATAGAGGAGGAAAAGGTGTTAAAACTATTTCTGTGACCGATAAAACAGGAAAATTAGTAGCGATTAAGAATGTTTCTGATTCTGATGACCTAATGATTATTAATAAGTCTGGTATTGCTATCCGACTGGCTATTGAAGATCTTAGAGTAATGGGACGTGCAACTCAAGGAGTACGTTTAATAAATCTAAAAGGAAAAGATTCTATTGCTGCTGTAGCAAAAGTGATGCACGATGAAGATGGTGTAGAAGATATTGATGAAGATGATACAAGCTTACTGGATAATAATAATGACGATTCCTCTGAAGATGGCACGACTATTGATGAATCAACGAATGAATAAAACAAATCCCATAAAAATAAAAGTAATGAGAACTAAATTTATAATAGCATTTTTTCTAACAATGAGTGCTATTTCATTTGCACAGGAAACCCCAAAGAAAGCACTTAAAGCAGCTAGTAAAGCTTTGAAATCTGGTGATTTTGAGATTGCAAATGATGCACTTAAAGCAGCTGAAGGGCAATTAGACGCAGCGGATGATAAAATGAAAGCGCAATATTATTTTATAAAAGCTCAGGTTTCATCTGCAACATCTGATAAATCTTTAGAAAAAATAGAAGCTTCTGCCAAAGCTTATATGAAAACGTTGGAAATAGAGAAAAAATCAGGAAATTCTAAGTATACAGAACAAGCAAATACCGGGCTACAAACATTACGTCAGGCATTGGTAGAAGATGCAATAGAAGATCAGAAGACCGGAAATAATAAAAGCGCAGCAGAAAAACTTTATTTAGGATATAAAACTAATAAAGCTGATACTACCTATCTTTATTATGCAGCATCCAATGCAGTAAATGCTAAAGAGTATGACGCTGCTTTATCCTATTATAATGAATTAGTAGATCTTGGTTTTGACGGCGTAGAAGAACAATTTTTTGCTGTAGATAAAGAGACAGGTAAAGAAGAACTTTTTACATCTAAGGATTTAATGAATTTATCTGTAAAAGCAGGAACACATATTAAACCCGAAACTAGAAAAACAGATTCTAAAAAATCTGAGATCACAAAAAATATAGCACTTATCTATATTAGTCAGGGAAAAGATGAAGAAGCGTTGAAAGCAATGGAAGCTGCCAAGAAAGAGAACCCTGATGACACTTCATTAATGCAAGCAGAAGCTGATATGTTTTATAAACTGGGAAACATAGCTAAGTATAAGGAGATTGTTGAAAAAATAGTAGCAAAAGATCCAGAAAATGCTGACTTATTATACAATCTGGGAGTAAGCGCAGCTCGTCTTGGTAATAATGACCAGGCATTAGAATACTATAAGAATGCACTGAAGATAAAACCAGACTATGCATCTGCTCAAATTAATATTGCTTCTATAATCTTGAGTGGAGAGCAGGCAATTGTAGAAGAAATGAATGGATTAGGAACTTCTAGTAAGGACTATAAAAAATATGATGTCTTAAAGCAAAAAAGACAAGATTTATATAAAAGTGTAGTTCCTTATCTAGAAGGAGCCATAAAAAGTACACCAGATAATATAGAAGCTATACGAACATTGATGAATATATTTTATCAGTTAGATGACCCTAAAGCTGAGGAAATGAAAAATAAACTAAAAGCTTTAGAAGGAGGGAACTAATTTTTAAATTTTTTTCTATCAAAATTTCATAGAAAAGCCTGAGTATATATTATACTCAGGCTTTTAATTTTTTCAGAAAGAAATCATTAAATAGTTGTACCATATTCTCGAATAAAATTACCAGCTAAAATCATTTCTTTTTGTTTCACATTTCAAAACAAAAAGTACCGATAACGTAGCTATCTAATCTTCTTTTTTGTCTGAATTAAAAAATAATTTGATTCAGTTTACGGTGATTTTATACAAGAATGGCAGGGATATACCAATTCTGATTTGTTTTTCAGGGAAATCAAGTTGGTATTAGTTCACGTTCCAAAAGTTGAATGTTTGCTTGTAGGCGTTCCCTAACAATATTCATCATTCTTTTATTCAATGCAGATGAATTCTCAACATAAAGTAAGTACTCGTTAACCGTAAATTGACCAATAATCATTCCTTTTAAACTATTTCTGAGTTTCATGTCTTTCTGTATGGCATTTTCAATAAATGACATACGTTTTTCTAGTGATAACTCATAAAAGGTATTCTTCCTTTTTTTAATATAATTTCTAAATACCTCAATTAATAACTCATTTTGTAATTTAGCAATAGGTCTGATTGTTTTATTCTGAAACTGTTCATCAGTAGACATATTTTCAGAAACTTTTGCACTTAAAATTATTGGTCGTATTGCCAATAAATTAGATTCTCTGTTTTCCATAATAAAGAATGTTTACTAAAAATACAGAATTGTTTAATCCAAAATAAAATAAGACACTAGAGTTTTAAACCAGTTATGAACAATTAGGTACTTCAGGATATTAAATTACGTAGCTTTTATACCAAAAGAGTTATGTAAATCATATCATTACATATTGTAAACGTTAATAGATTCAATACGGATAGGAAACGATGATTTTGGGATGTTATTTTGATTTGAATATACTTATTCACCTTACGCATAATACTATGTTAAAATCAAGATGCATTGTTAATAACAATTTAATTAAATGAATATCAAGTATTTATTTTTGTTTAATCATCTTAATTATTCAACTAACGAAATATTCATTGAAGAGGTTTGGTAATTAAAACGGTTAAAACGGTTAAAACGGTTAAAATTATTAAGAAAAACATCACTTATCAACAGTTTTTTTGTTAAAATGAATAAAAATGCTTCTTTGATTGCGTAAGGTGAGATACTTATATAAAATAAAACATTTTTTGTCCAAAATAGAAAGATATAGTTTTATTGGGCAAATTTAAGTTAGTACTAGGGATTGAACTCATCTGGTCAAATTTTAACTCATTTTTGGTTAAAAATAAAAAGTGAGATGAGTACATTATCTTCGATAGTATTATTTTTGGTACAAAGAAATAAAATATAGTTAGAAAAAGATATGTATGCAGTTTGGTAAAGTAGAGAATCCCGGGGATATAGATTTTAAGTTACCCGAAGATCATTCAAGTACAGCTAGAGTATTGCAAGCAAGTGCCAGTGCCAGAAATGATTTATCAATATATGTAGGATGTGCCAAGTGGAATAGACAAGATCTTAAAGGCTTTTATCCAAGAGGCACTAAGGATGAATTGTATTATTATTCCAGACAGTTTAATTCTATAGAGCTTAATGCAACTTTTTATAGGATTTTTCCAGAAGATCAGTTTAAGAAGTGGTATGATAAAACACCAGAAGGCTTCAAGTTTTTCCCAAAATTAGTGCAGAATATATCGCATCTGAAAAGATTGAATGAAGATGTGCAGCCTTATGTAGATGAATACCTGGTAAATGCAACTCATCTCAAAGAGAAGTTGGGGACCATTTTTTTACAAATGCATAGTAATTTTGCACCAAAATACTTTGATCGTGTTGTTGATTTTATAGCTAAATGGCCAAAAGAATTAAAATTGGCTGTTGAGTTTAGACACACAGATTGGTTTAATGATACAGCTGTAGCCGAAGAATTATATGATCTGTTAGAATCACATAATATTACCAATGTTATTACTGATACAGCAGGAAGAAGGGATCTTCTTCATATGAGACTAACGAATAAGGAAGCTTTTATTCGGTATGTAGGGGCCAATCATGATACAGATTATAGCAGGTTAAACGATTGGGTAGATAGGTTAGCAGTATGGGAAAAACAAGGAATAGAGGAAATTCATTTTTTTGTTCATCAAAATATTGAGAAAGAATCACCTTTATTATCTAAATACTTGATTAGATTATTGAATGAGAAATTTAATAGCAAACTAAATCTCCCTAATCATACTTCTACAGACCCCACACTTTTCTAAAGGAGATAGTAATATACTGGATCATACATGCTTTCAAAAGAAGTGATTAGCTTACTTTTAATGTTAAATTATAAGTTTTTATTGTTTTTTGTCGATGTTATGTGTAATTTGCCGATAATTATTTTTGTAATCACTATTTGTTATAAGTAGGTTTTTTAGAAATTGATTAGTTTTAAGCTAAAGAATAAATAACAATCAAAAAAAATATGATAAAAAAACTACCCCTATTTTTATTATTAGTCTCTTTGTTAGTTTCTCTGCCGATACATTCTCAGAATAAAAACATGAATAAACGTTCTGGATCGTTAGATTTTGTAAACAATCTGACAGGTTTTGAAATGATAAAAGACCATAATCACCAAACGGAAACACAGGAGTTTTCCTGTAATTATAGCGTTATAAAGAAATGCAATCACACACATAAACATACAGACGCTGTATCACTTATAGACATTATTTCATCAGACAAAAGATCTGATTTTAACTGTTCAGGTGGTTTCTGTATGGATAAATCGCATTTTCATAAAAAAGGAATAAGTCCTAAAAAACAATTATTTAATTATTTTATTAATATTTCTTGCTAACTAAATTTAGCTGAAAGTCAATAATTAACGTTGCCCGACATATTTCGAAATCGTGAGTGTAAGCAGATATTCTACTGGTACAAATTGATTTCATACGTATTAAACTAATTTTTTTAGAGTAGTCAGGTTTTTATACAAACTCTTATTCGGTTAGTAATATTATTATTTTATTGGGCAATGAATATATTCACCTATTTTTGTAGCCTAAATAATAATGAATATGACATTTAAAGAATTAGGCGTTCCTAATGATCTAAGTAAAGGTCTTAAAGAAATGGGAATTACTATTCCAAGTAAAATACAAGAGCAAGCAATCCCGATTCTTATAAATAGCAAGACTGATTTTATAGGAAAAGCTCAGACTGGTACAGGAAAAACGGCTGCTTTTGGAATACCGCTATTAGCAAATATAGATCCCGTTAAAAAAGAAGTTCAAGCCTTGATTTTGTCACCTACAAGAGAATTAGGACAACAAATAGCAAAGCAACTTTTTAAATTCACCAAGTACACAGAGAAAATTTTTACAGAATCAGTGTATGGAGGAGAAAAAATAGAAATTCAACTATCCAGACTTAAAAGGCCTACACATATTGTAGTCGCCACACCAGGAAGATTAATTGATTTAATAGAAAGAAAAGCAGTCGATATTTCTAAGATTAAAACTATTGTCATGGATGAGGCAGACGAAATGTTAAGTATGGGGTTTAAAAAAGATCTCACTACAATACTCAGTAAGACCAAAGGCCATAGAAATATATGGCTCTTTTCTGCTACAATACCTTCTTCCTTGAGTGATATTATCGATTCTTATATCAATAAAAATGCTGTAAGAGTTTCGATTGATAAAAATGAAGCAGTTAATAAAGGTATAGATCATCATTTTGTGGTAGGCGAAGATGGTAATAAATTGGATACATTAGCTTATTTTCTTAAGTCTCAGAAAAATCAAAGAGGTATTATCTTTACCAAAACAAAAGTCGCAGCCAGAACATTATCTAAACAACTCAAAGCAAAAAATTATGAAATAGGTTTGCTGGAAGGGGATATGACACAAAAAGATAGAGATAAAGTAATGCGCGCTTTTAAAAAAGGAGTGCTACAATTGTTAGTCTCAACAGATGTAGCAGCTCGAGGTATTGACGTGGCTAATTTAGCTTTTGTAGTACATTACCAACTTCCTGATCAGATGGAATATTATACGCACAGAAGCGGAAGAACTGCCAGAGCAGGAAAAACTGGAATATCACTAGCTTTGATCGTAAAACAAGAATTGAAAATAATAAAAGATATAGAAAAGCAATTAGGTATTAAGTTTAGCCAGATTCGTTAAATATTAAAATCAGCTAAATTTATGATAATCAGATGTTTGTTATGTGTTTTCGATAAATTTTGATCACCCAAAATTAATTGTGGTCAAGACTTTCTGAAATTTTGTTTTAGTATATTATACACATAAAATGGATAGAATCTTATATCCGATTTAAAAATGTTCATATAAAAGAAGTAATTTCATGTGTAGACAAAGCACTCATCTTAACTTTTTCTATTTCCTGAAAAATGGATAAAATTAACTCATATTTCGTTATTTTTTTCAGACATAGCTAGACTATGCCTTTCAAAAAAACATCTCATTTATATAAGTTTCATCTCATTTTCGATTAAAAATAAAAGTCAAGATAAGTTCAAAAATTCAAAAACAGCTCTAAAGAAGATAGTTTTTTAGGCAATCAAATCATGGACTGCTACAATTTACTTCGGGCCAAAACAAAATCTTATAAAGCCACATATTAGGGCATCTTCAAAAGAACGTATTGCAGTAAGCAAAGCAAAAGCTACTGGATTTAGGAAAAGGGTGGATTTATAAAAATCAAATTTCCACCACTTGCCCTTCACGTGCCAAGAAACAATTTGAAAAACGCTGTTGGCATTGCCACTCTACCTTTCTCAAAAAATCATCGTTATGCTCTGGATCATGGTGGGTAAGGTATAGCTTTTTTACATTTGCAGCCTCAGCAACGGCAATAGCTTGTTCCCAACTACTATGTCCCCAGCCTTTGTGGTTTGCTAACTCTTCTGGTGTATATTGAGCATCGTGAATAAGCAGATCTGCATTGCTGCAAAAATTGACAACATTTTGATCTAATCCGTCACCGTGTTCTATATCTGTACAATAGACAAATACTTTTCCTTCAGTCTCTAAGCGATACCCATAAGCTCCACCAGGATGCGAATGTTTATTGACTGTTATTTGACCTCCATCAAAGGTAACTTTATTGTCTTTATTGACTGTAAAAGCAAAATTTGCTCCCATATCATCTATACGTATCGGAAAATATGTACTCTCCATTTGCT
Organism: Aquimarina sp. RZ0; assembly: GCF_008370685.1. Lineage (GTDB taxonomy): Bacteria > Bacteroidota > Bacteroidia > Flavobacteriales > Flavobacteriaceae > Aquimarina. The sequence goes on from NZ_VTZU01000042.1 coordinate 26,021, forward strand.
TAGCGAGTATTTCTTTAAAATCATGTATATCCGGAGCATCATTTCCAATGATAAAAAACTCAATTTCTTTACTTAGATCATACGCAGGAGCAAAAAATGGAAATCCTTGAATATGATCCCAATGGAAATGGGAGAAGGTAAGATAGATCTTATTACCTTGAGAAAAATTTTTAGAAATGAGTTCTTTTCCCAATTTTCTAATACCAGTGCCTGCATCAAAAACCAGAATGCTTTCACCTTCTTTCTTACCAGATACTGCAACACAAGTAGTATTACCACCAAATTCCTGAAAACCTGATTCACAAACTGGTATTGAACCTCTGGTACCGTAAAATGTTATGGTCATACATCTGATTTAGCTAAAAAAATAAGTGTAACAATAGATTATTTATTAATATTTCTAATCTCATTTTTATAAGTTTCCTGATCCACTCCTTTTTCAATAACGGCTAACGATTTTGCAACTATATATTTAACATTACCTGAGGTAAAACCTATTGCTTTGGCCATTCTCTCTAACCAAACAGTTTGCTGTTCTCCAGAAATAGCCTCATCTTCAGAGATTAATTTTGTCAAAGTATACATACTCTCTAAACGTTCATTATAAGTATTAGTAGGTTCTAACGGATAGGTAAGATAGTTTTGCTTGATGTGATCATATTCTTCTTCTGAAATCCTTAAAACTTTGGCCAAATGACCTAAAAAGGTGTTCTCTTCTTCCGATATTTCGCCATCTCTTAAGGTTATTTTAACAACTGCGCCAAATTGATAATGATAGGTACTTTCTGATTTCATAATATCGTACTAAATTTTAATAATCAATAAAATTAGCCAATTCTAACAAAACACGGATTATCTTTTAAGATCATCTTTAAAAATTTAAATACTATGAAAACTATCATCACAGGGTTGTTGCTACTAACTTCTCTAGCTACATTTAGTCAAACACAAAAAGAAAAACAACAAGAAAGACAAAAGAATAAAGTCGAAATATTCTCATCAAAAGAAAAAGACAATTTACAAGTTTTCGTTGCCGAAGAAGTGGGTAAAATGAAACTTTCTGAAGATTTACAAGATGATTATTATATGATTATTGGCTATCATACTAATAAAATGTCCAGATTGGATGATAAAGATGCTCAACTTACAGAAAAAGAGGTAATCTCAAGGTTTAAGCAGATGATTAAGGATTTAGAGACAGACGTAAAAGAAATACTTACCAAGGATCAGTTTACCATTCATCAGGAGAGCTTTAGTAAAATTGTAACTAGTGTATACAATCGTAATGGATGGGCCAAATAATAAATCATAGTCATCACAACTTAGTAGGTTATGAATATCAAAAACATTTTTCTTAGTATCTGTTTTGTTTTTTTTTCAATAAACATATTTGGACAAACAGAAGTCATTGAAAAAAATAATAAATCATCTATGAAGATTTTTCAGAAGGAAGAAACTGACTATATCGAAAAATGGATGGGTGATTTGATTTCGAATGAAGACATGACTCCAGAAACAAAGAATCGATTTAAGATCATCACCTCATATTATGGATTAAAAATGAGGCAATTGGCTGAAAGTGCAAAACTCACTAAAATTGAAGTCATCGCAAAATTTAATATATTAGTAAAGGAACAAAACAAAGAACTTAAAGAAGTATTGCCAGCAGAACAATTCGATAGCTTCTCTACATTCTATGACAAATTATCCTGGTCAGTAAATAAACGACTGAATCAATTATAGCCTATTATTTTAATCTATATTATACACGCATCATTTTAGTAATATGAAAAATATAAGATTACTTCTATTACTTACCTTCGTATACTTTTCAGGATATTCACAATCCTCCAAAACAGTGACGATTGGTATTGTAGCAGATAAGTCAACAGTAGAAACAAGGTCTTTATTGACTGAGCTTCAAAACGAAATAAGATCTGTAGTTGGACAAAGTGCTAATATCGTGTTTAAAGAGGTTCTTGAAAATGGATTTGATAACCAAACAGCAAAATCAAATTATCAAACATTACTAAATTCTAATGCAGATATCATATTAGCCTTTGGACTGGTGAATACTATAATGATCGATAAAGAAGAACAATACCCTAAACCGATTATTCTTTTTGGCAGTGCAAATAGTGATTTTTATGATTTTCCGGATGGTCAAAAAAATTCAGGAATTGCTAATATTACCTACCTGATTGCACCTTTTTCGTATAGAGATGATCTGGATGTATTTAAAGCATTATACGATTACAACAAAGTAGGTATAGTTATAGATGATTTTATATCTGAATTATTACCCATAAAAAAATTATTTGATGAGTACTTTTCTAAGAATGGAGGATCTTATGAACTTATTCCGCTTCAGAAAGATGGGAGCATCCCTGCTGATTTAACCGATATAGATGCCATATATCTGGCAGCCGGATTCTATTTAAATGATCGTGAATTTAAAACATTAGTTACCAATATCAATGCTAAAAAGCTTCCTTCATTCTCAGCGTACAGCAAAGAAGATGTTGAGAAAGGTATTTTGGCTTCTAATCAGCCAGAAACTAATATTGATCAATTCTTTAGACGTATAGCTCTTAATGTAGAGGCAATTATTGATGGAACAAATCCATCAGAGTTACCCATGTATATAAACTATAAGAAGAAACTGTCTATTAATTATAGTACCGCAAAGCAAATAGAATTTCCGTTACGCTATAGCATGTTGGCTTCAGCAGATTTTATAGGAGGAGAAAATGATATAAAAGAAGGGACATCGTATTCTATTATTGATATTATGAAAGGAGTGGTAGAAAAAAACCTTTCATTGGATGTAGAAAGAAAAAATATTGAGTTAAGTACTCAGGATGTAAAAACGGCAAAGAGTAGTTATTTACCTAATGTAACAGCAAATGCCAACGCTGTGTATCTTGATCCAAAGGTTGCAGAAATCTCTAATGGAGCGAATCCAGAGTTTTCTACTTCTGGAAACGTAACACTGGAGCAAGTGATCTATTCTGAAGGAGCTGGAGCTAATATCACAATCAGTGAGAACATACGAAAAGCACAGAATGAAACCTATAATGCTGCAGAACTGGATGCACTTCTAAATGCTTCGGTGGCTTATTTTAATGCTCTGGTACTGAAAACAAATGCAGAGATTCAAAATCAAAACCTCCAGCTAACCAAAAAGAATTTAGAAATAGCAGATCAAAACTTTGCTGCAGGAGAATCCGGTAAGTCTGATGTGCTGCGTTTCAGAAGTCAGTTGGCACAAAATACCCAGAGTTTAATTAATGCAGAAAATCAAAAACAGCAGGCGTTCAACGCAATTAATCAGTTAATGAATAACCCTATTGCTACTGAGATTGATATCGATAATGCCAAAATATCTGAAGGTGTATTTGAAAATTATAAGTATCAAGATTTTCTAAAAATTCTGGATGACCCAAAATTACGACCAACTTTAATCGAGTTTTTAGTTGAAGAAGCAAAGAAAAATGCTCCCGAATTAAAAAATATCGGTTACAACATGGAAGCAACGCAAAGAAATTACCGTCTTAATAATCTCGGGCGATTTGTACCCACAGTAGCATTGCAAGGGCAATACAATCTTGCTATTTCAGAATCAGGCAAAGGAACAACAGTACCTACCGGTTTTCCTACTACTCCTGAGGGAACTTATAATGTAGGCGTAAACCTTTCCTTACCTATATTTCAGCAAAATCAGCGAAACATTAATAGACAAACTGCAAAAATTCAGGAAGATCAGTTATTGATTCAGAAAGAAAACATCGAATTGAACATCGAAAGAAATGTGAACGATATTTTGCTTGACATAATCAATCAAATTGCAAATATTGAAATATCCAAAGTATCAGAAGAGACTGCCAAAGAGAGCCTGGATCTTACTCAAAACGCATATGCTCAGGGCGCAGTTCCACTCATCCAATTAATCGATGCTCAGACCAATTATTTGCAAGCACAGTTAGCCAGAGCAACTGCTAATTATGATTATCTATTGACCTCTATGCAGCTAGAAAGAGCTATAGGGTATTTCTTTTTAATGAATGACGAGGCAAGTAATCAGGATTTTATTCAAAGAGCTACGCAATATATTTTAAATAAAAACTAAGTAATGACTATGAAATTCGTAAAACATATAATATTAGTGGTATTTGCATTTTCGATGCTTACTGCTTGTAAAGATGCTGAGGTAAAAAAAGAAGAAGTATTACGACCAGTACGTTATGAAACAGTAGGAACTTTGGGAGTGCAAAAAACAAGGACATTCAGTGGTATAGCCAAAGCAGGAGATAAAATAGAATTAAGTTTTAGGAGTAGTGGTATTATTTCTAAAGTAAACGTAAGCAAAGGTCAAAAAGTGAAGAAAGGTGACCTTATTGCCAAACTTGATAATGTAGAGGCTAATTTGGCGTATGAACAAACAATTTCTGCTTTGAATAGTACCAAATCAGCTATGAATACTGCAAAATCAGAATTGGATCGTATGAAATCTCTATATGAAAAAGGGAGTAAATCTCTTAGTGAATACGAACAAACCAAAAATTCATATCAGAATGCACTCTCTCAATACGAGTCTGCAAAACGTAACAAAGGGATACAAGCAACACAATTAAGTTATGGAGTCATAACAGCACCCAAAGATGGTTTAATTGCAGATACCGATGGGGGTGTTGGTGAACGTGTAGGTGCAGGACATCAATTTGCTATTCTTAATGCAGGAGATCAGATGAAAATCGAAGTTGGATTACCAGAAAATATAGTGAATACGGTAAAAACTGGTATGGAAGCTGTCATAGCCTTTTCTTCATTAGATCAAAAGACTTTTGATGGAACGGTACTCGAAGTAGCCCCTACAGTAGATGACGGTGCAGCGACCTATACTACGTCTATAGGAATTGATACGCCAACACCCGATATCAAGCCTGGAATGGCAGCAAAAGTTACCTTCAATTTTGAAAATACAGGAATAGCAAGTGACAATTCAATTATTATTCCAGTAAAAGCTGTAGGTGAAGATGGTGATGGTAATTTTGTGTATATCATCGAATCAGAGGATGGGGTTAAAGGAGTTATTAAAAAACAGACTATAGAAATCGGGGAGCTTACTACAGTTGGTTTTAAAGTAAAAAAGGGACTTTTTGAAGGACAAAAAATAGCAACCGCAGGTTTACAAACATTACTTGAAGGACAAAAAGTAAAATTACAATAACCATCACAAAAGAATCAGTGTATGAATCTTACCAAGTTTTCTATTGAAAAAAACCGAGTTGTTTTAAGTATCCTTACTGTGGTGATTGTTATGGGTGCTGTTATGTATCAGTCATTGTCCAGAGATAGTATGCCACCATATACTATAAGAGTTGCATCTATTGTTTCTTCTTTTCCTGGTGCAGGACCAGAACGTGTAGAAGAATTGGTAACCGATAAGATCGAAAAAGTAGCTCAGGAATTACCGGAACTAAAACTCGTAAAAAGTACTTCTCGTAGTGGATTATCTGTTGTACAAGTCGAATTAAGAATGGAGGTTGCTCCAGAGGAGCTACAACCCGTCTGGGATCGACTACGCAGAAAATTAAGCACAGTACAAGGACTGCCTAATAATGTACATCCTCAATTAAAAGACGATGGTCTTGGTGAAGTTTTTGGTATTGCTGTGGGACTAGTAAGTGATGGTTTTTCGTATGCCGAAATGAAAGACTATGCAGATGATCTCAGAGACGATTTGATCAAATTAGATGACGCTGCCAAAGTAGAACTTAACGGAGATCAGGAGGAACGTATTTTTATTGAGTTTGATAATATACGATTAAAAACTTACGGACTAACATCAAATCGATTGCAAAATATTATCAGTAGTACAAATATTTTAAGTTCTGGTGGTGAGATTTCAGTTGAAGATGAGCGAATTACCTTAGAGCCTACCGGAAACTTTAATAGTATTTCTGATATACAAAATACCTTAATTCCCGTTGGAGAAAATGGTCAGGTAGTGACACTTAATGATATTACTACAGTAAAAAGGGGATACATAAATCCTCCCACCCAAAAAGTTAGAATTAATGGTAAAGATGCCCTCTCGCTCCACGTTTCTTTAAAAGAAGGTGCCAACATTATTAAAATGGGAGAAGAATTAGATATCGTGCTAAAGGAATGGAAAGAAAAACTCCCAGTAGGTCTCGAAGTTTTTCGGATCTCTTCGTTGGATTCTTATATTAATGTAAAAATAAGTGGTTTTGTAAGCAATTTGATCCAGGCGATTGTCATTGTATTAGCCGTTATGCTCTTCTTTTTAGGATTACGCACGGGATTAGTGATTGCTAGTTTGATCCCAATTGTAACCATAACGACATTGATGGTCATGGGATTGATTGGTGTTGGTCTTAATCAGATTACATTGGCTGCTTTAATTATGGCTTTAGGAATGATGGTAGATAATGGTATCGTGGTCGCCGAGTCTATTATGGTAAAATTGGAAAAAGGTGATTCTGTGCAAAAAGCTGCCATAGATTCTTGTGGAGAATTAATTATTCCGTTATTAATTTCGACATTGACCACTTCAGCAGCATTCTTATCCTTTTATATGGCAGAATCTGTGATGGGAGATATTATGGGACCTTTATTTGTGGTGATTACTATTGCTTTACTTTCTTCCTGGTTATTGTCATTAAGCATCATTACGCTTTTTTGTGTATTCTTCCTCAAAGTGCAAAAACAAGAAGAAGGCAAAGTGAGTTTTTTAGACAGAATAATTAATACCTTAAAGAAATACTATAAAAATTTAATCCTGATTGCTTTATCCTGGAAACGAACGGTCCTTGTAAGTATCGTTGCACTGTTCTTTTTATCATTATATGGTTTTACATTATTATCGTTTTTGTTTTTCCCTGATAGTGATCGTAATATGATTACCATTGATATTAATTTGCCCGAAGGAACGAATATAGAAACAACAACAAAAGTGGTGCAGGATATAGAGACGTTTATTAAAAAAGAGTTATTGGTAAACGAAGAGCGATCTCAAGGAATAGTAGATTGGTCTGCTTTTATAGGAGAAGGACCTTCGTCATATGATTTAGGATACAATGCAGATGAAGCAAATTCTAATTATGCCCATATTCTGGTGAATACATCATCTTTTGAAGACAATACAGCTGTGGTGAATGCTTTGGATGTTTTTACGTATGAAAGTTTTCCTAATGCAGATATAAAATCAGGATTACTGGGTTCTACCGGTGGTGGAGCCCCTGTAGAAATTAAAGTTTCGGGTGATGACCCAGATCGTCTGGCTGCGATTTCAAGTCAAATTAAATCTCAATTATTTCAAATTTCGGGGACTAAAAATATAAAAGATGACTGGGGACCAAAAGGCAAGAAATTTGTGATCCAAATTGATCAAACCAAAGCACAATCTGCTGGTGTAACCAATCAAGATATTGCAACCTCATTGCAAACGGTATTGGATGGTTTTAGAGCGGGAGAATATCGTGAAGATGATAAGAATATTCCGATCATCATGCAAGGTGAAAATAATAAAGAGCAAACACTTTCTTCCTTAGAAAGTTTGAATATCTATGCACAAAGCTCTGGCAAGAGTATTCCATTTTTACAGGTGGCCAAAATTATACCTCAATGGCAATATTCTAAAATAAAGCGATTAGATCTAACAAAAACCATTACGATTTCTTCTCAACTTACAGAAGATGGTAATGCTTCTGCCATTATAGAAGAAATAACACCTTGGTTAGAAAAGAAGCAAGAAAGTTGGAAAGGCGCATACTCTTATGACCTGGGTGGAGAAGCAGAAAGCACTGCAGAGAATATGGGCGCTGTAGTAAAATATTTGCCCTTGTCAGCCTTTATTATCATCATGTTACTCATTATACAATTTAACTCCTTTAGAAAAATGATGATGATCGTATGCACAATACCATTGGGAGTCATTGGAATGGTGTTAGGTTTATTATTGTTTGGGACACCATTTGGGTTTATGGCATTTCTGGGAGTCATTTCTTTAGCAGGAATTGTGATCAATAATGCTATTGTATTAGTGGATCGTATAGAGATTGAAGAAAATGAAATTAAGAGATCGCCCCAAGATGCAATTATTGCGGCATGCTTACAAAGGTTCAGGCCAATTTTGCTAGCAACCTTTACAACTGTTTTGGGATTGATACCACTGTATTTGGGTGGAGGCGCTATTTGGGAACCTATGGCGGTAACTATTATGGTAGGATTGTTATTTGGTACTGTAATTACCTTACTGTTTATTCCTGCTTTTTATAGTGTATTATATAAGGTGGATTATAAAGGATATGAGTTTGATGACACATTATTGGATTAAAAGTTACTTAAAAATTTGCTAGATAACTAAAATTCTGATGTAATCCATCTGTTGAACCATCTTAAAAAATCAAAGTATAATGCAAAATAAAGTTTTGATAGCTATTTGTTTTCTTGTAAGTGGTACGACGAACGCACAAGAAAAAAATTACATCAGCATAGATCCTATTTTACCTATTTTTGGTACTGTTCAGATTCAATATGAACGGGGTATTAGTGATAAAATGAGTGTTGGAATTTCGGTTGGACTAAAAACAGGTTCAGGGATATTTAAAGTTTCGGGAATTAACGGAGATCGAATTTCTATCGATGAATTTAATTTTAAGGGAATAAAGATCTTACCAGAATTTAGGTGGTATACTCAGAAGTCCAGAAATAGATTATCTGGGTTTTATGTTGGAGCCTACGCAAAATATCAAAATTTTACCGATGAAATCTTAGGTGTTTATACGGATAGTAATCAAATGGACAGTACTATAGAAATTGATGCCAACATAGTAACATTCGCGGGAGGATTGGAAATAGGTTATAAATTAATAATCTGGGAACGTTTTTTTATCGATTTTTTGATTGCGGGACCTGGTGTTAGTACAAATAGGATTAAACTTGTAGAAAAGCAGCCCGTGCCAGAAGAATTTTATGATGACGTATCCGATGCTCTTTCTGAATATGCTGTTTTTGATGGACTTAATCTGGATTTTCGAATAAATGGAAATCAGGATACAAATATTGTACTTCCTGCACTTCGATATGGAATAAAGTTGGGCTATTCATTTTAAATATCTTAATGATGATAAAACAATATGATAGTAGTTTAGAGTTGTTTTTTATCAGTAGTATTTATTCAGGAACTAGCTCAAATCTAAATTTAGATCATTGGATGTTTATTATAGGAATAGAAACCCTTTTACTCAATAACAAACTAATAAAATTGACTAACTAAATTTATATTAATGAAAAAAATGAAACGTTTTTTACTAGTGATATTACTTTGTATAATAACTTGGAGTTGTTCTTCTGTTAAATTGATAGACTCTTGGGAGTCAAAAGATTTTCAAGCCGTAAAAAGCAAGAAAATTTTGATAGCAGCCAAAAGTCCTGATGTGGAGGTAAGGAAATCTTATGAAGTCTCCATTGCAAATCAGTTAAGAAATCAAGGTATTAATGCAATAGAAATACATAAAACATTTCCTGATTTTGAAGAGAAAGAAGATCCTACAGAAGAAGAAATAGCAGAGATCACTAAACAATTTAAAAATGATGGGATTACTGCTATTTTGGTTACATCATTAAAAAACACAATAAATACGAGAAATGACAATACTCCGAAACGAGTTGACATTCCTGCAGAATATCAAAAAAGATATTTCTTTTCCTTTAATGCTGGTGATGATATTCACATGTTACCTAAGCTATCAGCGCTAGAAGGAGGAGATGTACCCAAAGTAGAGTTGACATCAACTACGTATGTTTTAGAAGCGATAACGTATGATTTATCCCAGAAAAAAGACAAACAATTGGTAAATGTTTGCCTGGTAGATGTTACAGATCCCAATTCGGGAAAAAAGATTTTAAACAAGTTTTCCAAAATTGTTTCCGATCAATTTAAAAAGAAATGAAGCAAGACATAACAATTTTTTTATTCATAGTAGCATGATTATTGGTGAGTTCCATATGCCCCCTAAAACAATATTATAAACAGATGAAACTAGTAAAAATAGTGCTATTGATACTACTGTTTTTTTTCGTCAACTGTGGAATAAAAGCTCCTATTGTTCACAATCCTATAGATAAGGAAAATGATCCCAAAAAGCTGGCAATATTTCTAGACGGCACTCATAATAATGAGGAGAATTATACCAATGTATCTAAACTTTATAACCTAACTACACTCCAGGATAATACAAATGTAAGTGCTGTATATCTTAGAGGAGTTGGAAATGGAGCAGATGTATTAGGAATGATCACAGGTTCAGGAATAAGACGCGAAGTATGCAAAGGATATCTATATCTGGTAGAACATTATGATCATCAAAGAAAGGATGAAATCTATATTTTTGGATTTAGCCGTGGCGCCTACGCATCTAGAATTTTGGCAGGCTTGATTTATGTTGCAGGAATTATAGATGTCAAAGATATTCCTAAAGAAAAGCGTTTAAAATTTATTAAAAAGATTTTTGATGCGCATAAAACTAAAAAAACCTTAGAAAATCGGAGAAAAGATATTGTTGAAATAACAGGAAAACCCATAAACCCTGATGATTATAAAATTGAATTTATAGGATTGTGGGATACAGTAGCAGCACTTGGAGTTCCAAAATATGATGAGGAATATTATGCACCAAAAAATAACTACTTTGATCAGTTATGTAATGTAAAAAAAGCAGTACATGCCCTATCACTTAATGATAATCGCAGTTCTATATTTACACCAGTATTGCTTACGCAGCAACGCATGGTATCCACCTGCCCTGAAGTAAAACCGGAAGAAGTTGCTAATGAAGTCTGGTTTTTTGGAGCACATTCTGATGTAGGAGGAGGAGCCAGAAATACAAATATTAGCGGGGTTTCACTAAACTGGATGATTAAACAATTAGAACCCTATCAATTGCTTCCTCCGGATGCAAACGTATATGAAGATCGTTTTGATAAGACTAATAACCCGGTTAAAGGCTTTGTCAGATTGGTTTATCCCAAAAGCAGTCGTAAACTTTCTTTTTTAGTATCAAAAAACGGATATAAAAAAGAAAAACTAAGGATTCATAAATCTGTATTAGATCGTTTACAGGTATCTTTACAAAGCTATGAGATCAACCTCATTAAGTTTTTTAGCGAATGTTTTGAAAAAAATCAGATCGGAGGATACAATTACGATAGAGATGCTGATTGTTTTATAGTGGTTGAATAAGTAATTATGATAGAAAAATTGTACCCATACCGTTTTGAATTCTTTCTGTGTAGTCAGATAGCTATCCTTTTTGGGTCATTGATTATTCCAGGAGACTTTTTCGAGACTCATATATCACCCATATTGTTTTTGATCAATTTGGTTGCAGGGATTTTATTAATCTCTAAGAAGAAAAAACTTACCTGGTTTTTTATTATTTTATTGATTGTTTCCGGAATTGTTTTTGGTGCAAATATGATTGAAAATAAATATAACCAACTGCGTTCTTTACTCAATATGGGAGTGTTTTTCTCATTCTATACCATTGTCACTTTGGAAATTATTAAACAAATTTGGCAAGCTAAAATCATAAACAAAAATGTGATTTTCGGATTGATTAGCGGATATATCGCATTAGGGCTCATCAGTTTTTTTATTTGCTTATCCATAGAAATGGTCTATCCAAATTCTTTTGAAGGACTTAAGGCGACTATTGACCAACCACAATTATTTACAGAACGATTAATGTATTACGCCTACATCACGCTAATGACGATTGGTTACGGCGAGATCGTTCCAGTGACTTCTTTAGCGCAAAAAGCAGCTATTTTAACAGGCATGATGGGTCAATTTTATTTAGTGATTTTGACTGCTATTGTTATAGGTAAATACATTAACAAAACCAATAACTAATATTAAGTTGAAACATTATAAAATCAAATTGATTACATGGGAACAAATTAAAATCAGAATAAGAACTTTATTACTGATATCACTTAGTATATCTTTCTTAATTAATCTGAATAGGTTTTTATTTATCGTATACCCTAGTTTAGCTTATTTTAATGATGTTGCAGCCGGTTCGGTTTTTGTTTTTTTATTTCGATTACTAAGCTTTGCTGCATATTGTATAGTTCTTTTATATATGACCGTATACTCAACTAAGTATTTATTACGGTTTTCTAAGTCAGTTAGATTATTGACTTTTATTATAATTATTACTTCTTTCTCTATAGTTGCTTTTTATCTAATCATGTGGATTCATCAGATGGTATTGTTTAAAGTTGTAGAGCCAGAAAGAGAAGGGATACGTTATGTTTGGGTGGTTATGGGCATAACATCAGTTTTAATTGGTTGGTTGCTTGTTTTTCAGCAAAAACAGAAAATGAATGAAATTGAAAAAGAAATGCTTATTAAAGAGAATATTCAGAATGAATTAATGGTGTTAAAGAGTCAGATCAACCCTCATTTTTTATTTAACTCTTTAAATTCTTTAAATTACATTATCCGAAATTCCCAGGAAGAAGCTGTTGATTTTGTAGACAAGCTTTCTTCCATTTTTAGATATATTTTGCAAAGCAGTGAAAAGAACCTCATCCCTGTAAGAGATGAAATAGAGTTTTTGACTAATTATATACATTTGGTGACCATACGATATGGTACTAATGTTCAAATAAAAATAGACATTGCACAAGATTTTTATTCTACTTTGATTCCTATTCTTTCTCTACAAATACTAGTAGAAAATGCAATAAAGCACAACGAAATTTCTAAAGATTATCCTTTAACGATAGAGGTTTACCATGAAAATGAGTATATTATAGTCAAAAATAAAATCCAGCCCCGAAACGACCCTGAGAAAAGTACAGGATATGGACTTGCAAATTTATCAAAACGGTATATTCTTTTAAAAGAAAAAGATATTCAGGTTCATAAAAAAGATCATTTTATTGTTAAACTTCCTATGCACTAATTATGAATGCTATAAAGGCTATACTTGTTGAGGATGAAATTGCTGCTGGCAAAAATCTAATTGATTTACTGTATCTCGAAAACACTGAAATAGAAATCGTTGAAATATTGGATAGTGTAAAGTCTGCCATACGATATTTTAGAAAAAATAGAGATTTTGACCTTGTTTTTATGGATGTCCATTTGGGAGATGGTATATGCTTTGAAATTTTTGAGAAAATTGAACTGAACACCCCTATAATTTTTACCACAGCCTATGATCAATATGCAATTGAGACATTTAAGGTGAATAGTTTGTATTATCTGCTGAAACCAATTCGTAAAAAAGAACTGATACATGCTATTACTAAGTTTAAGAAGAATACTTACAATGGGGTGCAAAAAGAATTTGATTTACTGTTAGAAAACCTGAAAGCGAAGCGCAAAAAATACCATTCTACCCTGTTAATACCTAATAGAGGAGATATTATCCCGGTAAAAGTCAAGAATTTTGCTTTTTTTTATATTAAAACTGGGATAGTGCGAGGAATTACTTTTTCTCAAGAGTCCTTCACTTTTGATAAAAAAATACAAGAACTAGAGAAAGAGTTAGATCCTGAATCATTTTATAGAGTGAATAGACAATTCATTATAAATCGTGATGCTGTGGATAAAATAAATTATCCTTTTTATGGAAAAATTAAAGTAACCGTAACCCCAGAAATTGATGATAGTATTATCATTAGTAAGGCAAAAGCAAAGGATTTTAAGAATTGGCTAATGAGTAATTGAAATCAAAATCCAGACACTTTAAATAGGTATTTATCCACTTCACTTATTTTTGTTTTTTTTAGCATGGTAGATCAAATACATTTAGTGTGATCTAATATGGCTTATTCGTTTAGATCATGATTTTTAGTAATACCCGCACATAAATCATGTATAATGAAACAAGAGTATTTTGTATATCAGGTATCTTATTTTAAACCACTGTTGATTAGGTTAGGAAATTTCGGAATTGATACCGAAAAAATTATTCAAAAAAGTGAAATACGACATTTTGATCTTTCTAGTTCACAAAACTATGTTCCTACAATGGTAGCTCATGAATTATTTTCATTACTGAGAAGAAATAGTGAGAATGATACACTCATAGTTAATTCCCTTAATGATTTTAGTCTTTCAGAATTAGGTAGTTATGGATCATATCTGACAGGGTTCTCAACATTGAATGATGCTATTGCTGCTTTTGTCAAATCCAATTATGTACTTCAGACAAATCTTCAAACAAATTTAAAGATTCATAAAAATAAGGCTATATTCTCTTTTTCATTTTTAGATCAAAACTCTAGAAAATGCAGAATACCAGAGTATATTTTATTGACAATCGTATCTCAATTGTTTACCGTATATGGAGGACACAATTGGCATCCAATCTCTATCCATATACCAGATGCTGCGCTTTCTGGTATCAAGTCCTTGTTACCAGGCGTAGAATGTCCTGTTCAATACAATCAACCAGAGTATCGATTTGTTTTTTCAAAATCTTTACTGGAGCACGAGACTTATACCAATCCTCTGAATTTTTGTGGAGTACCTAAGTATAAAGAAAAAAATATAGTAGAAGTTATTGAAAATGTGATATCGAGCTATAAGTATGGTTGTATCCCCTCTCTTAAAACACTCGCTAGTCATTTTAATACTTCTGAGAGTAGTCTGAAAAGGATACTAAAATCAAAAGAGGCTAAATTTTCTGATATTCTAGGTCATATATTACAAGAAAGAGCAGTTTGCCTTCTAACTACCTCTACTATGAATATTAATTTGATTAGTGAACACTTGGGATATTCTGACAGTCCAAATTTTATTCGATCCTTTAAAAAATGGACAGGTTTAACCCCTGGTGAATATCGAGAAAGTATGATATTCTCTCATTAAAGCATTGAACTCATCCTGAGTAGTGGTTCTCAACCGAAAAGTTTGACTTTTGTACTATGATGGAGTAGGTTTTTTTCACTATAACTCGTAGCTATGGTTAAAAAAACTAACAAAATTAGCGTGCAATATGTAAATTTTGTAGCTCAAAACAGTACTCATGATGAGCTCATTATCAGAAAGCTTCATTGATTCCAAAATAAAAACCACTATTTCCATTTTCTCCAAATCCGGTATCTAATCGTAACCAGGTACTTTTATTTTTAAGCAACTTAAAACGTATTCCCGCTCCTGCACTCGGTTTCATGTTGCTTATACTAAAGAAGTCTTCGGGAGTATTTGCTACTTCACCTATCAATCCAAAGGCCGCCATTGTCCATCGCGGTCTAAAACGCCATCGATACTCTGTTTGTATTATATACATATGGTTGTCTGTAAATCGACCATAGAAATACCCTCGTGCGCTATAACTTCCTCCAAACTTAGCCAACCCTTGAAAAGGCGCATCTCCAAAAGTGTTTTCACTATATACCTGCATTGCCAGGATGCTCGTTTTGGATAATGATTCATAGGTTCGTAAATCCAAAAAGAATTTATTATATCCGTGGGTTGCTCCCAGAAGTTCGCTTGAAAACTGTGCATTCAATTTATAATAACGACCTGATAGAGGAGACCCCAGATCATCTCGGGTATCTAAATTAAAGGTCACGCCTAACCCGCTAATAATAGCGCGGTCACTACCCAAAATAGTCTCACCATCCAGAATTCCTCCTTCTTCAACTTCAGTAACCTGGTGATTTTCGAAGATATATTCAAATCCAAAATTAAGATTTGGAGGTAAACGTCTTAGATAACCAATCTTTAATTTATGCGAAGTCATGTTATAGACTTCTTCATCCCTGTCAGGAGCATTATTCCCTATTCCCCAAAATAGGTTAGGATAGATCTCCCAAACATAGTCTATATCGATAAAATAGTCTCCTTTACCTAAATAGATTTCTGGCTTGACTTCAAATAAAAACTGTTCATTCAGTGTGTAAATTCCACTAAATAAAATGTTTGACTGGCGGTCATTATAGATATTGGTTTTGTTTAGCAAAAATACTTGGCCACCACCGCCAAAACCAAATTCGGTCTCTGGTGTATAAAATGCAATAGGAACTCCTATAAATTGAATACTTTTTGTACTTGCAATCGTATCTGTCTTAAATACAGTTTCTTTACTCTGAGATTGAATACTATTAGATATTAATGATATCAGAGCAACCATATATATTAAAATTTGCTTTTTCATTAGAATGTATCTACTAAAATGTTAAAACCAAATGAAAAAGAAATGCTATTCACAAAAATATCTTCTGAGGTAGCAGTGTTTACAGGAATCGATTCTTGATCAATATTGATCCATAATAAATTGGTTTTTAATCCTATATCAAAGGTGACCAGATCAAAAAAAGAATAAGAATATCCAACGCCGAGCAGTGTACCAAAACCACTGCCTTCGCTCAATTCTTCTACAAAACCAGTGGTTTGTTCTATGCGAGTATTATCTATATAACGTACATACCCGGGGGATACCTGAAAAAAAAGTGAGCCACGCTCTACCTTGGAGATGTAGTAGGAAACTAGCGGCCCTACAAATAAGTTTTCTGTAGTTCTTTCCACAATTCCTGAGTTATTACTTCTATTCGCTGCAATTGTACCTCCTACTAAAAAACGGTCTTTTATAAATTTTCCAGTAGTGAGATTAATCCCATATTCATTGGTTGTAGTTGTTTCATCCGTGCTTCTTAATTCGATAGTACTCGAGTTGATGGTGCCGGATAATCCTGTAAGCCACTTTCCTTTACGGAATGGAGTAACTACGGAGTCATTTTTGATTTCCTGCGCATTGATAGAACCATAGAAGAGAAGCGTTATGCATATGGGTATTATTTTTAGAATAGTGTAGTACTTCATTAAATAGGATTAATTCACAAAACAATTAGTTATCGCTTCAATGTAATGATTTTTCCATTGCGGAGTATTTTTAGTTCTAACGGATCTGTAGATTTAAGATTCTTTCCTAGTTTACCTAATTTTGCCAAGGATTCATCGGTTAAATCAAATTCAACTTCATTAAAAGCCAGAATAATATCACCTCCAATTATTAATTTTTGTCTATCAATCACAACTTCGGTATCCCCTCCTTGCAGTCCCATTTTATGTAATATTGATCCAAAGACTACACGCTGTACCAATAAACCACTGTTTTGGGGTACATTGAATAATCGCTTGGTTTTACCGATAAGAGGATATGCGTCAAAACCTAACCAGGGAGTTCTGTTGTTTGCGATCAGGTTTTTAGTAATATTAGCAGTTGCTGCAAATCCAATACCTTCAAAACCGCCTGATTTGGTAAGAATTTGACTTACTACGCCTATAACTTCACCTTTCATATTAAACATAGGTCCGCCAGAATTACCGGTATTGATGGCGGCATCTGTTTGGATAAATTCAGCTTGCGTAAAGGGGTTGTTACCTTGTTTGTTTTTGATAATACCACTTATATAACCCGAGGATAGAGAATGACTATACCCAAAAGGAGCTCCCACGATAAAAACTTGTTCTCCGATCTTTATCTGATCAGAATCACCAAAAGAAACAGTTGTAACGTATTTTTTTGGTATATCTAGTTTAATTAATGCAACATCGGCAGTTTTAAAAGTGGAAATCACTTTGGCAGATCGTATATCTCCATCCAGAAATCGAACTTTGAGCTGTTCAGCAACATCAACGACGTGGGATGCCGTAATAATTTCAGAATCTGAAACCATAAACCCAGACCCCAAACCCTCTGAAGTTATTGTTTTGGTAACTCCTGCATTAGATTCTAATTTAGCTTCTTGAGTAAATATTACTACCACAGCAGGATTGACTCTTTCATAAAGTTTAGATAAATCTTGAGACCAGCCAGCATTTGCAATAAAAAAGAGTAGGAGAAGAACCTTATTTCTCATGAGAATGTTTTATAACTCCAATAATACTAATTAGGGGTCTATAAGTAATTATCATTTGGGTTCAATATATGCATACTTTATGAGATATATTGATGGTTTTACAATTGACCAGGTAGAGTCTAGATGCTCGTTTAATTTCAATTAAAATCTATAAAAAAGTATGTCCTGTAAATAGTGGAATGTCTACTTTTAATAGGACAGAAAAATATAGCCCGTAATCTTATATTTGAATTATGGCAAAAAAGTATGAAGATGAATTTAAGTTAATGATTGTAGAATTATTGCAATCAGGTCAAAGTGTAAATTCAGTTAGTAGTGAACCCCTTATTAGCAATAAAAGAGGGTAAAGTTATAATCCACCAGAATACACTTACTAGATTGACGAAAAAAATCAGGGAATATAAAGCACAGAACACCTAATTTATTTTATTTTTGAATCCTTAAAACCAACCATTTATGAGTATATGAATTGCTTTGATTGTCGATGATATAGAATTCCGTGTTTTGGATTTCTTTTTCGGCTTCTTTCAAAACTCCGATTATACAGGGCGACCAGTAAGCACACCCAACGCAAACCCTTTCAAATTTGTGATCGAAGCAAGCAAAGATATTACGTTTGTAGAATGGGCAATGCACGCCACAATGATGAAAAAACGCTGTAAAATTGTATTTTCTCCAGTTAATGGAATGAGCAAAAGCACCACCATTGAATTATTAGACGTTTATTGTATTTTCTGCCAATACCATTTTTCATCTACTGGCAATAATCCTTTAACTATAGATGTGAGCCTATCCCCCGCGACAATCATCCGTGATGGCGAAGTTTTGCTAAAAAGGCATTGGGCGGTGACAGACCCCGCAATGCTTAATGTGCAACCGACTGTTATTGATAATGGGAAGAAAGTAACGAATTATTATTTAACCAATACAGATGGTGAAGCAATTGACGATTACAAAAAGGGCGACATCATCGTGCTAAACATAGAAACTAGAAACCGTATAGGTGATAGCCTAACAATTGATCTAAATGATGCAGAGTATGATTTTGAATATAATGGCGATGTATTACCTAATGACACGCTTCGAAACATTGTTATTAGTAATGATTTAGAACAAATTGAATTAAAAGTAGTTGAGCAAAAAAATAAAGACTAATGAAAAAAACTACATTTAGAATAACTTTTGAAGACGGAGAGACCAGATCGGCAAGTTTAATGCCAATACTACCCGCAAAATATATAGCTACTGTAACACCTTCCCCTATAGACCCTACTAAATTTACTGGTGAATATGGGATAGACTGGTGTGAAATGGATACTAATTTTTCAAAAATTGTAAAATTTCAAAATACGCCTACTTCCGATATTAGTCATATATTGGATGAACCAAGTAGCCAATTTATAAAGGGAGGTACTGATCCCCAAAAGCAGGCAATCTTAAAAGAAATGTATGAAATAGTGCAGTACTACGGCAAAGATTATCCTGTCACTTGGATTAATCTTCCCAAAGGGAAGGTAGCGACTATAAATATTAAAACACCTTTGATAAGTGGGAAGGACGAAAAAACTGATTTTTTAACGATTGTAAAAAATGCGAATTTTGAAATATCTTACGATAAAAAGTCAGATGCAGGTAGCAACCCACCAATTAAATTAGAAAAGTTAAAAAGCAAAGGTTCTGATATAGAAATAAAGGCATTAAACACCTTTGGGCAAACAGAATACATTATCATACAGGATTATAATGGAGATGAAGTTGGCAAAATAGAAATGTCTCCTAATAGCATTGAAAACCTTGCAATAAAAATTGTTCCAGTTGTTTTTAAATCCAACCCAAACACCGAGAAATCAGATGCACAAACACTCTATAAAAGTGCAACAAATGGCACAAAACTAATAGATAGCCTTAACAGCAAGGCTTTTAGTCAGATAGGTCTTAGGTTTACTATAGCCCCTATAAAGCCATCGCCTGAATGTATTGTTATAGATGTTACTAAAGACAATTGGACGCAGTTTTATAAAAGCGGCGTATTTCAAGATTGGGAATATCAAAAAACGACTATTAAACCCACAGTATCAGTCGATGAAGATGGTGAAAAAATCTATGGTACACGAGATCCAAACCCAAGATTTTTAATAGATAAATTAGAGGATATGTATTTTGCCAAATATGGGAAAACGCATAAAGGTGCGCTCATTTTTGTGACTGATAAAAGTTATACTGATCCTTTGATACAAGGTTTTTCGCAAACAAGCCTTATAAGAAGTCAAGGAACTGTTATCTTTAATGGTGGATTAAGTGATGTTTCGGTATTTGCTCACGAAATAGCGCATATGCTTGGGATGGAACACACGTTTTTTAAGGACGTGGCAGATATGAGTAGCGAGAATACTAAATTGGGTGATCTAACACGTAACCAAAGCATTGCTGATGGAAAGAAGGAAATTAACGATCTAATTGCTTATCAAGAGAACTATATTAAAGAGGATCAGGAAAACATAAAGAAGCTAAAGGCGAAAAATAATCCTTCACCCAGAGATTTAACAGAGATTAAAGAAGGGGAGGAAAATATAAAAAACACAGAAAAATCTATTGTTCGTCTAAAAGACAAACTCAGAAAAATAGATATTAAACGAGTATGTGGCTTAAAAGTGACTCAAGCAAAAACGAAAAACTATATGGATTATATTAATGACCGAACGTACTTTGCTAAACACCAAGCAGAGATAGCAAAAAAAGAGTGTAAAGATTTTTACAAATAGACACCTACTTTATTATGAAATTGAGATACTTAATTAATATATTCAAATATCAAAAAATAATAAATTTAAGCTGTCTACTGGCGATTGGTTTGATGATTTTTTCTTGTGGTTCGCAAAAGAGTCTTACAGGAAATAATCTATTAAGAAATGACAAACCTAAAGACCTAGTATCTTTTGAAAAACTTATATGGTCTAAAAATACAGACAACACTCTTATCCTAAATAAAGCCAATCTCACAAGAATCTATAGAAATACTAAATCTAGTGAAGATGATTATTTTAGTTTATTACGTAGCTATTCTAGCAGACTTACGACTAAAGATAGAAAAATAGCCAATGACCTTTCTTTTTCTGAACGTGCTTTTGTTGTAGGTCACGTAATAGAATATTTATATAAATGCCGTAAAAAATTTAAAAAAGAAGACCCTTTCAAAGATTCAAAATTTGTTAATCGTGTGTTAGCGCCGTGGGATATTAATGATTATAATCGAGAATTTAAGATGCACGATTATTATGGATTAAAATTATTAAAAAAACATCATTTCAAATATTATAAATATTTTCCTGATGAACTTTATGAATCTTCCCCATCAATGAACAAGCCTATTGATTAATTAACTACGTTTTTTATTTCTTCAGGTGCTTGCTTATTTCCTGAAGAATGGAGGGTTTATAGTGTCATATATAACCCGTGCGCCCTCTTTCATTGCGCTCTCAACATTGCGTAAATCATTTTTTAAGTCTGTAGTATCGGACAATATAAGATTGTATAAAGTCACGCCCGTTTCTGCATTATGAACGGTCAAACCTTTTGTTTCTTTAGGAACATCACCAATTAGAAAACGACACACAAAGCGCGGTGTATTTTGGTGACTGATACTCCCTGATTTTGCACGCTCATTGTTAGGAGCTTTATCAATATGCAGATGATACGGCAATGGTGGTAATTGCGGCATATGGTTAGTTTTTTTGTTCATTTAAAAATGGTTTTAAAAAATATGTTCCATCATTATTGATATAAACGCGTGAAAGTATATTACGGATAACGGCACGTTTTTTTAGCGGTGTTGTGGGCTTTAGCATTTGCAAAACGATTTTATTTGCGCCCTTCCCTTTTTCTTGGAATATTCCCAAAATTTGATTTTCTAATTCGTGTTTTTCTTTCATCATTTTTTTTTCTCCTAAAATGATATTTTGAACTTTTTTAGGGTCTATTATTCGTTTCGCCTTGAATGTAGACACGCCAAATAAATGGTATAAATATATCTTTATAGTATTACCCGGAAAACAGGGGGGGGATTTTAGCCAAAAAACAGGTAATTCATGCTAAGATTTTAATTTATATTTGGTTTCTATAAAGTAATACACTCTTAGTTTGTTAGCGCAGTTTCTTTTAGTTTTAAATTTTTATTTAGGGCTATTTAATAAATTTTTGCTTATTACTAGGTTATTTGTTTACTTTACGAAAAACCGACTTCATGCAAATTTTAGATTACCAATTATCACCTAAGGTGAATAATGCAATTCATATAGCGCAATCCATTGCCAAAGAATATCATAATAATGAGTATAATGCTGCTCACTTATTAAAAGCATTGATCCATAAAGATGTTGGGCTAAGAGATTTTTTTAATCAGATAGATGGGGATATTTATTATTATGAAGAATGGTCAGAGGTTAGAATTGAAGCATTGCCCAGAGTGGTTAACATTCCTGATGTAATAAAAGGAGATAAATCTATTGAAGCAGTATTTAACGAAGCTGATACGATTAAATTAAAGTTAGGTGAAGAAGAAATAACATCCAAAGCCATTCTAATTTCTTTATGTACTCCTGGTGTTGGATTTTCGTATGAGCAGCTAAAAACATTACCACTCAAAGCTGATGAGATTTTAATTGCTGCCAATCAAGGAAAGACTATAACAGGAAAAGCAAATAAGACAAAAGCTAAGAGTGCAAAAACAGGTTCTCAAGCAGATACTGGAATTCTGGAAACTTATTGCTTTGATAAGACATTTGGAGCAAAAAACCAGCAGTTGGATGATGTTTTTGGAAGAGATGCAGAAGTAAAAATGATTACTGAAATATTAGGAAGACATTCTAAACCTAATGTTTTGATTACCGGAGAGCCCGGTGTAGGTAAAACTGTTTTGTTAGATGGTTTTTCTCAAGCTGTTGTGAATGGTAATGTACCGGAATCGTTAAAAAATGCTCAGATTTATGAATTAGATTTTATTAATTTAGTTTCTGGTGCGAGTTATAAAAGCGAGGTAGAAGATCGTTTTAAGAAGATTTTAGCAGCATTAAAGGAGTTTGATAAACCTGTCTTACTAATTGATGAACTGAATAATCTTACAGATAAAGATAATGGTAATAAAGGATTAGTTAATATCCTAAAATCAGAATTGGCCAAAGGGGAAGTAACTTTTATAGCTACCTGTACCAATGATGCTTATAGAAAACATATCGAAACTGATGAAGGGCTTTCCAGAAGATTTGAAATAGTATCTCTGGAAGAACCCTCAGAAAATGATACGTTAAAAATGATATCAAATACTATAGATAAGTATAAAAAACACCATAGTTTGGATATCATAGATGATACGATTGCCGAAGCAATTAGATTGTCTAAGCGGTTTAATAAAGATCGGAGCTTACCAGATGCGGCTATAGATCTTATTGATAGAACGATGTCCGCTTCCAGATACATGATTGAGACAACCGCGAATCAAGTAGAGGAAATACAAAAAAACCTGGAAGAAATTACTGCAAAAGAATCTGATGAATCCGAAAAGATAGATTCAATTAGTTGGATATATAATAATCTAAAGAATAAATTCAGTTATCTTTTATTTACAGAGTTGGGCGAAGAAGAAATGAAGTTAGGGGTAGAAACTTTAGATAATTACAAAGAAAAAATTTCTAATATCCTGAATCGATTTTTTGAGAAATCATCCGAAGAAAAGACATTTATTGATAAAAATGATGTCTCTGCTACTATTGCTAATAAGACAGGAATTCCTGTCGGGAAACTTCAGGCAGATGAAAAAGAGAGATTATTAAGTATGGAAGATCATTTAAAGAAAAGAGTGATCGGACAAGACCATGCTATTAAGACAATTTCTGAAGCTGTATTAGAATCGAGATCAGGTTTGAGTAAACCAGGACTGCCTACAGGTTCTTTCTTTTTTACAGGACCTACCGGAACCGGAAAAACAGAACTGGCAAAATCGCTGGCAGAGTTTTTATTTCAGACAGAGGATGCTATTATACGATTTGATATGTCAGAGTTTAAAGAAGAACACTCTGCTGCCCTGTTATATGGGGCGCCTCCTGGATATGTTGGGTATGAAGAAGGAGGTTTGTTAGTGAATAAAATAAGACAAAAACCTTACTCAATAGTTTTATTTGATGAAATCGAGAAAGCACATCCATCAGTATTTGATATATTTCTACAGATTTTAGATGAAGGAAAATTAAATGATCGCCTGGGGAAAACGGGAGATTTCTCGAATGCTGTAATTTTGTTTACGTCTAATATTGGTAGTGAACATGTTGTTAAATCGTTTACCGATGGAGAGATTCCTAAATCTTCGGATCTTCTGGAGATAATGGGAAGGCATTTTAGACCAGAATTTTTAGGAAGACTAACAGAAATAGTACCTTTTGCACCCATTACAAAAGAAAATGTAATTAAGATTTTTAATATTCAGTTAAAAGATCTACACAAAGCTCTTAATAAGCAAGAGGTAATTTTAGAACTTACAGAGGCAGCTCAGGAATATCTTGCCTATAAGGGATTTACCCCCAAATATGGAGCAAGACCACTGAGAGGAGTTATTAGAACTGATCTTAGAGGGCCTTTGTCTAAAATGTTGATTACCGGAAAGATAGGTAAAGGAAGTAAGGTGAGTCTTGATGTAAAAGAAGAAAAAATGCAATGGACATATAAATAAAGCCGATATGCTGTAATAAAATTTAGTATATTTATAATTTACAATCATTATTTAAGAAAAATATGGGAAATAACACATATGGATTAGGAGGAACAGAAGTAAAAACTGATGCTAGTGAAGCAATTTTAGAAATTGGGCAAAACAAAACATTGCTTGTTCAAAAATTGACTCAAGACCAGGCAATTAAACCTAAAATAGTCAGTGGACTTACCTCTGTTGAGCAAGTATTCGAAAATTACAAACCAGAAGTAGAAGTTGAGTTTGAAGATGCTGATGGGGTAGAGAGCAAAGAAACTTTGAAATTTAGTCATTTAGGTGATTTTGGAAAAAAAGGGATCATAAATCAAAGCAAATTTTTGAATGATTTGGATACAGAAAAAGATCAGTATCTAAAGGTTGTAAAACAACTTAAATCAAATAAAATTTTAAAGACTGCATTGGCAGATCCTGATGCTAAGGAAGCATTATTAAGATCTATTCAATCACTATTAGCAGAATTACAACAAGGTTAAAAAAAGATTACATGGCAGCAGGGAAACAAGCTCAAGAGAGTATAAAAATAGAAAATCCAGCAAAGGAGTTAAAAATAAATGAAGAAAAATTAGCTAAGTACGGTGGATTTGATCTACTGGAAGCGTGCATAGATGACGTTCAGAATATGAATCCTGATCGTAAAGCGCGTAAAAAGATTTTTCTTACAGAATCTTCTAAAAAGGCTGAACGAGCAAAACTTCAAAAAACGTTAGAGATTTGGGGAGATATTTTATCATCATCTGAAGATCTTTCTGTTATGGTAGATGAATCAGAAAAGAGATCCAAAATTGCTGGTAAGTCATTAGAGAAAAATCTTGGAGCAGCATTAGAGCAAACCAGAGATTTAGAACAGTCCTATAGATCTGTAGCTTTATTTTTCAAGAATACAGAATCTCAAAAAATTAAGAATATTAATATTATGAATGCAGAACTGGAGCAGTTAAAAGATCTGGATAACACTAGATTTATTGATGCTGTCCAGGAAGAATTAGTCCAGGGATATGATCGTCTTGATTTGAGAGATAACTATGGATTATTAGTAATACCAGGATATTTGGGGTCTAATAAGGTAGTAGAGAAGTGGGCCAAAATTGCTCATGAAAATAAAGTAATGATGATCACCGATTTTGAGCATCTCGATGAACCAGATGATGTCATGGAAATGTTTGAAGCTGCTAACTTAACTGGAGGTGATAAATACAGGTCTAATGTAATTATGTCTTGTAATTGGCTGGTGGGAAGAGGAAAACATGATGAAGTAGGTGAGGAGGATGATCTTTTTGTACCTCCATCTAGTGCTCTTGCCGGAAAAATATATAAAACATTGATGTCACAAGTTACTGCAGGTAAGAAATTTGGAGGTATGAATGAAGTAGATGGTGTACGTTTTGATCTAAAGAAAAGTGAAATTGCTCAATTAGAAAAACTTGGATTGGTACCGATGGTTAATGAGTATGGTAAAGTGATGGCCTTCTCTGCCAAAACATTATTTAATGGAGATAACCTGGGCTTACAGACATATTCAGTAGTTCGTGTATTCGATTATGTGACAAAAGTATTAATGGATTTCCTAAACAGAAGAGCTTTTGAAAACTTTAATGCCAGAACACGTAAAGAATTAATGGGACAGATTGTAAAATTCTTAGATGGTATTACCGGACCAGATCAATTAATAGAAGATTTTTCTATTAAACGTTTTGAGCAAGATCCACAGCAGAAAGATAGAGTATTTTTGGATATTCATATGAAACCATATTTTCCAGCTAAAAACTTTATGATTAAAATGGATGGTCAAAAAGGAGATGATGGTACAGACTGGGATTCTGATTATGAACAACAATAAATAGAAATTTTATAAAAGTATAAAAAACGGGTATCAAGATTTGATACTCGTTTTTAGTTTAAGAAACATTTGATTTCTTTACTTTAGAGATAGCAATCAATAATTTTTCAAAATTTACTGGTTTAGAGAAATATTTATCAAAGCCTAATTGTATAAAACGTTGTGAATCTCCTGGCATTGCATAGGCGGTTACCGCATACATTGGAATATTTTTTAGCATGTCTAATTTCTTGAAATGCTTTAATAATTCACATCCATCCATTTGATTAAGTCCCAGATTGATATCAACCAGGATGAGATCTAGGGAGACTTCTTTTACCATATTCAGTGCCTTCGAGGCATTTTCGGCAATGATTACCTTAGCATCATTTTTCGAAAGCATTTTATCCATAACCATAGCATTGATTTTATTGTCTTCTACGTAAAGTATATTCATAAAACTCGCGGTATTTTAATAGTGCACTTAGTACCTTTAAGTGTTTCACTCTTGATAGTTATTATTCCTCCTAATATTTCTATATATTTTTTAGATAAAGTTAATCCTATGCCAATACCCTCATACTTGCGATTCAGTCCTATACTTTCCTGTATAAAGGGATCAAATATCTTTTTGAGGTTTTTTCTGTCAATTCCGATTCCTGTATCTTTAACAGTGATATGGATATATTCTTTAATTGCTTTTAATTTAACTACAATTTTACCCGTGTCTGTATATTTAATAGCATTGTGTATAATGTTGTTTAAAGCTGTTCGGAATATATTTTCATCAATAGTAGCAATTGGGCAACTTTCATCAAGTTTTAACAAGTAAGTAAGGCCTTTAGATTTGGCTAAGTGCCGATATTCGCGATAGGAAGTTTCTACAGTATAATTCATATCTGCCTCAATATAATCCAGATTTTTCCTGATGGTTTCAAACTCACTATATAGAGAAAGGTTATTAATAGTTTTTAATAATCTATCTTTACTTTGATCAAGGTATTTTAATAATTTTTTTCGTTCTTGCTGTTTTTCTTCACCAGATAATAATAGGTTTGAAATAGTCATAATACCATTTAATGGAGTTCTGATTTCATGGCTAAAGTTTGAAAGAATATTTGATTTAAGGCTGCTGAGCTCTTGCTCCTTTATATGTGCTTCTTTTATGGCTAGTTCTGCTAATTTTGATTCTGTAATATCATGAAAACTAATGAGCACTGCATTCACTTTATTCTGATCATCAAAAATTGGTGTATATTTTGATTCTAACCATTGTGTAGTACCTTTAATAGTAATGCGTTCTATCTCTTTTTTTACACTTATGCCTTTTAATGCTTCATTAAACTCGTGAGCAAACGTATTTTTGAAATTTACTGGCATTACATTTATAAATAGAGATGGGGTGGTCGTAGGGTCTACTTTAAAATCTCTTTTGATAATATATAATGAGTTTTCGTCAGCCATTAGAATCTCACCTTTGGTATTCAGTAATACCGTATATGCAAAACTATTGTTGACCATTGCTAATAATCTACTCTGATTTTCCACAATGGTTTGTTCATTTAGTTTTTTCTGATGTATATCAATCAGATTACCAATCATTCTAATAGTTTCTCCATTTTTATTTTTTTTTCGATATCCATAAACTTCATAATGTCGATATCCTTCATTAAGGTGCTTGAGTCTATAAAAATTATGATAATGATACCCATCTTTTTTTAAATTATCTGTATGTCTTTGTATAGAATCATCTACATCATCTGGATGAATCATTTCTCTAAAAATTTCTTCTGGAACAAAATCTTTGTCAAGAGGAAGACCTAGCATTTTCTTAAAGTCCGTGCTATAAAAAATAGAATTGTTTTCGATGTTATAATCAAAAAGACCAGACCGTATTCCTTTTAATGCCAGGTTTTTGGTTTCTTCATTATGTTTTAG
This sequence comes from Aquimarina sp. RZ0, assembly GCF_008370685.1. GTDB lineage: Bacteria > Bacteroidota > Bacteroidia > Flavobacteriales > Flavobacteriaceae > Aquimarina. The sequence continues at coordinate 54,445 of NZ_VTZU01000042.1, forward strand.
TTGTTTGATATATTTATATCGATTTGTAATATCAGAATAGCTTCCATTAATAAAAATCACTTTATTTTTATGAAGTACAGGTTTTCCGATGACACGTACCCATTTTTCAATTCCTTTTTCGCTAATTAGTCGTTCAATAAAGTCAAAAGGTTTTTTATCATTAATAAGACTATCGATATGTTTTTCTACCTTTTGTCTGGATGCAGGGTGGTAATACTTTATAGCTGTCTCTAATGCGATTGGTGTATTGGGTGCTATGTCATGAAGATGATAACACTCTTTAGAAAAATATAACTTTTCTTTTAAGGGATCAAAATGCCAAACACCAGTTTTGGTGAGTTTAGAAAGTGTCACTAATAAATTATGCTCTTCATTCTCCTCTGTCACATCGATTCCTGTGGCATAGATCATTTGATCGTGGTGATATACAAAATCAAATTTTATAGATAATATCGCATCAGAAACTAATGTGGCAAATCTATATATTCGATTAGCTTGAGGCGAGTTGTCAGATAGTGCTGAGATAAGTTTTCTGAAATCAGATTCGTCTTCATCAAGAATACGTTGGAACATGGACTGACCTATAATTTGATCTTTGGGTAGCAAGAATAAAGATTCACATCTTTTATTTACTTTGCGAACCTTTCCTTCTTTATCCATTAAGACAAGGAAAAGTGATGTTTTTTCTGCAAGGATTTCAAATTCTTTTCCTGTAAAAGCCATAAGAGTTAGTTATTCTCAACTTAAAGTTACAAAAATGATTTAGATAAAGGAATATTATTGCCTAACTTAAAAATAGGAAATATTAGTTTTTAAAGACTAAATTTTACGTAAACCTTTATTGTGTTACTAATTATTTGGCTCTCTTGATTAGCTGGAACACCAAAAATGTCAACATCTAATTAGAACAATAGTATACAGCCAATAGGATTGCCAGAAGGGAGTACTATCCAGTAAAAAGGAGTGGTATATTCTTATTGTATAAAACTTTGATAATAAGACCTTCTTTGTCTAATGAACCAATAAATGGGATGTGCATCAGTTTTACTTTACTCGATAGATTATATCCTTTTATCTTTTTATAACTTACAGTGGCAGTTGCTGAGGATCTATGTCCTCTCATTTTAAAAATAATTTCTTTAATGATACCATCTGTTTCGATATATTCTACAGAAGTTTTTTGCGTATTAGACCAAAGCGAAATTGATAAAAAGTAAAAAAATATAGAGCAGATTTTAAGATTTCTCATTAATTGATGTATTTAATGTCTAATATACTAATTACCCCATAGAATCAAAAAATAACTTTAATAGTTTATTGATTTAAAAAAGAGTATTCCAACTGGTCATTTTTCTCCCGGATGATATGTCTTTTTTGCACGCTTTACTACATCTTCTTTATAAAATGCAGCATCTTTAAACCTACCTTCTATATAAGATTTTGTTTGATCATTAAAATGTGGAGAAGTAGGATTACTACTTTGACCACCCGCCAGAATAGTTTTTGCTTTGACTTTGTCACCAAATTCTACTACGGCAACAAAACTATTACCTCGGGTTCCATAGATTCTCTTTGTGTTATTTGTATATCGCACACCATATGCAGCTAAGGCTCCCCAACGTCCCGATGCAAACCCTACAGCATCACTAGATTTCTGGTCATCAAAAGGCTGTTTGATATCACCATTAATTCTCTGGAAACGATTCACCAATCCCCAGGGTAAAATCTCTCCGAAATCTGTTTTTAATTGTGTAAGCGTTTCTTTAAAAATAGCTAACCGTTCTTCTAAAGGAGATTCTGTACCGAAGTATGTGAATAATTCCATATCACTAAGAGTTTGATCCTCTGGTCGTTTTCCTTTTTTAGCATAATTGGTTCCATAAAAGTGTGCAAGGGTCATCGCAATGGATTTTTTTGAAGTTTTATAATCCCAATTACGTAAAATCTCGATACTACTTCCTACTTCTTTTGTTTTATCTATTTTATCATAAGCTTCTACCAGTCCTGGTATTAATACCGAAAATGCAGGGAGATAAGGATCATGGGCTAGGCTAATAAGACTATCAAGGGTAAAGTCTTTTTTGTTTTTTAAAAGATCTATTGCGTGTATTCCTCTAAAATTTTCCCGATCGATAGACATATAAGAAGGGTAGTCTTCTTTCTTAGGGCTGAATTCTTGCGCAGCAGTGAATGGAGTAGAATTACAGTTCTGAATCCATCCATTTTTAGGGTTTAAGAGTGTTATAGTTTCGTCTACCGTATGTAGTCCTTTCCAGTCGGTTTTAGGATTGCTGCCATCAACAGCTTTTGTATAATCAAAAGATGGATCCCGTATCGGAATAAAATTACCATGAAAATAGGCAATATTACCTTCAGCATCAGCATATACTGTATTGTTAGAAGAATTAGTACGTATATTCATCATATCACGAAAACCATCGTATCCATCTTGTTTTGTACGAATAAAAGATTGTTGTAATGCTTTTACTGGTTGCCACATGAGTGCAGAGGCAACCCAATGTTCATCTTTGAGATGTGTGATGGGGCCATGATGTGTTCTATAGGCTGGAAATGTTTTCTCTTTTAGAGTTTCGCCCTCTTTATATTTCAAAGTAACAGAATATTGTTCTATCGGGCGTAGTTCATTACCATATCTATACATAGGTTTCCCATCTTTGGTCGTTATAGTCTCTATAAATTCATCAATAACATCTGTATAGGTGGATGTATGCATCCAGCCTGTTTTTTTATTGAACCCCTGGTATACAAAAAATTGTCCCCAGGTTACAGCTCCATAGGCATGTAAGCCTTCTTCACTTACCATATGTACTTCGCCCCTAAAATAAAAAGAAGTATGCGGGTTAATTAATAACATTGCATTTCCAGATTGTGTAAGATCGCCAGAAATGGCAATTCCATTTGATCCTTGTGGCTCTAGCATTTCCTTTTCTCTTTGTATCACTTCTTCCTCTTCATTAGGTATTTCCATACCGTCTTGATACATAGCTTTGATTTTATGGATAGAAACGCGTTCTATATCTCCACCAATAGAGCCTTCGCTAAAATACATGGGCATCCATGGTTCAAAATGAGTTAGCAATCTGGGAGTTACCTCAGGATGTGTTTTTAGATAAAAATTGATACCATCGGCAAAAGCAACGCATAACTTTTTAAGCCATTCTGGGCTATTTTCATAGTTAGCGATGGCTTCCTCTTTGGTCATAAAAAGCTTTGCTCTTAGATCACTGTATATAGCACTTTCGCCATCCACTTCGGCTAAGCGACCAGTTGCCCAAATATAATTTTGTTCTACACGATTAAAATCATCTTCACACTGTGCATATAATAGCCCAAAAACGGCATCTGCATCAGTTTTTCCATATATATGTGGTATTCCATAATCATCTCTAATGATGGTTGTATTTGCAGCATGAATATTCCAGCGCTGTTCTTCATTAGTAGTTTTTTGTTCTTTTTTACAAGAAAAAAAAAGTAAGATAATACTATTTATAATTATGAATTTAAAACGCATATTAACTAGTTTTGATTTTAGATGATAAAGTGTAATGATGTTTTATTTAAGAAGAGAATGCACACCGTTTTCTAAACTGTATAGTGCAGTAATTTCCTGATGGGTAAGATTTCTGTTGAAGATAGAAAGTTCATCCATTAACCCAATATATCCTAATCCAAGGTAGATATTGGATTTTTCTAACTCCCATGTAAACGGATCTATAATATCCGTTCTTTTACCTTTCAATTCTCCATTAATATAAAAAGAGGCTTCTCCTTGTTTTGTATTTAATCCTTTAAAATTTATAAAAATGTGCGTCCAGGTACCTTTAGCAAACGGAGGATTAGAAACAGGAACTAATTGATTGACAAAGTCATCATCATCATTATCTTTGATTTCGGTGTTTTTCTTCCATGATTCCTTGTCTCCAATAACACCTAATCTAAAATCTCTAGGATTTTCCTTGGTAAAATCTACCCATATGGAAGCATCATTATAACTCACATCAGTAATCTGGATAGGATCACAGTACCCTGGCTCGAGATCTGTAGCAGGATCGAGATTTAGCCAAAAAGAAACTGATCCATTCCACCTATCAGTATTATAAGCAATATTATCTTTACTTGTATAATAGATATATCCTTTACTACGAGAACCATAATATAATGCATCTCCATAAAGTCCTTTCCCTTTTGCAATAGTAACATCTTTTTTGTGTAACCCTACTTTTATAGAATCTCTGGCCTCACGAGAAGGAACGGTATATAAATTAGCATCGCCTAGTGCAAAGTCAGCCTTCACTCCAACATCAAAAGATGCATATAAGGTAAGGGCATTTTTTAAATCTAATTTCTCCGGGTGGTTTGATCCACAAGATAAATGGAGTATTAAAAGAGAAATAATCGAAAAAAAATTCGGAATACGATTGAGTTTCATAATCTTGTTGAGATGGTTTTTGTGAAAAATGGCTATATGATAGCTAAATATATAAAAAATAATCCCTGTGGAATCTACTATGATTCTATTAGCACATAGATTTATATAAATTTTGTGATATTTTAGGCTATTTAGTTTTTTTGTAAGGGTATTCTCTCTTGTTTTTTTATTCTTTTTAATAATAATAATTAGTTTTGTGGATTCAAGTTTTACAAAGTATTTGGTAGGTTTGCAGCTATAAGATTTTATTGTAAAATGAAAATATATAATAATTTCTTTTGATCTATATAAAAAATAATAAGTAGTTAATTAAAAGTTAAAATTTATTTCTAAAATTAGATTTGATGATTATTGGTCTAATATTATTGAATAATTAGTTTATATGTGTAGAGATCAGTATATGAGGAGTTTATGGGTGTGATTTAATGTCTCCTTAATCATTATGATACTAATATATACCCCATATTATTGATTTATATATTCGCAAATAAAGTTTTTAAATTTAGGAATATTTTATACAGATCAGTTAATTTAATTCATAAATATATACAATTGTAATGAGTGGAATTATGAAAAAACAACTACCTGATAATTTCTTGTTTGGGGAAGATTTGATAAGAATTATAATAGTTTCTTTTTTGTTATTGACGTGCAGTGTCGCCAAGGTGTTTTCATTCAATGACGATTCTTGTAGCGTTTCTGTCTCTTTTAACGAAGTGGCACTGCAAGTAGTAATTCATGAAATAGAAGAAAAAAGTGGATATAGTTTTTTTTATGAACATTATTTAACTGATTTTTCTAAAAAAGTATCGATTCAGACTAGAGAAGAAAATATACAAAGTGTATTAAATACTGTATTCAAAGATACTGATATACGTTTTGAAATTTATAAAGATCAGATATTGTTGTTTCCTGAAAGTGTAAAAATGTCAGATCAAAAAGCAAAACGACTTTTGAGTAGTATTAATAAAAAATCTATCACAGCGTCTCAACAGAGTGGTATCGTGCAAAACGCAATAAAAGGAGTAGTGACAGGTGATGATGGGACTCCCTTACCAGGGGTTAATGTGTTGGTCAAAGGAACAAATAAAGGTGCGTTGACAGATTTTGATGGGAATTATCAAATTGCATCTAGCGTTGGAGATATATTGGTCTTCTCATATATTGGTTTTGAAACTCAGGAAATAATCGTTTCTGATACAAGTACTCTTGATGTTATTTTGAAACCTGATGTGAGCGCGCTTGATGAGGTAGTAGTCGTTGCCTATGGTACAGCGAGCAAATCATCCATTGTCGGATCTGTAGCCCAGATCAATGCAGATGATATTGCAGAAAGACCCGTGACAAATGTGTTGACAGTACTAGACGGTGCGGCGGCCGGAGTTAAAATTACTCCGGCAAATGGTCAGCCTGGTGCCAGCCCTAATATTAGAGTGCGAGGATTTGGCTCTATTAATGCTTCTAATAATCCATTAATCGTAGTAGATGGAGTAGAATTTGTCGGTGAGTTTTCTAGTATCAATACCAATGATATTGCAAACGTAACGGTTTTAAAAGATGCGGCTTCTACTTCTTTATATGGTAGTAGAGCTGCCAATGGTGTAGTAATTATAACTACAAAGAAAGGTAAAAAAGGGAAAGATACATTCACATTAGATATCAGTCAGGGAGTCAGTACCAGAAGTATTGGTGAATATGATAGAGTAGGCCCTTCTCAATATTATGAGCTCATGTGGGAGGCGTTAAGAAATAGTTTATCTATTTCAGGTTCTACACCAACAGTTGAGGCAAATCGGCTGGCAAGTGAACAAATTTTTGATGAGCTAGGAGTAAATCCTTTTAGTGTTCCTAATGATCAAATTGTACAAACAAATGGAATGCTTAATCCTTCAGCGAATATAAGGTATGATGATCTTGATTGGCAGGATCCTATAATACGAACAGGATATAGATCTAATCTAAGTTTTTCTTATAGTGGAGCCAGTGATAAAACAGATTATTTTACATCATTAAGTTATCTTGAAGAAGATGGATATATTATAAATTCTAATTTTGAAAGAATAACTGGCAGAATAAATATAAATAGTCAGCTCAAAAAATATTTTAAAACAGGTCTTAATCTCTCCGTTGCTTCTTCTCAATCTAATAATGCAAATGATGGGACAACGAATAGTTTGGTAAACCCATTTAGAACAACGAGGTTTATTGCTCCTATTTACCCAGTGTTTTTGAGGGATACGAGTACAGGTGAGTTTATTTTAGACGAAAATGGTGATATTCAGTTTGATAGTAGTAATAGTCGGATAGGTAGTTCTTCTGGTAGAAATGTAATACAGGAAACTATTCTGAATAAAGATTCAGATAAAATATTTTCTGTAAATGCCAGAACCTATGCTGAGTTTAAGTTTTTAAACGACTTTACTTTTACCTTTAATGCTTCTCTGGATAAAAGATTTTTTAATACTACAGAGTTTAATAATCCAATTGTAGGTGATGGAGCCCCCGATGGTGTTATAGAAAAAGATGACATCGTAAATACTACTATAAACTATAATCAACTTTTGCGCTATAATAAAAATTTTGACAGGCATCATTTAAATATACTCTTAGGGCACGAAAGTTTTGATACCGAGCGTAATTTTTTTACAGCCAATAGACGAGGTCAAATTGTTGATGGTAATATAGAGTTAGTTAATTTTACCACAACGCAAGATGTGTCTTCTAATACAAGACGTCTTAACAGAGAAGGTTATTTTGGCAATGTAAACTATGATTTTAACAATCGATATTACATATCTACCTCATTCAGAAGAGATGCTTCATCAAGATTTAATAAAAATAACCGATGGGGGAATTTCTTTTCTCTAGGGGCTTCATGGAGAATCGACCAGGAAGATTTTGCAAGCAATATTGATTGGATTAGCTCACTGAAGTTAAGAGCATCTTATGGAGAAGTAGGAAATGATAATTTATTAGATGAAGATGATATAAGTGATTTTTATATCAGTCAGGAATTATTTGATTTAGATTTTAATAATCAGTTGGGAGGTGGAATTTTATCGGCAACTACAGGAAATCCAAATATTAGCTGGGAGACAAACATACAATCTGATGTAGCCTTAGAATTTGGTGTTTTTAATAATAGGATCTCAGGGATTATTGAGTATTACAGGCGAGAATCAAAAGATTTGTTATTCCTGGTGCCCATACCTTCTGCTTCGGGATTAGATACCAGACCTGATAATATTGGTGATATGGTGAATAATGGTTTGGAATTTGGATTGAATTTTGGAATTGTCGATACAGAAAATTTCTCTTGGAATCTGGCTATAAATGCCGCTACAATATCTAATGAAATTACAGCATTACCTCAGGAAGAAATTATTGATGGAACTAAAAAACTTGTGGTTGGGGGTGATATTTTTGCTTTTTGGCTTCGGGACTGGTATGGGGTAGACCCAACAGATGGTTCTGCTTTGTTTATTCTAGATCCCGAATCTGGGGCTATAGGAGACGGAGACGTTAGGACAACTTCTGACGGGACAGTTGTTACCACCAATCAAAATAAAGCACTTTTTGATTTTGTAGGTACTGCAATACCTGATGTATTCGGAGGATTTACCAATAATTTCAGATACAAAAAGTTTGATATCGGTTTTACATTTACGTATCAACTGGGAGGAGAAACTTATGACACTAATTTTGCCAACCTGATGCATTCTGGAGAATATGGTGTTGCATTAAGTACAGAGGCTTTAGACCGCTGGCAAAATCCGGGAGATATTACTGATGTACCTCGATTGGATGCAAATCAAACGGCTGCTTTTGGAGCAGCTTCTGACCGATGGTTAGTAAAATCAGATTTCCTGGCGCTGAGACAAGTTAATGTTGCATATAATTTCTCAAATAGCCTACTAGAAAATGTCGGTTTAAGTGGGGCTAAAATTTATATGAGTGGAGAAAACATATTTGTTGTAAATGCTAGAAAAGGATTAGAATCTGGTCAGAGGTTTAATGGTACAACATCGAATAGATTTACACCTTCGAGAGTATTGTCTTTAGGGTTTAATGCAATATTTTAAAAAAGTGAGATGATGAAAACGTATAGAAATTTACCAATTTATGTGATGCTACTTGTGGCAAGTCTTTTTTTAGGTGCCTGTTCTGAAGATTTTCTGGAAGAAACACCAACAGAATCTGTTTCATTTGATGAAGCAGTGGCCACGACTGCTAATCTTTTTACTATTATAAATGGTATGCATAGATCCTTATATATAAGATATGGATCTCAAGGGCGAACAGGTGTTGGAGCACTTTTATTACAAAACGAAGTCTTAGGAGAGGATTTTGTGATGACATCCCGAGCTAATGGCTGGTTTATTAATGCATATCGTTGGAATGATCATACGAATGCAGCCGATGGAGATAATTTATTTCCATACAGAACGTATTATCGTATTATCAGAAATGCTAACATAGTGATTAATAATGCAGACAATGCTCTTGGGCCACAGGAAGAAAAAGATGCGGTAGTAGGGCAGGCATTAATCTATAGAGCCTGGGCTCATTTTCAATTGGTGCAATTATATGGGATTCGGTATCAAAATGGGATGACTAATAGTCAATTAGGTGTACCTATTGTTCTAAATACCGAATTAGAACCTTTACCCAGATCAACAGTAGAAGAAGTGTATATGCAGGTGAATCTTGATCTGGATGCTGCTATCCAAATATTAGAAGGATACTCAAGACCCAATAAATCTCATCTGGATCAGAGTATTGCTCAAGGACTCAAAGCCAGAGTAGCACTAGTACAAGGTAATTATACAATTGCAGCAATATTTGCAGAAGCAGCTAGAGAAGGCTATAGTTTGATGTCTTTTGATGATTATTTTAACAGTTTTAATGATTATGAAAGTGAAGAATGGATGTGGGGTAGTCATATTGTAGAGGATCAAAGTGATACTTTTGGTAATTTTGGAGCTTTTATTTCCAGGAATTTTAGTTCATCTAATATAAGAGGAAACCCTAAAGCTATTAATAGCAATTTATATAATACGATTCCTGATACAGATGTCAGAAAGTCGTTATTTGATCCTACAGGAGATCACGCTATATTACCGCCAGGTATAGAAATCTCATCAAGGCATAACCGCAGACCATATACGAGTCAGAAATTTATTGCAGCAGGTACTGGTGATAGCAGAATGGATGTTCCTTATATGAGAGTTTCAGAAATGTATCTCATTGAAGCAGAGGCTAAAGCTCGTTTAGGAGATGCTACAGCAGCAGATGTTCTTTTAGTTTATGGAATAGTCAGAGATCCGGAGTATACAAGATCAACAAATTCTGGTGAGGACTTAATAAATGAAATTTTGCTACAAAGACGTTGGGAGCTATGGGGCGAAGGATTTAGATTTTATGATTTAAAAAGAACAAACGCTCCTCTTAATAGAAATGAATCAAATCATACTACTAATTTGGCCGTTGTATTTGATATTCCGGCAGGTGATAATAGATGGCAATGGTTAATACCGCAAAGAGCATTGGATGCAAACCCTTTACTAAAACAAAATCCGCTATAATTTTGATGTGTATTTGAAATAGAAATTTCATATGATTATTCATTGTACCGACTTTAGTAAAGACTTTTTTCTGAAAAGCTTACTGGTTTTCGATATAGTTAATGTATACCAATCAAAATGAATTTATCATATAATACTATTCTTTGAATTTTATATTACAGGTTACCTCTAAAATTAATTTATTTTTAATCAAATAGTTATAGTATTTTACTGACTAAACACAGGTGAGATGAATAGTTACAAACGCACAGGAACAACTTCTTTATTTTCAGAAAGTTATCGATTA
>NZ_VTZU01000043.1 GCF_008370685.1 Aquimarina sp. RZ0
TTATTTTTTCTTTATGCAAGGCAAAAAAATCAAGCATAGCTATAGCTACGGTTTATTTTTTAAACGAAGTAGAAAGGAAAAAGAAACGATGAATATGCGAAATTTTTAGTTATAAATCGTATTAATAGGCATCTAAAGATTATGAGGTCATACATACAAGCTCCAACAGCTCATGCAGCAGCAGTTAAGAATCCAAAAATGTTAGGAGGTCCATTTATTGATTATGATGGAAAAAGAGTTGATGAAATTACCATGCTAAAAGATGAAACTCTAGAAAAACAAAAGGACTTAATAGCTTTTAATAATGCAGTAAAAGAACTTGATGAATTACTAAAAAGCAAGGCAAAGGGGTATTCATTAGATCCTCTATATAATGAGGTTCCGGAACAGTTAAAAGGGTATGTTGATGTCCTGTTTTTAGGAATGGAATGTGATGACGCCCCGCTATCATGGCTTTATGGACCATTGATGACAGAACCTTTAACACGAGAGAAATATTCTTCACGAAGATTGGCTGGCTCTAATTTTCAAAGAGGTAAAGGTCTTGTAGATGCATTCCATGCAAAAGAAGTATATGTATATGCTATGGGACAGGAACCTTGGCTAGAATTTATTAGCAGTATAAAATACACAGATGAATCTAACCCAATTGTACAGTCAGATAAACTAATTGAGTATTGTAAAACTAATGGGATTATATCCGAAAGATTATTTGGAGAAAAAGAAATTTTATATAATAAATTAGCCTCTGAACTCATTGAAAATGATATGGCTTAATGTGTTTTATTATATGTAATTCAGGGTGTTAAGTAAAAAAAATAGATAAACCAGATTTAACTAATAAAGACAATTACCAAATTAGTTATATCGCATTTTATAATCGATTTGGTATGCTAGGTAAAATTTAATCAATTCAATGAATACAGATTTTTCAAAAAATAAGATAATTGCAATTCCCTTTGCAGGAGGTAACAAGTATAGTTTTAAAACATTAGAAGATCAAGTTCCTGATCATTTGGATTGGAGAACATTAGAACTTCCTGGCAGAGGTGCCAGATTTAATGAAGAATCATTATTTACGATTCCCGAAATGGTTGAAGACCTTATAGCTCAATTAATACCTCATATCAAAACAGGAGATTATATATTATATGGTCATAGTATGGGAACTCTGTTAGGATATGAACTTACTAAGCAAATCATCCAGCGTAAGTTGAAATTACCGCATTGCCTGTTTTTTACAGGGCGAGCAGCACCAAGTATTCTTCTAAAAGAAAAAAAATCGGTTTTACCAAAGATTATATTTTGGGAAAAAGTACAAGAAATGGGAGGTTTACCCAAAGAGATTTTGAAATGCGAAGAGTTATTGGAATTATATTATCCAATTCTAGTATCAGATTTCAAAGCAATAGAAGATTATATATACACCCCAATGGAGAAACCATTTTCTATACCAATATATGTCTGTCTGGGAAAAGATGAAATAGGAGAAGAAAAGGGAAAAACAAAGATTACGGATATAAAAGTCTGGGGTGACGAAACAATATTCCCTTGTACTCCAGAATTAATGGAAGGGGATCATTTTTTTATATTCAGAAATCAGAAAAAAATAGTAGACAAACTCAGTAATATATTTCGAATACATTCAAATAGTATAGTTTTAAAAAAAAAATGAATGAAAATTTTAAAGTTTGGAGGAACTTCTCTTGGAACGATCGAAAATTTATATAAAGTAAAAAACATTCTAGACAATGATACTGATCAAAAGATTGTTGTATGTTCAGCTATGTCTGGAGTAACGAATCAGTTAATTTCTATTTCAGAAAGTGTCAGACTTAAAAATAAAGAAGATATTGAATTAAAACTAGGAGAACTGAGGAATAAACATATTGATATTATACGTGGATTAATAGATGATCATACCGTAAGAAATAAAGTTGAAAACTTTGTGGACGAGGTATCAAATAAAATTTTGGAACTATCATATCTGGAGTATACAGAAGATTTACACTCTAGAATAATAACCTATGGCGAAACATTATTAACTCAGATGTTTTCTAGCTTCTTAGACCATATTGGAATATCAAATGTATTATTAATAGCTGAAGAGTTTATGTGGGTAGATACTATCGAAAACCCTAATATAAAAAAGATATCTAAGCGATTAGAATCTATTTTAGCAAGTATACCAAAATCACAATTGTATATAACACAAGGATTTATCTGTAAGAATGCTAATGGTGATATTGATAACCTTAGAAGGGGAGGGAGTGACTATTCAGCAACAATTATAGGAGCAGCGTTAGCGGCTAGAGAAATAGAGATATGGACAGATATAGATGGTGTACATAATAATGACCCAAGATATGTGGATGCGACATATTCTATTCCCTATTTATCATATAGTGAGGCTTCAAAATTAGCATATTTTGGAGCTAAAGTGTTACACCCTCAAACGATAGTACCTGTAATTGATATAGATATTCCGGTTGTATTAAAAGATACAACGAATCCTGATGCTGCCGGTACAATCATTTCAAATAAAACATATAGACAAGGAGTAAAAGGAGTTTCTGCAAAAGATGATATAACTGGAATTTCCATAAAATCAAAAAAGATTTTAAAAGGATATGATTTCCTGACCAGCATATTTGAGATATTTAATAAGTACCAAACTACGATTGATATGGTTACTACTACAGAAAAATCGATATTTCTAACCATTGATAACCCTAATAAATTAATCGATATAGTAAATGATATTAATAGATTGGGAGAAGTAACGTTAATGCCTCATCAGAGTATCATCTGTATTGTTGGAGAATCGATTATTCAGGATAAAAATTCACATAGGATTTTTGAAATTTTAAATCATATTTCAGTAAAGATGATTTCCTATGGTAGTAGTACTAATAATATTTCAATATTGGTCGATTCTCGTGATAAGATTGATACGTTGAGATTATTACACAAAAAACTTTTTTTAGAACAATCAGAAATGGTTGTGTTATAAATTTGGGTTGTATATAGTTGTTGGTTTAATTCAAAAAATAACCTACAGAATGTTGAGGAGAAATGTATCCAAAAGGCTAATTTTCAATATCAATTAAATAGGTGACAATTTCTTGCTTTGGTTGTAATCCGAGCTTCTTACGAAGACGGTATCGTGCCGTTTTTACACTCTCTGGTGAGATTCCTAAAATACTAGCAGTTTCTTTGATGTTTAAATTTAATCTGGTTAAGGAACAGATTTTTAGATCGTTATTTTTTAGATTAGGATGTCTTGCGATAAGTTTTGAATAGAAATCGGTATGAACCTTTTCGAATACCATTTTAAAATCTTCCCAATCTTTGTCTGTAGATAGGTTTCTTTTAATAATCTCTATGGTTTCATTGATAACAAGGTCTCTTTTCTCTACAGGAATGGCCTTCATGCTGATTAATTTGTCTAATAGTTGTTGGGAGATTTCATTTTTCTTCACAAAATTAAGGGCGTACGAAGTAAGTTCTTTATTCTTAGAATTTAATTGTTGTTTTAGCTGTTTCTGCTTTAATTTTGAGTTTTCCAATGCTTGTTGTGCCAGTGCATTATTTGTAATTAATAATTCTTGATCTTTTTGTAATAATTCTTTGTTTTTTTTAAAAGATTTAAAAACGAAATAAATAATTAAAAAAATAATAAATATGCCTGTGAGAAGCGCATAATTAATGAGTTTATCAATTTTTTCTTTTGTTCTGAGCAGTTGTACTTCTTTTTCCTTTTTTTGAAGTTGGTTTTCAAATTCGAGATATGCAATCTGTTTAGCCTTTTCTATGTTAAATATGGAATCTTTTAATTTAATATACCGATCAGAGAATAGTAGTGCCGCTGCAGGATTGTTTTGTTGTTTTTTTAGTTCTTTTAATTCTTCATATGCAGCTAATTCTTGTTTCTTTAAATTATTTTCTTCGGCCTTTTCCAATCCTTTTCTCAGGTTCTTTTCTGCCAACTCTAAATCGTTGTCGAGTCGATGTATTTTTCCTAATAAAATATAGTTACTCGTTAATCCATCAATGTCTAGTATTTTTTGTCCTAACAACATAGAAGTGTTGATATGATAATATGCCTGTGTTTTTTTATTTTCTTTAATATAGAATAACCCAAGGCGGTTATGGGCTTCTGCAATTCCATAAGTAAAATTATTTTGGGTATGAATATCCAAGGCATTATTTAGATATTTTTTTGCTTCTTCCAATCTATTCTGAATGATAAAAATACTACCCATCTTAGTAAAAGTAGTAGCTACTCTATCCGTAAGATCTAGCGACGTAAATTTATGAATAGCCATGTTGTAATAATTCAGGGATTTTTCATATTGTTCTAGATCAGCATATACCATACCAATATTAAGATTAGTATTAGCAATACCTTCTGTATCTTCAATCTTTTCATAGGCGTTTTGAGACTTTATTAAATACTGCAATGCCTCATTTTGATACCCTTGTGCCCAAAAAGCAACGCCAATTACTCTATTTGCAAAAGCAATTCCTTTTTGATACCTAAGCTTTTTTGATAAAACAAGTGCCTTTTTTCCATATGATATGGATTGATCAGGATTAATGATCCAATATTCATATCCAATTTCATTAAGTACGTCCACTTTTAAACGATCGTCCTTATGATGAAGACTCAATTTTTTTTTCAAGCTATCTATTTCTTTATCAATTGAGATAAATGAAAGATTAACAAATAGTAAGACTGATAAATAAATAATAGAAGTAAAAATATTTTTATTGAACCTGACAGGTCTCATTCTAAAGATTTTTAATTTTCCCAAGACAGCTTTATAATTAATAGTGAGCCATTTTGAATACGATTAATTATGACCAAAAAAAAGAGTATAAATTAGATATCATTTTAATATTGATTTTATAAAATGTGTTAAATCAATACGTATACTTCTTTGATGTGATTCTAAGTGTTTTTTCCTTATCAATTACAAAAATACTCTTGCCTGTTTTATTAAAATAGATGAATATTAGAGAGAAGTTTACCACCAATACTAAAAAAATATTAAAACATACTTGAAAAAAATCTAATGTATTATATATTTTCGACGTTTACAATATGAGTGCTATTAAATAAAGTAGGAAATTTACATTATTCATGTTTTAAAAATGTTTAATTAAAGAATAACTTTGAATACGTGCTTTTACATTGTAAATGGTATTGTGCCGGTATAAAAAATCGATTAGAAATATGAGAGTTAAGAAAATCAGATATAATTATGGAGACTATGATAGAAATACTATATGAACATGTATAGTGGTCAAATTTTATTAGGAAGAGAAAACGAGCTTTTTCGGGCAGGTTTTTGTTTGATTAAAGCAACATTACCTGGTTTATTAGAGAGATCTAATATGTTACATCCAAGTGAATCTATGTATTTTAATACACTGAAATATGATAGAAGAAAAACCAGTTATTTGTTGGGTAGGATTGCAGCAAAAAATGCAGTATTACAACAAATAAACCAGGAAGTAGCTCCAAATTCTTTTTCAGTAACGTATGGAGTTTTTCAGTTTCCTGTTGTAAAACATCTTCCAAGCAATAATATTCAGGTAAGTATAAGTCATTGTGATCAAATTGGTTTTGCTGTTGGATTTCCTGAGGAACACCCAATGGGAATCGATATAGAAAAAATTGATGCAGATAAGATTGAAGCCATGAAAAGTATGATTTGTGCTGAAGAGTTTGATAAAATTAATACACTGCCGGTATCAATATTAATAGGAAGTACACTCATCTGGACAATTAAAGAAGCACTATCCAAGGTGCTCAGGACAGGATTAATGATTGATTTTAAAATATTAGAAATAGGCGAATTAAAAAAAGAAGAAGAAAGTTATACAAGCACATTTAAACATTTCTCGCAATATAAGGCTGTCTCATATCATGTAGGCGATTATATATACTCTTTGGTCTTACCAAAAAACACTTCTTGTGATTTAGTTCAGTTTCATAATATTTTAAGAACTTTGTAAAAAAAAGCCATAACTAAATAGTTAGAAAATACAACATACCAAGATCACGTTATAAGTAATAGATGTACTGAATAAATGAACCCGTATCATTTTAAAATAATTCAGAAACACTTTTTTTATGCGAAATGATATAGCATAATCCATATAAATTTAGAAATAATAACAATCGGTAGTTATTTTCTAGCGTATTAGAAACCCCTTACGGAATACATTAAACATGAACGTCAAAGTATTTAAAGTTGAAAATTTATATATCAAAAATCAATGCTACCTTATTCATAATGATGGTATAGGGGTTCTTATTGACCCGGCATGGGATTATAGTTTGATAAATGATTATATAATTTCAAATGGTATTAATCTAAAAGCTGTTTTACTGACTCATAGCCATTTGGACCATGTGAATTTAGCTCAGAAATTCTCAGAAGTTTACGATATTCCAGTCTTCATGTCTGAAAAAGAGATCGAGGATTCAGGTTTTAGGGCACAAAATCTGAATAGCGTTTCACATCTGGGAACTATCGAAACGATAGAATACTTTACTATTCTGCCGATACTCACACCTGGACATACTTTGGGCAGTACCTGCTATTTAGTAGATAATAATTTGTTTACCGGTGATACGGTTTTTATTGAGGGAGTAGGAATTTGTAATCGTGATGATGCATATAAATTATATGAATCAGTACAATTTTTAAAATCAAATGTATCTCAGGATACGTTGATTTGGCCAGGGCATTCATTTGGAGACTCGCCAGGGAAAGATTTACAATATCTTCTGAAAAATAATATTTATTTTCAACTTGAGAACGCTGAACATTTCGTTGATTTTAGGACTCGTAAAAATAGACCAAACCCTTTTATGTTTAAGTAAAGAAAAACTAGAGTACTGTATGGTAAAGAGTAGTTATCTCATAATTTAGTATTTTTAAAGAAATGAATATTGATAAGAAAGGGGGCATCTTTGTATTGGTGCAAGTGATGTTGTTTGTAGTGTATACAGTACCCATACGCACTCTGAATTTTTCTTGTTCCTCATCATTTAGTTTATTGTTTTTAGTACCAGCGGTAGTTGGATTAATCATACTATTTGGTTCCATTTTACAATTACGATATCAATTATCTCCATTTCCTAATCCCTTGGATAGAGGGGTTTTAATCACAAGAGGTTTTTATAAACTATCGAGACATCCTATATATTCAGGAATCTTATTAAGTGCCTTCTCTTATGCATTATATTCTTGCTCTATAGTTAAAATTTTAATTTCTATCTGCCTTTTGGTTTTGTTTTATTTCAAAAGTGCCTATGAAGAAAAACTACTTTCAAAACGATTTGTAGCGTATCAGGAATATAAAAAACAAGTAGGTCGTTTTTTTCCAAGAATAATACGATAAATATTCATCGTAGTTTATAATTTTTTTTAGCTTGATATTTCAGTAAATTCAAGAGATAAATGGGATAAAACACCTAAAAACGTCTTACTCTAAACCTATCCGCTCAAGAACATTTAGTCTTTAAAGTAAATCTTTTTTACAGGTTGTTGTTTTTTAGCAAGAAACCCCATGTTGTATGAGTTTATGGGTGTTTTTTAATGTTAACCTTAAGAATTATACGATTTACGGGTGAGAATTTCGTAAAAATAATGGCAAGGATTTTTCGCTAGATTGATGAATCAAATTAAAGAATAGCTATAGCTATTGTTTCATTTTATGAAGAAAATATAGTAGAAAAAGAATGTCATTAGATGCGAAATTTTTATTCGTAAATCGTATTATTTATCATTTGATCAAAAACTTGGCATACCTTTTGTTTTATTAATAATAACTGATTGGGCAATTAATAAAATCAGTTATTAAATAAGTATTAATTTAAAAATAGGGAAGTTATGATAGATTTAATTTACAAGTCGCTTGGGATTGATTGGAGTACAGTTAAAAAGTTTTTAAAAGAGCTACCTGCAGCTTGCAGTCATGCCATTCATAGGTAGCAGATTGCTTTTTAATTTTTAATAATCTAAAAATGCGAATAATGCTAGAAAAAAACTTTGTATAACCGGATATCTTTATTAGTTGATATCCGGTTTTGTTTTTTATGACTTTTTATTCATAAATGACCAAATTTTTTTAAAAAAGATTCAACAGATTTGATTAATCAAAATCTTTATTCTCAAAGAATATTTACACAGATACAAGTATCTAATATACACTTGTTAATTAGTGCTGGTATTTCTTCAAAAATTTGACAAACGATCTTCCGTTTTACTTCATAAAATCATTACAGTGCAGTATCTTTACAGCTCAAATAAATTCCTTAAATAGTATGCCTGTTATTGGTTATTGTGCCTATAATACATGATTGTATAACAAGCTAGGAGATATTGGTATAAGGAATACAATCTAATAGTTGATTTTATGGAAAACCTTGATGCAGCAAGACTCCAAATGGCATTTACACTTATATTTCATATAGTTTTTGCTTGTATTGGAATGGTTATGCCATTTTTTATGGTAGTTTCTCATTATAAATGGCTAAAAACGAAAGATCAACTTTATTTAACATTAACAAAGTCGTGGCAGAAAGGAGTGGCGATTTTCTTTGTTACCGGAGCCGTTTCTGGAACAGCATTGTCTTTTGAACTTGGCTTGCTGTGGCCAGAATTTATGAAACACGCCGGTCCTATTATCGGCATGCCTTTTTCATTAGAAGGAGCGGCATTTTTTGTAGAAGCAATTGCCTTAGGATTTTATTTGTACGGGTGGGATAAGCTACCAGAAAAATTTCATTGGTTTACAGGAGTTATTATAGGGATATCTGGAGTTGCCTCCGGGGTTTTGGTAGTTGCTGCGAATGGATGGATGAATGCTCCAAGTGGGTTTGATTATATAGATGGACAATTTCTAAATATAGATCCTGTACAAGCGATGCTCAATGCTGCCTGGGCTACTCAAGCACTTCATATGACATTAGCAGCATTTACAGCGACCGGTTTTGCTGTAGCAGGAATCCATGCGTATCAGGTATATAAAGGTAGAAAGGTAGCATTGCATACCAAAGCATTTAAGATTGCTATTACCTTTGGAGCTATTGCTGCAATATTACAACCAATCAGTGGAGATCTTTCGGCAAAAGATATAGCCAAACGTCAGCCTGTAAAATTAGCAGCAATGGAAGCTCATTATAATACAGAAAAAGGCGCTCCATTATATATTGGAGGTATTGTCAATGCAGAAACACAAGAGGTAAAATATAAAGTGGCAATCCCAAAGGCATTATCTTTTCTCGCCTTTGGGGATTTTGATGCAGAAGTAAAAGGATTGAATGACTTTCCTGAAGATGAACGTCCTAATGTACCAATGGTTCATTATGCTTTTCAGGTCATGGTTGGGATCGGAGGTTTATTATTATTAGCTGGTATTTTGTATTTTATTTCGATTAAAAAGAAAAAATGGTTGCATATGAACGTGTATTGGCTTCTTTTTGTGTTTTTGGCTCCATTAGGATTCATAGCTTTAGAGGCAGGGTGGATTGTCACAGAAGTAGGCAGACAACCGTGGATTATTCATAAAATTATGCGTACAAAAGATGCAGTCACCCCTATGCCCGGCATTATTGTTAGTTTCTATATCTATATTGTTGTGTATTTTACATTATCGGTTGCTGTAACGTGGCTAATGACCCGTCAGATAAAAGTTCTTAATTCTTCAAAATAGTCTGTAGTATATGTTATATGTTGTTCTGTTTTTTCTAATATTTTCATTGTATTTATATGTTGTTTTGGGCGGTGCTGATTATGGAGCCGGAATTGTAGAGCTATTTTCTTCTGAAGAAAATCAAAAAATCACTAAAAAGACAATTTATAGAGTTATGGGACCTGTATGGGAAGCGAATCATATTTGGATTATCATCCTGATTGTAATTCTATGGATTGCTTTTCCATCGTATTATAACATTCTTGTTGTATATCTGCATATCCCTCTTACCATTGTTCTGCTTGGGGTCACATTGAGAGGAGTTGCTTTTGTATTTAGGCATTATGATGCAATCATTGATAATTCTCAACGGTTATATGATACTTTGTTTAAAATATCAAGTTTAATTACCCCAATATTTTTAGGCATGGTATTTGGCGGATTGATTAGCGGAGAAATAGTTATGGTAGAAGATATAGAAACCTTAACATTTTATGAGGTTTTTATAAATCCCTGGTTTAATATTTTTAGTATTTTGGTCGGTTTGTTTTTTGCATCACTATGTGCTTTTTTATCATCTGTATTGCTTATAGGAGAATCAGAGAGTGTACACGAAAATATCTATATAAGAAAAGCAGCCATTGCCACCATAGTTGTTTTTATTGTTGGATTAATAACGTTTATATATGGGTATGGTGCTGCGCATGTTTTTGTAAAAGATTTTATAAAAAACCCATATTCGCTTATCTCCATGTTGTTTTCTGGATTATTATTGATCCCGCTTTGGATTGCGATTAAAAAGGGGAGAAGGGTCTTAAGCAGATTTTTTGCAGGATTACAGGTCTTTTTGATATTATTAGCAGCTATAGTAGCACATTTCCCTGGAATTATCATCACCAAATCAGAGAACATAAGTCTATTAGAAAATATAGCGCCCGAGTCTGTTATTAAAGTTTTAGGGATTTCACTTATTATTGGTGGTTCTGTAATTCTTCCAGGTTTATTTCATTTGTTAAAATCATTTAAAATGATAAAGATTTTGGATAGAAAAGACAATCCTTCGGCTTAATAAAAGACTTTTTTTATTTTGTATCCAAATTCTGGAAGTAGTTTAGTTATGGTGCCGGTTCTGAGGATTGTTTTTTTTTATTTGATAATCACTGTGTTAGTTTCTTTCCTGATGTTTGAAAACAATTTGCAAGCTTATAGCCTGGTTTTCTATGTGCAACTAAGCAATAAAATCAGCAAGGTTCCTGGAACTCGCTCAATTCTGATCGCTCAGTGGTGTAGATAGTTTTTATACCAGTGCATCCATTATTTTAAGAATTTCATAAATTTCAGGACAATCTTTTGAGAGTGATACTGTATCCATTATTAGGATCTGATTCTAGTTTAAAATTGATTAATAAAATGGAAGGTGTCAATAGTATGACGCACGCTATAAGGTGAAATCGAAAGAACCCAAAAGTATTCTGGTAACAGTTCAATACAAGCTCTTTACCCGATTATCGAGATTTAAATCTAAAAAGAGGCTTGCCTCGAAATGCTTATTTTTCAATAAATACTTTCTGGGTTTGTTCCGAGGGGTTTTTACTTTTTTAGTATTTTTTCAGAGAAAAAATTACCGTTTTTATTCAGTATTGTTACCATATAGAGACCTGTTGATACCTTTGTAAGATCAATATTTTCATTATACGTATCTAATACTTTATTGCCGTATATATCATAAACAGTTATTTTATCAATTTCTTGTATCCCAAAAACTTTTGCAATATCAGAGGTTGGGTTAGGAGATATCGCCATTTTCTTACTATCAACCTCGTCTACACTTAAAACGGTTAACGCCGTACTATATAATTCAGATACATTATCTGTATCTTGTTCAGCACTATAAATAACATTAATATTATCCGCGCTCATTTTTTTATCTAATACAAATCCGCCTACAACCAAATCTCCATTGAGTTTTAGCGAACTACCTCCTTCAATATCTACTACATAAAGTTCTCTTCGTACACCTTCTATATCCGAACAATAGATAACCTTAGTGCTATCATCACTTATTTCAAAATCATTAGATACTCCTATACCCTCGTGACCTTCTGGAACAGTTGGATTTAATTTTTGCAAATTTTCTCCATTTATTGAGACACTATATAATTCTCGTGCATTCAATGTTTCTTGATTGATACCGTGATACACTACCTTATTCCCATCTGGACTAAACTCATAGCTGTTTACGAACCCAGAACCAAAAGGGAAATCTGCATTAAGTTTTATGGGGGTTCCTCCATTTACGGAAACCACAAAGATTTCTCTAACGGAGTTTCTATTTTGATCAGATTTATATACTACATTCAAACCATTTGGATTTATTTTAAAGGAATCTATATCTCTGTCACTTGCAAAAAAAGAGTTTAGTTTTATTCGGTTTTCACCCGAAACATCCACACTATATAGCTCAAATACTGTATTTCTATCCTCATCAGCTTTATAAATGACTTTTGATCCGTTTGGAGTGATTAGAAACTCCAAAACATTCCCACCTGCAACCAAATCTCCGTTTAACCTGGTCGACATTCCTCCCTGAATCGGAACGCTGTATAACTGAACAATACCATTACTTCTCATTCTATAAATAACCTGATCATTGCCAGGGCTAATAGCATAATCCAAAACTTCGTCAGTATCATTTACAATAGGTACACTTAATGTACTATTTTCACCTGTCTCAATATTGGTACTATACAACTCGAACGTGTCATTGGCATTTTGATCAGCTAAATATACGGCATAAGTACTATCAAAATTGATCTGAAAATTAATTACATCTCCGCCAGAGGTAATTACGCCGTTCAACTTTGTTACCGCACCTCCATCAATCGAGACAAGATACAATTCGGTAATAAATTTAAAATCTTGTTCAGCCCGGTAGACTACATATTTATTATCCGAGCTTACTTCAAAATCATCCTCAATACTACTAAAACTATCATTATTTAGCTTTATTAAATTTCCTCCATCAATGCTGTTGACATATAATTCGGATTTACCAATACTTGCATGATCGGCGGTGTATAAGACTTGCGCGCCAGTCGGAGATAATTTAATAGTTTTAATACCAAAATTATTTTGGATCGGAGCCAAACTAGTAGAGATACCTCCTTCTACAGGAACACTATATAATTCAAAGCTACGAGTCAATTTATCACTAATTGAGTATACTACTTTTGATCCATCATTATTAATCCTAAAAGTAAGAACCTCGTTATCTCCCGTAAGCTGATTATTTAACTTTGTCTGTCCAAAAACGGAATAACCAATCACTGAAAAAAGCAGATTTAAGGTATATAAAACAGTTGAAAAACAGTTTTTATGCATCATTTATAAAATTAATATTAATGGTAAAGAAAATTACTATTATCGTAATATGCAAAAGTACATAAATAGTTGGTTTGCAGTCAACTCATTTTTTGGCTAGTATTATACTAGGTTTTTCTTATAAATTATTAAGAGTATTATTATAAAGTATCCAAATTTTATTTTGCTATATTTCCGACCAGAGGCTATATAATTAAGAGGCGCATGAATCGAGAGGTTTACGTGTAGTGAGAAATTTACGGATATAATTCCTCTTTTTCTACACGGCTCTGTTTTCGTTTTTCCTTTTTTTTCTGTTTCTCAATTTGTTTTCTCTTAGCTTCCGGAACTTTACCAGTCTCAGAATATATCTTCAATTCGCTTAATACTATGTTAACTTCTTTTTTCATTTGACTAGTGATCAATTCGTGTAAAAAGAAGCCTGTAAATCTTTTCATATGCAAAGTTACATTCATTTCAATTTTGGATTGATTGGGGGCTACTTTAATTACTTTCCAATGGTTATTTGCAAGTATTATAAATCCTGGTGCCCCTTCAATAAGATCATAGGACAACTCTTTATTTTTATCACTGAACATAACGAGTTTTTCCACGAGCTCATTCCCTTTTCCAATATTTGTTTCGCAAACCCTGGAGGAACAGGTTGTCCCTTCGTGTTCTGGTTTCCCTATTCCGTATGAGTGATGCAAGGTAGAGGTCCATACAGCTGTTTTATCAAATTCTCTACAAATTTTCCATAAGGAGTCTTCAGATACATTTATAATATCACTCCTTAATGTCTTTTTTATAATTCTGTTCTTTGTTCGTTTGTCCAGTTGTTTTTTTTGAAGTTCCTTTATTCTATTTGCTTTTGAGAGAGAAACTTTTCCATTCTCGGCATAGTGCTTAATGTCGTAATATATGCCGTTACCATTCCTGTTAATTGCCTTCAACATAGTTTTTTTGAGAAAGAAAGCATGAAGTTTTTTCATCTTCATGATGGTCGTTGTTCTCAATAAAGATTGTTTTGGTCCATTATCAATTACCTTCCAGTGCGTTTCGTTGGCAATAATAAAGCCTGGGAATTTAGTTGATGCAAATTTGATTTCTCTACGGGAGTCATCATGAAAAATTAGGTCTTCATGGGATTCATGATGTCCTTTTGAATTTACCATACTGGTTCTTTTGCTCCAAGGCACACCTTTGAATATTTCTTCTCCAAAATACTCTGTACTATCAATTAAAGTGCTCCAGCGAGAGATATTTGGGTCGCTGATTATTCTCCAGAGGGTATCAGCTGAAACGTTTATAAATTCACTCGTGGTAATTGTTTTTAATTCGGTGTACTTTTTTTCTTGTTGTGCCATAACTTCTGAATTAGATGTTGCCATTAATAATGCCGATAGCATTAAAATCTTTCTTTTCATTCTTTTTGATTTACTCATGCTACGGCAAAAGTAAAGACCACAAAAAGTAGAAGTTTGACTAAGAAGTTTTATCCTTTGTCTGAGAAGTTTAATCTGTATTCAGATGGAGAAATTCCATATTGGGCCTTAAAAACCCTTGACATATGTGCCAGTGTTTTAAATTCACACTGGTAAGCTATATTAGTGATTGATTCATTGGAAACAGGAAGCAATTCAGCAACCTTTTCAATGCGTTTTCTGATCAAGTAATTGTTTGGAGTATCATTATAAATCCTCTTAAACGTTTTTTTAAAGGTAGAAAGACTCTGATTATTTAATTGAGCCAATTCCTCAATTCCAAGGGACGAATAGATATGTGCATCTATGATCTCTTTGAATTCGAATGTTTTTTTCTCATAGAGATTAGTCATTATACCTATTACCTCAGGGGCATTGGCTGTATGAATCAGGAGAAGTATAAGTTCATTAAGTTTAAGTTTCAGTAAGTCTTCAGACACCAATTCTGGATGTTCAAAATAAGATATTAATCCAATAATGTAATTTCTCAACAACTCATTTGTTTCAACTAGCGTAGAATTTACACTTAGCTTATGCCAGGTACGGGTTGAGAAAGGAGAAGTAACATTATGATAAAGTTTTTCTAGTACGTCTTTATGAAACTTAATTGCGATGGCTTTGTATTCTGTTTTACCATTGATTGTTAAGGTACTAAACGTGCTGTTGCCACATTTTGCAAGAACAGCCTGGTTCGCTTTTAATCGAAGTTCCTCAGTTTCAGAATAATTAGTACATCGACCTTGCAATATATATACAAACCCTGCTTCGTCTTCGGGCATGGCTGTTGCCATTTTAATAGGTTGTGTCATTGTCACCAAATTGAACAATGGTTTTCCGAATAACGCTATTGTTTTTATTTCCATAATAGTCCAAAACTAACCCAAAAACTAAGAAAAGATTTGTCTGAGAAGTTTTTTATCGTTTTATTAAAGTGAAATACAATGTTTGGTTCTGTGTAGTACGAAAGTAGAAAATCACAGATGTTCGAGCTAATATTTAGCCAACGTTTATAATTTGATTTAATATTTTGAAGACAAACGAATAGGTATATCAAAGAATTATGGTAACCTCATACCAAGTACTAGATGTTTTTTGTAATTCTACTAATTTTTTTCTTTGACAAGAAAATTTCTAAATTTTTGTCTTTAATACGATTTGTGATTAAAAAATTCGTATAAATTCATTGAATTATTTTTTCTTTATGCAAGGCAAAAAAATCAAGCATAGCTATAGCTACGGTTTATTTTTTAAACGAAGTAGAAAGGAAAAAGAAACGATGAATATGCGAAATTTTTAGTTATAAATCGTATAACTCCATTTTTAAGAATTTTAATAGAGTCAGCTAGACTTAAACTATTTGTATTACAGTATTGTACTTCTTCTGATAGTTGAGAATTTTTTTTGCAGTTTCTAGAGTTACTTTTAAAGTTTTAGATTTTTGATATTTATTTAAACTGATATATTTATATTTGCGATTATAAGAAATCCTAATTTTGATTGATAGCCTTGTTTGTTGATCTATGAGTATCAACATTAAGTTCAGTTTTGATCATTTTGAAAAAAATTTTATTTGTAAACAACTCTAATAAGATTGAATTATTTAAGCAAAAAACAGAAGCTTTTGACGTTAGTTTTTTGATGAAAATCTGATTTTTAGAAATGTTAAAGTATATCGGGTAGTAGCTTAGTCCGGTTAAAGTGCTGGTCTGGGGGACCAGAGATCGGAGGTTCGAATCCTCTCTACCCGACACTCCTAAACCTCCTTTATTCAAGGAGGTTTTATTTATTATACCTTTTCTGGTTTTAAAATATTCAAAATAAAAAGAAGCTATTTTTTGTTTTAGTCAAAAAAGAGAATTAAAATCTATAGCCACGGCTTCATTATATTTTGAAACATCAACGAAAAAGAGCAAATTTTACGCGATAATTTTAAAATTAGAAATTGTATTATTACAATTTTTAGCTCTATAGAATTTTCTAACACATTAATAGAGGAAGAGCTATTTATAACTCATAAAAAAGTTAATCCAGATATTACGAGAGACTCTTAATATGATGGGTAAAGAAAAAAACAATACAAGGACAATCAGACAATAAGTGGTTATAAGACCGAAATCAAACAAAAAGTAGGATAAAATAAATGTGGCACCGGCAAACATAATACCTACGGGGTAGCTTACATACATTGCACCATAAAAAAAGGAAGGTTCGATTTTATATTTTGTTTTACAAACGCTACAACGCTCGTTCATTTTTAAGGTTTCTTTTAGTCGGTATGGATTTTTTTCTGAGTACATACTTTCATTCTGACAAACGGGACAACTACCTCTTAGAATGCTATTGATTTTTGTGCCTTTTAAAAAATTCATGACGTTTTATAATTACAAATTAGATACGATATATAACAAGTATTGAGGTATTAAAACCAAGCTTAGTTTTTTGGAGTATTTGCTAATTATAGAGTATTTCACTGTTTTTACTCGATCATCGAGATGTAAATGCTCTGCGAATTGCCTCGAAATCGAAATGTTTTTTTCAATAAATGCCTCGAGGTAGTTTACTATAAAGTCCATGTATATGGAATGTTTTATCATAACAAAATATGATTTATATTTTTTGATTCAGAATTACTGTTATTCAACATATTGTTTATTAATATAATATGAGTTACAAAATTAAGTAGATTAAAGTTCGAAACGTTCAGATGTTTAACGCCTTTTTTTGTACATTTAAGACATATTTTAATTATTTTGAAGGCAATACCAATACTTAATATAACTCAGTTTGAACGCCAAGAATCATTAGAAGATTTTTATAGTAATGATTTAAAAACACATCTGGAAAAAAACAAGAATATTTTTCATAAAGCTCATAAACATGATTTTTTTCTGTGTGTTCTATTTGCCAAAGGCTCTGGAATACATGAAGTAGATTTTAATACATATGATGTAACTACAGGAAGTATATTTTTTTTAATGCCTGGTCAGACACATTATTGGAAATTTGATGATGAGCCAGAAGGATATATATTTTTTCATTCTCAAAATTTTTATGAGTTTTATTTTTCAAATAAAAAGCTTCAGCAGTTTCCTTTTTATTATTCTTACAACAACCCACCATATTTAATCCTAACATCACATCAGATTGTATCGCTAGAATTATATTTTAAAGAAATAAATGTAGAGTTCCACCAAAAATTAATCTATAATAAACAGAAAATAGCCAGTTTAATCGATCTTATTTATATTGATTTATCTCGTTTGTATGTACGTGTAGAAACTTCGTATAAAAATTCTTCTCCAACATATTTAAGAACGTTAGCAGCATTAGAAAATACAATTGAACAGTTTTATAAATTAGAAAAATCGGCAAAATTTTATGCAGAAAAACTAAATATTACTCCCAAACACCTGAATAGAATTACCAAAACAACGTTGAATAAGACGACTACAGATCTGATTACAGAACGTATTTTGCTAGAAGCAAAACGCCTTATAGTACATTCTGAAAACCCTTTGTCCAGGATTGGAGAAAATTTGGGATATGAAGATTATGCTTACTTCTCCAGAGTGTTTAAATTAAAAACCAATAAAACACCATTAGAATTTAGACAAGAATATCGTTAGTGTATTAATTGAGCAAGGAGTAATTAATATTTCATATAGAATGATAGTTACATAATTTTACAAAGCGATTATATGGATACCAGTTCTCAAATGAAATTACCGATTATAATCATTTCTTTTTGTTTCATACCTCAAAATAAAAAGCACTGATAGCGTTGCTATCTATGGATTTTCTTTTTCGTCTGAATTAGAAAGTAATTTGATTCAGTTTACGGTGATTTCATCTAAGAACAGGTATAAGAAGATCACATAAGCGCTTTTGTAAATTCAAAAAAAGCTACTAGAAAACAATTACGCGTGGTAATAACGTTCTCTATAGATTTTTCCATCTTTCCATTCTGTAACAACAGTTTGTTCAGAAAGCATAGTACTGCCATCTTTAAGTTTTAGCTCCATCACAGCATCATAGAAAGAGTGATTGCCATTAACAGCAAAATTGTTTACCTCATATCTCACAAATTCTGAAAGCTGATTGGTTATAAAATCTTGTTCAAATTTTAGGTTGAACTCTTTCCCTTTCTTTGGAGAATTATTACTTTCTCTAAGCTCAACATCATCGTGTAAGTAGGTTTCCATTGCTTCAATAAATGCTCCTTTGGATAGTAATTGATGAACATGTTTAAGGTTTTTTTCGATTATAGTTTCCATAATTATTTTTCTTAATGATTTATATAGGCAAATTTAAGAGTTGAAGGAAGGCTTAAAAATGAAGATTATTCCTTATACATTGTAGATTTTTCTTTTTTTCACAAAATTTATTTGTTTATTTGAGGATGCGACTGAATTATACAAGTTTGAAAGATGAGAGTTTGTTTATTTTTACTGATTTTAATTGTTCTTCTTCATTAAACCTGTTACGTGATACCGGGCTTTATAAAATTATATGGAGTAAAGATTATTCTGTCAATATACGTGTTGATGGATCTCTGATAACGCTAAAAAAAGATCAGATTATCTTTTGTACACCACTTAATATATTAGAAATAGAAAAAAGTACGGAAGGTATGCTTTCATTAGTATTTAATAGAGAGTTCTATTGTATCAGAGATCACGACCAGGAAGTTTCGTGTAATGGTTTTCTTTTTTTTGGTTCTTCTGTTCCACAAGTATTATCACTTAATGAAAAAGAAAAGGAAAGTTTCTCTATGCTCTTTTACTTTTTTAAGGAAGAATTTGAAAATAAAGATCATATACAGGGAGAAATGCTGAGAACCTTGCTAAAAAGGTTTCTCATTAAGTCCAGAAGACTTATAAAGAAAGATATATCAGAACCCGAATTGCCAAATAATCAATTAGATATCATCAGGCGATTTAACATTTTGATAGAGCAGCATTTTAGAGAAAAACATCAGGTTTCTGATTATGCTGAATTACTGTTTAGATCCCCTAAAACTTTATCTAATTTGTTTCGTAAATATAGCGATAAATCACCTCTAGCCATGATAAATGAACGTATTGTTCTTGAAGCTAAACGGTTATTGTTATATTCGGACAAGACTTCAGAAGAGATAGCGTATGAACTAGGGTATAAAGAGGCGGGACATTTTTCTAAGTTTTTTAAGAAACATGTAAGTTATAGCCCTTCTGAGTTTAAAAGTAAAAAACTTCTAAACTCTTAACCCATTCACGAACGTCAAAAAAATAATTGTTTTCTGGTTATTTTATAAGGTAAATATTTTATCCCTTCTGTAATAAAATATTCTTTTTTTTCTTTTTGTAGAAAGAAAAAATAGCGTATTATCAGGTGTTAATATTGATGTATTCAATATAATAAGGATAAGCATTTTGATAATTTTGTTAAAAGCTTTTGTGCCTGTAAGAAAATACAGATAATTATAAAAAGCAAGCTAAAAAATTGAAGTTAAAGGTTGTTAAAAAAGGGGGTATTTCCCCTTATTATTGATTTTTTTGCAACTTCAAATTTTAAGGGTTGTGAACTTCCCCAAAGTTTATAGTCTTATTTGAACAAACTTAACCAACACATTTGTAAAAGAGGCTGTTTTTGAACAGCCTCTTTTTTTAGTTTCGATGGCTATTTTGATGCACCATTTTTCATGTTATTTTTGACTAATCCATAAAATTCATCAAATCTGGGATCAATAATAATTCTGGTTACAGTTTCAATTCCTTCTGTTGCATATTCACTTTTTCCTAAAGCTTCCATTTTTTTAGGATCTACTTCATACTCATTTTGTAATACTCTAATTACAGATGCAGCTTGTCTGGCGCTAAGATCCCAGTTGTCCAGAAGCTTTTTACCATCTAATTTTAGCGCATTGCTATTACCTTCTACAGTGATCTTGAGAGTAGGGTTGGCATTAAGAGTAGTGGCAATCTTTGCCAGCATAGGTTTAGCTTTACTATCAACTATATAGTTTTTATCATTTTCTCCAAAAAGAGTAGTATTAGGAACAACAATAAAAATAGTACCATTGCTAATTTTTATATTATCACCGCCAATAGCATTTTTAAACATACTAAATACTGCAAGATTAATAGAATCATTCGAAGTAATGGCATCATTGATCGCATTTAATTGCTTATCTTTTTCTTTGATAATCTCCTGAGAAGTCTGAAGATTAGACGCCTTTTTATTAGACAGTTCCGTAAAACTACTCATATTTGTTAATAGAGAGGCATTCGTTTCTTTTAGATCTTTTACCTGTATTTCCATTGATTTGGCTTTTGACTCACTTACTTTTTCTCTTTTGCGAGCATCAGTGAGTTCTCCTTTTGTAGTTTTTAATTCCAGTCTAAGCTTATCAATCTCTTCTAATAAATCTTTTTTCTTTTGTGCGTGTACTACAGAATTGGTTAATAAGAGTACAGCTGCAAATAAAATAATGTTTCTCATAAGTATATGTGATTTGTTGCAATTGCTAATGTAAAACTTTTTTATAATTAATAGAAAAACCAAGCGCTATGATTTCTCTAAAAGCTTTTTGGCATTGTCAATACTGGCATTGATTTGATCTCTCAATTTGTTGACTTCTATTTTTTCTTCTCTTAGTATTTCTAACTTGAGATTAAATTCTTCTTCATCCTCTGGTGTTACATTTTCATTGTGAGGGAACTTATTGCTAAAATCACTCATCCAATTCATCATAAAATCATAGGAGTCTTTTAATTTTTTTTGTGCATTGGCATATGTTTGCCCGGTACTGGTAGTATCTATTTTAGCTTCTAAATTCTTAATAAGGGAACTCATTTCTCCCATTTTTGGCATTACCTCATCATGCACATCGATAACTTTTTGCATTAAATCATCAAATTCTTGTTCTTCCTTACTTAACTGATTACAAGAAACTATCAGTAAAATGAGCGAAATAATACATTGTTTCATATATTTTTTTTGAAATTTGGTAAAAATAAAGCTTTTCGGGTTTCCAAAAAAACAATATTGTTTCTATAGTTTTAAATTCCTTCAATGGTGGTACTAAAGTAACAGACTTTTTTGAGTATATTTTCTGGTTCCATGTAGTTTTCCATTTAGAAGTACCTGGTTGCCTAATAAAATATCCTGCATGCAAAGAGTATGCTTGTTCTGACCAGTACATAATTAGTATACATTAAGTGTTAAGCGTTTTTATTTTTTGAGATGTACGTTTTAGATATTCAACCAGGATGATCAGAAGAAGGCTTACTCCAAAAAGAGGGAAAATTATAGATAAAATCAATAATACGAGTATAATACCATAGCCCAACTTAAAAGAAGCCGGAACTTTAGGAACTCCCCAACTTTTCTTTCTTTTTCTAAGGATATAAGATGCAATGGCTGATAGGCTCATTATAGCCAGAATGACTGCGGTAAAGAACATTAACCACCAGTTCCAATTCCCAAATTCACCCTGATGAAATGCCATAAACCACATTCTTCCTCTCATCAGAACGCCCACATCTTTCCAGGTGAGATGTGCTATTTGAGCTCCAGAATATTGATCAAAATGAATTTTTTGTTGGGATGATAAATTAGATGGATTAAAATTAGATACACTAAATACTCCTTTTGGGCCTCTTGGAAAACTAAGACTTACCTGACCGGGAAGTTGTAACTCTTTGGCCTTTGCGACCATTTGATCAAGTGTCAAAGCATTTTCTAATGGATTTGATAATAATTGTTTTCCTTGCCAGGAAGCAGGATAACCAGTATTTGTTATTTTTTGTACTTGTTTAAAATTGTTTCCAAAAACATCGGTCCAGGGAAAACCTCCTGCTAGAATCATTAATAATAATACAGATATCCAAAATCCTGAAATCGCATGTATATCTCGATAAAAAGTTCTTCTATCTATATTCGTTCGAGGAATGAAATATCCTTTTATTGCCCACTTATTTTGCGGCCACCAGACATATAACCCTGTTAGGATTAATACGACCATCCAACTCGCTATAAGTTCTATGATTTTAGTTCCGAATGCACCCATTAACAATTCTCCGTGCAGTTTTCTCACCAGATACATGTCTGTTTTTTTACCAATAATTTCACCAGAAACGTTCCCGGTATATGGATTTATGTATAAACTGCTTTTTCCTCCAAATCTACCCGAGACAAATTCTGTAGCCTGATTAGGAGCGGTAGGGATGATTATAGTATTGGGTTTTTTTATAGCATTCTTATTTGCTATTCCCCATTGTTCCTGGAAAGATAAGGATGTCTCCTGTACAATTACTTCTTTTATATGTTTTTGTCGTGGGGTCTCATAATCAGATTTAAACAAATATATGGCTCCAGTTATAGAGAGTATTAGTACAAAAGGAAGCGAAATTAATCCAGCTATAAAATGCCATTTCCATAACCAGGTATTTAATATTGATTTTTTTTTCATAATGTTAGGTTTTAGATTTTCAAGATTGTATAAATCCTGAAAGTCAGTATATATAGGTCATTATATTAAAAACTACATCTCACTCCGAGGTGAAAAGCTCTTGGATTTCCGATGGTGAAACTATTTTCATTTCTGAATCTGTTATATGAGGCTCTTGCAGCATATAATTCATCAAAAACATTTAAGGCATGAGCCCATATCTCAAATCCTTTGTGGTTGATAGCGGCTCTAAGATTAAAAACACTGTGACCATCATAAGTAGCTGTGCTAAAAGTTCCATCTTCATTTTCTATCTGATTTTCGAAACTGGTATTATATGCTCCAATGAGTTCGTGTTCTGCAGTAATGTTGAAATCTATAATCCTAAAATCTTTTCGATATGTAATCAAAGAAGTACCTAGCAGATTAGGGGCAGTTTCTCTTTCTGTGTCAGAATAGTCTATCCCACTATCAAAAAAGTCTATATATCTATGTTTTGCATAACTACCATTATGGGTAACAGATATTTCTTTAACTGGGCGCCAGGTAATGCCATATTCAACACCATAAGATCTTGTTTTACCAGCATTGGTGTTAAAAAAAATATCATCTTCATCCCTTAGGGTGATCAAGGTGTTTTTTCCTTCTAGTACATATAAAGCAGCATCAAAAGTAAGGCTTGATGGAATTGAAAAATAGCCTCCAATTTCATAATTGTCATACCTGCTGGGTTTTATTCCTATTACTTCATTTCGATTGCGATACAAGGTAGAAACCTGAGGAGGGGTAAATCCCTGAGAATAATTTGCATAAATACCTTTACTACCAGAAAAATTGTAAATTAACACCAATTTTGGGAGTAAGATTATTAAAAGTATCTACAGCATCCTCTACACCGGCAATGCCTTCTGCCTGGTTATCATAATCATATTCAAAACCATCATAACGTAAAGCTGCTGTTATTTTTAGCAGTTCTAATGGAGATATTTCATATTGTAAGAAACCTGCATAATTAAAAATATCTGCTTCATAGTTTAATATATAATCTCCGGAATTGATACTAAAATCAATATTTCTTCCTGTTTCTGGATTGACAATGACGTTGGTAGATTCTGCAACGTATTTTTGCGGCGAGAAATCGCTGGTTGCCCCTACAATGAAAGAAGAATTGGCAAAATTAAAATCTAGCTTGTGCTGAATAAGCCCTACAAAACTTCTAAATTGATTAGAATTTACTTCTCCAGAACCAAATCCGGTTAATTGTCCAATATTTCTGAATTGACGAATCCTGTATGAGGGATTCTGATCCATTTTATTATCCCTGAAAACAAAATTAAAGGATGTTTTATTTTTATCATTCCAGAATTTATCCAAAGTAGATCTAAGCCTAAATGCTAATGCATCTCTTTCTGTAAATGTTTGATCACTTTCAAAATTACCCCCAAAATAATCTGATTCACTAAGAGAACCTGACATATCTGATCTGTAATCCGTAATATCAAGAACGGTTGTCCATTTTGCTGTGGCAGAAAAATCATATACCGTCTTAAATGTAAAGGCTAGTTTTTCATAATTACTATGTTCTATTGGTCCATTTTCTCGATGTACATAATGACTTCCTATATAGAACCCTAGGGCATCACTGGTCGTGTCAGAAATTTCTAATTCATAGCGAGATAATCCTATATCGTTGGTTTGAAATCCAATACTCCCAGTAAGTTTTTCTGTAGGTTGTTTTGTGATAAAATTAAAACTACCTCCGATAGATTCACTACCATAGATACTAGAAGCAGGGCCTTTTAATACTTCTACGCGACCATACGATATATCATTCATTTCTAACAAGGCATTATGATTAAACACGGATGTCGGTCGTATCTGCAATCCATCTTCCAGGTATAAAAAGAGCGCTTTTGTAGAAATAGGAGATCGTACTGCCATAAAATGTTGTTCATTGCTGGCAGCTCTTGATGTGGACATAAAAACTCCAGGAACTTGATTTACTAATTGATCGATACCAAAAGCTTTGGTTTCTTCAATAGTTTTGGTAGAAATTGTTGAAATTGATCCTGGTACTTCAGAACGTTTTTGTATTTCTCGACTGGCAGAAGTAACGAGTACTTCGTCCAATGCTACATTATCTTCTGTAAGCCTGATCACATTTGTCGAACTGATAAGTATTACTTTTTTAGTAGTATATCCCAAAAAACTTACGGTAACTACATTGGAGTCCTGTAGTGTTATGGTAAAAAAACCTTCAGCATCACTCATTACACCATTATTGGGGTTGTCTGATGCTACAATGGTCGCTCCGGGTAATGGATTGTTTGAGTTATCTACTATTTTTCCGTTAAATGATTGTGCATAGCTATTTATTCCTAAGATGAATAGAATAGCAAAAGTTATTGTTTTTTTCATTGTGTGTGGCGGGTATAATCATCATTCGTTATAACAATGATACGAATTGATGTATCTTGGTTTTAATATAAATATTGGTTTACAGTGTATGTTCCACTCCTGTTGTTATTGTTTCTTGGCAGAACACCGTTCTTGTTTTGGGATAAAGGGAATATGGTTTCAATCTCTGGTCTTTGGTTTTTTTTAACTCTCTTTAAAAGACATACAAACTACATTCAATGGTTTCATTGATTGAGGTAAGGTATTGCCAAACTTGTAGCATCAGCAGTGATAACTCTAATGAGATTCAACGCATAATTTACCCCTTTTATTTTCTCTGTAGTACTTAATTATTCTTAATCTGAAATACTTAGCAGATTTTAGGGTTTTATAGCGAATCTATTGTTGACATCATATCCGTTATACGTCGATGTCTACAATCATTTTTGAACCCTAATCACGTATTTATACTACTGAATCTAATCTGCGAGAAGAAATTATTTTGAGGAGGGTGATCAATATTTTTTGGAATATCTTCTGTGGATGTCTGTTTTAAACGCCAATGTTGCTTACAATCAATAAAGTAAGATGTATTGTATGCTAACTGTATAGTACTATCTTGAAAAAACAATGGGATAAAAGCTTCTGTAATAGCTCCTGATTTAGCGTCATCAGAAGATGTAGAAGTCGTTGCTTTCATTTGACTCATTAAATAACATTTTCCATTACAGTGCAGCTGCGGTCTTTCTTTATTCACACAGTATTTTTCTATAATAGTGGTAATATTTAATTGGTAGTACATAACAGAACTAATTTCCATAACAGGTCTAATAGCAAATGAAGCAAATAGAAGTATAGAAAAAAAAATTCTCAATCGATCGGGATTTACATTTGCGCAAAGATACTATTTATGAATTATATACACCTAACATAAGTTTACGTAAAAAAACTAAGAGAGTATACTACCTTGGTGCAGGCTGAGGCAATTATTAAAAAATATTTTGATTTTGAGGCAAGCTTCTGAACTTTTATATTTCTATTATCGAGTACATTACAGTTTTATGACACAACTATAAATGCGACTAAGACCATTTTTATGAGAGTTCATAATTTTCAGGAGTTCTTCCAGGTTTCTATTGTGTGTATAGGTATCTTTAATATCACTTCTTTTACTAGTAAAATACAGCGTATTTGTGTTAACATCATAATATGGACAATAATCCATTTTATCTGAGTTTAGATTGGTTAAGTTCTCTGCGTCAGACCAGTTTCCGTTTGTACTCTTTCTGGAAATGTATAGATCACCACTACCCAGACCATCTTTTCTTTTATAACCTCCAAAAATCAGAAAAGATTCATCAGGAGCTATATATGAATTGTATTCATAACCTTCTGTATTAATTGTTTCTTGCAGTGATATTGGTTCGTTGTATGTTTCATTTTTCCGGATGCTTACCAGGATATCATCTTTTCCTTTAGATATAGAGGCAGTACTGGTATAGTATATATTGCCATTTTTAGCGATAGAAGGGTAGAATTCGTCCCCATCAGTATTAATTGGAGTTCCTATGTTCATAGGTGCTGACCAATCTGAAGAAATATTAGTTCTCTCAATATACCAAATATCGTGATCTTTAGGCTCTTGTGTAGTTGGGGATTTAGGTCTGTTAGAAACAAAAAATAATTTTAATCCATCGGGAGAAAACATGGCTTCGAGATCGCGGTATTGACCTGAGAATGGTGCAACTTGTGGTGAAGACCATTGCTTTTCTTTTTTGACCACCTTAATAATAGTCGATAATTCTCCCAAATATCCCTGTGCGGTAAAATAAACTTCATCTTGGGTAGGAGAGATCGTAAAATCTCTTACATTAGGAAATTGTGAGATGATTTCGGGAAGTACAGGTTGTATTTTTAATTCCTGACTGTTAGAAAATTGTATAACAAGGAAGGATAATAATGCTGCAATTTTATACATACTGGGGGTAGATTTTGATTGAAATTCTTAAAAATTAAAAATTATAAGCTTACTATAGTGTTAAATATTCCTTAAAATAGAGTTTTATACTATGTTCGATTTAATACCATCCTCAAATGAAATCATCGCAAACTGAATCAATTTCTTTTCTTTCTTGTCTGAATTAAAAAAAATGATGTTATCAGGTGATTTCATTTAAGAACTGGTATGACAAGGTAAAACTTAAAAAAGAATGCTAAACTGACTACACGATTCTAAACTTTATTATTTTAAGATTTTTCTTTTTTTTAAAGTCAGAATCACTACTATCTGCATTTCTATCATATAAAATTAGTCACTAAAAATATGTTCTTTTATTCGGTATAAAACTTTGAGGGTATGATAACCTATTTTTTTTGATTCAGTAACAGCAGATTAAATGGATCAAAAGAAACATGATCATTGGGGAAAAATTATTATACTCAAAAAAGTTAGTATTTAGAAAAAAGATTGCTTTTTCATAAATGTAATCACTTGATCATTAATGTTCAAAAAGTATACTCCAGACGATAAAGCAACAATATCGATTACAGTAACTAATTAGTTAATTTAAGATATTGATAATAAGTTTTTTTGTGTTTTTGAAATTGTGTTTAATTTGATGAAAACTCTCAGATCAGATTTTTTTGTATGTAAAATAACTAGAAATCAGTTAGATCGAGTTTGTGTTAAAAATTTGTAACCAAAATTGGCATTTTGTAATACTAATGGCTAACAACTTTTTAAAAAAGTCTTTGTTTTTTTATGAAAAAGAGTAGACTGATTAGTTTTAATTATTTTTTTAAAAATGTTGCGTTAAAACAGTAGCCTAATGATTGCTGTTTTGTAACTCCTGAAATTAAGATATTGATAGATAGATAACTACAATTATGTGTGGAATATGACATTATAAATGGTTAGTTTTAGAGGGGAATTTTTGTTTAAAAAAACGTTAGATATCTAACATTTTAAAGAATTATTGCTGTTTACTTTTGCCCTAATTATTAACCTAAATATTATTACCATGATAAAAAAAATGAGATTTTATCCGTTTTATTTATGCTTAGCATTAGCAATTATTACAACTTCTTGTGAAAAAGAAGATATAACAACATCAGAAAGCAGTGTTGAAAATTTTAGAGATTTTGAAAAGTTAAATGAAACAGAAACTGTTCAGATAAGTCCTTCTAATTTCGAAGTTGATGAACCTGCTTCATTCTTTGTTCCTACAGCTATCAATGATGAAATTACATTCACATCAGTAGTTGAGAATGATGAAATTTTGTTAAAAGCATTTGTTCCTTCTTCAATTGCATCAACGTTTAATGTGTCTTTTGGCTTTAGTAACCCTAGTTCTATTTCAACAGAACTTGAAATAAATGGTGTTTCTTTAATAAGCAGATTTATTTTTAATGGATCAGTGGTGTCTACTTCGATTAAATTACTTATCGATAGAACAGTTGAAGTGTTAGCTAACGGAGACAGTATAATAACTTTTAGATTGAAAGCAGCTAATGGGACTGCAGTTACTGGTCAGGAAATTCAAAGTTTTACAGGAGAATTCCTTTTAACATTGAGGTCTAAAATATCTCAGAGTGGACCAACCAATGGAGGTGGTTCAGGAGGTGCTTTATTTTTAGATCAAATATTAGAGTTTAATCTATGAATATTTAGGCATACTTCATCATATTATATTTAATTTAACCCAGATCATGCGCATAAAAATTTCATTACGAAGGATGAACCTCAGTAATAAATACAGACATTTTACAGGTTTTAGCAGCGCTCACTGATTAAATTTGAAAATGTAGCAGATCTCTGGATTTGAAATGGTTTCACAAGTTATAATAGGTTTGTTATATAATCTGGGTTAAAAATATGCCAAAGAATGAGAATACCACCTTATCTTTAAAAACCGTCGTTTTTAAAGATAGGGTGGTATTGTTCTATGGAATCACTTCTTTTATAGGACTAGTAGTTTTTATTAATCTGTATTTGAAATTTCCTTCAATTAGATATTCCATATCTGGCTATGAAGCCCAAAGAATCCTTTATCTAAAAAAAAATCTTAATTTTTCTGCCAAACTAAAAAAGTTAAGATGAGTTCTAAGTAAAACTCCTCATTTACAGCGCATATGATAAAAGCCATGTGTTTGTAAAAAGAAGAAACCCCATGTTGTGATTGACTCACTTTTAGTACGGTAAACGTCTGTAATGATTAATGTATTGAAGTGATTTAAATTTTTTTGATTCTGGCGGGAAGAGTTATTTTTTGATCAATTGAAGTGTTTTTCCTATACAAAAGTAGGGTATGACAACCTATTTTTTTTTGATTCAGTAGCAGAAGATTAAATAAATCAAAAGAAATATGATAATAGGGGAAAAATTGTCATACCCAAAAAAGTTAGTGTTTATTAAAGGATTACTTTTTTATAAATCTAACCAACTGGTCATTAATTTTTAAAAAGGTTTTAAGATTATTTAGTATTTGTATAATTTGTGGTTCAAACATCAAGCAGTAAGGTTGAATAAGTTCGATACAAAA
Organism: Aquimarina sp. RZ0; assembly: GCF_008370685.1. GTDB lineage: Bacteria > Bacteroidota > Bacteroidia > Flavobacteriales > Flavobacteriaceae > Aquimarina. The sequence continues at coordinate 29,928 of NZ_VTZU01000043.1, forward strand.
AAAGCTAAGGTTTTAAAAAAATCTGAAAAGAGAGTAAAACTTCATTCTTATTGTTAAATTGATTTTAAGGGTTAAAATATTAGTACACTATATATAATAAACAGCTAAAAACACTTTTACCCTATTGATCATCCCCATTTTTTTTCAAAACCATCAATTTTAAAGAGAAGGATGGGGTTTATTACAATGATTACAAGAGCTTTAGTAGTTGTTTTCTTTTTACAAACCTGAAAAGGTTTTCCAGACTTTAAAACATTAGTGAAATCAGGGGATGGCGAACTTTATTGTTAAATTTTCGGGGGATGGCTAATTTTATCTGTATGTAAAAATCCTCACTCGTAGACTTATTACAATTTTTATTGATACCAAAAATACTTTTTGCATCCTGTGTTTTGTGGTTTTCGTTTATGCACAAAATCTAGTCAACACCTGTACAGCATTATTCTCGCTTAAAAAAAAGAAAACAAAACTGCATTTGCCACTAAAAAGAAAATATTACGGATAGTCAACACTATTTCTGATTTAAAAAATACTCAAATCAAAAAGTGATATAATAAGGTGTAACTCAAGGATACAGCTTCTTTTTATCTCGAAATAAAGAAAAAAAAGTTTAAATAAGTAATTTTTAGTTTAGAAGCAGCACAACAGCAATCGCAAATGGTGTTCTTATTATATTCGAAATTTTCAAAACAATAATGACACATAAAACTTAAACAAGAGTACTAGTAAAATAACTGAAATAATATTAAGAATTACCCCTACTTTTACCATCTCTGATACTTTTACATATCCACTGGCAAATACGATTGCATTAGGAGGCGTTGCCATAGGTAGCATAAAAGCACAACTAGCCGCCATAGTAACGGGTATTAACATATGTAAAATTGGTATATCCAATCCTATAGCAATCCCTGCTACTACAGGGACAAAAATTGCTACTAATGCCACATTGCTCATAAGCTCGGTCATGAATAACATAAAAATGATGAGTAATAATGTTACTATGGTAATGCTTAATCCTTGATTTGCTGCAATAGTATTAGCGACCAATTCAATTAAACCAGCATGAGATAAGCCACTTGCCAATGCTAATCCTCCACCAAAAAGAATGAGTATTCCCCAAGGTAGTTTTTGCGTATCTTTCCATAGCAAAGGAAACTCTCCTTTAGATAACCTAAAAGGAATGACAAACAAAGCAAATGCTCCTAACATACTGATACCGGTGTCCGAAAGTTTTAAATCAGGAAAAAAACCATTAATAGTGGTTCTGGAAATCCACATAAAAATCACAAGAGAAAAAATAATCAAAACCCTTCTCTCTATAGCAGAGATTTTTCCGAGTTTTTTTAATTCGTCATGTATGACATCTTTGGAAGCTGTAAAATTCCTGATATGATTAGGGTAAATCCATTTTACAATCACAAAATAGATAACAGCAATCATCAATATAGAAAAAGGAAAAGCTAATAGCATCCAATTAAGAAATGATATTTCTATTTGATACTCATTTTCTAAAAAACCAACGAGTACAGAGTTTGGAGGAGTACCAATGATGGTAGCAACACCACCTACATTAGCAGAAAAAGCAATACCTAACATAATACTAAGTGCAAAATTGCGATCATTTTTAGTAAATCCATTTTTAGCATCAACCAATAAATCAATTACAGACAATGCAATCGGTAACATTACTACTGTACAGGCTGTATTACTAATCCACATACTCATAAATGCTGTAGCAATCATAAACCCAAGAATTACTCGATCAGGACTTGTGCCGGTAATTCTAATGATAGACAATGCTATTCTTTTATGCAGATTCACCTTTTCTAAGGCTAATGCCATAACAAACCCGCCAAAAAACAGAAAAACAATGGGGCTTCCATAACTTTGAGTAACTGTTTTTAAGTCCAAAACACCTAGCATCGGAAATAAAATCAGCGGAATCAAAGCAGTAACAGATATAGAAACAGCTTCAGTAATCCACCAAACGATCATCCATACTGCAACAGAAATTACCTTGTCAGCAATTCCAGAAACTAATATAAAAGGTAGATTGATCAATCCCAGAAATAATATGGGGCCTGCGAGGAGTCCTATTTTCTTAATCAATGGATAGGTTGTCATTTATTTTTTACTGCTGCTACCTGTAAATTGTTGTGATTTATTTTTAAAAAGAACATTAAAAGTAGTTAAACTACCATAAATTCGGGTTATATATTGTTGTAAATCGATTTTTTCCTGATCATCTAGATGAGAGGAGCTATTAATCTTTTGTTCCATTACCCTAATTCTATCCCTAACCATTACTATTTTATGAAAAAAGGTGTCGATAGGTATTTCTTTGGACGCCAGATTAGAATCCCCCGGTGTCATAATAAGATTGCCACCTTTCCACTTATCTGCAATAGGAATTATTTCTGAGATGTCGCTATATTTTTTTAAAAGATCTCTAAAAGTCTTTTCTACTTCAAAAAAGCTTACTGTATCAACTTCATCTTCGACGCCTTCAATTACCTCAAAATCTTCCTGGACATCAATAGTTTCTAATCCGTTTTCTATAAAGGTAACCCAATACATTCTTGATGTAACATTGGTAATAACACCTAAGCCATGAGTAGGATGTTTTATTCTGGAACCTATTCCTAATATCATTATTTATTATTTTTGATCTAAAATAATAACATTAATGTTCATCATAAAATTTTATTTAAATTAATTAGGCACTACATTATACAACAAGATTTATATTACAGTGAACTCATCTTGAGTACTGATTTGACCTATAAAATTCACATGTTGCGTGCTAATTTTGTTGATTTTTTAACCGTAGCTATGGCTGTGTTGAAAAAAAACAACTTCATTATAATATAAAAGCCAAACTTTTCGGTTGAAAACCACTATTCAAGATGAGTTCAGTAAGTTCTTATTAGCATGACTCAAATAAAAGAGCAGATTTTAGAAAATAATTTTAAATCAGAAATAGAAAAAGTCAATATGAGTTCATAGTATTATCCATTATTGAGGTTAAATCGTACCAGATTTGTGTGAACTTTCTTTTTTGTAAGTTCAATAATTCTATATCCAAATGTTTTGTTAGTTATACTTATAAGATTTGGTGTTTTGACCACTTGATAGGAACTGGCAGGCGTAATGTATTGACAAATATTGCTAATATTTCTTTTGTCTTCAAAATGATAATGACCGCAAAAAATTGTAACATCATTATCAAAACTTACTAATTTATTTTTTATAAGATCCCTTCCTTTTAAGGCATAGTGCTTATCAATTTCTGCATCAACAGCTAAAATTGGATGATGTATGAAGAGTACGATTTTTTTTGAGGTTGTTAGTTCTTTTGTAAACCAGTCAAACTGTTCTTGATCTATGGAGTCAGAACTCGAATCCAGAAACAGAAGCTTATAATAACTTAATTCTTTACTATAATATAATGCTCCCCGTTCTCTAACCACTCCATCATTGTAATATTTTATAACTTCATTGTAATCATCGTGATTTCCTAAGGTAATAGCAATAGTATAATTCTGTAGAGATTCAAAAAACCATTTGTTTGCTGTTTTTTCACCAATATCTCCTCCCAATATAATTTCATCAATACCTCTTGAGGAGATATCATCCAGAATTATGTTCCAGTTTTTACGAGCATCAACCTTTTGATCAATTGTAAACGGTTCGTCTAGATGAATATCGGTTACATATGCAATTTTTTTATTCATAGAAAAGAGATATGGTATAGTATTTCATTTTCTTTGAAAAAAGGCAGTAGCAACAATTTTTAGAATCTGCCTTCTGTTGATTAACGTATATTTCTACTCCAGATTCCGAAAAATTTTTAAAACGCTTTCTTAGTATTCTAATGCACCTTTCTGTTGATATTCACCAAAAGGGAGTGCAATTTCTGAATAATTTTCAATTTCACTACTAACTATCGATTCAAGGAATAAGTAATATAATACTGCTTTAAAAATAGTAAAATATAAAAAGCAAACTTGAATGGTGAGTTTTAATCGGGAAATGATATTGTTATGAATTTTGGTAATTGGTAAAGTGATCAAGAATTGGTTAACTTTTATTTGACGTATTTTTTGAGTATAACAAAGAATTTAAATAGCACTCTTGAGAAGAATACGGCAGTAGGAAATAAGTTTTTTCTTACAATAGGTGTAAGATCTTTCTTTAACTATTTTTTGTAAAGCTCTTTTTTACAGTGTTTTATGTTTTATGTAGCAATTTTTAAAATGTTAAAAAAAGTTAATATGTGTATTTTATCTATATATTTGATCACTTAAACGATAAAATAGGTAATTTAATTATGAAAAAACTTTTACTTTTTACTACAATCGCAGTTTTAGGAGTAACCGCAATGAATGCACAGGTCAAATTTGGATTTGGATTAGGCTACGCGGCTCCTTTAGGAGATATTGCAGATTTTACTGATGGTGGTATTGCAGGTCATGCAGAATTGGGGTATGGTATTACAGATAATATCGATGTTTCTTTATACTATCAGGGTGATTTTTTGATAGGAGCTGATATACAGGGAGATACTGTAGCTTCTTTTGGGAACGTAACGCTTGGTAGTTTTATGCTTAATGGTCGTTATTTTTTTAAGGAAGACGGTTTTAGACCTTACGGAAGTTTAGGGATAGGGATTACAAGTATAGGATCTATTGATATCGAAGGAGATGGACAAACAGTTTCTACCGGAGAAAGTTCATCTAATTTTTCCTTTCGTCCGGCAATAGGATTTAAATATAAGGTGCTTAACTTTAATGTCGCTTATTTGAGTGGCGGTAAAAGTGGAGAAGCATCTGTAGGTAACATTACTGCTAATGTTGGTTTATTGTTTACTTTCGGAGGAAAGTAATTGTTTTAGTTATATTTGATTAAAAGCGGTCTTATGATCGCTTTTTTTGTGTCTAAAAATGTCACATTCATTATTTATATGACTTTTTTTTGAGATAATAATAAAAATTAAAATAAAACGATACAGAAATACCTTTTGTATCATTTTTTGTTTAATTTTACCGACTAGTTAACGAAAGGGGCTAAGGCCGACGATTTAGAGTTACTATTATGAAAACGTTAAAAATTACATCTACAGAAAGTAAAATTCAATTAATGCATATAATAGGTATGATACATATACCTGTACGCCGTTTTCGTCGCCCCTTGGGGGTTTAAAATTTTTATGAAGTAGGTGCGCCCTACTTCCCCTAGTGAAATATTCCATATAGTATTGATAGTGTAAATTTTTTATAAACAAAAATATTGTTTGATAAAAAAGCGTATATCACTTTACAAAAACACCTTACCTGGAATGAAATCAATAAAATAGATAACAATTAAAACTTTTTGATATTAATAATTCAATTTTAAAATGAGTTATTTCTAATTAATTAATTAGATAGGAGAATCAAAAAGAAATTTAAAACTGAATTACATCTGACCTTGTGAAAAAGGAGATATAAATGAACAGATGAAACAGATAAAAATTATTAAAGCGACTCAGGATCATTTTCGGTATGCTCAGGAAATATGTGATGTGATATCGGATTCTGCAAAAGTTAGAGGAACAGGTATTGCTAAACGTACTCCAGATTATATACAAGCAAAGATGGAGAATGGAAATGCAATTATAGCCTTGTGTAATGGTGATTTTGCCGGATTTTGTTATATCGAAGTCTGGGGACACGAAAAATACGTGGCACATTCTGGACTTATTGTTCATCCTAATTATAGAAATCAGGGATTGGCTAAAAAAATAAAGGAATTTACGTTTAACTATTCGTTAGAAAAATATCCTTCGTCAAAAGTTTTTGGAATAACAACAGGACTGGCAGTCATGAAAATAAATTCTGATTTGGGATATAAGCCAGTTACATTTTCTGAACTGACAGATGACCCTAAGTTTTGGAATGGCTGTAAAACTTGTACTAATTATGAAATTCTTACTGCCAAAGATCATAAAATGTGCTTATGCACAGGAATGTTATACGATCCAATAAAACAGACCCCAAAAAAGGAAAAGTGGTTTGATAAAAAAATATTAAAAAGATTAAAAAATATCAAGCAGACAATGCTTGCTAGCAATAAACAATTGTTGTTATGGAAAAAGTAGTAGTAGCATATAGTGGAGGTCTAGATACTTCGTATTGTGTAAAATATCTAATTCATGAAAAGAATCTGGAGGTACATACGATATTAGTAAATACAGGTGGATTTTCTGACGAAGAACTAAAACAAACTGAAAAGAGAGCCTATGAGCTGGGAAGCACCTCTCATGTTAATAAAACAATTCTAGATGAGTTTTACCAAAAAGCAGTTAAATACTTGATTTTTGGAAATGTCCTCAAAAATAATACGTATCCGCTTTCTGTTAGTGCAGAAAGAATTTTTCAGGCGATTGAAGTGATCAATTATGCTAAAAGCGTAGGTGCAAAATATATTGCGCATGGGAGCACAGGAGCGGGAAATGACCAAATTAGATTTGATGTTATTTTTCAAACGTTAGCACCCGAAATTGAAATTATTACGCCTATCAGAGATTTAAAACTATCTCGGCAGGAAGAGGTCGAGTTTCTAGAAAAACATGGAGTGCATTATAGCTGGGAGAAAGCTCAATATTCTATAAATAAAGGGGTTTGGGGTACTAGTGTAGGTGGAAAAGAGACCTTGACATCACATAGTGCTTTACCCGATAATGCATATCCAAGCCAGCTCGAAAAAGAAAAAGAAGAAACAATAACGTTACATTTTGAAAAAGGAGAATTAAGAGGGTTAGATGGAGTAAAAGATACACCTGTCAATACTATTCAAAAACTAGAAAAATTAGCAAGCGCTTTTGCTATAGGAAGAGATATTCACGTAGGAGATACAATTATAGGTATTAAAGGAAGAGTAGGCTTTGAGGCTGCTGCGCCACTAGTTATTATTAAAGCCCATCACTTGCTGGAAAAACATGTATTGACCAAGTGGCAACAATATTGGAAAGAACAATTGGCGAATTGGTACGGGATGTTATTACACGAAGGCAATTACTTAGATCCTGTGATGCGTAATATAGAAGTATTCCTGGATGATTCTCAGAAATCAGTTACTGGTGACGTGAGAGTAAGGCTGAAACCATATCATTTTACCTTAGAAGGAATCGAATCAGCATTTGATATGATGAAATCTGATTTCGGTCAATATGGTGAGATGAATAACTCCTGGACATCAGATGATGCAAAAGGTTTTATAAAAATTTATGGCAATGCTAATAAAATATATCACAACGTAAATCCAACTGAATTATGATTAGTGTAGGGATTGTTGGGGGATCAGGATATACAGCAGGAGAACTGCTACGACTATTGGTACATCATCCAGAAGTAACGTTGGATTTTGTGTATAGTACTACAAATGCAGGCGTGTCTATTAGTAAGCAACATACAGATCTCATAGGAGACATTGATCTTGCATTTACAGATACGATCAATCCTGATGTAGATGTCGTTTTCTTATGTCTTGGTCACGGAAGATCAAGAACATTTTTAGAAAACAATACATTTTCTAGTGCTACAAAAGTGATTGATTTGGGAAATGATTTTAGATTAGAAGATGATAAAAAATTTCTGGATAGAGATTTTATATATGGATTACCAGAATTACAAAAAAATAAAATCCAATCGGCACAGAATATTGCAAATCCAGGGTGTTTTGCCACAGCAATTCAATTAGGTTTATTGCCTTTGGCTGCCGCTGCCAAATTAACCGATACAGTGCATGTTAATGCTACCACGGGAAGCACTGGGGCAGGAGTTATGCCTGGAGGAACTACCCATTTTAGCTGGAGAGATAATAATTTCTCTAGTTATAAGGTATTTACACATCAGCATTTGGGAGAAATCAATCAAAGCATACAACAATTACAAAATAGTTTTGAAGCTCCTGTATTCTTTATTCCGAACAGAGGGAATTTTAGTAAAGGGATTTATGCTACGATGTATACAAAATATCAAGGGACAGAATCAGAAGCAAAAGATTTATATGCATCCTACTATAAGGATGCTCAGTTTACTGTTGTATCTGACGAAGAAATCCATCTAAAACAGGTAGTTAATACTAATAAATGTATCCTGCATATTCGTAAAAAAGATGGAATGCTATTGATTACGTCAGTCATTGATAATTTAATAAAAGGAGCCTCTGGACAGGCGATTCATAATATGAACCTGATGTTTGGATTCGAAGAAAGAGCTGGCTTAGAATTAAAAGCAAGTGCATTTTAATAATAAGATGCTCTAGTTTACTGAAACGCGGAGAAGGTGAAAAATGAAAACGAAAATATAGTAGGCTAAGGTTTCAATAAAAAAGATAATACATGAATAAGATATCAATCATAGGAGGCGGTAATTTAGGCAAATCCATTATATCAGGATTAGCCAATAGCGAGCTGTTCGAAGCGCAGCATATTACCGTTATAGACAAATCGAAATATAATTTACAGCAAGTTGAAGAAAAATTAGGAGTAGCTACTTCGCAGGATATACCGACATCCATAAAAGATGTAAAATGGATTATTCTTTGTGTGCAACCCAGACAATTAGATGCTGTTCTACAAGAAATAAAAGATATCTTGACCAGCGATCAAATATTGATTTCTACAGTTACAGGAACGTCTATTGTAGAAATAAATGAAGTATTACCTAATAATAAGGTTGTACGGGTGATGCCTAATACAGGGGCAGCAAAGAAATTATCGATGACCTGTATTGCAGCGAATGAGGATGTAAAAGAAGAGTTGTCAATAGTAGAAAAAATGTTTAAAACTATTGGAGAAACGCTGGTGATTGAAGAACGATTAATGCAGGCAGCTACAGTTTTGGGAGCAAGCGGTATAGCATTCTTTTTGCGGTTTTTGAGAGCAATGATTCAGGGAGGTATCCAGATGGGATTCCATCCGCACGAAGCTCAGATAATAGCCGTACAAACAGCTATCGGAGCGGCAACGCTTGTAGCAGAGAATGGAACACATCCTGAGCGCGAAATAGATAAAGTAACGACACCTCAGGGATGTACAATAGAAGGCTTAAATGAAATGGAACATCAAGGGCTGAGCTCGTCTGTGATAAAGGGAGTGATGGCTTCTTATGAAAAAATAAATACGATAAAATAGTAATTAGTACAGAGAAATAAGGAATAAGATTAGACAGTAAATGTTTTATAGAGGTCATCCTTGTTATTCTAAACTAAATACTTAATACTTAAAAAAAATGAAACTATTTGATGTATATCCATTGTATGAGATCGAACCAGTAACGGCTTATGATAGTACTGTCGTAGATAAGAACGGGACAGAATATCTGGATTTGTACGGAGGACATGCGGTAATATCCATTGGTCACTCGCATCCGCATTATGTAAAAAGAATAAAAGAGCAGGTAGAAAAGATTGGTTTCTATTCTAATGCTGTTCAAAATAGTCTACAATCAGAATTAGCAGAGAAACTAGGAAAATTGTCTGGATATGATCAATACCAGTTATTTTTATGTAATTCTGGAGCAGAAGCCAATGAAAATGCACTGAAATTAGCATCTTTTTATACAGGTAAATCCAGAGTAGTAGCCTTTTATAACGGTTTTCATGGAAGAACCTCTGCAGCGGTAGCTGCAACAGATAATACTAAAATTAATGCACCACTAAATAAACAGCAAGACGTCACTTTTTTACCACTAAATGAATTAGAATTAGCCAAAACAGAGTTAGAAAAAGGTGACGTATGTGCTGTAATTATTGAACCAATTCAGGGAGTAGGTGGATTGGATGAAGGAACGACAGCGTTTTTTCAGGGATTAGAAAAATTATGTAAAGAAAATAATGTCGTATTAATCCTGGATGAAGTACAAGCAGGATACGGTAGAAGTGGTCAGTTTTTTGCACATCAATATCACAGTATTACACCAGATATAATTTCGATTGCCAAAGGGATGGGGAATGGTTTTCCAATAGGAGGAATTATGATTGTTCCTCATATAAAACCTACCTATGGTATGCTGGGTACTACTTTTGGAGGGAACCATCTGGCGTGTGTAGCTGCGATGGCTGTTTTAGAAGTAATTGAAACAGAAAACTTAATTGACAATGCTAGAATGACGGGAGAATATTTCTTGTCTCAAGTGAATAATCTACCTGGAGTGCAAAAGATAAAAGGAAGAGGCCTAATGTTAGGATTAGAATTTGATTTTGAAGTAAGTGACCTTCGTAAAAAGTTAATCTATGACGAACATATTTTTACCGGAGGAGCAATGAATAAAAAATTATTGAGAATACTTCCTCCTTTAACTGTTGGGAAATCAGAAATAGATCAGTTTATAAAAGCATTACAACATGTGTTAATAGCAGAAAAAGCATAAGATATGAGTCTAAATATATCTCAAAGAAATTCTGTATTGCAAAAAATGGCAATATTGGTGGATCAATATAGAGAAACTATTATAAAGGAAAATATAAAAGATATGGAGGCCTATGCTGGAGAGGATCTTGCTATGAGAGATCGCTTAAAAGTAGATCAAAGTAAAATAGATGGAATGATAGCGGCACTTCGGCAATTGGCAAGCCAGGAAGATCCAATAGGAGTAGAGCGGTTTCGGTTTACACATGATAATGGGATGCAGGTATATAATAAAACAGCATCTTTTGGTACGGTATTGATTATTTATGAATCCAGACCTGATGTAACTATTGAAGCAGCAGGGATTGCATTCAAATCCGGAAACAAAATTTTATTAAAAGGAGGAAAAGAATCTTTGAATTCTAATCTCGAAATCGTAAAACTTTGGCATCAGGCATTATCAGATTATGATATTCCTGCAGATTGGGTGGAGTATCTAAATTATAATAGAAATGAAACTCAGGCATTTTTGGAAAAACCAACGCAAAAAGTAGACTTGATAGTTCCTAGAGGAGGAGAAAGATTGATAGCATTTGTAAAAGAACATGCTACGTGCCCGGTAATAGTAAGCGGTAGAGGAAACAACTTTGTGTATGTCCATAATGAAGCAGATAAAGCGTTGGCGTTAGAAAATATAATTAATGGGAAAACAAATAAAATTTCGGCCTGTAATGCTGTAGATAAAGTATTAATAGATACGAACCTTCCTAACAAAAAAGATTTTGTACAAGAGCTGATTACAAATCTTACAAATCATAATGTAGAAATATTGGGAGATAAGCATGTTTCAAAATTTAATGATGTAAAACCAATACCAGATGAGGATATATGGCAGGAAGAATTTTTGGATTACAAAATCGTATTAGGAGAAACAGAAAACACACCAGAAGCAATTTCGAAGATAAATACGTATAGTGGAGGACATTCTGCAGTGATCATTACAAAAAACCAGGAAGCTGCAGATACGTTTATGGCAGAAGTAGATTGTGCAGCAGTATATCATAATGCTTCTACACGATTTACAGATGGTTTTCAACTGGGATTAGGAGGAGAGCTAGCAATTAGTACAGATAAATTACATCAGAGAGGTCCTATTGGATTACAACATTTGGTGACAAATAAATGGTATATACATGGGAATGGGCAGATCAGATAAGAAGAGAATTGTACTCAAAGTAGGATCTAATGTACTGACCAAAGGAACAGATCATATTTCCAGAGGTAAGATAGAAGATATTGGTAGTCAAATAGTAGCACTACAAGATGACTATGAATTTGTCATTGTGAGTTCTGGAGCGATTGCTGTAGCCAAGCAATTTGTAAATTTAGAGAGTAATGGAATACCGATCAATGTAAAACAGGCACTGGCGGCAATAGGACAGCCACATTTAATGAGAATTTTTCAGGAAAGTTATCGAGACCTGGGGTTATTAACATCTCAATGCCTACTTTCTTATTCAGATTTTGAAAGAGAGCAATCCAAAAAAAATATAGTGAATACGATTAATGTACTGATCGCGAATAATTATATACCTATTATTAATGAAAATGATACTGTGGCAACTGATGAAATTCAGTTTGGAGATAATGATAAGTTAGCAGCATTAACAGCATCTTTGTTAAAAGCAGATATATTAGTAATAGCAACAAATACCAATGGTATATGCACAAAGGAGTCTGTAGAAAATAAAACATATCAAACAATCACTGAAGTAGCGGATATTAATTCATTAGAGAAAGAGATTGTTGCAGAGATTTCAACACATGGGACAGGAGGAATGAAATCTAAAGTACAGGCAGCAAAAATAGCACAGGATTCTGGTATAAAAACCTGGATTGTAAATGGATTAGGAGATAATTTTATAATCAATGCGATGCATAAAAAAGTTCCCTTTACCAGTGTTAAACCTGAAAGTGAAAAAGAAAAAATATAATAATAAAGAACCACAAAGTTGAGAGAATATAGCCGCATTCAAGAGGATAATAATATGCTTTTAAGCAGGCTTGAATAAGTCTTTACGCTGTCTTCTTTACTCATAAAAGGATATATATGAATAACTATTTTTCTATAAATGATATTGACTCCCTCGGTAATTGGGTGAATGAGGCAATTGAGATGAAGAAGAACCCTTTGTCAAATAAGACATTAGGAACAGATAAGACCTTAGGATTATTATTTTTCAATCCCAGTTTACGTACGCGTTTGAGTACACAAAAAGCAGCTTTAAATTTGGGAATGAATGTTATTGTTATGAATTTTACGGGAGAAGGATGGTCTCTGGAGTATGGTGATGGTACTATAATGGATCAGGGTACTTCTGAACACGTAAAAGAAGCAGCACAGGTAGTTTCCCAATATTGTGATGTATTGGCGATAAGAGCTTTTGCAAAATTAGAAAATAGGGAAGATGATTATAATGAGAACGTATTAAAGAATTTTATACAGTATGCCACAATTCCTGTAATTAATATGGAAAGTGCTACTGGACATCCGCTACAAGCATTAACAGATGCTATCACAATAACAGAACATAAAATAATTGATAAGCCAAAGGTTGTATTATCATGGGCACCGCATCCTAAAGCCTTACCACAGGCAGTTGCTAATTCTTTTGTAGAGATGATGCAATGCATGGATGCAGATTTTGTAATTACCCATCCAATGGGGTTTGAGTTAGCCAGTCAGATTACCAAAAAGGTGCCCATTGATTACAACCAAGAAAATGCATATAAGGATGCAGACTTTGTATATGTAAAGAATTGGAGCTCATATAATGATTATGGCAAGATATTAGAGGACAATAGCTGGAGAATAACAGCACAAAAAATGCAATTGACCAATAATGCAAAATTTATGCATTGTTTACCAGTAAGAAGAAATGTAGTGGTCGATGATGCTGTTATTGATAGTAAAAACTCTATTGTAATCAAACAAGCAAATAATAGGACCTATGCAGTACAACTAGTGTTAAAAAAGATATTAGAGAATATATAAATTAATTAGACCCTCTATTCTGTAATGATGACTAGATACGATAATAATTGAAAATGAAGAAACAAAAACTGTTAGTAGCAAAGATCGGTGGCAATATCATTGAAAATGAAGAGGCGTTACGTTCTTTTTTAGAAGATTTCTCAAAGGTTGAAAACCCAAAGATTCTAATTCATGGAGGAGGAAAATCTGCTACGAAGCTAGCCTCTAGATTAGGAGTAAAAACTGAGATGATTGACGGGAGAAGAATTACTTCTACAGAGAACCTGGATATTGTTGTGATGACCTATGCCGGATTGTTGAATAAAACGATAGTTTCGGGGCTGCAAAAATATCATTGCAATGCTTTAGGGTTAACCGGAGCAGATGCTAATGTGATTACAGCAGATAAAAGACCAGTTCAGTTTGTAGACTACGGATATGTAGGCGATGTTACAAAAGTAAATAATAGAACTATTAAAGGGTTTCTCGAGCTAGGTATAACTCCTGTTTTTTGTGCTGTAACTCATGATCAGCAGGGTCAGCTTTTTAATACAAATGCTGATACAATAGCTTCAGAAGTAGCATCGGCTATGGGGGAATTATATGATGTTTCTCTTTTCTATTGTTTTGAGCTAAAAGGAGTGCTAGAAAATATTGAAGATAAAAACTCTGTAATCGAACATATCAATTTAGAAAAATATTCAGCATTAATAGATGCAGGAATTATTGCAGATGGTATGCTACCCAAAATTCAGAACTGTTTTGACGCTTTACAAAAAAATGTAAGCAAAGTACATATTGCCAATGCCGAATTTATAAAAGATACTACAACCAAGCATACGACTCTAAGTCTATAAATATGATAGAAAAACTGACAGATCAAGCGATTGAGCTTTTACACAAATTGATAGAAACCCAATCTTTTTCATCAGAAGAAGAAGGAACTGCGCAATGGATTGAGAATTGGTTCATACAAAGAGCAATACCTTTTGAAAGAGAACATCATAATATCTGGGCATATAACAAGTATTTTGATAAAGATAAACCCACGATTTTATTAAATTCTCATCACGATACCGTAAAACCTAATGGGAATTATACTAATGATCCATTTAACGCATTCGTAGAAGATGGTAAATTGTTTGGTCTGGGAAGTAATGATGCAGGAGGTTGCTTAGTATCATTAATAGCTACGTTTACCTATTTTTATGAAAGAAAAGATCTGAACTATAATTTTGTTATAGCCGCTACAGCAGAAGAAGAAAATAGTGGGCCTTTAGGATTAAAAAGTATACTGAAATACCTAAAAAATGTAGAATTTGCGATCGTAGGAGAGCCTACCTTAATGCAGTTGGCAATCGCAGAAAAAGGGTTGTTAGTGTTGGATGTCTCGATAAAAGGAACTGCAAGCCATGCGGCACATCCTAATACAGACAATTCTATTTATAACGCGCTAGAGGTTATTAAGTGGTTTAAAGAGTATGCGTTAGAGAAGAGTTCAGAAACTCTGGGTAAAGTAAAGATGACGGTTACTCAGATTAGTGCCGGAAATCAACATAATGTAGTGCCATCTCATTGCGATATTGTTGTAGATATTAGAGTGAATGACAGGTATAAAAATGAGGAGATTTTAGAAATTGTAAAAAAAGCAATGCCAGAGAATGTTGAGGTACAACCAAGATCGTTACATCTGGGATCTTCATCAATACCAAAAGATCATCCAATAGTACTATCGGGGGTTGGTTTAGGAAGAACGACTTATGGCTCTCCTACCTTATCAGATCAATCTGTTTTAAGTTGTCCATCATTAAAACTAGGTCCGGGAGATTCTACCAGATCTCATTCTGCAAATGAATTTATCTATGTGGATGAGATCAGAGAAGGAGTGGATTTGTATATAAAAATTTTAGAAGGAATCGTTTAAATCGAATAAGGAGAGTGGTAAAAAAGATTTATACTATCTTTTTACTACGCTAAAAAAGATAATAAATATAAATATGAAACTTTGGGACAAAGGATTACCAACAGATCAAAAGATTGATATGTTTACCGTAGGTAATGACAGGCAATTGGATTTGGTAATAGCCAGGTATGATATAAAAGCGACATTGGCACATGCCAAAATGCTACATAAGATCAAATTGCTTTCTGATGATGATATTACGGCAATTGAAAAAGAATTAGAGGTGCTATCACAACAAGTTGAGGATGGAACTTTTATAATTGAAGATCAGTTTGAAGATGTACATTCTAAAATAGAATTTGAATTAACAAAAAAGATAGGAGATGCCGGTAAACGTATTCATACAGCAAGATCCAGAAATGATCAGGTATTGGTGGCAATGCACTTGTATCTAAAAGATGAATTATTACTGATCAAATCTCAGGTTAAGGAGTTATCAGAAAACCTGATATCCAGTGCAGCAGAGCATAAAGATGTTTTACTGCCGGGATATACACATTTGCAGATTGCTATGCCATCGTCATTTGGCTTATGGTTTTCTGCCTATGCAGAGAGTTTTGTTGATGATTTATATTTTGTAAATGCTGCTTTAAAGGTAGTAGATCAAAACCCATTAGGAAGTGCAGCTGGATACGGTAGTTCCTTTCCTATTGATAGAGAGTTTACCACAAAAGAGCTAGGTTTTGAAACCTTGAAATATAATGTAGTCGCGGCTCAGATGAGTAGGGGTAAATCAGAAAAATCAACCGCTTTTGCTATGAGCAGTGTGGCAGGAACGCTCTCCAAACTTGCTATGGATGTCTGTCTGTATATGAGTCAGAATTTTAATTTTATGAGTATTCCCTCAGAGCTGACTACAGGATCCAGCATTATGCCCCATAAGAAGAACCCTGATGTCTTTGAACTGATTAGAGGTAAATGTAATAAAATACAAGCATTGCCATATGAATTGAGTTTACTGACTAATAATTTACCAAGTGGATATCATAGAGATTTACAATTATTAAAAGAAGGTATTGTACCAGCAATCCAGGATCTTAAGGCATCTTTGGAAATGGCAATTTATGCATTAAAAAGTGTAACCGTAAATACTACAATCCTCGAAGATGATAAGTATGATTACCTCTTTAGTGTAGATACCTTAAATGAATTGGTAATGCAAGGAATGTCATTTAGAGATGCATATGTAAAAATTGGACTTGATATCGAAAAAGGAACCTATAAACCAGAAAAGAATACAAAACATAGCCATATAGGTAGTATTAATAACTTATATTTGAATAAAATTAAAGAAAAATTAAGTTTTATTTAGTAAAAGTGTTAATTATTTACATCTTTGTGTAAGTATAAACTTGTAAGCGCTGTACAAGTAGCATTTATAAACATATGGAAGAAAAGCTGAAGCATGTTTAATTGAGTGTAAGTTGAGTTAGTTTAATTTTTAGCTTCAGCCTAGACCCCCAAAGGAGTAGTTAACCATTGGGGGTTGTTTTTTTAGTATTAAGTTTCCTGTTTTATCGGTAATACGATTTGTGATTAAAAAATTCGTATAAATTCATTGAATTATTTTTTCTTTATGCAAGGCAAAAAAATCAAGCATAGCTATAGCTACGGTTTATTTTTTAAACGAAGTAGAAAGGAAAAAGAAACGATGAATATGCGAAATTTTTAGTTATAAATCGTATAATACCTATTCTTAGATGAAATCACTGTAAACTGAATCAAATTATTTTCTAATTCAGATGAGAAACAAAAAGAAATGATTGTAGTAGGTAATTTCATTTGAGAATTGAGTAATGATTTGAATTTGCCGGAAGAACATGTCCTCTTGTTTAATTTCAAGTTTATTGTGGAAATAAACTGAGATCAATATTAGGGATTACTTTTAAGGCATTTTTATAATATAATTTCCTTAAAACGTCATCATCAAGATCTAAACCATACATTTTCCAGAAAGCGTGATATCTTTTATAATAAGGAAAATATTCATCATTGGTTTCTAATACTCTGAAATACGTGTAGTATTCTTCAGGATTCCAGGAATCTTTACCAAACATTACCCGATCCTGATATTTAGTAAGAAAAGCTTTTGCGTTGCGAGGTTGCCGTCCTAATTCTGCGATTACGGCTCCAATTTCGGTATACATATTAGGTATTTCGTCTAGTAACTGCCCTAATTTTGCAAGATTATTACCGTACCATCCGAGATGGGCATTAATAAATTTAGTGTTTTTATGTCGTTTGAAGATTGTATGTTGCTCTTGTATGATGGTTTCCCACGCCCCTGTTACGGTAGCATCTCTTTTTCGCCTGGAACGTAATTTTAATTCCAACCAGCGTTCATTCTTATGATCGTGAGCATCCCAGAAGGGTTTTGGATCGGCAGCATGAATTAAAACAGGAATACCCAATTCACCACATTTTTCCCAAACAGGATCGATGCGAGGGTCATTAATTTTGATACGATTACCTTTACTATCTTTATTATCCATCCCTTGACTTTTATATATTTTAAGTCCGTTGGCTCCTAGTTTTACATCTTTTTCCACTTGAGCCACTGTTTTTGCAGTCCAACCGGGATTATCAATTCCGTTAAGATCGATATTCGTAAATACGATAAATCGATTGGAATAATTGGTTTTTACATTTTCAATAGCTCCTTTTAGATGCTCGTCAGATCCTCTACCACGACCAGATAAGTTTACCATAACTCCCATGTTTAATTTATCCATTTCTGAAACTAATTTGCTTAGATCCTGACTGGGCATACTGAACTGGTGATTATGTACATCTATAAAAGGGAATTTGGCACTTTTAATCGCCGTTTCGTGAACAACAAGAGTAGAAGGCGGATCGTAGTCTTCAAATTCCATTTTTTGTGCAATAGATTGAGTGCTGATTGTTATAAACAATAGACGTAATAAAAATGTACAGGATTTCATGAAAAAAGGATTAGGATTTGACTATTGTACCATTTCTGATTTAAAGTTACCCATTCAAATTTACTCCATTTCGTTTATCTACTTCAAAACAAAAAATAGTTGCTTTTTTATTTGAGTATTTTTTAAATGGGATTAATATTATAAATATATGATAATCATTACCACTGGAAGAAAGCTTAACATTTTTAGTTAAAAAAAGAAATCTCGTCACAATATGCGATGACAAGATTTCTTATAAGTAATCAAGTAATAGTTTATCTAAAGAATCTTATCCCAAAAATGCCTAAATGCACAATGGGTTCTAATTATTTGTTTTTAAGGTGTTTATTATTTCTTTTGGATCGGCTCTTTTTTTATAATCTTCTTTAATAAAGTCATAGATTATCATTCCGTTTTGATCAATGATGTATGTTGCAGAGATGGGTAATTGATGTTTTGGAGTACCATTACTTTTAACTAAATCAATGCCAAAACCTTCATACACTTCGACTAAATCATCTGATAAAGAAAATGCAAGATTGAATTCTTTGGCGATCTTATTATCTTTATCAGAAAGAACTTCAAAACTTAAATTATTTTCTTCTGTTGTAGAAAGAGAATTATCTGGCGTTTCCGGACTGATTGCTACTAATATAGCACCGAGTTTTTCAAACTCTGATAACGAATCCTGTAAAGCTTTTAATTCTAGATTACAATAAGGGCACCACCCACCTCTGTAAAAAGAAAGAATTACTATATTCTTAACTAACAAATCTTGAACCGAAATATTTTTGCCAATGGCATTAGGCAAGATGATTTCAGGAATTTTGTCTCCTGTTTTTAGCGCTTTTGATACTAGTTTTGTTTCCTTTAATGTTTGTATTCCTTGATTCATTACCGTATGAATATCATCAGAATATTTTTCTGCTGATTGCGCTGCTCTGCTTTCTAATTGTTCTGTAAGTGTCATTATATATAAGTTTTATACCATTTCTGATTTGTGAAATTACCTTTTCAGATTTACTCGATAATCGAGATTTAAATGCTCTGAAGCTTGCCTCGAAATCAAAATGTTTTTTCAATCAATGCCTCGGCTTGCCACAAGGTAGTTTACTTTTTTTATTTAAGGGACTTGTAAAACAGAAATAGTAGTGTATTTTGGAATAATTATAATAGCTTCTCTTTTAAGTACTGCCCGGTATAGGATTTTTTTACCTTACAGATCTCTTCTGGAGTTCCCTGAGCGATGATATTTCCTCCTTGTATTCCACCTTTAAGACCTAAATCTATTACATAATCAGCACATTTTATCAGATCCAGATTATGTTCAATCACCAGAATTGAATGCCCTTTATCAATAAGTTCATTAAAGGATTTTAGCAGTTTTTGTATGTCATGGAAATGCAATCCTGTTGTAGGTTCATCAAAAATAAAGAGTGCTTTGTCTTTGGTATTTCCTTTTACCAAAAATGACGCAAGTTTTATACGTTGCGCTTCTCCACCAGATAATGTAGAAGAACTTTGTCCTAATTGCACGTATCCTAATCCAACATCTTGTAGAGGTTTAATCTTTTTTATAATCTTGGTCTGCTTGTGATCTGTAAAAAAGTCAATAGCAGTATCTATGGTCATGGTGAGGATATCATCAATATTTTTGTTCTCGAAAGTAACCTCTAATACATCTTTCTTAAAACGTTTTCCATTACAGGTTTCACATTCCAGATGAACATCTGCCATAAATTGCATTTCGATAGTAACTTCTCCTTCACCCTTGCATGTCTCACATCTACCACCATCCACATTAAAAGAAAAATGCTTAGACTGATAGTTTCTTATTTTAGATAGTTTCTGACTGGCAAACAGACTGCGAATATCATCATATGCCTTGATATAGGTTACAGGATTAGATCTTGAGGAACGACCTATAGGGTTTTGGTCTACAAACTCTACATGTTTGATATTACTATAATTTCCTTTGAGTTCTGTAAACTGTCCTGCTTTTTCTCCATAACCTCCTAATTGTTTTAATATCGCAGGATATACAATTTTTTTGACCAATGTACTTTTTCCGCTACCAGAAACTCCTGTGATTGCGGTAAAAATGCCTAACGGAATTTTTACATCTATATTTTTCAGATTGTTTTCTCTTGCACCAAGTATTTCAAGATAATATTTAGAAGTCTGTCTGGTTTCAGGAACTTCGATTTTCATTTCTCCGTGTAAGTATTTTGCGGTAAGAGAATCTGATGTAAGAATTTCATCAAAATTTCCTGTTGCCACAACATGACCACCATAGGTTCCTGCTTCTGGTCCAATATCAATAATTTCATCTGCAGCTCTCATGATATCTTCATCATGTTCGACTACAATTACAGTGTTGCCAAGATCACGAAGCGATTGCAGCACTTTGATAAGTTTTTCTGTATCCTTTGGGTGTAAACCGATACTTGGCTCATCAAGTATGTACATAGATCCTACTAAACTACTGCCTAAAGATGTAGCTAAATTGATACGCTGAGATTCTCCTCCCGATAGTGTGTTTGATTTTCTGTTTAGTGTAAGGTATTGTAATCCTACATTGTCTAAGAATTCTAATCGACTGGTAATTTCTTTTAGTAGGCGTTTCCCGATTTGAGCATCATATTTGTTGAGTTCAAGGTTTTTAAAGAAAACCGAAAGTTCATTTAGTGGTTTTTCAACAAGATCTGTAAGCGTTGCATCTCCAATTTTGACATAGTTAGTTTCTGGTCGCAGGCGTTTTCCTTTGCATGTAGCACATTTTGTTTTTCCTCGATACCGAGAAAGCATCACTCTATTTTGTATTTTATAAGCCTTAGATTCTAATTCAATAAAAAAGTTGTCAATACCTTCAAAATGTTCATTTCCTTTCCAGATCAGTTCTTTTTGTTCTTTTGATAATTCAAAATAAGGTTTGTGTATAGGGAAATCAAACTTATAGGCAGTATTTACCAACTGGTCTTTATACCACCCCATTGTATCTCCTTTCCAGGGAAAAATAGCTCCTTCAAATACACTCAAAGAGGTGTTGGGGACAACTAAGTCCTCGTCAATACCAATGACATCACCATAACCTTCGCACTCTGGGCATGCTCCGTAGGGATTATTAAAACTAAAAAGATGTGCATTAGGTTCCAGAAAGGACATGCCATCAAGCTCAAACTTATTGCTAAACTGGCGTAGCTTATGATCTCTTAGGACTTCTACAAAACAACTTCCTTTTCCTTCAAAAAACGCAGAGCTTACAGCATCTGCCAGGCGGTTATAAAAATCTTCTTCCTCTCTTTTTATAATACGGTCGATAACCAGAAAAACGATATCCTTTTTTGTAATATTTGCTTCTTCAATTCTACTAATAGTATCATTTATTTTTACACGAGCATATCCTTGTTGCTGTAGTACCTTTAATTTCTCTTCTGTTGTTCTGCCGTTTTCTACATGAATAGGAGCCAGGAGTAAAAGTTTTTCTCCATCCTCAAATGATTTTACATATTGAATAACATCAGTAACAGTATCTTTCTTCACCTGATTTCCAGAAATAGGGGAGTACGTTTTTCCGATTCTTGCGTACAATAATTTTAAATAATCATAAATTTCTGTGGTTGTCCCAACGGTAGATCTTGGATTGGTAGAGTTTACTTTCTGCTCAATCGCTATAGCAGGGGCAATTCCTTTTATATAGTCAACTTTTGGTTTGTTGAGTCTTCCCAAAAACTGCCTTGCATACGAGGATAAACTTTCTACATACCTTCGCTGACCCTCTGCATACAGTGTGTCAAAAGCAAGGCTAGATTTGCCAGAACCAGATAATCCAGTAATAACAACCAGCTTGTTACGAGGGATAACTGCGTCCAGGTTTTTGAGATTATGAAGCTTAGCTCCTTTGATTAATATATTGTGTTTAGGATCTAGTGTAGTAATATCTCGAATCATAGTAAATATGCGGTAAGAGCACAAATATAAGGGTATTATGATTGATTGAGATTGAAAGTTGAGTTAAAAAAATTAACAAAAAATGTTTTTTTCTCAAGTATTGTTATTATATTAGCGGTCTCAAATTTAACTTAACTAAAACTGAATTGCCTATTGTAATACTTCTACTTTTAAGTTTAACATAGCCCGAGCCCCAAGCTTGTTGGTACTAAAATTAAGTAATAGTATGAAAGATTACACTCTATCAGACGCTGTATTGGTAAACAGTTACATTAAAGGGGACGAAAGTGCCTTATCTACTTTAATTGAGCGTCACAAACAACGTATTTACAGTTTTATTTATTCCAAAGTTTTTGATCGCGATGTGTCAGAAGACATTTTTCAGGATACTTTTATAAAAGTAATTCGAACGCTAAAACTAGGAAAATATAACGAAGAAGGAAAATTTCTACCGTGGGTAATGCGCATTGCGCACAATTTGGTCATTGATCATTTCAGAAAAGGAAATCGTATGCCAAAATTCGAAGATAATGGAGAATTTAGTATTTTTTCGATTATCAGTGATGGAGATCTTAATGCAGAAAAGAGAATCATTAAAGATCAGGTAGAGGAAGATTTGCGTAACCTGATTCAGGAGTTACCAGAAGATCAAAAAGAAGTACTGGTTATGCGCATGTACAGAGATATGAGTTTTAAAGAAATTTCTGATAAAACGGGAGTAAGTATTAATACTGCGCTTGGAAGAATGAGATATGCCTTGATCAATCTAAGAAAGGTTATTGAAAAAAATAACATCGTTTTGACAAATTAACAATTATTTATACAATAAAGTATTGTTTGCCTCGTTATTTATTATAAATAACCCTTATTTTAAGATTAGTAATATGGCAAAATTTTACTTTACGTCATCTTCTCACAAAGAAGAACAGCAGTTAGTACCAAAGAGAATAACAGTAGATTTACTGTTGAATTATTCAAAAGCTTTAAGTGTTATAGATTACAAAAATATGAAGTTTGAAGCGCTTCTAAATTAAAACTAAACTTTTTATAAGAGACCTACCAAAAATAGGTCTCTTATTTTTTTAGGTATTCGTTAATTACCGTTTTTCTTCCTATAGTCTTTGTTATAATATCCTTCTCAAGATTCCATCCTCTTGCAGGCGAATATTCTCGACCATACCAAATAATTTGTAGATGTAGATCATTCCAGATTTCCTTAGGAAATAATCGTTTGGCATCTTTTTCTGTTTGTGTTACATTTTTTCCATTACTAAATCCCCATCGATATAATAAGCGATGAATATGAGTATCTACAGGAAAAGCAGAAACACCAAAAGCCTGAGACATAACTACGCTAGCTGTTTTATGACCTACAGCAGGTAGTGCTTCTAGGTCCTCAAAACTTTGTGGAACCTCCCCATTATGTTTGTCTATTAATATCTGAGAAAGCCCATGAATTCCTTTGGCTTTCATAGGACTTAGTCCTACAGGCCTGATAATATCTCTGATTTCTTCTACAGATAATGTTACCATGGCATATGGATTATCTGCTCGTTTGAACAAGAGCGGAGTAATCTTATTGACCCTAACATCTGTGCTTTGAGCACTCATTAATACTGCAATTAATAAAGTGTATGGATCTTTATGGTCTAGTGGTATAGGAATTCTAGGATATAATTCCTTAAGTGTTTTAATTGTAAAATCTACCTTTTCCTGTTTGGTCATTGTATTATAAATTTTATGCTAAAGTATGAAATATTTGAAGGGGGCAAATAGAATTTCAAGGGCTAAATTTTTGATAAAACGAAGTGTTATAATTATTTTTTGTTTTAATTTTATGAAAAAATATTAAACAAACGGTAATTTTTTAGTTCACATAAAATCATTTGCAAATGACTACATTAAAAGCAGGAGATAAGGCTCCTCAATTTTCAGCATTAGATCAGGATGGAAATACAATTACACTGTCTGATTATAAAGGGAAAAAACTAGTTGTTTTTTTCTATCCCAAAGCTAGTACACCTGGATGTACTGCAGAAGCGTGCAATCTAAAAGATAATTATCAGACATTTCTGTCTCAGGGATATGAAATTCTAGGTGTAAGCGCCGATAGTGCTAAACGACAACAAAACTTTAAAAATAAGTTTGAATTACCGTACCCTTTATTAGCGGATGAAGATAAAAATGTAATTGAAGCATTTGGTGTTTGGGGACCTAAGAAATTTATGGGTAAAGAATATGATGGAATCCATCGTACTACTTTTGTAATTGATGAAAATGGAGTTTTATCTGATGTAATTACCAAAGTGAAGACAAAAGATCATGCTGCTCAAATATTATAAATAAAAAAGCAAAAGGATTTTTATGAATATTTGTAGAAATCCTTTTGCTATATAATACAATGACGTATTATGCTTTTAGGCTGTTTCAGTTTCTCTATAACCAAACAAGTTATTCTCTTTGATCATTTCAGGAATAAGCTCTGGTAACTGATCTTCCCAACCTGGAATTCCATTTTGTATCTTTTGTAAGACTTCCCTAGAAAAAATATTCATAATAGTATCATCATAATCCGTGATATCCTGTAGTTTACCATTATGTTTGAAGAATTTATATAATTCTTTCATTCTAGGATGTACTTTGAGTGTTTCGCTAGTAGTCAATATTCCTGTTTCTTGATCTTTTAATGGGTATAAATATACTTTTAAATCCTTAAAGAAAAGTTTTCCAAAAGCTTCAAGAATACCACCACTGAGTTGGCGGTAATATTTCTCATCAAAGATATCAATCATATTATTAACCCCCATGGCTAATGCCATACGTTCTTTAGTATAATTAGAAAAGTATTCTACCACTTTATAATATTCCTGAAAATTAGAAATCATAACTGTTTGCCCCAGGGAACATAATAATCTTGCTCTTGCCATAAAATCTTCTTCATCAATCTCTCCTTCTGCTCTTAGATTTGATAGTGTAATCTCAAAAATTTCAACTGTCTTATCCTTATTTACTTTGTTCTCATTGAGAAACATGTTAAGAGACTTTTTGTAGATATCCATATTTACTTTAGTTACTGGTCTAAAGCTTCCTCTCATTGCCAGAATGTTCTTTTTGTATAATATGGCACCAGGTAAAATATTGTTTCCATCGGGACCAAACATAACAGCTTCTGTCATTCCATTCTTGACTAGTTGCAAACTCATCAATCTATTATCTACTTTTTTATATCTGGGACCCGAAAAGTTGATCGTATCAATTTCTATTTGATCCTTGTCCAGATGGTCATATAAATAGCGTAACAATTTTTTTGGATTATCATATTTATAATATGCACCATAGATAAGATTTACTCCCAATACTCCAAGTGTCATTTGCTGTAGCTTGGCATCGTTTTCATGAAAACGAATGTGTAATATTATTTCGTTATAATCTTCATCAGGCTTTGTCTGATATCGAATGCCTACCCAACCATGTCCTTTGTATTTTTTCGCAAAATCAATTGTTGCTACTGTATTAGCATAACTAAAAAATAATTTATTTGGATGTTTTTCTCTTTTAATCCGTTTTTCAATTAAACCACTTTCGTGCTGTAGCATTTTTTTTAAACGTGCTTCGGTTACATAGCGTTTATCATCCTCTATTCCATAAATAGCATCACTAAAATCCTTATCATAGGCACTCATTGCTTTTGCTATAGTACCAGAAGCACCTCCAGCTCTAAAAAAATTGCGAGCCGTTTCCTGACCGGCACCGATTTCTGCAAAAGTTCCGTAGATATTAGCGTTTAAATTAATACGTAAAGCTTTACTTTTAAGTGAGGGGACTGATTCGAATTCTTTGTCTCCCATAATAGTAATAGGCATAGTGAAATGGGCTTTTTTTGTTTAATGTAAAGTTACTAATAGATTGACTATAATTAATAGAACGCACTGCAAATTTTTATATTTTATATTTTATATAAATAAGCGTGTAGAGAATGAATTACTTTTTGAGCAAAAAAATTATAATTACATTTGCTGTCATTCAATATCGTATGGAGGTTATATTTTTAGGTACTGGGACATCGCAGGGAATTCCGATTATAGGGAGTGATCACCCTGTATGCCTTAGTAAGGATCCTAGAGATAAACGATTACGAGTTTCTGTTTTGATATCTTGGGATGATTATACATATGTAATAGATTGTGGCCCTGATTTCAGGCAACAAATGCTCAACAATAATGTAAGAAAAATCGATGGTATTATTTTTACTCATGAGCATGCAGATCATACGATGGGAATGGATGACATTCGTCCATTCTTTTTTAGACAAGGCGATATTCCTGTGTATGCGCATAAGAGAGTGCTAAACGTTTTAAGAAACAGATTTAATTATATTTTTTCGTCTGAAAATAAATATCCAGGTGCGCCTAGTGTTATCGAAAATGAACTGACTAACCAACCATTTACACTAGGCAGTCTGGATGTGATTCCTATAGATACAATGCACAATCGTCTGCAAGTGTTTGGTTTTAGATTTAAAAATTTTGCATATTTAACAGATGTAAAAACTATAGAGGATGAAGAAATAGAAAAATTAAAAGGCGTTAAGGTTCTTGTAATTAATGCGTTAAGAATAGAACCACATCATTCACATTTTAATTTAGAAGAAGCATTACAATTTATTGTCAAAATACAACCGGAGAGAGCTTATCTTACTCATATAAGTCATATGTTGGGGTTTCATGAAGAAGTTCAGCAACAATTACCCAAAAATGTATTTATAGCTTACGATAATCTAAAAATTATAATCTAATTTATGAAAAGCAGGATTTTTTTATACTTATTTATTTTTTCATTACTATTTATATTATTTCAATTTATGAATGCTAAAAAGGCCAAAGAGTCTTATGATGGTAAAATTGAGAATCTAATGGCAAAAATAGAAGAAAAAGAAAAAGTAATTATTTCCAGAGATAATCAAAAGGATTCGTTGATAGATAAAATTTTGGATATGACCTATTTTTCCATGGAAACTGATGAAGAAGCAATCAATTATTTTGAAGAACAAGGATATGATGCAAAAAAGTTAAGTCTGACAATAAGTGATCAAATCATAAGTCAGAATAAGGCTGGTGTTGATAATCCGATTGTTCCTTTTGTTGGTATGGAAGGTAAAATGGCAATTAATAAAGTTCACCTGCTCAATCATAAATGGATTATCGCCGATTTTACAGATGGGGTCTACTGGGGGCAATTATTTATTGTTTATGATTTGAGAAAAGATGGAATTGTCGATTTTGAAGTTGAAAAATCATTTTTGTATCCTAAAAATTAGAATGTAAAAGGACACAGTATCGACACGTAAAAAAATCGAATATTTAGTTTGATTTAAAAAGACCTGTCTATGGTATAGACAGGTCTTTTTTGTTGTGGTATAAAAAAATAAGCTGGTTAATTATGATTGTAGACCATTTCTCAAATGAAATTACCGACTAAAATCATTTCTTTTTGTTTCACACTTCAAAATAAAAAGTATCAATAGCGCTGCTATCTATGAATTTTCTTTCTCGTCTGAATTAAAAAATAACTTGATTCAGTCTACGGTGATTTTATCTAAGAACGGGTATTATTTTTTAAGAATTTTTTTCTTAATGAATTCTCCATTTACTTCTATAATAGCAAAATATACTCCGGTAGAAACTTCGACTCCCGTATCTGATTGACCATTCCAGGTATATTCTAAATTACCGCGGTCAAAATTCTTAGGGCTGATTCTTTTAATTAGGTTTCCAGAGACATCAAAAATATCGATGGTTATAGATTCGATATTCTTTTTTGTTGTAGAAAAAGTTACTTGCTCTGTAAATGTATTTGGATATACTTTAAAATCAGAGGCGTTTACTTTTTGAGAATTTTCTGAAGCATCGTTCCACGGCAATCCTAAACGCTCATCCAGCCATAGTAATATAAATTCATTATCGTCTGGTAATCCGGCACCCACATGTCTACCTATACTAAAAGGGTAGTTATTATCATTGAGCACACCGATTAGAAATGGATTAAATACGACCACACTTTCTATCGTCACAAATGGAAATGCAAAGTCTCTGCCAATTCCTATATCACCAGATAGCCCGGGTTCAGAAATTCTGCGAGGATCTCTTATTTTTAGTAAATCTACATTTAGTCGTTTTGTTATAAATGTAGAATCTTCGTCTAAAGCTATTTCATAAATAGCTTTAAAACCAGTAAGATCACCTTGAGAACCATCTCGTTCTATAATGAGTCCTCTTTTTTGATTAAACATAATAAAATCACCGGTAGCAGTTGCTCTTTCGTTTAGTGGGTATTCATACTTTTTATTAGTATATGATTTAGTAGTAAGATCAAATTTGTGGATTAATAAATTATTATTTTCACTACCTTCTATGGGTTTTTCTAATAGTGGTAATAGGGCTTTTTGATCTGTCGTTAATGCCATTCCTTCAAAACCACCACTTCGTTTTACCTTAAATGGAGTGTCTGATTTTGTGGTTCTGTAAGGCCAGTATAAACCTGCTAACCACGGTGTGTTTTCTCCGTTTTGATCTTGTAAGTTTGTACCATCACCAGCTTCTCCAACTTTTGGAAAATCTCCAAACAAGCATACCGTTCTTATGGATGGATACTGCTTGTGCGCAAGGAGTAAAGTTCTGAAATCAAAACTTTGAATATCTGCGCGATCTGTTAGATTATTAGCAACAATAACATCTGCAATAGCAGTAGTAAATGTTTCTGGACCAAAAGTTCTTTCTGCAAAAATAGCTCCTCGGTCATCAAGATCTGTTCTCGGATTAATTTTGGTTTCAATGTTAAAACGTACTTTTGCAGCATTTTTCCAACGTTTTTCGGCATCGGGATCAGTGGCGCCTGCTCCGTTTTTGTAGTATGCTACATAAAACTCAACAAAATCAAATAATTGTTGTAACGAAGGCATTATATAAGGATTTATAAACCCTTTTTGATTAGCGAAAGCTACAGAAACTGGCGATAATGATGTATCATTGGTCTGTGCGGGTCTTCCTGATAATAGTTTGTCTGCAATAAAAGTACGTTGTATACTATCCAATGTAAGATCTTTTACCAATACTTCATCTTCAAAATTATATGAAGTACCATCAGCTTTACGAGTCTTGGCAGCTTCAATATGTGGATCATGATCCAGTACAGGGATTCCGTCTAATGTAATACCGCAATCTGTCTCTAATGTCGACATTAGATAATCCAAAGCAGCTTCCATAGCAGGTAATGTATTTTCAGGACGTAAATTTCTAGCTCCACGATGTCCCTGTGCATCAAACAAGCTAACATCAATCAGTCCATCAGCATCTATATAATCAGCCCGTCCATCCTGATCTTTATCAAAATTTTGTACCACTTCTAATAGAATATCAGGGCGATCAGAAATAATTCCCTGCAATCCTAAATCTAATAGACGAGTCATGTTTTCGGCATCATTTACAGTATATACGACTACTGGATGACCTGCTTTGTTTAATGAAGAAATATTAAATAATTCACTAGAAGCCTCAGCTAAGCCAGTAGGAGGTGCTGTCCTACTGCCTACCTGGGTAGTCTCATCACCATCATCAAGCATTACAAACCAAGGCGACATTACAGGAGTTTTGCTACCATACGTTTGTGCGTGTGATCTCATAGCATTCATGATTCTAATAGCACTAGCTTCTTCACTAAATGGGTTTTGAGGAGATCGCAGTTCTTTTCCGGGAGTGTCTAAATCAGGTAAAGCATAGGGAGCGTCTAATAATATTCCGTTTTTATCAAAATGTAATAAGAAAGGACCAAATTCATCACCAATCCAGTAATCTCCATTATGGGTTCTTTGTATCGCTTCAATATCAAAATCAGCTCCGGTAAGGATTCTTTCGGGAGAGAAACTATTTGTGATGGCAAAAGGAATTAAACCATTTGGGTCGCTGAGTTCAATATGATCAATAACCTGAATATCTCCCTGACCACCAAAGAAAGATTCAAATCTTGGTTTAATTATGTATAAACGCAAATTATAGTCGGCAGAATTTTCGATGCTGCCAAAACCGTTATCAGACATTGCCGTAAAAGTTCCATCAAAATTATTGAGTACTGCAGAAAAACCCTGAATAGGCTGTTTATTGATAAAAGGAAGTGTTTGGTTATTTATAGGATCATCACCAATATATAATCCGGAGGTCGGACCCTCCGCAAAACTTGCTGCATTTAATACCGCACGAGAAACCAAAAGATCACCAAAATTTCGGAAAGAGGTACCTAAACTTTTATCATAGTTTTTTTCTTCATAATTTTTATCTACTGGTATATCGAATTGCTGTTCAACTTTTACATGTTGAGTTTGAGCAAAAGAAGAAAACGAAAAGAATAAACCAAAGCAGCATACTGAGTATAGTATTTTTTGTTTTGACATAAAAATCGGGAGTGAATACTTTTTCATACGTGATACGATTAAGTTAGTTATGAATAATACATTAAAAGTAGGGCGTAAGTATTACCAAATTGTTTAGTGTCTTTGATTAAATGTTTAGGATAAGGTTAGGTATTTTACCTTTCTGATCTCCTTGTATGAATTAGATTACGATAGGTGTCTCTGGTGCCTCAAAACCTAACTAAAACGTTTTCGTTACTTGTTGTGGTTTTCTTCACATAAAAAGCAAATAACTAAAGATTCGATAATTTTATACTGGTGTATGTCAAATGATCTTCAATCTATTAGGATTCTCTTATATTTGAGTAGTATCCGTTTCAGAAAACAGCAAATTACTATGAAATTAAGATTTCTCTCCATTTTATTTTTTGGATTACTTATGTTTACTACAAGTTCTTGTAAACAAACTTCCAACAATTTTATAACCAATATCGATACATATTCTAAGGATAAGTTTATAAAAATAACAAGAGAGGATGGAGCATATATAATTAAACTATATTCTGATAAAATTGTAGAGACTTCTTTTATTCCTAAAGGAGAAGTTTTTAACCCGATATCACATGCAGTAGTTCTGAATACAAAAGATATAAATGCCAAAGTAACAGAAACAGATACTACCATTATATACGGTTCTGATGGTATTCAGGTTCATATAACCAAAGTCCCTTTTCATATTTCATATACCTATAAGGAGAAAGAGCTAATCTCTGAAAATAAAGGATATGTGAAAACAGATTCTACAGAGATTCTTAATTTTAAGTTGGATAAAGAAGAAGTCATTTATGGAGCAGGTGCCAGAGTAGTGGGTATGGATAGAAGAGGAAACCGTTTACAGTTATATAACAAAGCGCATTATGGGTATGAAAATCATTCAGAGTTAATGAATTATACGATGCCGTTGGTATTATCTTCCAAAATGTATGCTGTTCATTTTGATAACGCCCCAATTGGGTTTTTAGATATTGATAGTAAAAAAGATAATACATTAAGTTATGAAACTATAAACGGAAGAAAAACATATCAGGTAATTGTTGGGGATCATTGGAAAGATCTTATGGATGAATATACAGACTTAACAGGAAAACAACCACTGCCTCCTCGTTGGGTTTTTGGAAATTTTGCCAGCCGTTTTGGGTACCATTCAGAGAAAGAAACAAAAGATATTGTTGCCAGATTCAAAAAAGATAGTATACCTCTTGATGCAATAATTTTGGATATTTATTGGTTCGGAAAAGAAATAAAAGGACATATGGGGAATCTGGAATTCTTAAAAGATTCATTTCCCAATCCTAAAGAAATGATTAATGACTTCAAAAAAGAAGGAATAAAAACTATTTTAATTACAGAGCCTTTTGTCCTGTCTACGTCAAAAAAATGGGAAGAAGCAGTGGCCAAAAAGATATTGGCAAAAGATTCATTAGGTAATCCGTTTAGGTATGATTTTTATTTTGGGAATACAGGGATTATAGATATTTATGATCAAAAAGGAAAAGACTGGTTCTGGAATATCTATAAAACATATACTCAGCACTATGGAATATCAGGGTGGTGGGGAGACCTGGGAGAACCAGAAGTACATCCATCTGATTTAGTGCATGCTATTGGATCTGCTGATGAAGTTCACAATATTTATGGGCATGATTGGGCACGATTATTACATCAAGGATATCAAAAAGATTTTCCGGAGCAACGTCCGTTTATTTTAATGCGTGCCGGATATTCTGGATCTCAACGATTTGGTATGATCCCCTGGTCTGGAGATGTAAACAGAAGTTGGGGAGGGTTGCAACCACAAACAGAAATTGCACTGTCTATGGGCATGCAGGGATTGGGATATATGCATTCTGATCTGGGAGGATTTGCTGGAGGAGAAACTTTTGATGCTGAGTTATATACTCGATGGTTGCAATATGGAGTTTTTCAACCTATTTACAGACCACACGGTCAGGAACATATCGCACCGGAACCAGTATTTCATGATAAAAAAACAAAAAGCCTTGTCAAAAAAAGTATCGAACTCAGATATAAACTCTTACCATATACTTATACAATAGCTTTTGATAATAATCAAACGGGTGTTCCCTTGATGAGACCTTTGTTTTTTGAAGAACCAGAAAATAGAAAACTAAAAAGAATTTCTGACACTTATTTATGGGGGGATAATTTTTTAGTCTCTCCAATTATAAAACCAGGAGTGATATCAAAAGAGGTGTATTTTCCTAGAGGGGTTACCTGGTATGATTTTTTTACAGGAAAAAGATACAGAGGGGGCAATTATAGTACTGTGGTCAGTAGAGAAGATCATATTCCAGTATTTGTAAAAGGAGGATCTTTTATCCCTATGATAGCTCCCGTGCAGCATACGGGATTATATACTACAAAAGAATTCGAGTTACATTACTATCATGATGCTACAGTAAAAACCAGTAAAGGAAAGCTTTATGATGATGATGGTAAGACTCCCAATGCTTATGAGAAAGGAAAATATGAAATACTTACATTCAGCAGTACGGTCAATCCAAAGAAGCTTTCTATAGACCTGGTAGCAGATACCGGTAGATTGTACACCACTTCTCATCGCAAGATTTTTGTAAATATTCATCATATAGAAACACCTCCATACTCAATAACAATTGGAACTAATACAATTTCTTTTGACTGGAATAGAGAGACTAAGATTGTAAGTTTTAATGTTGATTGGAATTCTGAAAATGCTAAGAGAATAGAAGTAATTTTGTAATGTGTTATTTTATTGATTATTAATGTGATACTCTATTTTTTTGTCATTGCGGCACTTTATACCAATAATAAATTCTATGCACAATGACGTACTTCATAAGTTCATAATGATGAACCTATTAAACCATTACTCAAGATGAGCTAATAAATTATGCCATATTATTAATGAATTTCCATATTCTTTAAATTAATTAAATATAAACAGTAGTTTTTTTGTCATATATCTATATCGGTTATGGGATAATAACACTGAAAACCCACTTTTAGCTGTTGATCTTTGTTATTTAAGTACTTGATTATAATTAATTTGTGTAAAAATAAAGTTGTAATACTCCACTTTTGTAAGAAGCACCACATATCCTGAGCTACTTTAATCTATAACTTTAACCTATTAGAATTTAACACACAAAAAGAAAACTCAAGAAATTATGAAATCAGTAAACTTTTCAAAACTACTTGCCTACAGTTTTTACATTTTATGTCACGTCCTAAAATACGGCTACAGATTAATATTAAAATTTAAGCGGCACTTTGGTGCACGTAATTAGGTGTTTTATAGTCTAAAGATAAATGTAATCTTTTATTGTTATATAATTTGATTGCG
>NZ_VTZU01000044.1 GCF_008370685.1 Aquimarina sp. RZ0
TGTAGCTTATGGATATCAGGTAAATGTAAATGAGGTACTTGCTCCTACCACAGCAGCAGGTTCTCATATGATTACCTTGGGTATCGACTTTGGGTGCAGACAAAGTAAATGTGGATGTACATATTAACTACTGACAATAATTCGGTGAAAGCTTCTTAAGAATTAGTACACGCATTCGATAACATTCTAAAATCATCTAAATTATTTCTTCCTCTTCTTTAAAAAATATAGACATAAACTCAGGTGACCATAAAAAACACGAATGTGAATACTATAAAAGTATTTGATCTCTCAGGAAAAAAAGTTCTGGAAGCGAATCAGAATACCTTTGACATAAGTTCATTAGACACAGGAGCTTATTTTGTAAGTGTAGAAGACAAGAAAGGAAGAACAGATACAATAAAATTAATAAAAAAATAAAATATTCTGTCTAGCCCTAAAAAAGAGGGTGTTTGACTTTTCAGACACCTTCTTTTTACATTTCATGGTTTTTAATAGGTCAAATTATTTACTCATTCAATTTTCTATAAAAATGACGTTATAAACAGTATCCGGATCTAGTATATTATACATTCATAATAGTATACAAGCCAAAAATAGCGACTATAAAATAACAGGTAATTGTTAATGCACCCTGATAGTCCTTTGCAACACGCTGCCCAAAAAGGAGCATTATTAGAGTGAAACAAGCAGAAAACATAGCTTCAGAGGCATAACGTATATGGTTATCTACAATTAATTCATAAATTCCTAAGATGCTCAATAAAGCAGTCATTAGCTCAAAAATTAAGACAACCGCCAGAAGAAAAGGGACAATTTTACGCATAAAAGTAGCCGAAAAATGGCCTTTTAACCAGCTCAGATTACCTTTCCAATCTACGAGTTTATCAATTCCAGATTGAAGAAAGGTGATCAATAAAAAGAGTAAAATAGTAATTGAAACGATATGCGTCATAAAATTTTTCATGAAAAGGTATTGGTTTTAGAATAAATATGTAGCTCTAAAGGTCGTAATAAAAAATAATTAATAACGTCAGCTTGCCTTTTTATGTAGTAGTCGTGTAAGTTTTATGGATAAATCGGTTAAAACAATCTTTGCATTAGCGTTTCGCTCGATATGATAAATAGCATCTTGTAATTCATTGCTGATATCCATTATATTTGCTCCGTGAATAAAAGGTGCAAAATTTTCTAATTTAAAACCATTAGTTTTTGGCTCCAAAAAGACAAGATCTTTTGCTCCATAATTGAGTAACATAGCTTGTCTGAAGAAATCCAGACAATAGCTAAGAAATTTCTTTTGTGTTTCTCTACCAGATCCAGCAATAGATTCGCTCCAGCTTATCAAATCATTCACAGCAGACTTATTTCCTTTTGCTCTAAAAGCAGTTCTCACCCATTGAATGAACCAATCTTCAAACTGATCATCTCCACCATCATGATGCAATAAATGTAATGCTTTGCTATAATCACCATTGGCTTGATGGGCAATCTTTAAAGCTTCGCTATCCGAAAGATCTCCTTCTTTTTGTATGGCATCCTTAATCACCTGTTCACCCAGTGCAGGAAAATGAAGTACCTGACATCGGGATCGTATGGTTTGTATGAGTTGTTCTTCATCCTCAGTAATTAGGATAAAGACCGTTTTCTCGGGAGGTTCTTCTATAAGTTTTAGTAATTTATTTGAAGCGGCAATATTCATTTTATCAGCCATCCAGATAAGCATTACTTTATAGCCACCTTCATAACTTTTTAGTGATAATTTTTTTACCACATCCAGTGCTTCATCCACACCAATCTGACCTTGTTTTTTTTCGATACCTAATAAAATATGCCAGTCAAAAATGCTACCATATGGATTTTTGTTGATAAAAGTTCTCCACTCTTCTGCAAAATGGTTAGCGGTAGGGTGTTTCTTTATTTTGTCATTGGTAGCTACAGGATAGGCAAAATGAAGATCTGGATGTGCCAGATGATCAAACTTTATATTACACGAATGGTTTCCTCCGGTGTTTTCTCCGGCTTCATTTTGACACAAAATATATTGAGCATAGGCAATAGCCATGGGCAGCGTACCACTACCATTGGCACCTACAAAAAGTTGCGCGTGTGGTATTCGACCACGATCTACACTTGTAGTAAGGTAACTTTTGATATGTGTTAATCCTAGAATTTCTGAAAAAAGCATAGGCAAATATAATTTAATAAAATACAATATATAGCAGCTATATTAGGATAAGAATACAATATGATTTTTTCATTGAAAAGCATCTTTTAGTTAAAAATTGATAAAAGTGAATCTTTACCGAATAATTATGGCAATTTTTCTGATTCTAATGAATGTTTCTGAGGAAATACAATTATTTTCGTTTGATCAATATCAATCTAATATAATGAAGACAATCAACGATTTTAATTTTGAAAATAAGAAAGCATTAATTCGAGTAGATTTTAATGTTCCTTTAAATGAAAATTTTGAAGTAACGGATGCTACCAGAATACAAGCTGCAAAACCTACCATTATCAAAATACTTGAAGATGGAGGAAGTGCAGTTTTGATGTCTCATTTAGGTCGCCCCAAAGGAGTGCAGAAAGAATTTTCTTTACAGCATATTGTAGACAAAGTATCCGAAATAATAGGTGTTCAGGTAAAATTTGCTGCTAATTGCGTAGGAGCAGTAGCAGAAGAAGCAGTTGCGGCATTAAATGAAGGAGAAGTTTTATTATTAGAGAATTTAAGATTTCATAATGAAGAAACCAGTGGAGATACTGATTTTGCAAAACAGTTATCAACATTGGGAGATGTCTATGTCAATGATGCTTTTGGGACAGCACATAGAGCCCATGCGTCTACAACAATTGTTGCTCAGTTTTTTCCTGATAACAAATGCTTTGGTAGCTTATTGGCAAAAGAGATTGAGAGTATCGATAAGGTATTAACTCATGGAGAAAAACCAATTACTGCAGTTTTAGGAGGATCAAAGGTATCTTCTAAAATTACGATTATAGAAAATATCCTTGATAAAGTAGATCATCTTATTATAGGAGGAGGAATGACCTATACATTTATAAAAGCTCAGGGAGGACAGATAGGGGATTCTATTTGCGAGGATGATAAACAGGAATTGGCATTAGAGATTCTAAAAAAAGCTGAAGAAAAAGGCGTAAAAATACATTTACCTGTAGATGTTGTGGGAGCAGATGATTTTGCTAATGATGCTACCAGAAAAGTAATCAGTGTAGATGCCATTCCTGATGGATGGCAGGGATTAGATGCAGGACCAGAAACATTGAAGATTTTTCATAATGTAATTCTTAATTCTAAAACCATACTCTGGAACGGGCCTTTGGGAGTTTTCGAAATGGAAAATTTTGCAAACGGAACCATAACATTAGGTCACTCTATAGCAGAAGCAACTGAGAAAGGTGCATTCTCTCTGGTAGGAGGAGGAGATTCTGTAGCAGCAGTGAAGCAGTTTGGTTTTGGTGATAAAGTAAGTTATGTGTCTACCGGTGGTGGAGCCATGTTAGAAAGCCTGGAAGGAAAAACACTTCCTGGAATCGCAGCTATAAGAAACTAAAAAACAAGCAGGTTAAGTAAGAAAAATCTTATTAAATGAAAAAACAATAAAAAATCAGTCGTTTTGACTGGTTTTTTTGTATTTTAACTTGTTGATTTTTTGTATTTTAGAAAAAAAGTGCGATTTTAGCGCAAGTGTTGTTGATAACTTGTTGAAAATTACACTAACTATGCTAAAATATCCGTTAGAGTATGTTTAAAAAGAATACAAATTGAAAATCAATAGTTTGAGGTTCTGAGGACACTTCAAATGATGAGAATATCGAGATATTTTAATTATTTGAAATAAGCTCACGGTTCTTAAAATATTTGTTTTCAGGAAGTAAGGTTTTTAAACAAGCTCTTAGTTGAATTAAATGTAAATGATATTAGATGATGAATAAAAATTGTTGGTTACTTCTTGGTTTTCTTTTTTGCGTATCTATCATACACAGTCAAAATAAAAAGTCTAAAGATTCTAAGACTAAAGTAAATAAATCTAAAGTAATTACTTTACAGAAAGATTTGACCCTAAAAAAAGATACAATACAAGTAGTCGATACAGCAAAAGTTGTTAGCCAGTATGGTGAACTCAAGACCACAACCTTACATAAAACAAATACCAAAGATAGCATAGTATATGTAGCTCAAGATCACCCAGAGGTTTCAAAATTAGATGCGCTCTGGAAAAAGGAATTATATAGTGCCGGTTTGTTTGATACGATACATAAATCTATCACAGAACTAACGTATGAGCCGGTAGAGTATGTAGATCTTCCTACAGATACCCTAAAAGCAAGATTGGCAGAATTGAATGCCCGCACACCTTTTAATGTAGAATACAACACTTCATTAGAAAGCGTTATAAAGAGATATTTAAAAAATCGTCATGAACAATTAGAAAGGCTGATGGCGCTGAGCGAGTTTTATTTTCCTTTATTTGAGCAAGAATTAGATAATCAGAATATTCCATTAGAGATAAAATATCTGGCTATTGTAGAATCTGCTTTAAAACCAAGAGCCAAATCCAGAGTAGGAGCCACAGGGCTATGGCAATTTATGTTTGGTACCGGAAAAATGTTTGGATTAGAAGTTAGCTCTTATGTAGATGAGCGGATGGATCCTATTATGGCGACTCAGGCAGCATGTAAATATCTAGCGAGTTTATATCGTGTTTTTGGAGACTGGGATCTAGCGCTGGCATCCTATAATTCAGGACCAGGAAATGTGAATAAAGCAATCAGACGTAGCGGGGGATATACAAATTACTGGAATATCAGGCAAAACCTTCCCAGAGAAACGGCAGGATATCTTCCGGCATTTTTGGCAACCATGTATATTTTTGAGTATGCTGATAAACACGGGTTTAAACCCAAAAAACCAGAGTTCGCTTATTTTGAAACCGATACTATAAAAGTAAAACAAATGATCACGCTGGATCAGGTTTCAGAATACATGAATATTAATATGGAAGAGTTGCAGTTTTTAAACCCTTCTTATAAACTGGATATCATTCCTCATATAAAAGACGAAAATTACGTGCTTCGTTTACCATTAGATCAGGTAGGTAAATTTGTATCTAATGAAGATCAGATATATGCACTGGCACAGGAAGAATTTAATAAGCGAGAAAAACCATTGCCCAAATTATTTGAGGCTAAAGATAAGATTCGATATAGGGTGCGTAGTGGTGATTTCCTAGGTAAAATCGCCAGAAGATATGGTGTACGGGTAAGCCAGATAAAACGATGGAATGGGTTACGTAGTAACAATCTAAGAATTGGCCAACGATTAACGATCTACCCCCGTCGACCTGTAGTAAGCAGATCACAGAAAAAGAAATCGGTAAAAACAAAAACCAAAGCTGTTGCAAGTACAAGTGCTAGAAATTCTAAAGTGTATACAGTAAAAGCCGGAGATACACTATGGAGTATTTCTCAGAAATTTAAAGGGGTAACAATACAAAACCTTAGAAACTGGAATGATATTAAAGGATCAGGTATCAAACCAGGGATGAAACTAAAAGTATCTAAATCCTGATAGTTTCATTCGTTTACTTTTTTGGCTAACATTTGTAAAATAAGGTAATCATTATACGTTACAAGATATAATTGGAATGGTTTATGTTGTTATTTTTTTTAATATCATTCTATCACAAGTATATTTGTACTATGAAAAAACTAATACTAGCCATTATTTGTGCATTGACTATAATCAGCTGTGCAGAGAAAAAAAAGGAAACCGCAGAAAAGATTAAAGGCTCCTTAGCACAATCCTTAGGTAAAATAAATGAATTATCTGTAGTGATGGATAATGAATTATGGAAAGGAGCCATAGGAGATACAGTGCGTAAATATTTTGGTGCAGAGGTTCCAGGACTACCACAGGAAGAACCGCTATTCTCGATGCGGCAATTACCGATCGAAGCTTTCACCGGGTTGGCACAAAGAAGAAGAACTTTTCTTATTGTAGAACAAGGTAAAAAATCCAGTTTCACTACAACAAAAAATAAATTTGCAACCCCCCAGTTGGGATTTGTAATAAGAGGTCTTGATGCCACAGATATTGCTCGTTTAATTCAGGAAAATGCAGCAACCATTATTTCAAAATATAAGCAAGTAGAGACCAGAGAAAAGCAATATAGAATTAAAAAATCAGTAGAATATATCCCGCAACTCAAAGAAAAGATGGGAATTACTCTAAAAATTCCATCTGCGTATCGGGTTGCCAAAGAAGAAGATAAGTTCTTCTGGTTGCGTAAAGACATTACTAATGGTGACATGAACCTGATGATATATGAATTACCATCTGGTACAATTGTTAAAGACTCTAATGCGGTTGCCAATATTGTAAAGATAAGAGACTCTGTAGGAAGTTTAAAAATACCTACTACTTCTGGTAAATTTATTACAGAAAAGGACTATGCTCCCTACCAGTATGAAACAATCTTGGATAATAAATTTGC
Source organism: Aquimarina sp. RZ0 (assembly GCF_008370685.1). Taxonomy (GTDB): domain Bacteria; phylum Bacteroidota; class Bacteroidia; order Flavobacteriales; family Flavobacteriaceae; genus Aquimarina. Next base: position 6,525 of record NZ_VTZU01000044.1, read on the forward strand.
TTTTGAGACCAAAGGTACCTGGGAGATTAAAGATCGATATATGGCAGGGCCATTTGTGAATTATGTGATTGATGACCGTATAAACAACAGGCAATTAGTAGTCGAAGGTTTTGTACTTGCGCCATCCGTTAGAAAAAGAAACCATATGTTCGAATTAGAAGCTATTATTAAAACTATTAAGTTTGAGTAGTAGTTTTTAATAAATCAAAAATAAGCCGGTTTTATTAAATTCCTATACTTTCTACTTTTATAGGATATGATTTTATACATATTCTATTTTGATTTCTAATGCCCTTTCTGGTTTTACAATACGCTATAAGAAATGGTTAGATTGATAGTATAAATCAAGTACATATAATAAAAAGGAGTCAAAACCCTCTTTGCAAATCACAGTAAAAACCTATATACTGAAAAACCTACCCAGTTTTATGAGCCAGTAAACTACCTCGGGGCAAGCCTACGAGACATTTATTGAAAAAAACATGTTGATTTCTAGACAAGTCTCGGAGCATTTAAATCTCGATTATCGAGTAAAATATGAAATAAAAAAGTTTTAGCTAATTTGGTTGCATAAACAAAAATGCAGTCTAAAAAGGAACCACTACATATCAAAATAAACTGACAATTTGTGATTTCTATTACTTTTTAGACTGCCCTTTAAACTTTAATTAATGTATTACCAATAAATATTATTGGCAAAACCCATTATTATCGTTATACATAAGCCTTAAAGCTCTTCTATCTCCATTAGAAACTCGTCTAGCATTAAATACCACACTTGGATTTGATCCTGAAGTCATAATTGACCTTGTATCATTGATTGGTGTACCAGGAATTTGTGTCCCAAAAATTCCTTGTTCGGCATGTAGGAATCCAATATTATGTCCAATTTCATGAGCTAATATATTCGACCATTCCCTGGATGTTACTGGGTCTCCATCAAGACTAGGCTCGTTAAGATTGAGAATGATCAGTCCGCCTTCTACTCCATTGGTAGGAAACTCTCCTAGACCCCAACCGCCAATTTCACCCGGTTCGGACAATCGCACAACGATATCAGGATTATTAGTTACCGGAATCAATTCCAGAGTTGTCCCATTCACGGTATTCCATAAATTAAGACCTCTTCGAAAGCCTCTTCCAGCAGCATTATTGCCCAGATCATTCTGAATTCGAATACTCCTTGCCCTATCACAATCAACAATTGAAAAAAAAGCTTGTTTATCTCCTGTGTATTGCTGAACTGCTTCATCAGTAATAAATATATCTCCTCCTACAATATATCCTCCTTTTTTAGCTTTTACTGGAATCTGACGAACATCAAACCCCATACTTTCAAGCTTTGTTAAAACCTCAGGAGACACTTCATCCTGGTTAATTGAGTTTTCCTGTAGAGCATCATTCTCTACATCATTTGTACAGTGTACTATGCTAGTTGCTATAAGAATTAGCATAGAAAATTTTAAAATTTTCATGAATTTAAGTTTTGAGTTAGACGCGAAATATCAAGAAAAATCAATTTTCTAAATGTTAGATTACTAACAATTTACGATTTTTATTTTTTGTAAGCAAATACTTTATTACACAATAAATAGCACAAAATAAAATATGACTATCTGATTTTTTGCACAAACAGTAATTATTTTTGTATCTCATTGTTTCAAAGATTTTTTCGAGAAATTCCTAGAGGAGGTGAGTTGCAAAGCTCATTTTTAAATCAGAAAGATATAAGTAAGGCGTTGCTTATAAGTACTGTGAAGGTATCATTATTGGATCTCTATACGTGGTCAATATCAATCGATAAAGTGTGAATTCAGAATCATCTTATGCAGTGGCACACTATTACCTTATCACTACTAAAAAAAGTTTTCCTGTCATAGAAGTACAGTAACCATTAGGCATCTTTATTTTTGAAGTAGCAATGTAAAAAAGCAAATCTGAATGAATAATTTTAAATCAGAAAGCGTATAAAGTATAAGTCTTAGAACATAATTAGATTTTTATAATATATTTATCGATTCAAAAAAAGCATCCATGAATATAGTTTCTTTCATCAACCAACACACACTGATTTCAGAAAAACAAATTATAAAAACCATTGAATTATTGGATGATGGTGCAACAATACCTTTTATTTCCCGGTATCGTAAAGAAATGACAGGTAATCTTGATGAGGTACAAATTGGAGAAATTGTAAAGTATAAAACCACTTTTGAAACATTACAAAAACGAAAAGAAAGTGTACTTACTTCGATCAAAGAACAAGAAGCACTCACTCCTGAGTTACAAAAAAGAATCGAATCTGCTCAAACACTTTCTGAGGTCGAAGATTTATACTTACCCTATAAGAAAAAAAGAAAAACAAGAGCGAGTGTTGCAAAAGAATTGGGGCTGGAACCCTTGGCAAAAATTTTGATACAACAGCGAGAAGAAGAGGTGCTAATAATAGCTTCTCAATACCTTACTGATAAGATTGCCAATGAAGAAATGGCATTGCAGGGAGCAAGAGATATTATTGCAGAATGGATCAGCGAAAACGAAAAAGTTAGAAATAGAATACGTCGGTTATATCAACGTAGAGCAGCTATATCTTCTACAGTTATAAAATCAAAAAAGGATGTAGAAGACGCGCAGAAATATCAACAATATTTTGAGTGGGAAGAGCCATTACATAAATGTCCTTCACATCGATTATTGGCAATTCTTAGAGCAGAAAATGAAAAGATAGTCAGAGTAAAAATAACCGTTCCCGAAAACGATGCATTAGATATCATTGATGACATTATGATCAAATCTAATATTGAAGCCTGTACGGATCAAATGTTCTTGGCAATTGCAGATGCTTATAAAAGATTACTGTCACCAGCAATTGCAACAGAAGTATTAAACCAAACCAAAGAAAAAGCTGATGAAAATGCAATCAAAGTATTTGCTCAAAACCTAAAACAGCTACTGCTGGCATCTCCACTGGGACAAAAGAGAATTCTGGCGCTAGACCCTGGATTTAAATCAGGTTGTAAAGTTGTATGTTTGGCAGCACAGGGAGATTTATTACATAATGAAAATATATATCCGCATCCTCCTCAAAGAGAAACTACAAATGCCATAAAAAAAATTAGATCTTTAGTAAATGCTTACAAAATAGAAGCAATTGCAATTGGGAATGGTACCGCAGCCAGAGAAACAGAGGCTTTTGTAAAAAAAATTCCATTTGACAGCCCTATTCAGGTGTTTATGGTCAATGAAAGTGGAGCATCTGTATACTCGGCTTCCAAAATTGCCAGAGCAGAATTTCCGAATTATGATGTGACCGTTCGAGGAGCCATATCTATTGGGAGAAGGTTAGCAGACCCATTAGCAGAATTAGTAAAAATAGACCCCAAAGCCATAGGCGTAGGTCAGTATCAACATGATGTAGATCAAACCAAACTAAAAAATGAATTGGATACTGTGGTGATGAGTTGCGTGAATAGTGTTGGTATTAATGTAAATACTGCAAGCGCTCCATTACTTAGCTATGTGTCTGGAATAGGAGAAAAACTAGCAGAAAATATTGTGACGTATAGATCAGAAAATGGAGCATTATCATCTAGAGAAGAACTAAAAAAAGTTCCCAGACTTGGAGGGAAAGCCTATGAACAGGCAGCGGCATTTTTGAGAATTACAAAACCAAAAAATCCATTGGATAATTCTGCGGTACATCCAGAGCAATACAAATTAGTTTCTAAAATGGCAAAAGATGTTGGTAGTTCTTTACAAGAGTTAATAGGTAACAAAGGAGTAATTTCAAAAATAAAATTACAAAATTATGTATCCGAAACTGTAGGGCTACCTACGCTGAATGACATTATCAAAGAATTAGAAAAACCAGGAGTAGATCCTAGACAGAAAGCAACCATTTTTGAATTTGATCCTAATGTAAAAACTATTAATGATTTAAAACCAGGAATGAAATTGCCGGGAATCGTTAATAATATTACCAATTTTGGATGTTTTGTAGATATCGGTATTAAGGAAAGTGGATTGATACACATTTCTAAGTTAGCGAATGAATATATCAGTGATGTCAATACAATTGTACAATTGAATCAACATCTAATGGTGACAGTAATGAGTGTGGATCTACCTAGAAAAAGAATACAACTTTCACTTGTAGATTAAATGTGATACTATTTATGCTATCGATTCAAGTTGGAAATGGTGTAAAGATTAAAGAGAAAGAATAAATAAAAAAGCCTGACTTGTACATAAGTCAGGCTTTTATCTTTATAAGATGAAATTATTTTTTCTCTTCTATCTTGTTAGGATCTTCATCTTCCTTCGTAGCATCTTTAAATTCTTTAATTCCGCTTCCAAGTCCCCTCATTAATTCCGGAATTTTTTTACCTCCGAATAATAATAAAACAGCCGCTACAATCAGTGCTATTTGCCAGGGACCTAGCATTCCTAAATAAATTATTAATGACGTCATGATATTAATATTAGATTACAAAGTTAATAAGATTTACGTAAAAAAGGCAGTATTATAGTGTGAATTACATTTTTTAGGATAATATTATGCCAAATGTATAAGTACACACTTAAAAAGAATACAAAACGGAGTTCTTAGAACTATTTAAAAAGAAATAACGTTTTAATGTAGAACTTGACATTTTTATCCTTTGGTAGAATATGTATATTTGCGTGTAATAATCCTACTTAATCCGCTATGGTAGTAGAAGTAATTTATGGCTAAAAAGAAAAAAGAACAAAAAAGGATTACAAGAAAATTACTAAACAAATATCGTTTGGTAATTCTAAACGAGGATACTTTTGAGGAAAGAATATCTTTTAAGCTAACCAGGCTTAATGTGTTTGTTTTATCAATGATTACAACTATTATTTTAATTTCTTGTACCACTTTTTTGATTGCCTTTACGCCATTAAGAGAATACATACCAGGATATTCTTCTACATCGTTGGATCAAAAAGCGACCAGGCTTGTTACCACTGCCGATTCTTTAGAGTCTGTTTTAAGCATTAATCAGAAATATTATAATTCAATTAAAAAAGTATTAACCGGAGATGTAAAGACTGTAGAATTTGATATAGACTCTGCAGTACAATCAGAAAAATTAAATCTGGAAGAAGTGAATTTAGACCCATCAGAACAAGATATACAGCTTAGAGATGAAGTTTCCAGAGAAGATAAATATAGTTTATTTGAGAGTGAAAAATCAAGTACTGATTTCTCATTATTTCCGCCTGTAAAAGGAAGCGTAACTGAAGTGTATAACGTAGAGGAAAAACATTATGCAATTGATGTGGCGGTTCCCAAAGACACTCCGGTAAAAGCTGCAGCGGCCGGAACAGTTATTTTTGCAGAATGGACGGCAGAAACCGGGCATGTAATGATTTTAGATCACGGTAATAATTTACTCACTGTTTATAAGCATAATGCATCTTTGACAAAACAACAGGGAGAACAGGTTAAAGAAGGAGAAGTAATTGCTACTGCAGGTTCGACAGGAGAACTTTCTACAGGGCCTCATCTTCATTTCGAATTATGGAGAAATGGCTATCCTACAGATCCGTCAAAGTTTATTGATTTTGAATAATTGTATACAATAATGTCTATTAAATCACTTGGAGCAAAGGTTTTTGCAGCATATGTTCGCAAAAAAATAAATAAATGGGCTAATAATCCAATAGAAACTCAGGAACGCGTTTTTAAAGAATTGCTAAAAACGGCAAGTAATACTTCTTTTGGAAAAGATCATAAGTTTCAGGATATAAAAACACATTCAGATTTTGTCAAAAAAGTACCTATTCGAGATTATGAAGAATTAAGACAATATGTGGATCGGATTGTAGGTGGAGAAAACGACGTTTTATGGCCCGGTAAGCCAATCTATTTTGCTAAGACCTCAGGAACTACTAGCGGCGTAAAATATATTCCATTAACCGCAGCCTCTATGCCCACCCATATAAGAGCCGCTAGAAATGCCATTTTGTGCTATATCGCTGAAAGTGGAAAAACAGCTTTTGTAGATGGAAAAATGATATTTCTTCAGGGAAGTCCCGAACTTGTAGAAAAAAATGGGGTTAATCTAGGCAGACTTTCAGGAATTGTAGCGCATTATGTGCCAAAATATCTTCAGAAAAATAGACTACCTAGTTGGGAAACTAATTGTATTGAAGACTGGGAAGACAAAGTAGATGCCATTGTAGAAGAAACTGTTCATGAAAATATGACCATCATCAGTGGAATTCCTCCCTGGGTACAAATGTATTTTGAGAAACTGCAAAAGAAAACAGGAAAAACCGTTGGAGACCTTTTTAAAAATTTTGAACTGTTCATCTATGGAGGTGTAAATTTTGAACCATATAAAGCTGCATTCGAAAAGTTAATCGGGAGAAAAGTTGCAGGAATAGAATTATATCCAGCCTCTGAAGGTTTTTTTGCTTTTCAGGATACTCAGAAAGAAAAAGGTATGTTGTTGCAATTAGATTCCGGAATGTTTTATGAGTTTGTCGAGGCAAACACTTTTTTTAATGAACACCCTAAAAGAATAACTATTGGAGAAGTTGAAATTGGAATAAATTATGTAATGCTTATTTCCTCTAATGCAGGACTATGGGCATATAATATTGGAGATACAATACAGTTTACAAATACCAGTCCTTATAGAGTAATTGTTTCTGGAAGGATTAAACATTTTATTTCTGCATTTGGAGAACATGTTATAGGCAAAGAAGTAGAGCAGGCTCTTAAAGAAGGGGCAGAAGCCACTGGAGCAATGATAAAAGAATTTACGGTTGCACCACAAATCAATCCTGATGTTAATCAACTTCCTTATCATGAGTGGTTTATAGAATTTCAGGAAGAGCCATCTGATGTAAAACAATTAGCATTAGAAATTGATAATTCCCTAAGAAGGCAGAACTCCTATTATGATGACCTGATTACAGGAAATATTTTAACGACCTTAAAAATTACCATTGTGCCAAAAGAAGGGTTTAATAACTATATGAAATCTATTGGCAAATTAGGCGGACAAAATAAATTACCCAGACTTTCTAATGATAGAAAAATTGCAGACTCTCTATCATATTTGGTAGATAAATAAATTATATCTTTGTTAGGAAATAATATATGGTAAACAAGAAAATACAAGGAAGGAGAACAAGAGCTCAGGAAAGCTCAAGTGCAATAGAACGAATGTATATTACCATGCGTCATCTATTCAATAGAGGTTTTTATAAACCCATGGGAGTTTCGGGAGATACGCTAAGAGAAGGGTTGCTAACTTTACGTCCTGAGATTTATGGCTCGATAGCCGAAGAAAAAGTAGAGTTGGATGGTCTTTTATATGTAGTTGATCGTTTACCTATTGGGATCGAAGAATGTCGTTATATAAACCTTACAAGTGAAGAAGGCTATAAAAACTCTCATTTTAAAGCCATAATTCCACCAAAAAGAAGGAGAAACTGTTATCGTATTGATGAAGAGCAGATGAATATCGAGATTACACGGGGCAGGTCTGAAATCTATGATATTCTTACCCATCTTACATTTCTTTTTATCGAATCGCACAAGATTATGAACCGAGTGGTAATTAATGAAGAAGGAAATGTTACCAGAGATTGGAATAAATTAGAAAATGCAGTTTCATCAAAGAAAGAACTTACAAAATCACAACGAGAAGTAGTTTTGACGCATACAGCTAATATATTAGGAAGGACTTTTGAAGAAGTCACTTCGATATACAACAGTTTTTCATGCCCGGAAAATAAAGAGCGGTTTTTACATATTATATTTTGGTTGGGAAAACTGGCGATAGATGAATCTGTAAATGAAAATAAGAGAATAGTTACTTTTAGTCCAGTTCTTAGGGAGCGTTTAGGGCATCATATTCACGGAGAAATATGGGCAGATACTATTAAAAATAAATTAGAAGAGCTAAAACTGTTAGAACGACCCATACACATTATAAGTGCTAATATGCATAGTGTGATGAATACATTATATGCTCCTACCGCACTGAAAACTGAGCTAAAAAGTAAGACTCCTTTTGATGTGTATGAATTGCTGAGTGAGACTAAGAATAATAAATTAAGAGCCAAAGTAGAAAAATTTGCTTTACTAAAAGGGATGACCTATTTAGAAGATCAAAGTGGAACCAATATCAACATTCAGATATTTGATACCACAAAATATACTGAAGGAAGTTATGCTAATTTGACATCTAAAATCAAAAAAGAAGATACCCCCGTACTTATAGTAATGGATTATGCATTTGGTGAACAGGCATATGAAACCATGGATGAGTTACTAAAACCTTATGAAAAAGAAGGTGTTAGGAAATACTTAGATGTAGCATCGGTATCTATTATGGGCAAAGCAGGTATTCTTGAAGGAGGAAAAGGAGATATTATGATCCCCTCTGCACATGTGTTTGAGGGAACGGCAGATAATTACCCATTTAATAATGGATTAAAAAAAGAAGATCTGGAAGGAGAAGGAATTGATATATACGATGGCGCTATGATCACGGTGCTAGGAACCTCATTACAGAACCGTGATATTTTAAAGTTTTTTCATGATTCTACCTGGAATATAATTGGATTAGAAATGGAAGGAGCACATTATCAGAAAGCAATTCAATCTGCATCAAAATTACGTGGTAGTATAAGTTCAGGGGTAAAAGTACGATATGCATATTATGCATCAGATAATCCGTTAGAAACAGGAAGCACATTAGCATCAGGAGGACTTGGAACAACAGGTGTTAAACCTACCTATCTGATTACAGAAAAAATATTAGAGCAAATTTTTAAAGAAGGATAAACAATGAGTCAGGGAAACTCTAATAATGAAGAAATAGATTTAGGACAAATTTTTAATGTGATTAAAAACTTTTTTAGAAGTGTTTTAAAATCAATCGCTTCTATCGTACTATTCTATAAGAAAAAATGGATTTTATTTACGACAATATGTATTATTGGAGGAATTCTAGGTTATTTTTTGGATAAAAAGTTGAATTTAGATAAAGAGTTTGTTCAAGAAATAATTTTAGAGCCTAAAAAAGATACTGGTGAATATATTTATGGTTTTCTTGAGAATATGGAATCCAGATTAGGGAGTGAGTCTTTTTTAAAGAAACTAAAATTAGATTCTACCCAAGTTTTAAATCTAAAACAAATTACTTTAGAGCCAATTCTTCAATATTCGGATGTTTTAGATTATTTTAAAAATGTATATGGAGAAAAAGATGCGCATCATATCATTGATGAGTTAGATCCAGAATTATTAGAAAGTAAGAAGTATAGAAAGTTCTATAAATATCATAAATTGACTATATATTTTAAGAATGCAATTCCCGATAATAATAATATAGTAAAAGCGTTTCTGGATTATATAAGTTCTAATGCATATTATGATAAGATCTTAACCTTTGAGATAAATCAAGTGAAATTGGATCTGCAAAAAAATAAGGAAACACTAGTTTTTGTTGATGAGTATTTGGATAAACTAAGTAAAAACCCAATACATCAGGAAAAAGAGATTGTTGTCTATGCAGAAGCATCAGAAATTCCTACTATTTCATCGCTTTTGGAAAAGAAAAATGAGTTAATGCATATAATCAATAGACAAGAAAAGTTTTTGATTTTGGATAAAAATCTTTTTGAAATCGTTGAATATGGAAACATTATTTCTCAGAAAGCTGTTATTTATAAAAGGATGATCATCCTTTTACCCATACTAATTTGCATTTTTATTTCGATGTTCTTTTTCTTGAAGAATAGTATTAAAAGAATGGATGATTTTATAAGAGAGTAATCTGATATGTCAAAAAAAACAATATTGGTAACCGGAGGAGCTGGATTTATAGGTTCTAATTATATAAATTATAAATCAAATGCTAGAGATGTAAAACTGATTAACCTAGATTGTCTTACATATGCAGCTAATCTTGATAATATAGAAGTAAATAATAGTAGCGATTATCATTTTGTTGAAGGTAATATTTGTGATGTAAAAATAGTAGAAAAAATTTTTGCGGATTATAACATTGATTCTGTGATACATTTTGCAGCAGAATCCCATGTGGATAATTCTATTCATAACCCTGATACTTTTATACAGACCAATATTGTAGGAACATTTAACTTACTACAAACGGCATACAGGAATTGGATGAGTGCTCCCAATGTTTTTAAAAAAGGAAAAGAAAATTCCAGATTTCTTCATATTTCTACAGATGAGGTATACGGAACATTAGGAGAAGAGGGGCTTTTTACAGAACAAACATCGTATGCACCTAACAGTCCTTATAGTGCTTCTAAAGCGTCATCAGATTTTTTAGTAAGAAGCTATTTTCATACCTACGGTCTACCGGTAATAACCACAAATTGTTCCAATAATTATGGTTCTAGGCAACACGATGAAAAGTTGATACCTACGATCATCCGAAAAGCAATAAACAAAGAAAGCATCCCGATTTATGGTGATGGTAAAAATATTAGAGATTGGTTATATGTCTTGGATCATTGCAAAGGAATAGATCTTGTTCTTGCCAAGGGTAGGCTGGGAGAGACGTATAATATTGGGGGAAAAAACGAGAGAGAAAATATATATATAGCAAATGTAATATGTGAAATTTTAGATAAAATACAACCACTAGATGAGCAAAAATCCTATAAAGATTTAATTACATTTGTTACAGATCGTCCAGGTCATGATTTTAGATATGCCATCGATGCTTCTAAAATTGAAAATGAACTAGGTTGGATGGCTGTAGAAAATTTTGAAACGGGAATAGAAAAAACTGTTGCGTGGTATTTACAGAAATATACTAATTAACCTACACTTATGAAAGGTATTATATTGGCAGGAGGATCAGGAACAAGGTTGCACCCATTAACCTTGGCTGTTAGTAAGCAATTAATGCCAGTTTACGATAAACCTATGATTTATTATCCACTTTCTACATTGATGGAAGCAGGGATACGCGAAGTGTTGATAATTTCTACTCCGCAAGATTTACCATTATTCAAAAAGCTATTAGGAGATGGTAAAAAATATGGCTGTCGATTCGAATATGCAATCCAAGATCAACCGAATGGTTTGGCAGAAGCATTTATAATTGGAGAACAGTTTATTAAGAATGATAAGGTGGCTTTGATTCTTGGGGATAATATTTTTTATGGTTCTGGATTAGAAGAGCTTTTGGAAAGTAACAATAACCTTGAAGGAGGCATTATTTACGCCTATCACGTTCACGATCCTGAGCGTTATGGAGTTGTTGACTTTGATACCAATGGAAATGTAATTTCGATTGAAGAAAAACCCCAAACCCCAACATCTAATTATGCCGTTCCTGGTATTTATTTTTATGATAATCAAGTTGTTCAAATTGCAAAAAATATCAATCCAAGTAAAAGAGGAGAATTAGAGATAACTGATGTGAACAATGAATATTTAAAACAGGGAAACTTAAGAGTAGGTATACTGGATAAAGGAACAGCCTGGTTGGATACAGGTACTTTTAATTCTTTAATGCAAGCATCTCAGTTTGTTCAAGTTATCGAAGAAAGACAAGGGCTTAAGATAGGAGCTATAGAAGAAACTGCCTATAAAAAAGGGTTTATAAATAAAACCCAACTAGAAGAATTAGCAAAACCCTTGATTAAAAGTGGTTACGGGAAATATTTATTACAATTAGATTAGCATGGAGATTGAGGAAACTTTTATAAAAGATTGTTTTACAATAAAACCAACAATTTTTACGGACGATAGGGGTGTTTTTTTTGAAAGTTTTAACCAGAATACATTTGAAAAGCTCACGGATTTAAACATTTCTTTTGTGCAGGATAATCAATCGTTTTCTACTTATGGAGTTTTAAGAGGGCTTCATTTTCAGAAAGGAAAGTTTGCTCAGGCAAAACTAGTTAGGGTTGTTAGAGGTGAAGTACTGGATGTCGCAGTTGATTTAAGAAAAGATTCAGAAACCTATGGAAAGCATTTTTCTGTTATTTTAAACGATACAAATAATTATCAATTATTTGTGCCAAGAGGATTTGCTCACGGATTTATAGTGTTAAGCAAAGAAGTAATTTTTAACTATAAATGTGATAACTATTATAATAAATCTTCTGAATCAGGTATTAGGTATAATGATCCTAAATTGAATATTGATTGGAAACTTGATAAATCCGAAATAATATTATCCAATAAGGATAAGGAATTAGCATTACTAAAAGATTTATTTTAAATTAATTCTATATATTCTGGAAAAGAAATTAACTTTGCCAGATATAAAATTAGGTTACTTTTTTAGGAAATTAAGACATGGGGACTAAAGAAAACACTTCTGAAGAGATAGATCTTGGGCAATTATTTAAATTAGTTGGAGATGGGATTAATAGATTATTTTTATTTATTGGTGCTATTTTTAAAGGAATTTTTCATTCTGTTATTTTGTTTCTCCAATTTCTTAGAAAACATTTTTTAAAATTTGTAATTGCAGCTATAATTGGATTATTTATAGGCTGGTATTTTGATGCCACGTCTGAGCCCATTTTTAGATCATCCATGATTGTAGAACCTAATTTTAATAGTACACAACAATTATATAATAATATCGAATTTTATAATGAACTGGCAAGAGAAGAAGATTATAATAATCTTGCTGCTGCTTTAAAAGTTTCTAATAAAAAAGCAGAAACTATTAAAAGTATAATGATTGAAGCGTTTACAGATGAAAATCAAAAACTGAAACAATTCAGTGATTTTGTTGGTACATTAGATAGTACTTCAAGAGCAAATTTGAGTTATAAGGAATATTTGAATAATTTTAATAATATTCAAGCAAGATTTCATAAAATTAATATTGAAGCTTTGGATCCTGAAGTTGCCAAAACTTGCCAAAATGCTATCGTTCGTTCCATCACCAGTAATGATTATTTCCAACTACAGAAAGTAACAAACGATATGAATCTAAAATTAAACGATTCTATCGTGCGAAATCAATTAATAGAGATTGATTCCCTTAAATTATTTTATAAAAAAATAAAATTATTAGAAGTTCAAAAAGAAGAAAAATCATCAAGAACTAGTATCAACTTATCTTCAGAAAATCAGCAACTAGATCAATCAGAAATTGTATTACTAAAGCAAACAAAATCATTAAGTAACGAAATTTTTGAAATTAATGAACGCAAAGCGGATACAAGACATATTATTAACGTAATCTCAGATTTTCCTTTTCGTGGAGCTTTAATAAAAGACTTTTTTAAGCAGAAAAAAGTAGTTTTACCTATTCTTTTTATTGGTTTAACTTTTTTAGTTTTAGTAGTTTTATCTTTAAATAGCTATTTAAAAAAATACAATGCTTAGATAATTTGAGGTTCTAAGTAAAAAAAATAATGTAGCTCCAAACCCATAAATTAATTGATTATTAAATGAAAATACTAGTCACTGGTGGAAATGGTCAATTAGCTAAATGTATCAAGATTGTACAAAATAAGCCCTCTTTTTCAACATTTTTATTTGCTGATGCGAATGAACTAGATATAACAAATAATGAATTAATAAAGGAATACTTTAGTAGAAACCATTTTGATTTTATAATTAATTGTGCTGCATACACTAATGTAGATCAAGCAGAAAAAAGTCCACAAAGAGCTTTTTTGGTTAATTCAGAAGGTGTAAAATATCTAGCCGAAATTTGTAAAGAATATAAAACAACTCTAATCCATATTTCAACGGATTATGTTTTTGATGGAGTAAAGAATACTCCGTATTCAGAAAAAAACAACCCTAATCCAATAAATGAATACGGTAAATCTAAGTTAACTGGCGAACAATATATCCAGAAAATACTGGAAAATTATTTTATAATAAGAACTTCTTGGTTGTACTCTCAATTTGGTAACAATTTCTATAAAACTATTCTAGAAAAATCAGAAACTGAAAAAGAACTGACAATTACAATTTCTGAGATTGGCACACCTACAAATGCAAACGATCTAGCAGCATTTATAGTTCACATTATAGAAAGTGAAAGTAAAGATTATGGCATCTATCATTTTAGTAACGAGGGACGTGCAAGTTGGTATGATTTTGCAAATGAAATTTTAAAACTTTCTGGTAAACTCAAGGTTATAATGATTAAAAAAACCGATAATTACCCTACTTTTGCAAAAAGACCTAAGTTTAGTGTCTTGAGTAAATCTCTAGTCAGAGAAAAGTTTGATATTGAATTAATAGATTGGAAAAAAAGTTTATTTAAGAGTATCAATGACAAAAACTTATAGTCACTAATAATCAATTCACATTGAGGGGATCTAAAATTGAGAAAAAGAAGAATTTCTTCAACGGTAGACTAAAGAAGTATACTTTTCATACTTTTTGGATGGTTCTTGAAAAAGTAATCAGACTAACAATAAATTTATTCGTAGGAGTATGGTTAGCTAGGTACTTAGGGCCATCTGATTTTGGTGTATTAAATTTTGGAATCGCTATTACCACTATTTTTTTACCATTGGTTAATTTTGGTCTTCAAGGCATATTAGTCAAGGAATTATTTATTAATTTCAAAATCAAAAATAAGATACTTGGCACTGCATTTTTTCTCAAGTTAGGGATATCATTAATTGTTGTTTTCGGTATTTGGGTTTCTGGTTTTTTTGATATATATTCTGATGATGTAGAAAAAAAAGTAGTTCTTTTTATTGCCTTATCTCTTTTTTTTCAACCTTTTTTAGTTATTGATAGTTGGTATGAATCACAGGCGAATGCTAAAAAAGCTTCAATTTTTAAATCTCTTTTCTTTGTAGCTATTTCTATCGTTAAAGTGATATTTATTTTGAAGGAATATTCAATTGTTAGTTTTGCGATAATATATGGCGTAGAAGCTGCTTTTATAGCAATTGCTTTGTCAATTACGTATTTGAGAAGTGAAGGGTCTCTACTTCATTGGAGGTTTGATTTTGATATTCTCAAGAGCTTGACAAAAAAATCGTGGTTACTTGTATTTTCTAGTTTTTCTGCTGTTATCTATGTAAAAATTGATCAAATCATGATTGCCTCTATGATTTCAGAAGAAGAATTAGGGTTTTATTCTGCAGCCGTAAGGCTTTCAGAAGCTTGGTATTTTATTCCATTAATTATATCGAATGCTTTATTTCCTGCAATTTTGGGCGCAAAGCAGAAAGGAAACAATAAATATTTCTTTATGCTCCAACAGCTATCTGATGGTTTTTTTCTAATATCTTTTTTATTAGCAATTGTGGTTACATTTATGGCTAATTATATCATAATTACGTTATTCGGTAAAGAATATAATTCTTCGGTGATTATTCTTCAAATTCATATATGGGCTGCAATTTTTGTATTTTTGAGAACTGTTTTAAGTAAGTGGTTAATCTCAGAAGATAAGTATCGGTTTTCCCTTATTTCTCAATTATCTGGTGCATTGACTAATGTCCTGCTTAACTATATATTAATTCCATTATATGGAGGAGTAGGAGCAGCGATTGCAACTATAATATCTTATTCTGTTACTTCTTTTTTTGTTTTAGGGTTGTTTAGACAAACCAGACCAATGTTTCTTATCTTTGTCAAATCTTTTATAGCTCCCATTCGTTTATTATACAACTATGAAAATTTTTTTAAAAAAAATTAGGACGATTCTTCAAATAAATACGTTAAGGATTGTATCGATTAGCTCTTTTACTAGTAGTTTTTATTATTTTTTGATTTCTAGTTCTTTTAGAAGAGAACATTTAGCAATCATTAAAGGTAGATTGAAATACCATAAACAAAATGAAGTTGAAAAAGAAGCATTTTATTTGTTAAGAAGAAACATACATCGTTTGGAAAAGGGTCTGATCATGAAGGAAAGGAGAGCTGTATTTGCTTTGGATTATATCGAAGAAACTGTAGAAGCATACATTAAAGTTATTACAGGCTCACTAGAATCGGTAAGTAGAAAAAATATAAAATGGTATTCAGATGTATTAACTAATTATTTTGAAGTAGTCGATTCATCCAATGAAAAACTTAGAAAATTGAAAACACTTTTTGAAAAGCATATTGTAAATACGGGATATGAGAATGCTTCGATACCTTATCAAAGAGATTTCAGTATTTTAAATGTTAATTATGATGATTTCTATAAATTATGCAAGTTAAGGAGATCTGTTAGATGGTACGAAAATAAACCAGTTCCAAGAGAATTAATAGATAAAGCTATTTCAGCAGCTGCGCTATCTCCCTCGGCCTGCAATCGACAACCTTTCGAATTTAGGGTTTTTGATGATAAAGCATTGGTTCAAGAGGTAGCAAATGTAAGCTGGGGAACCTTAGGATTTAGTCATAATTTTCCTGCTATTATAGTAGTAATTGGAAAATTAGAAGCATATTTCGATGAAAGGGATAGACACGTTATATATATTGATGGAGCGCTTGCTTCAATGTCTTTTATGTATGCTCTAGAAACCCTAGGCTTAAGTTCTTGTCCAATAAATTGGCCAGATGTAAAAAAATTTGAAAATCAAATGGAAGCATTATTGGGATTAGAAAAAAATGAGAGACCCGTTATGTTGATTGCATTAGGATATCCGGATAAACAAGCATTAGTGCCCTTTTCTGAGAAAAAAGATCTATTTGAAATAAGAAGTTATAATAAAGTAAAAGATTAATTTATGAATATATTAGTCGTAGGAGGACATTTTTACAATAAAGGAGCACACCTTATGATGAAGGCTGTGGTAGAAGAACTCGCTAAGTATCCAGAACACAAATTGTTTTTGAGTCCTTGCGCTGGTACCAAAGAACAGATAAAAAATCTGGGATATAATACAATTGATTACCCTTTCAAACACGTCACAGATTATAGAGGATTTGAGATCTTTTTTAGATTTGGCTCAATCTTAAAATACTTAAGAAAGCAATACAGAGGTGAATTTCCTGTAGACAATATAGATGCGGTGATTGATATATCAGGATTCGCATATAGTGATCAATGGGGAAAAGAGGCAGTCAAAAATGTAAATAAATTAATAAATTATTTCAAAAAAAGAAACGCAAAGTATATCTTTTTGCCACAAGCATTTGGACCATTTTCAGGAAAAGAGATAAGAGAGCAGATGAAAGATGTATTGAAGAATTCTGATTTGATAATAGCAAGAGACAATAATTCATATGAAATGCTATTATCTTTGCAAAAGAATGAGAAAATAAAGTTGTATCCCGATATAACCATTACAATTAAAGATCTAGAGAAACGAAACGAAATTTTCTCAAACTATAGTTGTATAGTACCGAATGAGCGTATGCTGGATCAAGGAAGAGAATATTGGCCTGAAGGGGAGTATTTAGAATATGTGAAGAAAGCAATAAACAAACTTCTTAAAGAAACCGATCACAATATTATTATATTAATACATGATAAAGGAATTGGAGATACGAATTTGGCGAATCAATTAAAAAGTAGGGAATATATAGACGAAAGCAGAGTTAAGGTGCATTATGAAGAAGATACAATGAAGCTAAAATTTATTTTAGGTAAGGCAAATTTGGTCATTGGGTCTAGGTTTCACGCGTTGGTTTCTGCTCTATCTCAAAATGTTCCTAGCATGGCTTTAGGTTGGTCTCATAAGTATAAAATGTTATTCGAAGAATATAGTGTAGAAGATTTTTCTTTTGACAAGCCTAATGATCAAATGTATAGTATGTGTCTAGAAAATCTCCTTAAAGAAGAGCCTAGAAAAATTATGGAAGATAAAATACGAGCGTCAAATCTAGTGCAGCAAAGGAAAAATAAACAGATGTGGTCAGAAGTTATTGAAGTTATAAATTCCTAACTTATGAAAATTGTTTATGTTTTAGAAGTTGACCCTTATCTCCATTCAGGAATAATAAAAAAAGTTAACGATCAAATTAATTTTTGGAGAACAAAAGGTAATGAAGTAATTTTATTAGTTATTTGGGCTACTCCAAAAGAAGATCATATTAGCTATATCCAAGGTAAGATTCTGTCATCCAAAATTGCCAATAAATTGAAAGGAGGATTTATTAAGAATTATCTTAATAAAATATTGTCAGTAAAAAATCTTTCAACTGAATTAGAAAAAATTAACCCAGATATTCTGTATATACGGCAAAATATTTGGTACCCAAAACTTTCAAAAGTTTTGCAGAAATACAATACGGTTTTAGAAATAAATACTGTTGACACGATCGAGATTAATTATTATTCTAGACTTAAAAAACTAGTATATCTTTTTGGAAGAGAAAAGATTATAAGAAGTTCTAAGGGGCTTGTAGCGGTTTCCCCTGATATACTTTCTCATTATGATAAGTACGATATACAATCTATTGTTGTTTCTAATGGAATTAATTTATCAAAAATTTCTAAAATTAAGAATTCAACATCTTTAGGTAGAGTTAATTTGGTCTTTGTCGGTAGTAGTAATATGAAATGGCATGGTATCGATAGAATAATTGAGCTTGCAAATTTTTTTACAGAATACAATTTTGATATTGTAGGGTATGATAAAGATGATTTTCCAAATACTCCTAAAAATGTAAAATTCTATGGATGGGTAGACAAAAATGAGTTAGAAAAAATTTATGCTAAGAATCATTTTGGACTTGGATCGTTTAGTAATCATTTAGTCGGTAAAAAAGTTGATAGTACACTTAAAGTTAGAGAATACTTGGCGTATGGTTTGCCTGTAATATTAGGACACGTAGATGTAGATTTAAATGAAGAAGATTTTGTGTTTAAAGCAACTAATGAGAAAGGGAATTTTATTGATTTCGAAAAAATAAAAACCTATATAGAAAAAAACAGAGATTTAATTGTTGAAAATAAAGACTTGAAAATAATAGAATCTTCAACTAAAGAAGAAGAACGTTTGGAATTTTTCAATACTATATATAATAAATAGAGTTAAATTATTTTTAGTTTTAAAATAAGCTCTTACTATAAAAACTAGACAAGTGATTTTAGGTTTTTTTAATAATTAATTTTAAAAAAGAATCTATTATTAAGTATATCATACACGGAAAATTAGACAAAAAAATGGAATAATCAATATTTATTGATTTGGAATCTTGATTTTTAGGATTTATTAGTAAACAAAGGAACAGTAAAATTTAAAGAAATTCTTTTTTACAACACGGATATTTGACATTTTCCTGTAAACACCATAGTAACAATAAATAGGATACGTCATTCAAAAATTTAGAATTAATCAGTTTTTATAGAACCATTAGTAAATATGCAGATCAAATCTTATATAGGTTTTTATAGATTCGTTATAAAAAAAGAAACACAGGTCTTTTTAAACTTTATTTGAATATATTCGTTTATGAATTATGCAGAGAGTATTTTGATATAAATCCCTTTACAAGACTTTTAATACTGATACAATCAGGTATTCAAAAAACATATTAATTAATTTTTTTCAAATTGCGATCTTTAAACGATATATATAATTTTTTCTTTTTTTTAGGGATTTTTTTTCTTCCTTTTAACTCTGCTGTACCAGAATACTTTAAGATTTTGGGGGAATACGGAAACGATTCCTCTCCATTGTTTTTTTTGATTGCTTTTTTATTTTTGTTAGTAAGAGATTTGTTAAGAGGAAAATTACTTTTTCCTGTCAAATCACCATTGTACATTTTTTTCTCATTTTTTTTACTTTATTTAATCCTTATAACCATTATAAACATTCCTGATATTTTGGATTATTACTTCAAAAAGACTTCTGGAGTTGTAAGGTTTATAAAGCAATTAATTTCTATAAGTCTTTCAGGAATAATTTTTCTATATCTATTCTGTAATTCGTGTTATGAATATGGAGCACGAGTGTTTTTTATTAAAATTCGAAAAACTTTATTGATTAGTCTAATTTTTGTTTCAATATATGGTTTTTTAGAGTTTATGATAATTAGTTTAGATTGGAGCTTTTTAAGAACAATACTTAATATTTTTGATTACTTACCTTTTGTAGAGATACGACTCGATTACCACCTTCATAGAATATCCTCCTTAACATATGAACCACCAGCACTAGGAACTTACTTAATTACAATATCTGGTTTTATGTTTACATATGTTTTAACATCTAAAAAGCTATTTCGATTTGTACCATTTTTATTGGTAATAATCTTAGCGATTCTTTCTAAATCTCGTACGGCACTGGTAGTTGTATTTATTCAGATATTGACAGGCGTTTTTTTAGCATATAAATTATTGCCTAGATTCAGGAGAGTTTTTAATAAAGTTTCATTAATTGGCTTTATATATTTTTCTATTTTCTTAGTATTCAATAGTAAATCAGTTTATACGTCAATTGAATCTAGAATAGACTCTCTTAATTTTTCTAAAAACCTTGACTATAATACTTCTGAGTATGCTGTTTCTAATAAGTCTAGATTAGGAATACAATATGCAATATTACAAGTTTTTAAGGAAAGTCCTATACTTGGTGTAGGTTGGGGACAACAAGCATTTGAATCAAAAAGTAAATACCCAAAATGGGCACTTAAAAATAATTATGAATTTCCTACAAAATATCTAAATGAAAACCTAAAATCTTTTCCACCAGGGTATAATTTGTATTTGAGAATTTTGGCAGAGACAGGATTAATAGGTTTTTTAATTTTTTCTTTGTTTATTTTACAAATTTTACTATCAACTTATAAACTTTGCAAAAGAAAATCCAGTCAAAGATATATAGCCATTGGATTATTTATAAGTTTTGTAGGTTTTTTATTCAATTGGTTACAAATAGATTCGTTCAGGATCTATGGCTTTTGGATATGTTTGGCTATTCTTATTGTGTTATATAAAGAATTATTGAATGAAAAATATTATAGTACTGATACCTCATTACAATAATCAGGAAGAACTATTAAAATCTATTCAATCTATTGATGATAAGATAGATGTTGATATTTTGGTAGTGGATGATGGAAGTGTTAGTGATATTGATGAAAAACTGCTAAAAGACAGCTATTCTAATGGGGTAATATTATTTGAATACCTGAAAAAAAACTCCGGAATAGAAATAGCTCTAAACACTGGTTTAAAAAAAATTCAAGAATTAGACTATAAATATATAGGCAGACTGGATTGTGGAGATTATTGCCTGAAGAATAAATTTACAAAACAAATCGAATATCTTGATTCTAACCCAGAGGTAAAACTTTTAGGATCTTGGGTTAATATAATGGATAAGGGTAAATTACTCTATGTTTTGAAACACCCTACAAGCTATGATGAAATAAAAAAGAAAATGTATTTAAATACAATGTTTGTTCATCCTTCTGTGGTATTTCAAACATCCATAATAGAGGATATAGGCTATTATCCTATTAATTATAAAGCAGCTGAGGATTATGCGTATTTTTTTAACATTATTAATGAATTTAAATCTGAGAATTTTCCTGAACCTCTATTGGACTATATCATAGATGAGAATTCTATATCTTCCAAAAAAAGAAAAAGACAGGTATATAGCAGAATAAGAGTAATTTTATGTAATTTTTCTTTTGGTTTTTATCCTATATATGGATTGTTTAGAAATGTTTTGTTGCTATTTATTTCAAGAAATTCGAGTAATATTATTAAAAAACTTTTCAGGAAATGATAAAAACATTTAAGATCGATACCATTTATAACTATCTTTTTTATACCTTATTTTTTTTACTTCCGATGGAAGGAGTTGTAAGAGCTTTACCTAATATTATTCTTGCCTTTCTAGGTCTTTTTTTCTTATTCAGAATAAAGAAAGAGAATTTAATGAATAAGTTTAAAAACCCAGTAATGATTTTATACAGTTTTTTAACTGTGTATATTGTTTTTAGTTTAGTTTTTTCTGATCAAATTTCAAATAATTTTAGTTACTTAAGTAAGTTTTTTTTAGTAATTGGTCTTGTGATTCTATCCTCCGCTTTAAAAAGTAAAGAGATAGATAAAGTAAAAATCTTTATAATTTCTGGAGTATTATGTTCAATCATGATTTCAATATTTTCTATTATAATATATAGTATTGACCAAGGTAAATTTCTGTTTTCTGTTGGTAAACAAGTCAATGAAGTACTTTTGACCGAAAGAGTATATCTAGCTTTCTTTTGTGTAATCAGCTTTATTTTTTCTCTGGATTTATTAAAAAATAAGTACAAAAAACTATCTGGTAATGTTTTTCTATTGATTAATGTTTTTTTGATAATTATTTTTATTTTATTAATTGCAGCTAGGATGGCTCTGATTTCAATAGTTATTATATCACTTTATCAATCGCTATATATTCAGAACAAAAAAATACTTTTGAGTATTGTTTTTGCAAGTACTATAGTCTTAGTATTTGCATTTTTTTTCAATAAGAATTTAACAAACAGGTTTTTTTATAAAGATCAAAATAAAACTTTTGTAGAAAACATGAAGGTTTGGGAACCAAGGGTAGTAATTTGGCAATGCGCTTCGGATATTTATAAACAAGAATCTTTTCATACATTAGTAGGATTAAACTCTTTCACCAAAACAGAATCTGAACTATTAGAATGTTATGAGAATAGTATAAGTAATGCTAAAAAGCGAGAATGGTTTTTTAAGCAAAAATTTAATACACATAATGAATTTTTTGATTTTCTGTTATCTTTCGGATTAATAGCTTTAATATTTTATACTTTAATATTTATTTATGCATTAATTGTAGCTAGAAAAAATGTCACTTTAGTTTCATTGATAATTTCTTTTTTATTATTAGGTCTGGTCGAAAACTATTTTCACAGGCAGATGGGAGTGTATCTTTTTGGACTTTTCCTCATCCTTATAACTTCACAAAAAGAATATGATTTGATAAATATATATAGAAGTAGCAGCGGTAGAAGAAAAAATAAGCTCTTGGAGCAACAAAAACTATAGTGTTTTTTGGTATTGCCCGAATGTGGTATTTAAAACTGAAATTTAAGTACGTTTTCGAGAATAAAATTTATACGAAACAAATCGAATAATAATTCTATTGGACCATCTTTCTTTTGATATATTTGTATCAAATTTTAAAAATACAATAGCTTAGTATAGGAAATTAAGAATGAAGAAATATGAATAATTTTATTATTAGTAATAATAAAATGTAGATTTACACTAGTTCTGATTTAAAATACTCACATAAAAATGGCAAATTTAAATAGGTAATTTTAAATCAGAAATGGTATTACACATATAAAGTTAAACACCTTTTGAGCAGTTGCTTCTGAGGTAATTTTTTATACAAGAAAAATTAATAGTTTCTTGTAAAGAATTCTCAATTTACATCATTACTAATTTAGAAATCTGTTTAAATTTAAGATGTTAATATAAATGAAGAAAATTAAAATCGCTCATATACTCAATTCTGTTGGTGGTGTTGACGTGTCGTTAAGATTAATCTTAGAAAATATCAATCCCGATGTTGTTGATAGTTTTGTTATTCATGGCGATAATGATACATCAAAAGATTTTACCAATAAGAGAAATGAAAAAGTTAAAGATTATCAAGTACCTATACAAAGAGAAATCAATTTGCTGAGAGATATTGACTCTATTTATAAAACAATTAAAATTTTAAAGGTAGAGAAACCAGATTTGATACATGCGCATAGTGCAAAAGGAGGGATTATAGCAAGAATAGCTTCTTTGTTTTACAAGGTTCAAGTTTTACATACGCCTCAGGCATACTCATATTTAAGTACAGATAGTAAATTAAAAAGGTTTTTGTTTTTAGGTCTTGAACGAATATTTAGATCCTTTAATTCTGTACTTTTAGCGTCTTCTAATTCTGAACTTCAGCGAGGTATTAATGAAGTAGGTTACAAAAAACTAAGAACGGAATTGTTTAATAACTCGATTCTTCCCATCAAGTTAAAAGAGAACAATACCAATTATCCCATTACTTGGCCTAGAAGTTATATCTGTACAGTAGGAAGGCCATCATATCAGAAGAATATCGAAATGATGATTGAAGTGTTAAATGAGGTAAGAAAAAAGATACCGGATATACATTTGGTTCTAATGGGAGTTGGAGAGTATAGCCCAAATCTCGAGAATGTAAAAAAACTTATCAAAGATAATTTATTGAAAGAGAATGTAACTTTAGTAAAATGGATTGATCGTGAAGAAATTTTCAAAATAATTTCGAATTCTAGACTTTATATTTCGACAGCTAGATACGAGGGTTTACCCTATTCGATAATAGAAAGTATCGCGCTATCCAAAGCGTGCGTTGTTACCAATTGTGATGGGAATCGCGATCTGGTTATTGATGGATATAACGGATTTGTTATTGGAGAAAATGACATAAGTAGCATGTCTGATAAAATCGTAGAGATCTATAATAATGATGTTTTGAGATTAGAAATGGAAAAAAACTCATTGGATTTTTTCAATGATAATTTTAATATTAATGTTAACATAGAAAAATTAGAAAAAAAATATCAAAAATATAGTATATGAAAATATCAGTAATAGGAACAGGTTACGTAGGTTTAGTAACTGGAACCTGTTTAGCAGAAACAGGAAATGATGTGTTATGTGTAGATATAGACGAAGATAAAGTTAAGCTAATGAAAAAGGGGCAAGTTCCTATTTACGAGCCACATCTGGATGTAATTTTTGAACGTAATATTGGAGCAAATCGTTTGAAATTTACAACATCTTTAGAAGAAGGTTTATCCTATGGAGAGATTGTTTTTTTGGCGCTACCAACTCCAGAAGATGAAGATGGTTCTGCTGATCTAAAATATATTTTGGGAGTATCCAAAGAAATTGGAAAATTAATAAAAGAGTATAAGGTAATAGTAGATAAGAGTACGGTTCCAGTAGGCACTTCAGAGAAGGTTAGAGAGGAGATAGCAAAGAATGCAACGTGCGATTTTGATGTAGTTTCTAATCCAGAATTTCTTAGAGAGGGCTTTGCTGTAGATGATTTTCTGAAACCAGAACGAATTGTTGTTGGATCTGATTCACGAAGAGCAATTGAGTTGATGGAAAAACTATACAAACCTTATGTGAGATCAGGAAATCCAATTCTAATTATGGATGAAAAATCTGCAGAATTAACTAAATATGCTGCAAATTCATTTTTAGCAACTAAGATTACATTTATGAATGAAATTGCTAATTATTGTGAGAAGGTAGGTGCTGATGTCGATAAGGTAAGAATAGGAATGGGAACAGATTCAAGGATTGGTAAAAGATTTTTATTTCCTGGGATTGGCTATGGAGGTTCTTGTTTTCCGAAAGATGTAAAAGCATTACACAAATCAGGAAAGGATGATAACTATAATTTTGAAATTTTAGAATCTGTTGTAAAGGTGAATACCAAGCAAAAAATAGCTTTAATGCCGAAAATTCAGGCATATTTTAATAAAAATTTGGAAGGAAAAACTTTTGCTATATGGGGATTGGCATTTAAACCTGAAACTGATGATATTAGAGAAGCTCCAGCATTGTATATGATTGATAGTTTATTAGATAAAGGAGCAAAGGTAATAGCTTTTGATCCGGAAGCTATGGATAATGTAGGTCGAAAATATGGAGATAAAATCACTTTCTCTAAATCTATGTATGAAGCTTTAGATGGTGTGGATGGATTAATAATCTGTACGGAGTGGAGTATTTTTAGAACACCTGATTTCAAAAAAATAAAAAATAGCCTTATAAATGCGGTTATTTTTGATGGAAGAAATTTATACGACCTTCAAGATATTGAAAAAGAAGAAATTTCTTATTTCTCAATCGGAAGAAAAGACATAAAATTATAAGATGAAAAAAGTTTTAATAACAGGAGCAGCAGGTTTTTTAGGATCACATTTATGTGATCGGTTTATAAAAGAAGGGTATTATGTTATTGCAATGGATAACCTGATTACAGGAGATCTTAAAAATATTGAACATCTTTTTAAATTAGAACAGTTTGAGTTTTATAATTATGATGTATCTAAATTCGTTCATATACCTGGAGAACTGGATTATATTTTACATTTTGCCTCACCAGCTAGTCCTATAGATTATCTTAAAATTCCGATCCAAACATTAAAAGTGGGTTCTTTAGGAACTCATAATTTATTAGGTTTGGCAAAAGAAAAAAAAGCAAGAATATTAATAGCGTCTACAAGTGAGGTATATGGAGATCCTCTGGTACATCCACAAACAGAAGACTACTATGGAAATGTAAACACCATCGGACCTAGAGGAGTATATGATGAAGCAAAACGTTTTCAGGAATCTATAACGATGGCATATCATACCTACCACGGAGTAGAAACGAGGATAGTTCGAATTTTTAATACCTATGGACCCAGAATGCGATTAAATGACGGACGTGTAGTTCCGGCTTTTATTGGTCAGGCGTTAAGAGGAGAAGATCTTACTGTTTTTGGAGAAGGGCTACAAACTCGTTCTTTTTGTTATGTAGATGATTTAATTGAAGGAATCTATAGATTGCTCTTTAGTGAGTATGTGTATCCAGTAAATATTGGAAATCCAAATGAGATTACTATTAGAGATTTTGCGGAAGAGATTATAAAGCTTACAGGAACAGATCAAAAAGTAATCTATAAACCATTACCAGTAAATGATCCACTTCAAAGACAACCGGATATTACTAAAGCAAAAGAAATTTTGGATTGGCAACCTAATGTGGATAGATCAAAGGGAATGAAAAATACACTGGATTATTTTAAAAGTTTGTCAAAAGAAGAATTGTATAAAAGTGAGCATAGGGATTTTTCGAAGAAATTGATATAATTATTAATGAAGAGTAAAAAAGGAAGGTATTCAATATATATAAAACCGATTTTTTGTTTAGTTGATTTAGTGCTATTAAATTTTTTAGTAGGCTTATTTCAAACTAATTTGACTAATGATTTCTTATTTTTAGTTTATATATCCGTTACCTGGATAGTTTTATCTGTAAAGAATAAATTCTATGGCATAGAAAGGTTTTCTAAGGTAACTCATACTCTTTCATCTTTGATAAGGCAATTTTTAATTTTTTGGCTTATTGTTTATGCTTTTATAGGAATTTTTGAGCAACCTGCAGTTATCAGGGCAGAGATAGCAAAGTACTTTGTTACAATAATGTTTTTAATTTCTTTTTTCAAATTTCTACTTCTATATTTATTAAACAAGTACAGAAAAGTATTTGGGGGAAACTTTAGAAATGTTGTTGTTATTGGAGATAATAGTAAGACCAATCAATTGATAGAAATTTTCAATAATAGACTTGAATTTGGTTATAAGTTTCAAAAAAAGTTTTGTGTCAGCAAAGAAGACTTTTCATTTGAATACTTCTTTAATTATATAATAGATAATGAGATTGATGAAATCTATTGTTCAATAGCAGAATTATCTAATAAGCAGTTAAGAAAAGTAGTTAATTTTGCAGATAATAATTTAAAGGTTCTTAAGTTTATTCCTGATAATAAAGATATTTTTACTAAAAAATTAGTTTTTAATTATTATGGATATGTACCAGTTTTGTCGTTCAGAGAGATACCATTGGATGATCCAATCAATAAATTTATAAAAAGAAGTTCTGATATAATATTAGCATTACTGGTGTTAATATGTATTCTGTCCTGGTTAACCCCACTTTTATTTTTTCTGATGCAGTTTGAGTCTCGAGGTCCGGTTTTTTTTAAACAAAGAAGAAATGGAATTGATTATCAAGAATTTTATTGCTTTAAGTATAGATCAATGAAACCAAGTACGAGTGGTCAACAAACTACAAAAGGAGATAATAGAGTAACCAAAATAGGTAAATTTATTAGAAAAACTAGTATTGATGAATTGCCTCAATTTATAAATGTTTTGTTAGGTGATATGTCTGTTGTCGGACCAAGACCTCATATGGTAAAACATAATGAAGATTTTTCTCAAAAAGTTGATAAGTTTATGGTACGGCATTTTGTAAAACCTGGAATATCAGGCTTAGCACAGGTTAGTGGATTTAGAGGTGAAATAGAAACTAATAAAGATATTATTAACAGGGTAAAATATGATATTTTTTATGTAGAGAATTGGTCTTTATTATTAGATATTAAAATAGTAATTTTGACTATAGTTAATGCTATTCGAGGAGAAGAGAAGGCATATTGATAATGTAGTATATAACATAAAATGCATCATAAAAGAGGAGGATATTCATATTTGATAAGACCAATACTGATTGTAATTGATCTTGTTATTTTGATAACATCTTCTTCCTATTTTCTCACTCACCTTACGGATAATAGATTTTATATTTTCATATCAATAACGTGGCTAATAGTTGCTTATTTACTTAGTTTTTATGAAGTTTATAGATATTCCAAGGTTATTACAATAGTTTCTCTTTTATGTAAACAAGCTACATTGATATTAATTCTAATGTATGCATATTTTGGACTGCTTAGGATCAGCAATATTTCTTTTAAGGATAATTCAAAGTTTATTTTCATTACAATTAGCATAATAGGAATCATAAAATTTATTTCTTATTATGCCTTAAAAAGATATAGATCTTATCTGGGGGGTAATAATAGGAGAGTCATAATTGTGGGGAATAATAAAAGTGCCCAGCAACTCAAAACTTTTTTTAACAAAAGAAAAGATATGGGGTATAAGGTTCTCGAAATATTTTCGAACAAATCACCAAATACTATTCAGGATAGTTTTGAGTTCTTAGCAAAAGAAGAAGTAGATGAGATATACTGTTCTATGGATGAAATTTCTAATGAGACCCTAAATGAATATATCAAATATGCTGATCAGAATTACACAATAGTTAAATTTATTCCGAATACAGAACATATTTTTTCAAAAAGGTTAAAAACAGATTATTACGAATATTTACCTGTTTTGTCTATTCCAGAAGTATCATTGAATAGTTCTGCAAATAGAACTATCAAAAGAGCTTTTGATATTGTTTTTTCTTTATTAGTGATTATTTTTATTCTATCTTGGTTAATTCCTTTATTGTATGTTTTGATAAAAACAGAGTCCAATGGGCCGTTAATTTATAGCCATAGACGTAATGGGATTAATTATAAAGAGTTTGTATGCTATAAATTTAGATCCATGAGGCATGATGATTGCTCGAATGATCTTACGCAGGTAAAGAAAGAAGATCATAGAGTTACTAAAATTGGACGCTTTATAAGACGAACGAGTATTGATGAATTACCCCAGTTTTTTAATGTGCTATTCGGTGATATGTCGGTAGTGGGCCCTAGACCACATATGTTATCATATACCAAGGAGTATGCAAAAAGAATCGATAAGTATAATTTTGTTTTTCGTCATTCTGTAAAACCAGGTATTACAGGAATGGCACAAGTAAAGGGATATAGAGGAGAAGTAGAGCATAATGAAGATATTGTGAATAGGATTAAATATGATATTTTTTATATAGAAAATTGGTCGCTGTTATTAGACTCAAAAATTATTCTCAATACAATACTTAATGTCATAAAAGGTCAGGAAAAGGCGTATTAATTCAGTTTTTCAGTCAAAAATGGCTATTCTCGATACAATCTTCCTTCGTCAGATTATTCGAATTGATGTGTTTTTTATATTGAATTCACGTTAATTACTATAAATGATTATGTATAGGCTTCCATTTAAAGTCTATGTTTATTACGAAAATTAAAGAGAGTGAAACTAAGAAAAAGGATATCAGAATTAACAGAAATGTTCTATAAAGGTGAGCAAGACAATCGTGTTTTGACCATCTTTTGGAACAGTCTTTATATTGCTTTTCTTTTATTGCCGTTAGGAATTAATCTTCCTACGCCATTTTTCATAATATCTATTGCCTTAGGAGTCATAAATATCTTTAAGTCAGAAAAAAAGTTTATTTCTGATAATAAGATATTATTACTTTTTCCATTGTATTTTTTTATAATATCTGGTAGTTTAGTGTATTCAGAAAATATTTCTGATGGGATAGATTTAACGCAACGATCTCTATCATTATTATTATTCCCGATAATTTTTTTATTTGTGAAAGAAGATGCTTCTACCGTAAAAAAGCTTTTTGATTTTTTACTTTTTGGATTGATCATTTCTTTTTTTATTAATTTCTCTTTAGCGATCAGTAATCTGGCAGAAATTATTGAAGGAGATCTGATGTATCGGTTGTCATTAAGGGGGTTTTATTCATTTTTAGGCGTTATAGCAGATGGTTGGAATTACCTTGTAGAGGCAGAGTTTTCTCAATTGGTAAACCCTAGTTATCTTTCTTTATATATCTTATTGGTATTGAGTTATTACCTTAAAAACAAATTAACCTCAGGATTGCGATTTTTTATTGTAATCATTTTATTTTTATACCTTTTTTTGTTAGCATCAGGAGCAGCATATTTGATTTTAATCTTGATGTCAGTGTTGTTGATTTTTAATATTTCTGATAGAAGTAAAAGATATACGATGTTGATTTTATTTTGCTTAGGACTCACAGTATTTTTAAAAAATCCTCGTGTATTTGATTTTTATACAGAAGCAACTGTCTATGAACAAACAATGGAGTATGACAATTCAACCTTAGAAAAATTTAGACTGTTAAGTTGGGATGCCAGTATTGAATTGATAAAAAGTGCACCCTTACTAGGTTACGGAATTGGTGATGCCAATGATATTTTGATTGAAAAATATAAAGAATTGGGATATGACTATAATTATGAAAATAAATACAATTCACATAATCAGTTTCTTCAAACACTGCTCCAGACAGGGAGTGTAGGTTTTGGAGTTTTGATTACTATTTTTATACTATTGGCAATTCGTATGAAAAGAAGTCGAAATGAATTTTCTGTCTTTTTAATATTATTTATATCTCTTATGTTCGAATCTATGTTGGTTCGATTCAACGGAATTGTATTCTTATCAATTGTAATACCACTATTACTAAAAAAGAGAAGCATTTTGAGCAGTAGAATTATACGTAATGCTCCTGCTATAAAGAATAGTACTTCAATCGAATTAAATCCGTAAATAATTAGCAGGAAAACAGGCAAAGGATTATTTTTGACAGCTTAGAATTTAGTTATAAAAGAACCTTGGAATGAATATTTTAATACTTGGATCAGGAGGAAGAGAACATACGTTTACCTATAAAATTGCTCAGAGTAGTTTATGCAAAAAATTGTTTGTAGCGCCAGGAAATGCAGGAACTTCAGAAATGGCTACTAATGTAGCTATATCAGTAACTGATTTTACTGCGATCAAAGATTTTGTATTAAAAGAAAGCATCGATATGGTGGTGGTTGGCCCAGAAGATCCATTAGTACAGGGAATAAGTGATTTCTTTGCTAAAGATGCTGATTTAAAAAATATTGCAGTGATAGGGCCTTCCAAAGAAGGAGCCAGATTAGAAGGAAGTAAAGAATATGCCAAAGAATTTTTGTTCAGGCATCGTATTCCAACAGCAAAGTATCAAAGTTTTACTGCCGATAATGTTGCAGAAGGAAAGCAATTTCTGGAGACATTAAGCGCACCTTATGTACTAAAAGCAGATGGCCTGGCAGCAGGCAAAGGAGTACTGATTCTAGAAGATATTGAGGAAGCCAAAAGAGAGCTCCAAAATATGCTGACTCATAAAAAATTTGGTACCGCCAGTGAGAAAGTAGTAATAGAAGAGTTTCTTGATGGTATCGAATTAAGCGTATTTGTATTGACAGATGGTAAAAACTATGTAACCTTACCAACAGCCAAAGATTACAAACGCATCGGAGAAGGAGATACAGGATTAAACACTGGAGGGATGGGTGCAATTTCACCAGTACCATTTGCCGATGAATCTTTTATGAATACAATAGAAGAACAAATCATAAAACCGACGGTAGAAGGTCTTGCAGAAGAAAAAATTGACTATAAAGGGTTTATTTTTATAGGTTTAATTAAAGTAGGGAATGAACCTAAAGTAATCGAATATAATGTAAGAATGGGCGATCCCGAAACAGAAGTAGTATTACCAAGAGTAAAAACAGATTTGGTGTCATTATTTACCCACGTTTCGAATCAGACTTTGGATAAGATTGATGTGGAGATCGATACAAGAAGTGCAGCAACAGTTATGGCAGTTTCTGGAGGATATCCGGAAGCATACAAAAAAGAAAAAGAAATTACTGGAATTGAATTAGTGTCAGATTCTTTGGTTTTTCACGCGGGAACAAAGCTTGATGGAGAAAATATTGTAACCAATGGTGGTAGAGTTATTGCGATAACTTCGTTTGGTAATAATTTTAAAGAAGCTTTAGAAAAATCATACAAAAATATAGAGAAGTTACATTTTGATAATATGTATTACAGAAAGGATTTAGGATTTGATTTATAATCAAATTTTACAAACCATATAAAAAAGACTCAAGAATTCTGAATTCTTGAGTCTTTTTTATATGGTTGAGATTTATTCTTTTAAATAATACCATTTTTGCTTTAAAATTACCCAAATAAAATACAGTTGTTTTTTCTTTAGGCAAAAAAGAAAAGTTCAGCATAGCCTAAGCTACGTTTAATTTTTATTTTGAAGCATAAGGGGAAGAGAACAAATTTTAGTAAGTAATTTTAAGGTAGAAATGGTATAAAAGCTTAAGTCCAGTTCTTTTCTATTCAGGTTTTAAAAAAGAATGTGCCTTAGGATCCCTATTTTCTTCATTGTTATCATTAAATTTCTTAAGCTCTTTCATCCAGTATAAAAAAGCTACAAAACCAATAGTCATAAATAACCAGTTTACTATATTAGCAGCAGTCCAGCTTTCTAACTCTAATGCTCTAAGGGCGTCCATTGGAGCAAAAAGTACGTCTACAAAAAGAGATGCTATGGCTTCAAAAAAATCTTTCATAATAGGATCTTTATTTTAGTTATAAAAAGTACGATCAGATAAACCAAAAACTTTTTATAAATTAATTATCTTTTAAATAAAAACAATGATATATTGTTTGATGCAAAAATATAAAAAATAGTAGTGTTATCAAGTTTTTTTAGTAAATCAAAACCAATTAATTTTATAATCATAGCATTATACATGCTTGTATTTTATATAGCCGCGAATCTCAAAAAAGGGTTTGTAATAGAATATGCTTCTGTTTTACTATTAATAGCAGGGTTTGTAATCTATGTTTTATATATGCCAGTATTAAATTTGATCACTCAGAAGAATGATCTTACCCTAAAAAGTACGAATACAATTTTATTATTTGCATTTCTAACCGCTATTTTACCAAACTCTCTTACCGATATAGGTATACTGGTGGCAAATTTATTTTTGATTTTAGGAATCAGAAGTGTACTAACATTAGGAAGTGGGAAACATATAAAAGCCACAATTCTTGATGCTTCATTATGTATTGGTATCGCATCATTGGCATATTTCTGGAGCATCGCTTTTATAAGTATACTATTTCTGGGAATATTATATTTTGAACCCAAAAATTATAGAAACTGGGTGATTCCAATAATAGGTTTGATGATTGTATATATACTTACTAATTGTTTTACTTTAGTATTCTATGATTCGTTTTTTGAAATAAACAACTATATGAATGCAGTTTCTTTTTCTTTTGAAAATTATCTGACTAAAGATTCAATTTTCTCTTCTGGAGTATTAATAATTTGCGTGGTATTCTTTTTTTCAATGTATATAACCAAATTTAAGAGGAAACCGGCAAAAACAAAACCTGTAGTAAACCTTATACTCATGCAATTATTGGTGGGATTAATTATTGTTATTATTGCGCCAGAAAAAAATACTTCAGAGATGATTTTTATAGCCGGACCTTTGGCGATTATAGGAACTACTTATTTAGAACTTGATTATAATGAATTGGTCAAAGAAATTAATATTTGGGTATTTTTATTAATTCCTTTTATTGCTTTATTATTTTGATTAAAGCACACCTAGATACTATAGAGTCAGAGCTTCAGCACCGATTATCTTATGAGTATATATGGTTTCGTAAACAAAATGATGTATGGGATGGCTATAGCAATTTTATATATACCACAGTAACATGGAAAGATCTGATCCCAAAAATTGCAACAGCAGTTTCAAAATTTAAAGTACACAAAAAAGAGTTTTTTTACTATACAATTAATAGGTGGTATAACTATTGGAGTGCATTGGCTGTAGAACTAATATTTACAGATCTCGATGGTATTGTTGCGGCTAAAAATAAAAAGGATAAACTGATGGATTTTTCCTTTTTCGGAGATACATTTGATCATAAAACCAGTATTTTTCCAAAAGGATTTAAGAAACCATTGGCATATGCACTACAGCATCCCAAAGAACTTATAGCATGGTTGTATATAAATCAAAGCCAACAACAAAGAAGACATTTGGAGAATAGAATGTTTTTGATAGTATATGCCAAAGACGGAAATCATTGGAAATTAAAAGCAGAAATCACTTGGCTTAAAGATATTATTTCAACTTATGTTGCTACATTTGACGACTCAAAACTATTCCGATTACAATTACAGCCTTATAACGTTACAAAAGCAGGATTGATTTGGGCAATACGGTAAATGAATATCTTTTTTAGAATAGATAAATGAATTATATAGGATCAAAATATAAACTTTCGGATTTCATAATTGGATCTGTCAAAAATGTAGTTGGCAATGATCTGGAACAAAAGGTTTTTTGTGATCTTTTTGCCGGTACAGGAATTGTAGGTAGAAGTTTTAAAACCTTAGTACATAAAGTAATAGCAAATGATTTAGAATATTATAGCTATGTGCTAAACCGGAATTATATAGGAAATCACACGTATATTGATGCATTTTCATACCTTTTTGAGCTTAATCAACTGATAGGTGAAAAAGGGTTTATTTATCAGAATTATTGTAAAGGTGGTGGATCAGAACGACAATATTTTAGTGATCAGAATGGGCTCAGAATTGATGCAGCAAGAATACAAATAGAAGCCTGGAAAACTGCTGCTCAGATTGATGATAACACCTATTTTTTTTTATTAGCATCGTTATTAGAAGCGGCAGATAAAGTAGCAAATACAGCCTCAGTCTACGGAGCATATCTAAAAAAACTAAAGAAAACAGCAGAAAAACCATTGACAATAATCCCCGCAGAATTTAAGCATACCAAAAATTCTCATCAAGTATATAATAAAGATAGTAATACATTAATCAAAGAAATAGAAGGAGATATATTATACCTTGACCCACCATACAATGCGAGGCAATATGGTGCAAATTATCATATGCTAAATACTATAGCAAAATATGATACTTTTGTTCCTAAAGGCAAAACGGGATTAAGACATTATAATAAATCGGATTATTGTAAAAAAGGTGAAGTGATTACCGTTTTTGAAGAATTGATTAAAAATGCTAAGTTTACCTATCTCTTTTTGAGTTATAATAATGAAGGATTGATGCCCGAACAAGAAATAAGAGAGATTATGCAACGTTATGGAAGATATGATCTGGTAACCACAGCATACCAGAGGTTTAAGGCAGATAAGACTGAAAATCGAAATCATAAAGCTACTGCCACCATTGAATATTTACACATCTTAGAAAAAAAATGATAATGTTTACAGAGAAAGCAAATACGATCTTCAAAGAAGTTATAGAAATGTATCATGTAATTGATCGAGTAGATCAGGATTTTTTTAATCCATATGATAGTAAATCACAAGTGATAGAACATTTATTGTATCGTAAATGTTGGATTGATACGGTGCAATGGCACTACGAAGATATAATCCGTGACCCTGAGATTGATCCAGTTGCAGCTTTAACCCTAAAAAGGAAGATTGATGCCTCTAATCAGGATCGTACAGATATGGTTGAGTATATTGATAGTTATTTTTTAGAGAAATATAAAGATATCATACCCACACCTGAGGCTACCATCAATACAGAAAGTCCGGCGTGGGGAATAGATAGGTTATCGATTCTTGCATTAAAAGTATACCATATGCACGAAGAAACCATTAGAGAAGGAGCGTCAGACTCACATAAATCAATCTGTCAGAAAAAATATGATGTATTATTAGAGCAACGTACAGATCTTTCTACTGCGATCGATACTTTACTGGAAGATATAGAAAGTGGAGATAAATACATGAAAGTTTATAAGCAGATGAAAATGTATAATGATGACGAGTTGAATCCTGTATTAAGAGGAGAAAAGTAATAGCTGACTTTTTTTGAATAAAAAGAATTCCATAGCAAAAAAAGACAAAACCTTTTCGGATGGTTTTGATGCGCACATTCTGGTGATTAGATTATCTGCGATGGGAGATGTAGCAATGACAATCCCGGTACTAAGAACGTTTAGAACTACTTATCCTAATGTGAAAATTACAGTAGTAACCAGAAAATTTTTTACGCCTATATTTAATGGAATAGAAAATTTAGAAGTATTTCACGCAGACGTTGAAGGTAAACACAAAGGTGTATTAGGGTTATCCAGATTATCCAGAGAACTTAGAGGGGTAGGAATTACGGCAGTTGCAGATTTACATAATGTTTTGCGATCTAATATCTTAAAAAGGTTTTTCGAGTTCAGAGGGATTAAAGTAGTACAAGTAGATAAAGGCAGGGCAGAGAAAAAGGCATTAACCAGATCGAAAAATAAAGTTTTTAAGCAATTAAAAACTACACACCAGCGATATGCAGATGTTTTTTCAGGACTCGAGTTTCCTATTGATTTAAAAAATCACTCATTTCCACCTAAAACTTCTTTAACGCCAAAAATTTTGAATCTGGTGCAGAATTCTACTAAAAAGTGGTTAGGAATCGCTCCTTTTGCGCAATATGAGAGTAAAACCTATCCTTTGTCACTAATGATTGCTGTAATTGAAGCATTGGATCAAGATGATACATTCAAAATTTTTCTTTTTGGAGGCGGAAAAAAAGAAGCAGATATTCTTAATAATATAGATAGCAAATATAAAAATGCGATCAATGTCGTAGGGAAATTAAATTTTCAAGAAGAATTACAACTCATTGGCAATTTGGATGGGATGCTATCAATGGATAGCGGTAATGCTCATCTTGCGGCTATGTATGGAGTACCCACTATTACGTTATGGGGAGTAACACATCCCTTTGCAGGTTTTATGCCTTTTGGGCAACCTATAGAATATGCTATTTTACCTAACTTGGCAAAGTATGATCAAATCCCTACATCCATTTATGGCAATAAAATTCCCGAAGGGTATGAAAAAGTTATGCATACTATAAGACCAGAAACGATACTCAAAGTAGTAAACACACTATAAAGGTGTAAGTCGTCTAGTTATTTTTATCAGAAAAGGTATTACACATCATCAAAATCTACGATTATATTGGATGAAGTAGGATGTGCCTGGCAAGCTAATACTAGACCTTCTTCTATTTCTCCATCTGTAAGAATACTGTTTTTTTCCATAAGAGCAGAGCCCTCGGTAATTCTACAGATACAAGAACTGCAAACACCTCCCTGACAAGAATACGGGGCATCAATGTCTTTTTCTAAGGCAGCATCAAGAATCGTTTTTTTCTGATCCATGATAAAACTCGTTTCCTCTTCGTCAACTATAATTTTGATATTGGTTGCACCAGCTAGATTTATATCAATTTTTCCTTCATCCGTGCTACTGGTAAATAACTCAAAATTAATTTTTTCTTTCGCTACGCCAGTATCAGACAATGTATCTTTGACAATATTGATCATCTCCTCAGGGCCGCAAAGATAAAAGCTGTCAAAAGAAGTGTTTTTAAACTTATTTTTGATAATATAATTAACAGTAGATTTTTCTATTCTTCCAAAATGTGCGCCATCTTCATCACTTCTACTATAAAAAAGTTCAATAAACAAACGATCCGGATATGTAGATTGTAATGATAAGAGTTCTTTTAGAAATATAGTCTCATTGGGATTTTTGTTTCCATAGGTTACTACAAAACTACTATGAGGTTCTTCTTCCAGTACCGACTTAATCATACTCATCACAGGAGTAATTCCGCTTCCTGCGGCAAAAGCACCATACGTATTTTTGTGTTTAGGGTCTGATGATAATAAAAAGTTTCCTTCAGGCGTATGAACTTCAAGAGAATCACCTGTTTTTAAGGTGTTATTAGCATACGCAGAAAAAATTCCACCTTCAATTTCTTTTACAGTAACTACAAGTGATCCACTTTTGGGAGCACTACAAATTGAGTAAGCTCGTCTTATCTCTTTTCCTTCAATTTCAGTTTTAATAGTAACATACTGTCCAGCGACAAAGGAATACGTGTTTTTTAATACTGAGGGAATTTCAAATTCTATAGAAACAGCCTTTGAGGTTTCTCTAACAATGTTTTTTATGCTAAGGGTATGAAAATCTGACATAGTAATATAATAAACGCTAAACTAGATAACTTAATAGCAGCTTTCTGATTAGGTCGGTTTAATCTCTAAAATATTTCGAGATTGAATTTATTTTTTGCAAAAATAGTAAATGCAAAATATCCTGGAATAGTTTTGTGCTAAAATTGCGTGCTTATAAAAAAAATATAGAAGTATGCTCATCACAAGAATGCCTATAAGACACTATAGAGTTTTAAATATAAGTTAAGTTTTGGTAAAAGTAGACTAATATAATATCAACAGGTACCTATCAATTTATATGGTCTTAACATAGTTTAATATAAAATAATAGGTTTTCTTTCAATATTTTAATAACATTAAGCTAACTAATAGATCAGAGTAGGTAGTTCAAAACTAGTACTGCCGCAATACTACTTTGTATCTATACTAATTTATTCAACTAACACAAACAAATTCATGAAACCATTTTATTTTTTAACCGTTTTATTGCTAATTCCGCTTGCAGTAATGTCTCAGGCATTCAGTGGACTAGTGACCGATGATGAAACAGGAACACCACTTAACAATGTTAGGATACGTCTTGTAGAAAATAACCAAGAACAAATCACCTCTAATGATGGGTCTTTTTCTTTTTTTGTAGGAGCAAATCAACAAAAAACAGTACAGTTTCAAAAAGAAGGATACATCTTTAAAGATATTCAGGATGTACTGCCAACAGTAAATCTTTCTGTAAAACTGAGAAAGAAAAAAACCAGTTCAGCAACCACCAGGTGGAATGATTACCTTACATCCTGTAATACGTATAGCAATCCCAGGATTCCTAATGATCCTACTTGGAATGTAGAATTTACAGAAACTAACTTAACAGGCGATTTTGCCGCTAATTCCAGATATACCAGAAGAGACCCTAGCGCTGTGATCCAGTATAACGGATTGTATTATGTGTGGTATACATATAAAATTTCTGAACGCTCAACATATTTTAATACAAACAATGTAAATGATAATGTTTTCCCCTGGGATCATGCGGATCTGTATTATGCAACATCTCCTGATGGATATCAATGGACAGAAAGAGGACCAGCGGTTTTAAGAGGCGCTTCTGGTTCTTATGATGACAGATCAGTATTTACACCAGAAATTTTTGAGCATGAAAATAAATTTTATCTGGTGTATCAAGCCGTAAAACATCCTTATATAGAACGTGTAAAGAATACGGTAGCCATGTCGGTAGCTGATAGTCCGGATGGTCCGTGGACCAAATTAGAAAAACCTATTCTGAGACCGACCGATAATGGGATATGGAGTCCTAATTCTACAAGCCGTTTTGATGTTATAGAAAAAGGAGATTTTGATAGTCATAAAGTGCATGATCCTTGCATTCGATTTTATAAAAATAAATTTTATTTATACTACAAAGGCGAGCGTATGGGAGAAGATAGATATTGTGGGCAACGAGAAATAAGATGGGGAGTTGCTATTGCGGATCAACCAACGGGACCCTATGTAAAATCAGAATATAATCCGATAACGACAACAGGACATGAAGTAAGTGTTTGGAATTATAAAGAAGGAATTGCTATTATCCAACATCTGGATGGTCCGGAGCGAGGGAGTATTCAGTATGCTGAAGATGGTGTTAATTTTGAAATGATGGGAAAAGCTTCTAATGTTCCTGATGCTTTAGGAATTTTTCGCTCGGATACTGACGGAACGTCTCCAAGATTTGGAGTTTCATGGGGATTATGCCATGTTCTGAGATGGGATCAGGTAGGAGGTGGTTGGATGTTCTTGAGACGTTTTGATTTAGTAAACCCTCCTGCAAATCCAAACCCGGATCCAGACCCTAATCCGCCAACAGATACAGATGATTTGGTAATTGAAGTTGAGAATTTCTCTGATACAGGTACCAATAATAATTATACGCCTGGTGGGTATTTTGGTGTGAATGCAACAGATATCGGAGTAAATTTTGTAAATTCTCAGGATTGGATGGAGTTTGATGTTACTTTTCCGGAAAGTGGTGATTATGAACTAACTTATTTTATAAGTACACCAATGAATCGTGCGAATGTACAAATGCAAATTGACGGACAAGTAGTCGCAAATGATGTTGTACGTAATAACAGAGAATGGGATCAGTATTATCCATTGATTAGTCAGAATACTATTACTGTAGACGCTGGAATATATACCATTAGGGTAACCGCAAATGGCAGTAATCGATGGCAATGGAATATGGATAAATTTCAATTTAGAAAAATAGACAGTCGAGACGCTTCGATTCTTAGCCAAAATTTTGATGAAGGAGATAAATTCAAGGTGTTCCCTAATCCCGCTACATCCTCTATTTCGATTACTGATATCAAAAAAACACTATCATATACCATTTTTGACTTGCAAGGAGTAATGATTCATACTGGAGTACTAAAAACTGGTGCTGTCATTTCTTTAACAGGTTTGTCAAAAGGAGCTTATCTCATAAAAATGAAAGATGATGATTACATCCAATCAAGTGTACTTATCAAAAAATAATCTTAGAGTATGTTTAAAAAGAATACAAATTGAAAATCAATAGTTTGAGGTTCTGAGGATGCTTCAAATGATGAGAATATCGAGATATTTTAATTATTTGAAGTAAGCTCACGGTTCTTAAAATATTTGTTTTCCGGAAGTAAGGTTTTTAAACATACTCTTATGTAAGATTAGAATAGGTCTGTTGTATATTTTATAAATACATTTTTTAAGCATACAATGCCTCGGTACTATAGAGCGGAACTAATTTCGATACCCGAAATTAGTTTCGTTTTTTTATATAATTTAATTCTCAAATGAAATTTGTTACTAACATCGTTTCCTTTTGTTTCACAATTCGAAATAAAAAACATCGATAGTGCTGCTAGATATGATTTTTGTTTCTCGTCTGAATTAAAAAATAATTCGATTCAGTTTATGGTGATCCCACCTAAGAATTGGTACAAAAACATTTTGTTTTAAGATTTTATTGGCATTTCTGTAACAAAAAAACATTTTTGATTACTAAATATATATGAAGTTGTTAATAATGCCTAAATACAAGACAATAATTTTTTATCCGAGGTAAGAGAAAATTAAAGCATGACCTATAGTTTTTCTATTTTGAAATAAAACAAAAAAGCAAATTCTATGAGGTGATAACTTCATTAAAAACACGAACAACTATGTTTAAACATTTTATTACACTACAGTGGAAATCTTTTTGGAGGTCTGCTTCCTTATCTTCTGGGCTTTGGATGAAAATTTTTATGGGATTCTGGGCAATCTATCTAATCGTTATGATGGTTGTTGGCAGTTTTGGTGTCTATACCTATATTGATAAAGAGTTGTCATTAAATCCATTAGAGGTGATAAATAGATTTCTAATCTATTGGTTTGTTTTTGATTTGATTTTTAAATATGCACTTCAAAAAATGCCAGTGATTAATATTAAACCACTGTTGATTTTGCCTTTCAAAAAAAGTAAGATTGTTTCTTTTGCATTGGGTAAGACAGTGTTTTCATTCTTTAATAGTATTCACGCATTCTTTTTTGTTCCATTTTCAATCCTTTTAATAGCAGAAGGAGATGCGCCGGTTTTTAATGTTTTACTGTGGAATATCGGTTTAATCGGATTGGTCTACAGTAATAATTTTCTTAATATACTATTGAATAATAAAGATAACCTGATATATTTTGTTGCAGGAACAGTAGCAATCTTAGGTGGATTACATTATTTCGGTTATTTTGATATTACCCAATATACGGCTCCTTTTTTTCAAGGATTGTATGAAATCAAATGGTTGTTTTTAATACCAATAGCTACAGCAATTGTTGCATATGTAATTTCATTTAGATCCTTTATCAAAGATTTATATCTGGATGCCGGATTGGCGACAAAATCTAAAAACATAAAAACTGAAAACCTGCAATGGTTAGATAGATTTGGGAAAACAGCAATATTTCTTAAAAACGATATCAAATTAATAAAACGAAATAAAAGAGCCAGATCTACTATAATCCTGAGCATTTTGTTTCTATTTTATGGATTGTTATTTTTTACAGGATCCATAGAAGCATATGATGGTCCTGTCTGGAAGATTTTTGCCGGAATCTTTGTTTCAGGAGGATTCCTGTTAAGTTTCGGTCAATTTGTACCAAGTTGGGATAGTTCTTACTATCCATTAATGATGACCCAGAATATACGCTATAGAGAATATTTATCTTCAAAATGGTGGTTGATGGTCATTGCTACATTGCTCTCTACTATTTTGGCCTCTGGATATTTGTATTTTGGGTGGGAATCGTATCTGGCTGTTATCACAGGTGCCATTTTTAATATGGGAGTCAATTCTCATATCGTATTATGGGCGGGGGCATATGTAAAAACACCTATTGATCTTACAAGCAACAAAAAAGCGTTTGGAGATAAACAGGCATTCAATGTAAAAACCTTGATGTTGTCATTACCAAAAATGGTATTGCCTATGGTTTTATACGCCATAGGACATTATGCATATAGCCCATATGCCGGTTTTTTATTGGTGGCATTGGCAGGAATAGCAGGTTTTGCATTTAGGAACATGGTCTTTGACAAAATCGAAAAAATTTATAGAACAGAGAAATACAAGACAATCTGGGCTTACAAACAAAAAAAATAGGAAAAATGATAGCAGTACAAGACATTACAAAAACATATGCAGGTAATACGGTGCTTACTATAGAACACTTAGAAATACCAAAAGGAGATAGTTTTGGGTTGGTAGGTAATAATGGAGCCGGAAAAACTACATTATTTAGCGCATTATTAGATCTGATCAAACCAACTACAGGGCACATCGAGAATAACGGTATCAGAGTTGATCAAAGTGAAGAATGGAAATCAATTACTGCTGCTTTTATTGATGAGACATTTTTGATTGGATATCTTACGGCAGAAGAGTATTTCTATTTTATAGGAGAACTTCGTGGTCAGAACAAAGCAGATGTGGATGCCTTACTTTCTGAGTTTGAAGATTTTTTTCACGGTGAGATTTTAGGTCAGAAGAAATATTTACGTGACCTTTCTAAAGGAAATCAGAAAAAAGTAGGTATTGTAGCGACATTAATAGGAAATCCCGAAGTGATAATTCTTGACGAACCCTTTGCGAATCTGGATCCAACTACTCAGATTCGTTTAAAGAAGATTATAAAAGATCTGGCGGCAGATCCTGCTATAACCGTATTAGTTTCTAGTCATGACCTCATGCACGTTACAGAAGTTTGCAGTAGAATAGTAGTTTTGGATAAAGGAGAAGTAGTGAAGGATTTGGAAACTTCAGAAGAGACGCTTAAGGAATTAGAAGCACATTTTAATAAATAAAACGTAAGATACTAATTAGAATAACGTAGTATTCCAGCTTCCTGTTATAGAATTCTTTTTTTAAGAATATATAAATGGTATGATTTTTTTAAATTAAAATGATATTCATACAAAAGAAAATCATTTTATTATTAATTGTTAATAACTCTACAAAACACATTAAAAATCTATTCCCGAAGAAGAAAAATTTGTTAACAACCTGTTTTTTGCAGAAAGAAACGTATTTTTACATTTCACACATCGCTTTTGTGCCATTATGATACACTAAAACACAAGTTTTTAAGTTATCAGCGTATAAATTATACTAATTTTGAACAAAAAAATTTCGCAAATTATCGCCTTACTTCTTTTAACGCTTATTGTGTTTAGTTGTTCGCGTAAAAAAGATAAATGGGTTAATAGAACCTGGCACGATGTAACTACCAAGAATAATACACTTTATAATGGTAAAGTAGCTTTTGAAAAAGGAAAAGAAGATATAGTACAGACATATAAAGATAATTTCTGGGAGTTATTGCCCGTAGAAAGATTGATTGTCAGTGAAGATGTACGATTGCCAAACGAAGTACTGAATCAAAACTTTGATAAAGCAGAAGAAAAAGCAGCAAAATCAATCCAGAAGCATAGCATGCTAATTGAAGATAGAGAGCGAAATCCTAAAATCGATGAATCTTTTTTGCTACTGGGGAAAGCCAGATATAACGAGCAACGTTTTATACCAGCACTGGAAGCATTTAATTATATTCTATACAAATATCCAACCAGTAATACCATAAATCACGCTAAGGTTTGGAGAGCCAAAACCAATCTTCGTCTGGACAACAATGAAAAAGCGATCGAAGATCTTACAAAGATGATCGAAGAAGAATATATGACGCCTCAGGATTATTCTGATGCTGTAGCGATGATTGCACAAGCCTATATTAATCTGAAGCAAAAAGAAAATGCAATTGTCTTTATCAATAAGGCAGC
Organism: Aquimarina sp. RZ0; assembly: GCF_008370685.1. GTDB lineage: Bacteria > Bacteroidota > Bacteroidia > Flavobacteriales > Flavobacteriaceae > Aquimarina. The sequence continues at coordinate 51,224 of NZ_VTZU01000044.1, forward strand.
TGTACATTCTAAAAATAATGAAGAAAAAGGAAGGTATTTATATATAAAAGGACAATTATTTAATGAGTTAGGACATAAGGATAGTGCTAATTATGCTTTTGATGAGGTTATTGACCTGAATAGAAAAACCCCAAGAAGATATATGCTAAATGCCTATATGGCAAAAGCCAGAAATTTTAATTACCAAACCGGTGACAAGGAAGAATTTCTGGAATTATTGACGGATCTCGAAGAAAACCGCGAGAACAGACCTTTTTTGGATAAAATCTATAATCAAAAAGCAGTTTATTTTAAAACACTGGATTCCATTGATCTTGCCGTAGATTACTACAATAAATCTTTACGTACCAATTCTGAGGATAAATATTTAGAATCTCTTAATTATAAAACCTTAGGAGATATAAAATTTGATTATAAAGAATATGCAGTGGCTGGAGCCTACTATGATAGTACACTGGAGCGAATGATAGTAGATTCTAAAAGGCATAGAGTACTCAAGAAAAAACGTGACAATCTGGATGATGTAATTTTATATGAAGGTATAGCAAAAACGAATGATAGTATACTTATTGCAGTTGCCATGTCCCCAGAAGAAAGGTTGGCATATTACTCAGAGTATACCGAAAAGCTTAAAGCAATCGCTGTAGAAGCGCAGGAAGCAGCAGAAATTGCAAGAATAAAAGAAGGATTACCTACAGAACAGAGGTTTAATCAACCAGGCACAGGATTATCCGGTAGTAGAGGAGGTCCAAGTGCAGAAGGAGGAACATTCTATTTTTATAATCCGACCACAGTAGCCTTTGGTAAGACATCCTTCAAAAGAACGTACGGGAATAGAGAATTAAAAGATAATTGGAAGATATCAAGTGTTAGCAATCCTAGTGTCATCTCAGAAGAAAGTGAGGAAGTAAAGGAAGAATATTCTATTGATAAAGATCCCACTTTTGATCCGCAGACATATATTGTACAATTGCCCTCAGATCAAGGTGTTTTAGATAGTTTGAAAACAGATCGTAATTTTGCATACTATCAGCTGGGAGTTATCTATAAAGAAAAATTTCAGGAATACAGACTGTCAATTGATAAATTTGAAGGTTTATTAAAGAATGATCCGGAAGAACGTCTGATTGTGCCATCCAAGTATAACTTATATAAAATATATGATCTGCTTGGAGAAGAGCGTAATGCAAATGAGATCAAAAGCGATATTATCAATACACATGGAGATTCTCGTTATGCTAAAATCTTGCTAAACCCGAATGAAGCCCTAAAAGACGACGAAAACAGCCCTGAATCTATGTATAATAGATTATACAAAGACTTTAAAAATCAGAAATATGCCGCTGTGATAAAAGAGAGTGATGAATTGATAACCAAGTTTACTGGAGAAGATTTTGTTCCAAAATTTGAACTGCTTAAAGCACAGTCCATTGGTCGCTATTATGGATTCGAAAAATATCAGGAAGCATTAAACTATGTATCACTTAATTATCCACAAAGCCCTGAAGGAAAAAAAGCGCAGTTAATTTATCAAACAACTATACCGCAGATACAAGATAGTAATTTTTTAATGGGTCTGGAAGATCAGAAAAATCATAAATTAATATATCCTTTTTCTATATTTGGTGATAATCAGGCGCAGGAATTAAAAGAACGTCTCGAAGCGATCTTAATAGATCTTAGATATGACAAGATGAAAGTTTCATTGGATGTCTATACAAAAGATCAGCAATTTGTGGTTGTTCACACCAGAAGGAATAAATTAGGAGCAGAAGGACTGGCAGAGTTATTACTTATAGGAAAAGTAGAAGATACAAGAGGTGTAGATTTAACAAAGTGGAATAGAAAAAAGAAGTATTATGATAAGGTAGATAATGAATACTTAATAGTATCGTCGCCTAATTATAGAATTATGCAGATTCATAAAAATATGGATACGTATGTACAACTGGAGTCAGAACCTGAGCCAGAGTCAGAATAATAATTTTTAATCCCCCGTACTAACTATGTTTTCAGACAATAAAAAAGGAAAAGAACAGGCATTGACTGATTTTTCCAGAAACCAGAACAAAATTTCCGAAGGAACGAAGATTGTAGGAGATGTGATTTCCGAAGGAGGGTTTAGAGTAGAAGGTACTATCGAAGGTACATTTAAGACGACAGGAAAAGTAGTCGTAGGAAAATCAGGTTTTATCAAAGGAACTTTAGAGTGCTCTGATGCAGATTTTGAAGGAAAATTCTCAGGAAACTTATTGATTTCCGGAACGTTGTCATTAAAACCTACTGCACATATTGAGGGAGAAGTATCTGTTGGCAAATTAGCTGTAGAGCCTGGAGCAACGTTCAATGCATCTTGCGTAATGAAAGGTGGAGTTAAATCTTTGGGAACGAAGCAAGATGGACAAAAACAAGGACAGCAAGGACAAGGGAAATCAGCTTAGAAAATACCTAGCTCTTACCGGTATTGCTTTTGAGATGGGTGCGATCATTTTCGTGTGTGCATTTATCGGAAAAAAATTGGACGCCTATTACCAATTAGAGAAAAATTGGTGTACAATGGGTTTTGTCCTTTTTGGAGTTGCATCTTCATTATACTTGGTTATTAAACAATTAGATAGAATTAACAATTCTGAAAAATAATATATCTTTCTGATTAAAATTTAATTCCTAATAATGCCCCAAAACTTATTTCGCTTTTTAGCACTTTTTATCATTGTATTAGTTAGTAGTTATTTTATACATACCTGGATACTAGAATTATTCTCTCTTCCCGGTAATATAAGTATTCTTACTCTTTCTTATACTTTTAATAGCGTGTATACAATACTTCTTGTTAGCACAATTGTCACACTAAAAAAAAGACTAAAAGATCAACTAGGCTTTGTTTTTTTGGCAGGTAGTTTTTTGAAGATCGGAGTTTTTTTGGCAATACTAAAACTTACAGATCTCGAAATAGACAAAAGTGTTTTTCTGGATTTTTTTATTCCGTATATGATTAGTTTATCGCTAGAAGTCTATTATGTTTCCAAAATACTCAATAATCTTAAATAGTTGATTTTCAATATATTGTTTTTTCATTTTTTGGATTAAACTTATTTGTTAAAAATTGTTTAAGAATCTAACTTTATTATGTACATTTGCACCGAAATTTAGGAACCGAAATCTGACCTAGAATGCAAAAAATTAGTGTAGTTAGAATTTTTATGACTTTGGCCTTGGTTCTCACTTCTTTGAATCTAGTTGCAAAAGATACTGAGAACGTAGAAAAAGAAGGAAAAGGCGGGTTAAAAACTGAAATTAAGGAGTTTATAGCTCATCACCTTCTGGATTCACACGATTTTACATTATTTTCTGATGAGAAGGAGCATAAATATTATGGATTTCCATTGCCAGTGATTCTTTGGGATGGTGGATTGAAGGTTTTTTCTTCTTCAAAATTTCATCATGGGCAAACAGTAGCAGAAGTTGGTGGTAATTATTATAAATTATACCATAGTAAAATATATAAAACAGATGCAGCAGGGACAATTGATTATGATGCCCATCATCACCCTACCAATGCAAAACCTCTGGATTTTTCGATTACAAAAAATGTAGTTAGTATGCTTTTAATAAGTATACTCATGTTTTTTATGTTTAGAAGTCTTGCTAAGTCCTATAAAAAGAATAATGGAATTCCGTCAGGAATTGGTCGTTTTTTAGAGCCATTGGTACTTTTTGTAAGAGACGAAATTGCGATTCCGAATATTGGAGAAAAAAAGTATAGAAAATATATGAGCTTTCTTTTAACCATATTTTTCTTTATCTGGTTTTTAAATTTGTTGGGGATGACTCCTCTTGCTGTTAATGTGACAGGAAACATTGCTGTAACATTTGGATTAGCATTGTTGACATTTTTGATTACAAACTTAACGGCCAATAAAAACTATTGGGGACATATTTTCTGGATGCCAGGTGTACCTACTTTTATGAAAGTAGTGCTTGCGCCAATAGAATTGCTTGGGGTTTTTATAAAACCTTTTTCATTAATGATACGACTATATGCTAATATGACTGCAGGTCACGTAGTCATTATGAGTATTGTAGGTATGATGTTCTTGTTTAAGAGTTGGATTGGTAGTCCACTATCATTTGGATTAGCATTCGCATTATCGATATTAGAGTTATTAGTGGCGGCATTACAAGCATATATATTTACGATGCTGGCAGCACTATATTTTGGTATGGCAAATGAAGAGGCGCATCATTAAAATTTTGAACGTTTAATTTTTAATTATATAGTTATGACAATTCCAGACATTGTAGGAGCAGGTTTAATAGTAATCGGTGCAGGATTAGGTATCGGTAAAATTGGTGGATCAGCGATGGATGCTATCGCTCGTCAGCCAGAAGCTTCTGGTAAAATCCAGACAGCGATGCTTATTGCTGCCGCTCTTATTGAAGGTATAGGATTTGCTGCTCTTTTTGCAGCGTAATGCTTAAGGCAAAGGTTATAACGGTTGGTTATAACCTTTGTTTAAAAATTAAAAGTTAGATAGAATATTAAAAAATAACATATGGATAAGTTATTAGATCAGTTTTCGTTTGGATTGTTTTTTTGGCAGATTTTAATATTTGTTGGATTAATTTTCTTACTTAAAAAGTTTGCCTGGGGACCTATTTTAAAATCAGTAAATGATAGAGAAGCGGGGATTAAGGATGCATTAAAATCTGCAGAAGAGGCTAGAAAAGAAATGCAAAACCTTCAGGCAGATAATGAGCGAATCTTAAATGAAGCACGTGCAGAGCGTGACGGAATGCTAAAAGAAGCAAGACAGCTGAAAGAAACGATGATCTCTGATGCTAAGGTAGAAGCACAGACAGAAGCTGATAAAATCGTAGCACAAGCACAAGCGACTATTGAAAGCGAAAAGAAAGCAGCTATTGCAGAACTCAAGAGTCAAGTAGCTGGACTTTCTGTAGAGATTGCAGAAAAAGTTGTGAGAAGAGAATTAGCTGATAAAGACAAGCAACTAGAATTAGTAGCGTCTATGTTGGGAGATGTTACTTTAATAAATTAGTCACGTAATGAGTAGAGCAGCAATACGCTATGCCAAGGCAGTTTTGAGTTTAGCTCAGGATAAAAAAGCCACTGATGATGTCCAAAAGGATATGCAAAGTATTATCGCTACTGTAGACAGTAGTGCTGAGCTCAGAATGGTGTTGAATAGTCCGTTGATTAAAAGCGAGGTAAAACTAGCTTCTTTAAAAGAAATCTTTAAAGACACTGGTGATTTAACACAAAAGCTTTTTGATATATTGATCCAAAATAAAAGAGTGAATTTATTAGGTGATGTTGCCAGGCAATATATTGTTTTATTTGATCAGTTAAATAATACTCAACTTGCAAAAGTTACAACAGCTGTTCCTTTAAGTAAAACCTTAAGTGAGAAAGTACTGGCAAAGGTAAAAGAACTAACGGGAAATGAAGCTACCATAGAAAATATCATAGATGAGAGTATCATTGGAGGATTTATTCTTAGAGTAGGAGATTTGCAGTATAATGCAAGTATATTAAATAAACTTACAAGATTAAAAAGGGAATTGAGTAATTAATAAATTACTTTTATAGTATATAATTTAATAATAAGAGAATTAGTATCTAACTCGTTCTTGCAAACTATTATAAAATGGCAGAAGTGAATCCTGCTGAAGTTTCAGCAATATTAAAACAACAATTATCAGGATTTGAGGCATCAGCTTCATTAGAAGAGGTAGGAACAGTATTACAAATAGGTGATGGTATCGCTCGTGTATACGGTTTATCTAATGCTCAGTACGGAGAATTAGTAGAATTCGAGTCTGGACTAGAAGGTATTGTACTTAACCTTGAAGAAGATAATGTTGGGGTAGTACTTTTAGGTTCTTCAACAGAGGTAAAAGAAGGTGTAACGGTAAAACGTACACAAAGAATTGCATCGATTAATGTAGGAGAAGGAATCGTAGGTCGAGTAGTGGATACCTTAGGTACGCCAATCGATGGTAAAGGTGCAATCGAAGGTGAAACTTTCGAAATGCCATTAGAGCGTAAAGCGCCTGGTGTAGTTTTCCGTCAGCCGGTAACAGAACCATTACAGACAGGTATTAAGTCTATCGATGCTATGGTACCAGTAGGTAGAGGACAACGTGAATTAGTGATCGGTGACCGTCAAACAGGTAAAACTACAGTATGTATTGATACGATACTTAACCAAAAAGAATTTTATGATGCAGGTAAACCAGTATACTGTATTTATGTTGCGATCGGTCAGAAAGCATCTACAGTAGCAGGTATTGCCAAAGTATTAGAAGATAAAGGAGCGATGGCGTATACTACGATTGTAGCTGCCAATGCTTCAGATCCTGCTCCTATGCAGGTATATGCTCCATTTGCAGGTGCAGCCATCGGAGAGTATTTTCGTGATACAGGTCGTCCGGCATTAATTATTTATGATGATTTATCGAAGCAAGCGGTAGCGTATCGTGAAGTATCTTTGTTATTACGTCGCCCACCAGGTCGTGAAGCATATCCTGGAGATGTATTCTATTTGCATTCTAGATTATTAGAACGTGCCGCAAAGGTAATAGCAGATGATAATATCGCAAAAGATATGAATGATCTTCCTGACTCTTTAAAATCTAAAGTAAAAGGAGGAGGTTCTTTGACCGCTTTACCAATTATCGAAACACAGGCAGGTGATGTATCTGCATATATCCCTACAAACGTAATATCGATTACGGATGGACAAATATTCTTAACCTCTGATTTGTTTAACTCTGGGGTTCGTCCGGCAATTAATGTAGGTATTTCTGTATCGCGTGTGGGTGGATCAGCACAGATTAAATCCATGAAAAAAGTAGCAGGTACACTAAAACTGGATCAAGCACAGTTCCGAGAACTGGAAGCTTTTGCTAAGTTTGGTTCTGATCTTGATGCAGCTACCTTAAATGTAATCGAAAAAGGAAAACGTAATGTTGAAATCTTAAAGCAGGCACAAAATGACCCGTATACAGTAGAAGATCAGATTGCAATCATATACGCCGGGTCTAAAAACTTGTTAAAAGATGTTCCTGTAAATAAAATAAAAGAGTTCGAAAGTGACTATATACAGTATCTGAATGCAAAGCATAGAGATGTGTTAGATACGCTAAAGGCTGGAAAATTAACGGATGAAGTAACAGATACGTTGCTTTCAGCTTGTAAAGAGATTTCAGCAAAATATAAATAATTCCGAATTCCGAATTAGTCTATGGCTTACAAGGTAAAGAATAATGCAATTGTAGATAAAAGTTTTTATTTTGGTTGTGATATTGTAAGTTTTTGTAAGGAGTTGAAAAAGAGGCATGAATATGAAATTGCTAGCCAACTTAAAGAGTGGTACTAGTATTGGCGCAAATGTAAAGAGTCACAAAGAGGAGTGAGCACCAAAGATTTCAGGAATAAATTAGGAATTGCCTTAAAAGAAGCTGATGAAACATCTTTCTGGCTAGATATTATTGAGGAAACCACAATGGAAATTCCTAATCAATTGAAAGAAAGATGTGATGAATTGATAAGGCTTTTAGTTAGTATAATTAAAAATTCATAATTCTGAATTCAGGATTCATAATTATAAAAAATGGCAAACTTAAAAGAATTACGTAGTAGAATTACCTCTGTATCTTCAACGATGCAAATTACCAGTGCCATGAAGATGGTATCTGCTGCTAAGTTGAATAAGGCACAACAAGCGATTACAGCGATGCGCCCGTATGCAGATAAGCTTACTGAATTATTACAGAGTCTAAGTGCTTCTCTAGAAGGAGATAGTGCTAGTGTCTATTCAGAACAGCGAGAGGTTCAGAAGGTATTAGTAGTGGCAATCGCATCTAATCGTGGTCTGGCAGGTGCTTTTAATTCTAATATAGTGAAGGCTTCTAAAGAGTTATATGAACACGTATATTCAGGCAAGCAAGTTGAATTTGTTACCATTGGCAAAAAAGTAAATGATATTGTATCCAAAACACATACGGTTATTGCTAATAAAAGCGAGGTGTTTGATGAGCTGACCTTTACAAATGTTGCTGATATAGCTGAAGAATTGATGCTACATTTTACCAAAGGATCTTATGATAAGATTGTAGTTGTGTACAACAAGTTCAAAAATGCAGCGACGCAAATAGTGACCACAGAACAATTTCTACCGATTAAACCTGTAGAGGGTGATACTCAAGTAAATTTAGACTACATTTTTGAGCCGTCCAAGGAAGAGATTGTAGAAGAGTTAATACCAAAGTCGCTTAAAACACAATTATATAAAGCAATACGAGATTCTTTTGCTTCTGAGCACGGAGCCCGTATGACAGCCATGCATAAGGCAACCGACAATGCTACAGAATTGAGAGACAGTCTTAAGTTACAATACAATAAAGCAAGACAAGCTTCTATTACTAATGAAATTCTAGAGATCGTTGGTGGTGCCGAAGCATTGAATAATTAGATGTATTTCTTCTGATTATAGTAAAAACCTCATTCTTGATACGAATGAGGTTTTTTTATACGATACTTCTACAAAGCATTTTCATTTGCTTTTTATATTCTTTAGAATGTTATAAACAATTCAAGTATAAGGCACTACAATTTCATTCTCTAGTGAAGAACCAATAAAAAAGGAACAAGATAATAGGCTATTATATTATATAATGAGGATAGAAATGGTAGTATCTAGCTCTATGGATAATTTTATAAACCATAGTTCTATGATACTCCCAATGCTTAGGACAGCTTAAAGATATTTTTAATTTCTAAGAAGCCATTTGTTTTTGGTAAAATATTTGATTTTGGGGGTACTTTTCCAATTTCAGTATGTCTTCTTTTGGTGTTGTAAAACTCAATATATTCTTTTACTTTTTGATATAAATCTAATCCACCATTAGGCGGATTGAGATATATTTTCTCATATTTTA